>CAZLER010000023.1:0-26641 GCA_964558595.1 uncultured Thermotogae bacterium
CTACTGCATCGGATAGCCGGCGGTCCAGGCGACCAAGGGACGGAGTTCCAGCTCCCGTTTTCCCTGCCAGCAGACGGCGCCGGCCAGCGCCCAGAAGCAGCCCTTCTCGCCGGATCCGCCTGCACCGGAAGCCGATCGGGACGCGGTCATCGAGCAGCCGAAGGACGAGCCGACATCGACGGGTGCCAGGAGGGGAACGGCCGGACATGCGCTGTTCGCATCGAAGTCGCCGGTCACGACTCCGCCCGTGACGAGATTCTGTCCCTCGACCCTTCCCATGACGAACAGCACCTCCTCGCCTCGCGAGATCGCCTTGCGCCACCGCATCTGCCGGAATTCGTGGGGATGCCGGTTGTGGGGTCCTCCGGGGACGACGAGCCCATCCAACCAGGCGACGGGGCGCCATCCCAGCACAGCCGCGCGTTCCGACGCGTCGAACCGGATCCGCTCGCTATCGCCACCGCGACGGACGACCAACCCGTCGAGCCGCGTCACGTACGCCGTTCCCGTGGCATCCGCATGCATGCGGAGTTCCGAGACGTAGACCAGCGCCACGTCGCCTCCGCCGAGATCGACGTATAGCGCCGCGCCTTGGATCTCGTCCACCCGAGCGATGCCGCCGTTGACCAGGCGGAGGTCGGGGGGATCGTCAAGGCGCGGGAGCTGGAGCAGCAGGAACAGCAGTAGCCCGACCACCAAAACCGTCTCGACGCGGATTGTAAACACAGGCTTCACCTCTCTTCTCAAGGTATCGGCGGGCTTCGAGGGGCACGCGGCGGGCGGTCCGGCGGCAACCGGTCATCGGTCGGGATTCGATCGGACACGACTGCTGCCGGGCGGTATCCGGTTGGTTCGCCGCGGTCCGGCCGGCGTGCGGGGCGAACACGTAGTTGCCCCGTCGGGGGCGGCCGTCTACACTCCCCCGAACGACGTCCAGAAGGGTGGAGGATGACGGACACGACGAATGACGGTGTGCTGCAGCGCGTGAAGGAAGAACAGGTGCGGTTCGTCCAGCTGTGGTTCACCGACCTGCTCGGCAACTTGAAGAGCATCGAGATCCCGGCGACCGCCCTCGAAGCGGCGCTCACCGACGGCATCGGATTCGACGGCTCGTCGATCCACGGGTTCGCTCGGATCGACGAGAGCGATATGGTGGCCCGCCCGGATCCGTCGACGTTCGCCGTCCTTCCGTGGGACCGATCCGTCGCGCGGATCCTCTGCGACGTCGTCCGTCCCGGAGGGGATCCGTACGAGGGCGACCCCCGCTGGGCGCTGAAGCGGGCGCTGGACCGCGCCGCGGCGATGGGGCTGACGATGAACGTCGGGCCGGAGCTGGAGTACTTCTACCTCCGCTCGGATCAGGACACCGAGGGATTGGACGCCGCCGGCTACTTCGACCTGTCACCGCCCGACGTCGCCTCCGAGATCCGCCGCGAGACGGTCCTGGCGATCGAAGCGATGGGGATCGACGTCGAGGCGGCGCATCACGAGGTGGCGCCCAGCCAGGAGGAGATCGACCTCCGCCATTGCAGCGCGCTGCGCATGGCCGATCAGCTGATGACGTGCCGGTTCGTCATCAAGGAGATCGCGCGACGCAACGGCGTCCACGCCACGTTCATGCCGAAGCCGTTCCAGGGGCAAAACGGCTCGGGGATGCACACCCATCAGTCGCTCGCCTACGCCGACGGCCGCAACGCGTTTTTCGATGCCGAGGATCCGCTCCACCTGTCGACGCTTGCCCGCGGCTACCTCGCCGGGCTGATCCGGCACGCGGGAGAGCTGATCGGCCTGTGCGCACAGTGGGTCAACTCGTTCAAGCGGCTGGTGCCCGGCTATGAGGCCCCCGTCTATATCACGTGGGCGCGCCACAACCGCAGCAACATGATCCGGATCCCGATGTACCAGCCGGGCAAGGAAATGGCGACGCGAATCGAGTTCCGGGCTCCCGACCCCGCCTGCAACCCCTATCTGGCGTTCGCGGTGATGCTGCACGCGGGGCTCGAGGGGATCGAGCGCGACTATCCGCTCCCTGGTCCGGCCGAGGTGGACGTCTACGCGTTGACCGACCGGGAACGTGCCGAGCGTTCGATCGCATCGCTTCCGGGGAGCCTCAACGAGGCGATCGCGGCGATGGCGCCGAGCGCCCTTGTCCGTACCGCCCTCGGCGACCACATTTTCGAGAAGTTCATCGAGAACAAGCGCATCGAATGGGACGCGTACCGCTCCCAGGTCCACCGGTACGAAGTCGAGCGGTACCTTCCGGTCCTGTAGCGGCGGTCATCGGACCGCGTGTGCGCGTGCGGCTACGCTACACCGGGACGACGTCCTGTGCCTGCAGTCCCTTGTCGCCCGTCGTGACGACGAATTCGACCCGCTGCCCATCCTCGAGGGAGCGGTACCCTTCACCGCGAATCGAGCTGAAGTGGACGAATACGTCCTCCCCATTCTCGCGCGTGATGAAACCGTAGCCCTTTGCATCGTTGAACCACTTCACGGTTCCGGTTTCGCGATCGGCCACAACCATCGTCCTCCTTCTTGCTGGCACCTCGTCGTCGGAATGCGCTTTCCGCGGAGGCGATCGGAGCCGCGTTCCATCGAAAATCCGCTGCCGACCCCAACAACGCCAGCAATGTAGCGACGGCCGCGATCGGAGTCAAGCCACCCCCTCGTCCTCGCTCGACGGCGAGAACACGCGGTCCAGAACATCGGCGGGAGGTGGCGCGCTCACCCGGCTGATGGCCACCAGCGCGATGAGGCCGGCACCGATGCCCGGGATGAACCCCTGCAGGCCGTAGGGCGATCCGACCCCGGTCCACACCAGCGCGGTCACCAGGCCGACGACCATCGAGGCGAGCACCCCCGCGCGCGTCGCCCACCGCGTGTACAGGCCGAACAGCAGCGGCCACAAGCAGGTGGCGGCGATCGCCGCCCAGGAGAACGCGGTCAGCACGAGGATCAGATCGGGAGGGCGAATGGCGATCGCCAGCGAGATCAGCCCCACGATGACGCTGGCCGCTCGGCTCCACCGCATCGCCGAACGGTCGGAGAGCGGCCGGCCCAGTCCCTTCTGCACCAGATCCCGGACGATCGCCCCGGAGGTGATGATGAGGATCGACGCGAACGTCGACATCCCCGCGGCGATCACCCCCGCAAGGAACACCGCTCCGCCCCACGGCGTGAGGACGTGCTTCGTCAGCACGGGAATCGCCTGATCGGGGCTGCTCAGTCCGGGATGGAGGACCCGCGCGATCCCGCCGACGAGGTAGGGCAGCACCGCCATGCTCCCCGCGACGGTGACCACCACCGTGCCGACGCGCAACAGCTTCACCGACCGGATCGAGTAGAACCGAACCACCAGCTGCGGCATCCCCCACACGGCGAAGCTGAACACGAACGCGAACGAGATCAGGCCGGCCCATCCCCACGGGCCGGGGGTGCGGATGAGGCGCGGATCGATCGCCGACAATGCCGCGTGGGCCGCGCTCAACCCCCCGACGGCACGCAGCGACGCCACCGTCAACAGGATGAGGCCGAACCCCATCACCCAGGCCTGTACGAAACCGGTCCACACGACGGCCAGGTAGCCGCCGAGCGACACGTACAGCACGATGATCGCTCCCGCGAGGACCACCCCGACCGCGTACGGCATCTCCATGAGGACCTCGAAGGCACGCCCCATCCCTTGGAGAATCCCGACGTTGTACACGATGAGGAAGAGCGCGATGACCGCGGCGGAGAGCAGCCGCGCCCCTCGGGAACGATACCGTTCGGCGAGGAACTCGGGGACGGTCACCGTGCCCAATCGGCCGGTGAAGCTGCGCACGCGGCGACCGAGCACGATCCACGCCAAGGTGCAGCCGACCAGGACGTTGATCGCCCCGATCCACAGCGTCGCCATCCCATACCGATACCCGAACCCTCCGCCGCCGATGATCACCACCGACGAGAAGTAGGCGGCGACGTAGGAGAGGGAGGTGACCCAGGGACCGATCCGCCGTCCCCCGAGGTGGTAGTCCTCCCCTCCCCGCATATGGCGAGAGGCGACAAGGCCGACGACCACCAGCACCACCATGTACAGGGCAAGAACGAGGACGTAGACGAACGTGTCGCTCACCGGTCGTCCTCCCCGTTCCGACGGCCCGTCCACAGCGCCCACCCCAGGGCCAGCAGGATGCTGCCAGCGACGACGATCCATGCGCCCAACGTGCTCCACGGCGTACCGAACGGGCCCATCCGCACCCCTCTTTCGCTGCGCCGAGCGTAGTCCGCGACGCTTCTCGGAACAAGCGCCCCGCCCCCGATGTCCCGTTGACAACCGATCCGACGAGGCGGATGATCCCGATCGCTCGGGGGTTTTCAGATGACGACGACAGCCGATCCGGTGACCGCCGGACGCATCTTCAAGACCTGGTGGCCGCTGGCGGCCAGCTGGATTCTGATGGCACTGGAGGGCCCGGCGCTCAACATCGTCATCGCCCGGCTCGTCGATCCGACGATCCACCTGGCGGCGTATGGGAGTTTCGTCTTCCCGCTGTCGCTGCTGATCGAGGCCCCCGTCGTCATGCTGCTGGCGGCGTCGACGGCGTTGTGCAAAGACTGGCCCGCCTACCGGAAGATCCGCCGGTTCATGCACCTGCTCAGTGCCGGCCTCACCGGCCTGCATCTGCTGGTGGCGCTGACGCCGCTGTACGGGCTGCTCGTGCGCGGGCTGCTCGGCGCCCCCGAGCAGATCATCGAGCCGGCGCGGATCGGGTTCATCATCATGCTGCCGTGGACCTACGCCATCGCCTACCGGCGGTTCAACCAGGGGGTGCTGATCCGGTTCGGTCACTCGCTGTCGGTGGGGATCGGCACCGGGATCCGCCTGCTGCTCGACGCCAGCGTCCTCGCTGCCGGATTCGCCGTCGGTACCTTCCCGGGCACGACGATCGCGGCGTCGGCGATCGTCGCCGGGGTGGTCGGCGAGGCGGTGTACGCCGGGCTGCGGGTGCGGCCGGTGCTCCGTGACGAGCTGCCCGCCCATGTCACCACCGGTGAGCCGCTGACCTACCGAGCGTTTCTGCAGTTCTACGTTCCCTTGTCGCTGACGTCGCTGATCCTCCTCGGCGCCCGCCCCGTCCTCACGGCCGCGGTCAGCCGGATGCCCGAGGCGCTCGACGCGCTGGCCGTCCTCCCCGTCGTCACCAGCCTGACGTTCCTCCTGCGCAGCACCGGGGTGGCGTACAGCGAGGTGGTGATCGCCCACCTGGACACGGCGGGGTCGAGCCGGGCGCTGGGCCGGTTCGCCTTCGGGCTGATCGGCGGGGTCACCGGCGCCCTGCTGCTGGTCGCCGCCACCCCGCTATCGCAGTTCTGGTTCGGCACGATCACCGGCCTGTCGGAGCGGCTCGTCGAGCTGGCGCGCAGCGGGCTGTGGTTCGCCCTGTTCCTGCCCGCCGCATCGACGCTGCAGAGCTGGCTGCGCGGTATCGTGCTGCATAGCCGCAAGACGCGCTCGGTCACCGAGGCGACAGCGCTCTACTTCCTGCTCCTCGTTGTCTTCTTGGTCATCGGGATCGCGTGGGGGCGCTACAACGGGATGTACGTCGCCCTGGCCGGGATGACCCTCGGAGAGCTGGCCGGCGCAGGCTGGTTGGCCCGCCGAAGCCGCCGGGCCCGCGTGGCGCTGCGGGTTCGCGACGGTGCGTGATCGGGCTCCGCTACCGTTCGAGGCTCTCCTCCACGCGGCGGGCGACGTCGTCGACGGTTCCCTCGGCGTCGACGACCGTCCCCGCGCGCGGTTCGACCCCGGCCATCCGATCGACCTGGTGTTCCCGTCCCTGGCTGCGAAGGCGCGCCCGTCGAACGTCATCGGAAGCCTCCAGCCACACGATCCGGTCGAACAGCGACCGATCGACGTGGGGCGAGCTGGCGAGCAGCGCCCCCTCCACCAGCAGCAGTTCGACGCCGCGGCACCGCGCATCCCGCACCCGGGCGGCGAGCCGCTCCATCACCGCGGGATGGACGATCGCCTCCAGATCCCGGCGCGTGCCCGGATCGGCCAGCGCCGCCCGCGCCAGCCGGGCACGGTCGATCCGCCCGCCCTCCGCCAGGATCGTTTCTCCGAACCGCTCCACGAGCCGTGCGTGCGCCGGTTGCCCCGGCGCGTACGCCGCCCACGCCACCGTATCGAGGTCGAGCGCCTCCACCCCCGGGCGCCCGGCGAGCGCCCGAGCCACCGCGCTCTTGCCACTGCCGGGGGGACCCGCCAGTCCGAGGACTCGCATCGTCATGGCGTCCACGGTAGTCGCCCCGCTCCCCGCGAGCAAGCTTGTTCCCCGATCGACCGCCGTCTACGCTGCTCGGCGCAAGGAGGTCCACCGATGAGCGACGTGGTTCGCCGCTACTATGATCGACAGGTCGAAACCGAGTGGGACCGTCTCGAGAGTCCATACCGTCGGTTCGAGCTGCTCTGCTCGCTGCGTCTGATCGCCGAGCACTTCCCGCCTGTGGGCCGGGTCGCCGACATCGGCGGCGGACCGGGGCGCTACACCGTCGAGCTGCTGCGGCTCGGCTACCGGGTGACGCTCGTCGACCTCTCCCCACGGGCGGTGGCGTTCGCCGGCGACAGGCTCGACGCGTGCGGCCTCACGGCGGACGGGCTGCACGGCGCCGACGCCCGCGATTTGTCCATCCTCCCGACCGCCGGATTCGATGCGGCGCTTCATCTCGGACCGATGTACCACATCGTCCGCCGCGAGGATCGCGCGCAGGCGCTGCGCGAGCTGCACCGCATCCTGCGCCCCGGGGCGCCGGCGATCGTCGGCTTCATCAACCCCTGGGGAGTGCTGCGGTCCGGCCTGACCGAGTTTCCCGACCTGTACGCAGACCAGGACGTGGTGCGTCAGCTCACCGGGACCACCGTACAGGTCGGCGAGCAGCGGGTGTTCACCGAGGCGGCGTTCCTCACCCCGCCGCAGGCGCTGCGCGAGCTGCGCGACGCCGGCTTCGCGGTGGTCGCTCGCGCCGGCGCCGAGGCGTTCGCCTCCGGCGCCCTCGGACCGGTCGCCGAGATCGCCGCCACGAATCCCGCCGGCTACGACACGCTCTGCCGGTTGGTCGAGGCGACGTGCGTTCATCCCGCCTATCGCGACGCGACCGAGCATCTGCATGTGGTCGTCCGCCGGCTCGGTTCGGCGAGCTGCCGCCGGACACCCTCCTCGCCGGCGTGAAACCCGCCCCCGCAAGGGGTGTAGATGGCGCGAGGTGATGAACATGAGAGCCCACACAACGCGAATCGTACTCGTCCTCGCGGTCGGCCTGCTCGCGCTGGCCGGGGTCACGGCAGCGCAGGGCCAGCCGGCGCCGCTCGGCATCGTGCCGCAACCGACGCCCCAACCGCTCACGGTCAACATCTGGACCGACAAGTCGAGCTACCTGATCGGCGAAACGATGACGATCTTCTTCTCGGTCAATCAGGCGGCGTATATCTACATCTACGACATCCAGCCGGATGGGATCGTGCGCTTGATCTTCCCGAACGCCTACTCCCAGGCGAACTTCGTGTCCGCCGGGACCCATTCCCTCCCCGACGGGATGTACAAGTTCACCGTGGCACCGCCGGCGGGCACCGAACAGCTGCAGATCTTCGCCAGCCCGGTCAACCTCGGCTTGGCGCCGTCGTCTTTCGGTGAGCCGTACCCGATGGCCGGCAGCAATCCCGGATCGGCGTCAAACCAGATCCAGGCCCAGATCATGGGGATCGTTCCCGAGCCCGCCTGGGCCACCGGATGGACGTCGTTCACCATCCATGCCCAGGGCTACGGCTACCCACCGCCCGCCAGCTACCCCGCGCCGCCGTCGTTCTTCCCGCCGTTCTTCGGATATCCCGGCGGCACCTGGTACTACGAGAACGGGGCATGGCACTACGGCGTCCCGAACAGCGGCTGGTACTGGTCCTTCGGCTCCGATGGGAGATGGCACTTCCGTATCGTGTTCCACTTCGGCGGAGACTGACCGCCGCAGCCGAGCCTCCTCGCCTCGGCCCCAGCCGACGGGGACCGGCATCGCCGGTCCCCGTCGTTGCTCTCGCCGCTCTCGGCCCGCGTTCATGCCGCCGTCAACGGCATCTCGTAGATCCGCCAGCTTTTGTACCGGACCCCTCCCATAGACGCCGCGGCGCGCAGGATCAGGTCGTTGTCCTCCAGCAACAACGACGGCTCGCACTCCGTATAGCCGTTGCGAAGCGCGTGCTTGAGCACCTCGAGGTAGAGCACGGCGTCGATCCCCACCTTCCGGTACGGTGGCCGGACGCCGAAGAACATCAGCCGGGTTCGCGGAATCCTCCTGCGGGTGCACAACAGCCGCAACGCTCGAACGACGTCGGTATCGAGGAGACGGTTCCACCGTGGACGAAGCGGCACGTAGGGATCGGGGAGCGCCCCCAGCACCGCCGCCAGCTCGTCGTCGATGTACGCGAACCGCAACAGGCCGGGATCGGCGACCAGGCGTAGCGCGTCGGCCATCGCCTCCGCCTCGGCATCGGTCAGCGGCAGGAACCCCCAGTTGTCGGCCCACGCCTCGTTGTAGATGGTGACGATCCGGTTCACTTCGCCGCGCAGATCGCGCATGTCGATCCGCCGGGTACGGATCGGCCGCCGCCGCTGTGCCGCGTCGGCGACGCGAAGCAGACGGTCGCCGGGAGGGCCGATCGGGATCCGATAGGCATGGTAGTCGATCGCCTTGGCCATTCCGTACCGCTCCAGGTGCTCGGCATAGTAGGGCGGATTGTGGGTCAACTCGACGGTCGGCGGCGCGTCGAACCCGTCGATCAGCACCCCTTGGTACGGCTCATGGATGGCGTTGGAGTAGCCCCCCGGACCGCGCATCGTCACCATGCCCCGCGACCGGAGCCAGTCGGCGGCCCGGTCGAGCAGCTCCCCCGTCACCCGATCGTCATCGCAGACGTCGAAGAAACCGAAGAAGCCGATCTTCGCTTGGTGGTAGGCGTTGTAACGGTGGTTCACCGTCGCCGATACCCGGCCGAGCAGCTTCCGGCCGTCGCGGGCAAGGTAATGCATCACGTCCGCCGCCCGATGGTACGGGTGATCGGGCGTCAGCAGGCCCGTCAAGCCCAGCAGGCGGTTGCCGAGCAGCTCGCCGCGCAGCGGCGGCGTCCAGTGGGGATCGCCTCGAAACAACGCCCAGGGAACGTCGACGAACCTCCCCAGGCGTCTGTCGCCTAACAGAATCCGCTCGATCGTGAGACCCATCACACCCCGACCCCTCGTTTCACCGATTATGCACCACGGACCGCATGGTGCGAAGCACCGAGGCCGTGGTTGACCCACGGTCCGACACGGTGTATCCCTTGGGAATGGACGATTCCCAGCGTGAAGCGAAGCTGCTGCAGTGGGTACAGCGCCAGTCGGGCGTCTCCCGCCGCAAAGCGCGCGAGCTCATCGACGCGGGCGAAGTGGCGGTCAACGGCGAGATCCTCGACGATCCGTTCCGTCCGCTGGCCGCGGAGTCGATCCAGCATCTCAGCCTGCGCGGTCACCCGCTGTCGGTGGACCGTCCACAGATGCGCGTCTACCGCTACCACAAGCCCCCCGGCGTCTTGTGCAGCCACGACGATCCGCACTACGGCAACACCGTCGGCCGCGTCCTCCGAGCGGAGGGGTTCATCGGCTACACGTGGGCCGGCCGGCTCGACCAGGACGCGGAGGGGTTGATCCTGCTGACCAACGACGGCGAACTCATCCACCGCTTGAGTCACCCCCGCTACGAGATCGAGAAGACCTACCGTGTGTGGGTCGACCGCCTTCCCCGCAAGCCGATCCTCGACCGCCAGCTGGCCGAGATGCGCCACGGCATCCTCGACGACGGCGACACCCTGCGGATCGTCTCCGGACAGGTCGAGGGGCGACCGCCGCACGTCAGGCTGGTGCTCGCCGAAGGCAAGAAGCATGAGATCAAACGGCTGTTCCGGCGATTCGATCTCACCATCGTCCGTCTGGTACGGGTGGCGATCGACGGGGTCGAACTGGACGACCTCCCGGCGGGAGCGATCGAGCGGCTGTCGGCGGACGATGAGCAGCGGCTGCAGAACGCGACAGCCTCCCCGGAAGCCCCGGATCGCGATTGAACCTCTCGCCAGGCGGATTCTATAATCCGCCCATGCGCGTCGGGATCGGCCAGATCAACCCCCACGTCGGGGCCTTCGAGCGGAATACCGAGATCCTCCTCACCCATCTGCGCGAAGCGCGGGACCGGGGCTGCCAGCTCGTCGCGTTTCCGGAACTGGCCGTATGCGGCTACTCGCCGCTCGATTCGATGTGGCGGCCGGGATATGTCGCGGCGTGCGAGGAGGCGGTGGAAGCGATCCGCGGCGCCTCGGCGGGGATCGGGGTGCTCGTCGGGACGATCACCGCCCGGCCGAAGCGGGAAGCGGTCAATCGCTACGACCTGTCCTCGGTCGTCGATGCTGCCGGGACCGAGCTGTTCGACACCGCCGTGCTCATCGACGACGGACGGATCGTCGGATCCGCGCACAAACAACACCTGCCCAGCTACGACATCCACGACGAGCAACGGTACTTCTCCCCGGGAGACGGGACGGAGCTGTACCCGTTTCGCGGACGGTCGATCGGGATCAACCTGTGCGAGGACCTGTGGGTGGACGGGGGCCCGACCGAGCTCCAGGCCAGCCTGGGCGCGGAATGGGTGTTCAATCTCTCCGCTTCGCCGTTCTACGTGGGAAAACCGGCGACACGCCGGCGCCTCGTCCAGCGCCGAGCGCGGGAGAACGGGGTCGGCATCGTGTACGTCAACCGGGTCGGCGGCCAGGACGACGTCGTGTTCGACGGGAGCAGCCTCGTCGTCGATGCTTCCGGCCGATTGATCGGTGAAGCCCCGGCGTTCGCTGCCGGCCTGTACGTGTTCGACCTCGCGAGCACGCGAGCCGTATCCGCTCCAGAATCCGATCCTCTTCGCCAGTTGCGGACAGCGCTCGTCGTCGGAATCCGCGACTATGTCACCAAGAACGGGTTCACCGACGTCGTGATCGGGCTGTCGGGAGGAGTCGATTCGGCGCTGGTCGCGGCGCTGGCCGTCGACGCGCTCGGCCCCGACCATGTCACCGCCGTCTTCCTTCCCAGCGAGTTCACATCCCCCGAGAGCCGCGCCGCGGCGAGAGAGATCGCCGGAAACCTGTCGATCGAGCTGCTGGAGATCTCGATCGAATCGGCCCATCGGGCGCTGCGCGACGCACTCCCCGAAACGCCCACCGGACTGACCGACGAGAATCTGCAGCCGCGAATCCGGGCGACGGTGTGGATGGCGCTGGCCAACCAACGGGAAGCGCTGGTCCTGTGTGCCGGCAACAAGTCGGAAATCGCCGTCGGATACAACACGCTGTACGGCGACACGACCGGCGCGCTGGCGCCGATCGCTGATGTGTACAAGTCGGACGTCTATAGGCTCGCGGAGTCGTTCGAGGGGATCATCCCCCGCAGCGTGCGGGATCGCGCCCCGGCCGCCGAGCTGCGTCCCGAACAGCGCGACGAGGATGATCTGCCCCCCTACAGCGTGCTCGATCCGCTGCTGGCGCGATGGATCGAAGGCAACGAGTCCCGCGCGCAGCTGCTCGCCGCCGGCTTCGACGTCGCCACCGTCGATCGGGTCCTCTCACGGTACCACGCCAGCGAGTACAAACGCCGCCAGCTACCCCCGGGGATCAAGGTGTCCCCGAAGGCCTTCGGTGTCGGACGGCGCATGCCGATCACCAACGCCTACGGTGACGGCGTCGCTTGAAAAAGAACGGCCCCGGCATCGCCGAGGCCGTTGCCGTTGACCGATTCGTCTAGTCGACCGAGATCTCGATCGGCTTTTCCTTCTCCTTGATCGATTCCTTCATCGGCGCGGTGACGAAGAGGATGCCGTCCTCGAACCGGGCCTTGATCTGATCCTTGGCGATCAGATCGGCCGGAAGCGGGAAGCACCGCTGGAACCGCCCGTATCGGCGTCCCACCCGGAAGTAGTTCTCCCGATCGATCTCGTCGTTGCGCTTCACCTCGCCGGCGATCGTGAGCTGGTTGTTCTCGACCTTGAGCGACAGGTCTTCCTTCTTGACGCCGGGAAGCTCCGTCTCGATCACCAGGTTCTTGTCCTTCTCGTACACGTCGGTACGACCGAAGCTCGAGGTGACGTCGAACCCGATCCGGTCGAAGTCGCCGAACATCTCATCGATCATCCTCGACAGGTTGCTCTCCAGAAGGAACGGTCCACGCTGTACTGCGGGAAGTCTCCGAATCATCCTGATCCCTCCTTGTTCGTTCCGTTGTCTTAGCAGTCTCATCATGAGATTGCTAATTGGCAGTATAGGGTTCTGACTGCCAATTGTCAAGAGCCTTCCCGCCGGCTACGATCGGGACATGCTCCGTAAGCTGGCGGTTGCGCCGATCCGGATCTACCAGCGGGCGATCTCCCCGCTGTTGCCGTCGCGATGTCGATTCGTGCCGTCGTGTTCCGAATACGCCGCGCGGGCGATCGTCAAGCACGGCGTGGCGCGCGGTTCGTGGCTGGCGATCCGCAGAATCGCCAAGTGTCATCCGTTTCACCGCGGCGGCCACGACCCGGTGCCGTAGCGCGGCACCGCGGCACGCTGGCTGCCGCCACGGCGATCAGCCGGCGTCGAACTCCTGGCGGATACGTTCCGCAAACCCCGGCTCGGAAAGTACATCGATCGCGGTCCTCGCCATCGCCTTGGCGGCGGCGAGCATCGCCACAGCCCCCCGCTCGGCGTTGGACGCCTCGGCGAACGGTCGCGAGTGGCCAGCGACGTCGTCCTCGCAGATCTGCACGTAGGGATGGATTCCGGGAACCGTCTGACTCACGTCGCCCATGTCGGTAGAGCCCATCGAACGGTCCTTGGGCGGGTTGTGCGGGATGCCCGCCGCCTCGAGGTGCTGGAGGAATCGCTCGCCGAGCAGCCGGTTGGGCTTCATCGCCTGGTACGCATGCCCGACGGGGCTGAACTCGAGCCGCGCCCCGGTGGCCAGGGCGGCCCCCTCGGCGCAGCGCCTCAGCTTCTCGAGCAGTTCGTCGCGATAGGTGTTGGTCGCTGCCCGCACGTAGAACTCGGCCGCCGCGTACTCGGGCACGATGTTCGGCTTCACCCCGCCGTGGGTGATGATGCCGTGGATCCTGGCGCCGTCGACGATGTGCTGGCGGAGGGCGTTGATCCCGTGGAAGGTGCCGAGCACGGCGTCGAGCGCGTTGACCCCCTTCTCCGGGCTGCCGGAGGCATGCGATGGCACCCCGTGAAACTCGATCTTCACCTCGGTAATCGCCAGGCTGCCGCGACCGATCGTCGTGTTCGCCGCCGGGTGGAACATGATCGCCGCGTCGACCTCGTCGAACAGTCCCGCCTCGATCATCAGCACCTTCCCGCCGCCCCCTTCCTCGGCCGGGGTCCCCAGGAACAACAGCCGACCGGGCAGCTCGGACTTCACGGTTCCCACCGCCAGTGCCGCGCCCAGACCGCCGGCGGCGATCAGGTTGTGGCCGCAGGCGTGTCCGATGTCGGGCAGCGCGTCGTACTCGCCGAGGATCGCCACCGTCGGCCCGTCGCTGCGCGCCGGATGCTCGGCCCGGATCGCCGTGTCCATGCCGGCGACGCCGAGCTCCACGTCGAAACCATCGGCCTCCAGTTCGGCGGCCAGCCGCTTCGACGCGAACACCTCCTCGAACTTCACCTCGGGATGATCGAACAGCTCCCGTCCCACCGCGCGCAGCCGCTGTTCCATTCGATCGACCGCTTCCCCAGCCCGCTGTCTCCAGTCGTTCATTCGGCCTCCTTGCCGCCGCTTGTTGCCCCGCTTGCTCCCGCTTCCCGCAGTGTCGCCTCCACGAGGCGATCGAGGGCATCGACCCACGGGAGTCCGACGCGATCCGCGGAGACCAGGGAGAGCTCCGTGCAGGCCGCCATCAGGGTCACCGCCCCGGCGCCGAGGAGCCGCTGGCCGACCTCGCGGATGGCGGGCTCCGCCGAGGCAGGCGGCTCTCCCCGCTTGATCGCCGCGATCGCCGCCATGATCGAGCGCCGATCGGAGGCGCTCGGGACGACGATTCGGAGGCCATACCGCTCGCCGGCCGATCGGTACAACCCGCTCTCGATCGTCCCATCGGTCGCCAGCAGGCCGGCGGCCGGGGCGTCGATCGACGCGACGGTCTCCCCGACCATGTCGACCACCGGCAAGGCGACGGCCTCCCGGATCGCATCGAGGTAGGCGTGTGCGGTGTTGCACGGCATCGCCAGCACGTCAGCGCCGACCCCCTCCAGGCGGCGCGCCATCGCCACGAGGGCGCCGACCGGGCTCGGACCACCGTGCAGCAGCGCGCGCGTGCGGTCGGGGACCGCGGGATCGTTGTCGATGACGATGTGCAGATGCTCCTGGTCGGTCGCCGCCGGGGTGGCCACCACCAGCCGTCGGAAGAACTCGACCGTCGCCGCCGGTCCCATCCCGCCGAGGATCCCGATCGTCTTCGCCCGCTGTGCCATGGTCGCACCCTCCCGCCGCCGCGATCCGACCATCGCAGGGTACGCTCCCCCCTTCGCCGGCGCAATCCTCCGCCGGCCGGCGAGCGCGCGATGACGGTGGTGGCCGCTCGGGGAAGCCGATAGACTGCCCGGCGGCAAAGGAGGAACCATGCAAATCGGAACGGTGCCGCGCATCCCTCTCGCTACGCTCCCCACGCCGCTGCAGGAGATGTCGCGCCTGCGAAAACGACTGGGCGGCCCCCGGCTGTTCATCAAGCGCGACGACCTCACCGGTCTCGGGTTGGGCGGCAACAAGCTGCGCAAGCTCGAGTATGCGATGGCCGCGGCCCGCCATGAGCAAGCGACGGTCATCGTCACCATCGGCGCGCCCCAGAGCAACCACGTCCGGTTGACCACCGCCGCGGCGAACCACCTCGGACTGAAGACGGTGCTGGTGCTACGGGGGGAGGAGCCGCGGCGCGCCACCGGGAATCTGCTGATCGATCGGATCCTCGGTGCCGCCGAGATCCATTTCGTGGGCGGCGAGGGGTATCCGACCAAGAGCGATGTCGACCGGATCGCCGACGAGAAGGCGGTAGAGCTCGCCGAGCGACTGCGCGCCGACGGGGAGCGGCCCTACATCATCCCCAACGGATGCCGGGCGATCCACGGCGCGTACGGCTACGCCGGGTGTGTCCTGGAGACGGTGAACCAGCTCCATGCACAGGGACTCGCTGCCGATGCGTTCATCGCTCCGGTGGGCACCTCGAGCACCCTCACCGGGCTGATCCTCGGCGCGCACCTGTACAGCCACGGAGGGATCGACGTCGTCGGCATCAGCGTCGCCAACCCGGCCGACACGCTCATCACGCGGATCGCCGGCCAGCTGGACGAGGCCGCCCGGACCCTCGCCCTCGACCGCTCGATCCCCGAGGACGCCATCGAGGTGTGGGACGACTACATCGGCCCCGGCTACGGGCTGCCGACCGCCGCGATGGCCGATGCCGTCGAAACGACGGCGCGGGAGGAGGGGATCCTCCTCGATCCGGTGTACACGGGAAAGGCGATGGCCGGGCTGTTCGATCGGATTCGCCGCCATCGGTTCCGCGATGACGACGTGGTGGTGTTCGTCCACACCGGTGGGATTCCGGCGCTGTTCGCCGACACCCAGATCGACGCGTTCGCGCCCCCGCAGGATGCGGAAACGTGACGAGCGGAGAGGGTTCGCCTCTCCGCCCGTCGGCACCGGGTGGTGCTAGCTGTCTGCTCGATGATCATGCCATGTGACCAACACGCATGACGGGTCACGTGACTCGCTCTCCCGGGACATCGGTACGGTGGACCCGTGGAATCGAGGGCGAGCGGAGCGCCCCCGCACAGGATGCCGTCTGCGGAGGCTGCGGCGTCCCTCATCGCGGGGACCGAGAACGGGACGCCGCGGGATCTCGACCGCCTACGGGCAGCCGGCGATCAGGTGGCTGTGGATCGCCGCGGCGGCGCGCTTTCCGGCGCCCATCGCCTCGATCACCGTGGCCGCACCGGTGACGATGTCGCCGCCGGCGAACACGGCCGGCTTGCTCGTTTGTCCGGTCTCGGCATCGGCGACGATGTTGCCCCAGCGGCTGAGCTCCAGGTCGGAGGTCGTCTGCGGGATCAGCGGATGCGGTCCGTTCCCGATGGCGATGATCGCGTTGTCGACCTCCATCTCGAACTCCGAGCCCTCGATCGGCACCGGCCGGCGTCGTCCCCCTTCGTCGGGCTCGCCGAGCTCCATCCGCAGGCAACGGACCGCGCGCAGCTCGCCGCCTTCCCCGAGAAAGCCGATCGGATTGGTCAGCAACTGAAAGCGAATCCCCTCTTGCTTGGCGTGATGAACCTCCTCGCCCCGCGCCGGCAGCTCCTCCTCGCTGCGGCGGTAGACGATGATCGACTCGGAAGCGCCGAGCCGCAGCGCCGTCCTCGCCGCGTCCATCGCCACGTTCCCCCCGCCGACGGTGACCACCCGCTCGCCGACCCGGATCGGCGTATCGACCTCCGGGAACCGGTAGGCCGCCATGAGGTTCGTCCGGGTGAGGAACTCGTTGGCCGAGTACACCCCGTTGAGGTTCTCGCCGGGGATGCCGAGAAACCGCGGCAGCCCGGCGCCGGTCCCGACGAACACGGCATCGTAGTCGCCGTCGAGCAGCTCGTCGACGGTGTAGATCTGGCCGACCACCTTGTTCACCTCGATGTCGACCCCCATCTCCCGCAGGGCGTCGATTTCGCGACGAACGATCGCCTTGGGCAGCCGGAATTCGGGGATACCGTACATCAACACGCCGCCCGCCTCGTGCAACAGCTCGAGCACGGTCACCCGATGGCCGAGCTTGCGCAGCTCGCCGGCGGCGGTCAGCCCCGCCGGGCCGGCTCCGATCACGGCGACCCGCCGGCCGGTGTCCGGGGCCACGTCGGGGCAGCAGCGCTCGTGCTCCGCTTCCCAATCGGCGCAGAACCGCTCCAACCGGCCGATCGCCACCGGCTCGAATCGCACCCCCAGCGTGCACACGCCTTGACACTGGTTCTCCTGGGGGCAAACCCGGCCGCACACCGCCGGCAGGGCGTTGTCGCGCTTGATCGTGGCGATCGCTTCGGCAAATCGCCGGTGCTTGACGTGCTCGATGAAGCCAGGGATGTCGATGCCGACCGGACAGCCGTCGACACACGGTGCCGCCTTGCACTGCAGACAGCGTTCCGCCTCGCGGACCGCCTCGTCCTCGTTGTAGCCGAACGGCACCTCATCGAAGTTGCGGCCCCGCGCGTCGGCGGCCTGTTCCCGCATCGGGGTCTGCTTCTCGACGATCACGACGAGGCTCCTTCCTCGGTGGCCGCGAGGTACCGCTCGAGGGAGCACGCCTCCTCGTGGGCGTAGTAGCCCTGGCGCGCCATCAGGAGGTCGAAGTCCACCTGATGACCGTCGAACTCGGGCCCGTCGACGCAGGCGAACCTGGCGACGCCGCCCACCTCGACCCGACAGCCGCCGCACATCCCGGTGCCGTCGATCATCACCGAATTGAGGCTGACGATGGTCGGGACCTCGAACTCGCGGGTGACCTGACTGCACACCTTCATCATGATCGCCGGACCGATCGCCCACACCCGCTCCACGTCACGTCCCGACGCCAGGATCTCGCGCAGCGGATCGCTGACGAATCCCTTGTTCCCGTTGGAACCGTCATCGGTCATCACGTGCAGCTCGTCGCTGATCGCTGCCATCTTGTCCACGTAGAACAGCAGCTCCTCGGTGCGGGCGCCGACGATGCCGATGACCGTGTTGCCCGCCGCGTGGAGATCGCGGGCAATCGGATACAGGGGGGCGATCCCCAGGCCTCCGCCGATGCAGATGACGGTGCCGTACCTCTCGATCTCCGACGGCTCCCCGAGCGGTCCGGCGAAGTCGAGGATCGTATCGCCTTCGTGGTAGCCATCGCCCATCTCCCGCGTGCTCTTGCCCACCTCTTGGACGACCAGTGTCACCCCACCGGTTTCCGGATCGGTCTCGACGATCGTCAGCGGGATCCGCTCCCCCCGCTCGTGTAGCCGGAGGACGATGAACTGGCCTGCCTTGGCGGCGCGGGCCACCTCGGGCGCCTCGATGACGTACTCCCGGATGCTCGGCCCGAGCGTCCGTTTGCTTAGGATCGTGTACACGCGCGCAACGCCTCCCATCGTGCAATCGCCGGTCCGCAACGGACCGACGGTGCATTATCCCTGCCGTCGCGGCCCTTCTCAAACGCTGCGACGACGGCGGCGGCGGCGTACAATCCGCCGGCCATGGACGAGCGCTACTACGTGGAGGCGGACGGACGGATCTACCTGGTCCGGCGGGGGGAGATGCTCGATCTGCCCCGGCGGGACGAGCTGCCGTTTGCGATCGATCGGATCGCTCCGTTACCGGTGGATGACCCGGTCTGGTTCTGCGTTCCCCGCCTCGGCGCCCATCCCCACGACTGGCCCAGCAAAGACGACATCGGTGCGAGGGATGACGTCGAGCCGACCGTCCGTGCCGCGGTCCATGCGACGATGCCGCGCGTGGTCACCGAGGCGGTCTGCCTCCGCGATCGCAGTATCCTGTTGGTGAAGGCGAACCGCGGGCTCAGCCGGGATCGCTGGACGCTTCCCGGCGGCTTCCTCCGCTTCGGGGAGTCGCCCCGCGAGGGCGTCTTGCGGGAGCTGCGCGAGGAGACCGGGGTGGACGGAACGGTCGAGTCGCTGCTCGAGGTGGGGGCGAAGCTCGGTCACCACACCTGCCTGCACTGGATCATGCTGTTCTTCCAGGTGCGGATCGACGGCGAGCCGACCCCCAACCCCGACGAGATCGCCGAGTGTCGGTTCGTCGAGCTCGGTCGGGCGGCGGATTGGGTGAGCGATCCGCTGATGCGCGATGCGCTGCGGGCGCTGTCGACGAAGCTGTAACGCCCTACGGGTCCTGCTACAGCAGCTCCATCTGGATCGACAGCTGCACGTCGACACGCCACTCCAGGTAGTACGGTCGGTGCTCAAGCAGCACGCCGACCACGACGGCGGCGGTGTCCACCGGTGTGATCGACAGGTCGGCCGAGACCCGGTGCGTGTCCGTCGGCTCGCCACCCCAGGTCTCCCGCGAGAAATCGTACGACGCACTCAAGCTCAGGAAGTCGGCGACCAGGTAGTCGTAGCCGAGGGTGGCGTCGATCCGGTGGGTCTCCGCGAAATCGATCGGGCCAGAGAACGTTCCCTGAACCAGAAACTGGACCTTGGGAGAGGTGGTGAATCCGTAGTTGAGCGCCCCCGTGATCAACAGGTCGTCACCGGCCTCGGATGGATCGAGCAGGGCGTAACCCAGTCCGAACTTCAGATCCCATCCGCAGTAGCGGGAGAAGCCGCGCTCCTCGATGAACCGGGTGATCTCGGCCAGGTCGAGGGCATCCAGTCCGCCGGTCCGCACCCGTCCCGATCCTTCGATGATCTCCTGCACCACCGCCAGCAGGCCGGCGAGCGAGTCGTACGCACCGGCGCTGCCGATCTCACGGGCGATGATCTGCTGGTCGACCGGGTGGAGGTGATCGCTGAGGCTTCCCCGCTTCACCAGGTACTGGTCGATCCGCACCGCTTTGGCCATCGGGGTAACGTCGGTGAACCGCCCGCGGCCGACCCCGACGTTGAACGACATCGTGACCGCCTCGAACGATGACGAGCTGCGGGCACTGGCTCCCGCATAGGCGAAGTAGTCGTGCTCCGACGAGAAGTAACGCTTGTAGTTGCCGTCGGCGACGGTGGAGAACGTCGACAAGTCGACCGTCGAGATCAGCATCTCGGTTTCCACCCCGATGTCGAAGCCGTACTCCGGCCTGTCGAATAGCCGCACGTACTCGGTTCCGAACGTCCCGTCGTTGACGTCGTAGTCCTCGAGCCCGTACGGATCGTTGTGGTACTGATACGTGAAGCTCAGCATCAACGTCGACAGGTCGGTGAGCGGCGACTGATAGTCGCACAGCGGAATCGCGAACCCAACGACACTCACGGTAACCCACACCAACCACGACAGGACGGCCGACCGTCGCATCACGATCACCTCGCAGCAACGGTAGGCGACGGAGACCCGTTTCTCCACCGACTCGTTCCCTCATCGAGGTGCCGTTTGTCCCGCCTCCCCGGCGTTCTCCCGTTAGACCCACTCCCGGAACAGCGGCAGCTGGCGCTCGACGGTGTCGCTGAGGTCGCCGACACCGACGCCGATCAGCCGGACGCCCCGTTCGTCGAGATGCGCCCGATCGCGCAGCAGGTGCACGGCGAGCGCCTCGATCAACGGCGCTGAATCGGTCGCCGAACCGAGCCGGGTCTGGCGCGTGATGGTGCGGAAATCCGGGTATCGGACCTTGATCCGGACGGTTCGACACACCAACCCCTCGCCCCCAAGTTCGGCGGCAACGGTCCGCGCCAGTCGGCGCACCTCGGCCTCGATCTCGGTCGTTTCGATCACGTCGAAGGAGAAGGTGACCTCGCGGGAGATCGACTTGGACTCGGTCTCGCCCTGCAGCGTGGTCTCGTCGATCCCGCAGGCGAGCCGCTGCAGCCGTCGCCCGCCGGAACCGAACTCGCGGACGAGCAGCTCGAGCGGGGCACGGCGAAGATCGCCGACCCGCAGCAACCCCAGTCCCTTGAGTCGCCGACCCGTCACCTCCCCCACGCCCCAGATCCGCTCGATCGGCAGCGGGTCGAGCAGCGCCTGGGCTTGCTCCGGCTCGATGACCAGAAACCCGTCCGGCTTCTCCAGCTCGGAGGCGAGCTTGGCGAGAAACCGGTTCGGCGCCAACCCCACCGAACAGGTCAGCCGAGTGACCCGCTGCACCTCCTGCTTGATCTCGCGCGCCACCGGGGCCACGCGGCCGACATCGGGTCCGTGGCGTGACAGGTCGAAGAACGCTTCGTCGAGCGACACCGTCTCGATCGTCGCGGCATGGCGGCGCAGAATGCCGCGCACGGCATCGGAGACCTCCTGGTACCGGGAGAAGCGGGGCGCGAGGTAGATTCCTTGGGGACAGCGCTTACGGGCCACCGCCATCGGCATCGCGCTGTGGACGCCGAACGGACGCGCCTCGTACGACGCCGTCGACACCACCCCTCGCGGGCCGAGTCCGCCGACGATGACCGGCCGGCCCCGATACTCGGGATGGTCGAGTTGCTCCACGGCGGCGAAGAAGGCGTCCATGTCGAGGTGGCCGATCCGCCGATCGTCGGGGGCGCTCATCCGTGCACCCCCAGCTCGCGGAGCGCCTCGCGCATCGACCGATCGGCGATATCGTTGACGATCCGGTAGGCGGCGCGCCCGTATCCGGTGCTGTGCCGGACGGGTACATACGGGACGCCGAACTCGGACAGCTGGGCCGCCGAGAACGGGATCGCGGCCGCGGCGGCGAGCTCGATGGCCTCGTCCCATCGACGTCGCACCTCTTCAGGGCGCCCGTTCTTCCGAGGCTGTCCGGCGAGCCGCTTCCCCAGCCGCCCGACGTCGACCCCGCGCCACGCGCAAGCCGCCAGATGCACGCGAGCGGTCCGCCCTTCCGGATCGATCCGCTGCAGCGGCGGAGGAGGGTTCATCCGATCGATAGGGCCGAGCCGCGCCCATTCCCACCGCAGCGCCTCGACGTAGCGTCGGGGGTCGCCGAGCAGGTGATCTCCGCCGAGCGCCGCCTGATGAATCAGCTTGGCGAGATCCTGGACGCCCATCCCCGGATGGAGCCGATGCTCGGTCGCGATCACGTCGAGCAGCTCCGCTTTGTCGACCATGGCCAGGAGGATAGAATCGGGATCGATGCCGATCAAGGGGCGCGTCGCGATCACCGGTAGACCGGGAGTGGGCAAAACCACGGTGATCGAGCGACTCCTCGAACGATTGTCGTTGTCCGCCGGAGGGATGCTCACCCGGGAGATCCGCGTCTGCGGCCACCGCGTCGGCTTCTCCCTCGTCGACGTCGCCACCGGCGAAGAGGGCGTGCTCGCCCATCTCCATCACCGCCACGGCCCGAAGGTCGGTCGGTATACCGTGGACGTCGAGACGTTGGAACGGATCGGCATCGCCGCCATCCGTCGGGCGGTGGCGCACCAGCCGCTGGTGGTGATCGACGAGATCGCCCCGATGGAGCTGACCGCCCCCGGCTTCGTCGCCGTCGTCGAAGCGGCGCTGGACAGCGACCGGTCGCTGCTCATCTCCACCCACGCCCACGCCGACCATCCGATCGCCCATCGGGCACGGACCGAGCTGGCGCTGTACCGGGTGAAGCTGAGCAACCGGGACGTTCTCCCCGATCGGATCGCCGAGCGGTTCGCCGCGACGCCGTAGACGGCCCCGCGGGGACAGGTTCTTCAGCCCAGCGCGCCGCACGATCGCCCCCGACACCACCGCGCCGAGGACCACGAACGCCAGCAGGGTCTGAGCGAGATCACGAAGGGGATCACGGCGGAACCGTTCGTCGATCCATCGCGGCTTGGACACGGGTCTCTCCTCGTGTCCGGACGTCGGCTACAGCGACAGCAGCTGATGGGTGGCCGCGACGAGGCCGTCGACGTCGAGCCCGTAGTGGGAGAGCAACGCATCGGCGGGGCCGGACTGTCCGAAGCGATCGTCGATTCCCACCCGGACCACCCGAACCGGATGGCGCTCCGACAGCAGCTCGCATACCGCGCTGCCCAAGCCCCCGGCGATCTGGTGCTCCTCGGCGGTGACGACGGCACCGGTCTTCGCGGCCGAGCCGACGATCGTCTCCATGTCGAGCGGCTTGACCGACGAGGCGTTGATCACTTCGACACCAACGCCGGCGGACGCGAGCCGCGCGCGCGCCTCCAACGCCACCGAGACCATCAGCCCGCAGGCGACGATCGTCACGTCGTCGCCCTCGGCGAGCACGGTCGACCTGCCGGGCACGAACGACACCGACGCCTCGTGGACGATCGGGAACGGCGCCCGGGCGAGCCGCACGTAGATCGGCCCCTCGTCGCAGGACGCGGCGTACCGTATGACCGCCTCCGCTTCGATCGCGTCGGCGGGCACCGCCACCCGCATGTTGGGCAGCACCCGCATCGTCGCCAGGTCCTCCAACATCTGATGACTGGCCCCGTCCTCGCCCACGGTGAGGCCGGCGTGGGTCGCCACCATTCGCACCGGGACGTTCGGGTAGGCCACCACCTGGCGGATCTGCTCCCACACCTTCCCGGTGGCGAACACGGCGAACGTCGACGCGAACGGGCGGTATCCGCTCATCGCCAACCCTGCCGCGGTCCCGATCATGTTCGCCTCTGCAACCCCCATGTTGAAGAACCGATCGGGATACCGAGCAGCGAACGCCGCCGTCTTCGTCGATCCCGATAGGTCGGCGGACAACACGACGATCCGCGGATCCTCGCCCCCCAGTTCGACCAGCGTCTCACCGTAGGCGTCGCGCGTTCCCGCCACACGATCGAGGATCATCTCGGTACGTCCTCCCAGTCCCGCAGGAACCGCTCGATGCCGACATCGGTCAACGGATGGTCGAACAGCTTCTTCAGCACCGCGTAGGGGACGGTGGCCACGTCGGCCCCCAACGTCGCCGCCTCCAGGACGTGGTGGGGATGCCGGATGCTGGCGGCGAGCAGTTCGGTGGAGAAGCCGTAGTTGGCGAACAGGTCGAGGATCTCCTCGACCAGCCCCATCCCGTCGCCACCGATGTCGTCGATCCGGCCGACGAACGGGGAAACGAACCACGCGCCGCACTTGGCAGCCAGCAACGCTTGATTCGCGGAAAACACGAGGGTTACGTTGGTCCCGATCCCCTCATCCGACAGCCGCCGGACGGCCTGCAGGCCAGACTCGGTCATCGGGATCTTCACCACGACGTTGGGGTGGATCGCGGCCAGCTCCCGCGCCTCGGCGATCATGCCCTTCACGTCGGGCGCAGTGACCTCGGCGCTGATCGGACCGTCGACGAGGTCACAGATCTCGCGAAGGACATCGCCGAACGGACGCTTCTCCTTCGCCACCAGGGAGGGGTTCGTGGTCACACCGTCGATCAACCACGCCATCTCGCGAATCTCGTCGACGTTCGCCGTGTCGATGAACAGCTTCATACCGGGCTCTCCTTCCACGATCGCAGCCTCCGTACCGCCGCCAAGTTTATCCGGTCGGCGTCGGCCCGACCATCGAGCTGCTTCGGCGTCTCCAGCACGAACGGCAGGTCCCGCAGGCCCGGATGACGGACGATCTCGCCGATCCCCGCGCTGCCGATCTCGCCGCGTCCGATATGCGCATGTCGGTCCCGACGGGATCCCAGGGCGAACTTCGCGTCGTTGAGGTGGATCATCTCGACACACCGTTCCCCGGTGATCCGATCGAGCTGGGCAAGCGTCGCGTCCAGCGCAGCCCGGGTTCGGAGGTCGTATCCGGCGGCGAACGCGTGACAGCTGTCGAGGCAGAGGCCCACCCGAGGATCGCCCACCGCAACCAGCACCGCCGCCAGTTCTTCGAACGTCGCCCCCAGCGTAGTGCCCGCTCCAGCGGTGTTCTCGAGCAGCAACCGCGGACCGTCTTCATCCCACACCGGCGACGCCGTCGTCCGTTGCAGCGCCGCCGCCACCCGCTCGACCCCCTGCTCGACGCCGGAGCCGCCGTGCGCCCCGACGTGGGTCACCACCGCTTCGGCACCCAGCGCTCCCGCCCGGCGGATCTCCTCGATCAGGGCGTCGGTCGACCGCCGATGGAGCACCTCGTCGGCGCTACCCAGATTCAGCAGGTACATCGTGTGTACCACCAGATACCGGATCGCCGAACTCGCCCGCCGCTCGCGAAACCGCTCCACCTCACGCTCGTCCTGTGGCTTCATCCGCCACGCCGCCGGCGGATGGGTGAAGATCTGTAGTGCCGTGTTGCCCAACGTCTCGGCGTCGTCGATCGCCCGCGAGATCCCTTTGGCTATCGACAGGTGGCATCCGAGGAGGAAGGAACGATCGTGAACGGCGGTCATGGCCGGCGATTGTCGAGCCGCCCCGGTCCGTCGTCAACCGGGTTGCCGCACCGGGGAGAGGGAGATACGGTGTGTACGGAGGGATGTCATGGACTATCAAGTCGCGATCATCGGCGGGGGACCGGGGGGCTACGTCTGTGCCGTGCGCTGCGCTCAGCTCGGCTTGCGTACGGCGCTGATCGAGCGGGATCGTCTCGGCGGAGTGTGCCTCAACTGGGGATGCATCCCCACCAAGGCGTTGTATTCGGCCACCCGGTTGATCGAGACGGCGAGGACGGCCGATACGATGGGGATCGATTTCCCGGCACCATCGATCGATGTGGAGGCGCTCGCCGCCTGGAAGGACGGTGTGGTCTCGAAGCTCGTCGACGGCATCGAGACCCTGCTCGACCGCAACGGAGTCGACCTCCATCGCGCCGAGGGTCGGATCGACGGACCGCATCGGATCGCCCTGTCGACCGGCGATGTGCTGTCCGCCGAGCGGATCGTCCTTGCCGCCGGATCGGGACCGATGGAGATCCCCGGCTTCTCGTTCGACGACCCGCACGTGTGGTCGTCGGACGACGCGTTGACGCTGGCCGAGATCCCCGATCGCCTGGTGGTCATCGGAGCCGGCGTCATTGGACTGGAGCTCGCGACGATCTACCGGCGGCTGGGAAGCGCGATCACCGTCGTCGAACTGCTGCCGGAGATCCTCCCTACCGTCGATCTCGACCGCCGCACGGTGGCGATTCTGAAGCGCTCCCTCGAGCGACAGGGGTTCGACCTACGACCCGGCACACGAGCGAAGGGGCTGGAATCCAGTGACGATGGCGTCCACGTGACCACCGAGGGCGGGGAGGCGTTCCCCGCCGATCGGGTGCTCCTCGCGGTGGGGCGGCGGGCTCGTCCCGGCGGGCTCGGATTGGAGACGGTCGGTGTCGCGCCGGATCCTCGCGGTTTCGTTCCGGTCGATCGATCACTGAAGACCGATGCCGAGGGGGTTTACGCGATCGGCGATCTGGTCGCTGGACCGATGCTCGCTCACAAGGCATCGGCCGAGGCCGTGGCGCTGGCCGCATCGCTCGCCGGCGAGGAGATGGCTCCGGTCGACTACCGCAGGATCCCCCAGGCGATCTTCACCCACCCCGAGGTCGCGGCGGTCGGCCTCTCGGAGAAGGCCGCCAAGGAAGACGATCACGATGGGATCGTCGGCCGCTTCCCATACGCGGCGCTGGGCAAGGCCCTCGGCATGCGCGAGCCGGACGGCTTCTTCCAGGTGGTCGCCGAGGCCGCCGACCACCGCATCCTCGGCGTGCAGATCGTGGGAGCCGAGGCGTCGGATTTGATCTCGGAGGCGGCGGTGGCCCTCCACAACGGACTCACCCTGGAGGCGATCGCCGACGCCGTGCACCCCCATCCCACCCTGCCCGAAGGGCTGAAGGAAGCCGCGGAGAACGCGCTGGGACGGGCGATTCATACGGTCAATCGATAGCGGACTTCCATGGCATCGCCCGAGGGTCGCACTCCGTTCGACAAGGGGCGATGCCTGCGGTCAGCCGATCGCGGACTTCGACGGCATCGCCGAGGGTCGAACTTCGTTCGACAAGGGGCGATGCCTGCGGTCAGC
>CAZLER010000024.1:0-26589 GCA_964558595.1 uncultured Thermotogae bacterium
CGCGGGGCCACAACGCGGCCCCGCACAGCTCTACGCCCGGAGGGACTCGAACCCCCAACCCCCGGTTCCGAAGACCGATGCTCTATCCAGTTGAGCTACGGGCGCCTATTTGCTTCTTTGGAGCAGGTTGTGTTTCGCCTTGCTCTGCTCGACGAACCCGCGACGTGTACTGCGTCCTTCGTTTCCGCTTCGCGCAAGCCACCTTGTTGCCGGTGACGCCTTGCGGTTCGCTTCGCGAGTCGCTCTTCACGCAGCCTCGGTTCCTACCACCCACATGTCAGAGGCTCCGTGCTGATTCTCTGGGAGGAGCGACGGGATTCGAACCCGCGACCCCCAGGACCACAACCTGGTGCGCTGCCGCTGCGCCACGCTCCCCATGTATTCTGCTGCACGCCCGGGAGGATTCGAACCTCCGGCCAGCGGCTTAGAAGGCCGCTGCTCTGTCCTCTGAGCTACGGGCGCGTACGCGCCTTCGTGAAGCGCGCGGTTCCCACGAACGTCGACGGCTTGGCAACGTCGGCGTCCGCAGCGAGTTTGCACCCGAGGCCGGTGCGTGTCAATTCCAACCGCCCTGCGGGAGTAGCTGGAGCGAGAGACGGGAATCGAACCCGCATCACTGGCTTGGAAGGCCAGAGCTCTACCATTGAGCTACTCCCGCAGTCGGAGAGGCCGGATTCGAACCGGCGACCTCAGCGTCCCGAACGCTGCGCGCTGACCAAGCTGCGCCACTCTCCGTTCGGCGGCCGACCTCGCTATGGCAGCATAACGAAGTCCAGGCTACCGTTCCGCAGGACCGTCAACAGGACCTCTTCACCCTCATCGAACGCGGAGATCATCGCATCCCAACCCTCCACCGAATCGATCGGCTGGTGGTCGAATTCGACGATGACGTCGCCCTCGTCCAGCCCGGCTCGGTCGGCAGAGCTGCCTGCGGCAACGTCCATTATGACGACCCCTTCTGTCGAATTCAATCCCAGGTGCCGTGCGATGATCGGGGTGATCGGGCCGACGGTGAGCCCCCAGGCGACGGCTCCTTGTTCGGTCTCCTCGTCGGGAGCGCTGCCTTCGTACGTGGCGAGCGCTTCCTCGCTCGGTCGCTTGCCGAGGGTGACGGTCAGCGTCATCTCCTCGCTGTCCCGAAGTACCACGATATCCACAACGCTTCCCTCTCGGAGATTACCGATCGCGCGGTTGAGATCCTCGGATTCCTCGACCGGGACGTCGCCGACGCGGAGGATGATATCACCAACCTCGAAACCGGCCTGATCGGCCGGATCGCCGGGGAAGACGTTGACCACGATGGTGCCGTCCTGTTCAGGGTCGGCGCCGTACCGCTCGGCCGTCTGCGGCGTCACGTCGGCATGCTGCACACCGAGCCAGCCGCGCTCGACTTCGCCGAACTCGACGAGCTGCGAAAGGATCTCCTTGACCTCGTTGATGGCGATGGCGAAGTTGATCCCTTCCACGACGACCCCGCTGGCCGAGCCGCGCGCGATGATCGTATTGAGGCCGATCACCTCGCCGAAGGCGTTGACCAGCGGACCGCCGCTGTTGCCAGGATTGATGGCGGCGTCGGTCTGAATCAGGTTGTTGAAGTTGCCCACGCCACCGGGCTTGGCGACATCGCGATCGGAGCCGCTGATGATCCCGAGGGTCACGGTGTAGGAGAGGCCGAGCGGATTGCCGATGGCGATCGCCCAATCTCCGATCTCGACCGTGTCGGAATCGCCGAGCGGCGCGGTGCTCATCTCGGCGGTGTCTCCCTCAAGTCGCAGAACCGCGACGTCGAGCACGTCGTCGGCGCCGACCAGGTCGGCATCCCACCTTGTTCCGTTGACGTCGGTAACGCTGATTGTGTCGGCGTTGTCCACGACGTGCGCGTTGGTCAGCACGAGCTTGTCGCCGTGGTACTCAATGACCAACCCCGAGCCGAGCGATTGCGTCCTACGTTCCCGTGGCTCGGAATCGAACGGGTCGCCGAAAAAGCGGCGGAAAAACGGGTCGGTCTCGAAGTCGAGCAGCGGATGGGTGACGCTCACCGTACCGGTGACGTCGATCCGTACCACGGCCGGCCCCACCAGGGCGATGGCCTGCTTGACGGCGGCGTGTCCCGCTTCGGTGATCGAAGTAGCGACTTCGGCATCGCCTCCGGTTTCGCTCTGCGCGAGGGCGACGGTCGGGCCGACGCTCAGCTGGGTGTCCGACGACTCCATCCATGCAAAGGACAAGCCGGCGCCGATGACCAGCGCAGCGACCAATCCGATGATCCAAGTTCTACGCATCTTTAGTCCCCTCCTTCATTTTCAGCTCACAGTGAGATTGCAGTAGGATTATACGGGGGGATGTGAAGCAGGGATGAAGAATCCAGGGCACGAGCATGGATCGGGCAGCGCCCGCGAGTCCGCCGATCGGCCGAAGGCGATGGCCACGTTCTCCGGCGGTTTGGACAGCCTCCTCGCGGCGGTTCTGGTTCAGCGAGTCGGTGTCGAGGTCGTGCTGCTCCACGTGCAGCATCTGTTCAGTACCGACGGGGGAGGACGCCGACGGCTGGCCACGGCGGCTGAGCAAGCGGGCCTGCCGCTCCGCATCGTCGATGCCTCCGAGGAGCATCTCGACGTCATCCGTCATCCGCGGCATGGATATGGCCGGGGGATGAATCCATGCGTCGACTGCCGGATCTTCATCCTCCGCGTGGCAAAGCGGGTGATGGAGGAAGAGGGGGCGCAGTTCGTCGTCAGTGGGGAGGTGCTCGGCCAACGGCCGAAATCGCAGCATCGAAAGGCGCTGGCGCAGGCGGCCGAGGAGAGTGGACTGGGCGACCGTCTCGTGCGGCCGCTGTCGGCGCGTCTCCTGCCGGAGACCCTGCCGGTGAGGGAGGGATGGCTCCGCAGCGAGGACCTCCTGGCGATCGAGGGGCGAAGTCGCGAGGTGCAGATGGCGCTGGCCGAGCGATGGGGAATCCCGGAGTATCCGCAGCCGGCTGGCGGATGTGTTCTCGTGGAGAAGGCGTACGCCGCTCGGGTCCGTGATGCGTTCACCCATCGCGGGCCCGACAACGTCGATCTCGAGGCGTTTCGGCTGTTTCGGATCGGCCGCCACTTCCGGCTCTCGGATCGGACGAAGGCGATCATCGGTCGCAACGAACAGGAGAACGACGCGTTGACCTCGCTTGCACAGGGAAGGATCCTGCTGGAGCCGGTCGGGACGATGGGACCGATAACGTTGGTCGAGTCGGACGACGGACCCTCCGACCGGGAGCTTCACCTGGTCGCTTCCTTGGCCGGTCGGTATTGCGATGTCACCGGTGAATCGATCACCTTCGAGGTGCGCTCGAACGAGGGGGCATGGCCGCTGGAAGCGGAACCGCTGACGCCTGACGATCCCCGGATCCCCGCATGGAGGATTGGGATGTAGGTCCAAGGTCCAACGTCCGGAGTGCAACGTTCAGCGTCCGCAATCCAGAGCCAAGGTCCGAGCTCCAACGCCCGGAGTGGCTTCCGCAAGCCAACATGCGAGATCAGAGGCTACTTCCTACGAGAGATCCCAGGACGCGGAGGCGGACCCATGTGGCGGAACCGCACGAGGGCAGCGATGTGCGCGTTCCCGTTGAGCAGCTCGAGGAACCGAGACTTGCGTGGCGCGAAGGCACGCAAGGGAAGTGGGATCCACCTTGCCTCGCCAGAGGGGCTGCCCGGCGGGGCCTCGTCCGAAGGTCACTTCCCAGGCCCTCCGCTGAAGTAGCGGATGAATCCGCCGATGAGACCCTTTGCACGGATTGCCTCCTCGTAGATACGCTCGAAGAGCCTGTCGTCCATGTAGTCCTGATCTCGAGCGATATGCGGATGCGATGGCACTTCGGACACACTTCGGTAGGCGTACGCTAGGAATCGAAGGAACTCCTTGTCGGAGCGACTGTCGAATCCCTCGGCCACGTTGGCCATGACAGAGATGGCGGATCGGCGAATCTGATCGGTCAGAGCGAAGTCCCGACGAAAGGACGGCAGCTTCGTCGCGGCGTACACGGAACACGCGAGTTCTCTCCCGGCCTGCCACGCCTCGCGTCTTCAAAGCGATCGATAGGCAGGTGCCCTTCTCCAATCCCTGGTCGCCAGCATCTTGTATGAAGGGACGTCAGCCCATAGCCTACACCTGTAGATCTCTTCGTTCGCCTGGATTCGTCTTGAGGGGAAGCGCGGAATGCCCTTTCCTGCATTGGGCATGGCGGCTCCGCACCTCGGACTCCGGACGTTGTACCTCGGACATCGGACTTCGGACCCCGGACGTGCTACGCGATGAGGGCGAGGGCTTCGCTTCGTTGGGCGGGATCGCGGTAGAGGCTTCCTCGAATCGCCGAGGTGACCATCCTGGTGCCTGGCTTGCGCACGCCGCGCAGTGTCATGCATTGATGGGTTGCCTCCATCCGGACGAGGACGCCGCGCGGGTCGAGCTTCTTCATCAGCGCGTCGGCGATCTGGGAGGTCAGCCGTTCCTGGAGCTGCGGCCGGGACGCGGCCACGTCGACGGCGCGGGCCAGCTTGCTGGCGCCGACGATCCGGTTGTCGCTGGGAATATACAAGATGCTGGCGGTGCCCACGAACGGAAGCAGATGGTGCTCGCAGACCGAGAAGAACGGAATGTCCCGCAGCACGATCATCTCCTCGTACGGCTCCCGGTAGAGGACTTCCAGGGTGTCGGCGGGGTCCTTATCGATGTGCTGGAAGAACTCGGCGTACATCGCAGCCACCCGACGCGGCGTGTTGGCCAACACCTCGGGGTTCAACCGATCCGTTCCGATTCCCTCGAGGATCTCCCGGATCCCCCCCTCGATGCGTTCTCGGTCCATCCTCATCCCTCCTGTCGGCAACAGCATAGGCGACGCTCGCTCCGGGGGCAACAGAGTCGTCACCTGGACGCTGAAATGCTCGGCGCAATTGCACTTGAGGAAGGTGCACCGCTTACCTAAACTCTCGGCGGACGACCGACCGGCCCATGGGGAGACGATCGCGAGGAGGCAATCGATGGCAGCACCTGCAGGATATCGGGTCATCGCAGAGATGGGGTACGAACGGCGACCGACCGTCAAGGGGTACACGGGGGAAACGCTGTACGTGAACGTGGGAACCGGGGAGATCGAGGCGCGGCCGGTGACCGACCGGATGAAAGAGATCTTCGTGGGGGGGCGAGGGTTCGGTCTGTGGCGGCTATGGAACGCGGTCGACGGGTCGACGACTTGGGAGGATCCGGCGAACGAGATCGTGGTCTCCTCCGGCCCGGTCGGCGGGACGACCGCCTACCCAGGGTCGGGCAAGTCCATTGTCGTCAGCTTGTCGCCGCTCACCGACAACGTGATTGATTCGAACGCCGGCGGCTTCTTCGGACCGTACCTCAAGTTCTCGGGATGGGATGCGCTCGAGCTGCAGGGAAAAAGCGACGAAAACGTCGTCGTCTTCATCGATGGCACGAACGGGAACGTTCAGCTCCTCTCCTGTCCGGAGACCGACATCAACACGCACGTCCTCGCGGAGCAGCTGATGGTCGCGTTTGCCGATTCCGAGGCACCGGGGGACGTCGCGGCGGTCTCGACGATTACCACCGGGGCGGGGGCTGAGCACGCACGGTGGGGCTGCCTCAACTTCAGCTTCTTCGATCGCAAGCGCAACGCGGTCCGCGTCAAGCAAGCCGGACGCGGCGGCACCGGGACGGTGTTTCGCGACAAGGGCATCGCCGCGGTGGTGGTCAAGAGCCCGCCGGTGACCGCCCAATCGAACCAGCCCGCCGACCTTTCCCGAATCCAGGCAGTTGGCCAGCGGATCAACCGGGAGATCCTCGAGCTCGACGCCAGTCAGTGCGACATGCGGCGGGTGGGCACGGCGCATCTGGTCGAAATTATGGACGAGTACGACCTGCTGCCGACCCACAACTTCAAGTTCGGCTCGCATCCCGAAGCGGGGGAGATCGCCTCACCGGTGTGGCGGGAGCGGTTCGGACAGGGAATGCCGGACGGCTGCTGGCTCGGCTGCACGATGTCGTGTTCGCACGCGGTCGATGGCTTCATGCTGAGCAGCGGCCCGTACAAGGGGCAGAAGGTGCTGGTCGACGGCCCGGAGTACGAGACCGCGGCCGGCTGCTCCAACCTCGGCGTCTACGACCCGAGCTTCGTCTTGGAGGTCAATTTCTACTGCGATACCTACGGGATCGACACGATCTCGTTCACCACCGGGGTGGCGTTCGTCATGGAGTGCTACGAGGCGGGGGTGCTCGACGCCGAAACGACGGGGGGGCTCGATCTGCGGTTCGGTAACGGCGATGCGGCCCTGGAGCTGCTGCATCGAATGGCGCGGGGCGAGGGGTTCGGACCGATGGTCGGCGAGGGGATCCGGAGGATGAAGCAGCGGTTCGCCGAAGCGTTCGATGCCGACCCGGGGTTCCTGAGGGACATCGGCATGGAGGCCAAGGGGCTCGAGTACTCGGAGTACGTGACCAAGGAGTCGCTGGCGATGCAGGGTGGCTACGGTCTCGCCCTCAAGGGCCCGCAGCACGACGAGGCGTGGCTCATCTTCATGGACATGGTCAACCACCAGATCCCGACATTCGCCGACAAGGCCGAGGCGCTTCACTACTTCCCGATGTGGCGGACGTGGTTCGGACTGGTCGGTCACTGCAAGCTTCCGTGGAACGACATCGAGCCGACGGACAACGCCCAGACCGACGAGCCGGCCAAGGTGCCCGAACACGTGCACAACTACTGCGAGGTGTTCACGGGGGTGACCGGGGTCGAGGTGACGCCGGAGGAGCTGATCCGGCAATCGGAGCGCGTGTACAACTTCCAGCGCGTGTTCGGCGTGCGGATGGGGTTCGGAACCCGCGAGCACGACGCGATCCCGTACCGCTCGGCCGGGCCGGTGACCGAGGAGGAGTACACCTCCCGGCAGGATCGTTACGATCAGCAGCTCGCCGAGAAGGTCGGCATCGATCCAGCGGGGATGACGACCGCGGAGAAGGTCGCTGCCCTGCGTGCTCACCGCGAGGACCAGTACGAGCAGCTGATCGATGCGGTGTACAAGCGGCGGGGATGGACCGAGGAGGGGATTCCCACGATCGACAAGCTACGGGAGCTTGGGATTGATTTCCCCGAGGTCGTCGCCGTTGTGGCCTCGCGGCAGTAGCCTGGGGGCGGCCGGATGAAGCGGATCGGGATCCTGGGCGGGACCACCCCCGAGTCGACGGCGATCTACTACCGCTATCTGACGCGGGAGTACACGCGGCGGTTCGGGGATCACGCCTACCCGGAGGTCCTCATCTACAGCGTATCGTTCCAGCGCTATGTCGATTGGATGCGTGCGGGGGACTGGGAGGCGGTGGCCGATGCGGCAGCGGAGGGATTGGGCCGGTTGGCCGATGCGGGGGCGGAGTTCGGCTTGATGGCGACCAACACCTTCCACCGCGTGTTCGACCGGGTGGCGGCCGCGGTTCCGATCCCGTTGCTCTCGATCGTCGACGCGGTGGCCGAGCGGCTGACGGGGTTGGGCTGCCGGCGGCCGGCGCTGCTGGGCACTCGGGCCACGATGTCCGCCCCTTTCTACTCCGAGCGTCTTGCCGCGTTGGGCATGAGGACCACGGTGCCCGACACCGAGGAGCAGGAGGCGATCGATCGGACGATCTTCGACGAACTGAGCCGCGGCGACCTCCGCCCGGCCTCGAAGGAAGCGATCCTGACGATCGCCCGGCGGCTGATCCGGGAGGAGGAGGCCGATGCGGTGATCCTGGGTTGTACTGAGCTCCCGCTGTTGGTCGAGGCCGACGATCTCCCGGTGCCCGTGCTCGATACGGCGGTGCTCCACGCCGACGCGGCGCTGGAGGAAGCGCTTCGCTAGACGAGCGTGGTCCTTGGTTCTTCTTCGGGCGTGGACAGCTTCCAGTCGGCTTCGCGGACCGGTAGGAACGCGATGTGGGCGACGGACAGCGTCAGGAGGATCGCCGCGGAACCGATGAGGACGCCGAACAGCGCCTCGCCCGGCCGCTGAGCGACCGCCCGGTCCACAGGATCGCCACCTGGGTGAACATGTCGCCGCTGTTGTCAAGGGCATATCCGGGCAGAAACGGGATCAGCCGGCGCTTCTGGAGGTTGCGGTCGCCTTTCCCCTGTTGCATGAACTTTCCCGCTAGTATGCCACACACCTGGATGCTTTCTAGTCTCTTCGATGCATCTTGACGATACGTCGTCGTTCGGGCAACTGAAAACGGCTACGATTGGAATCCCAAGCGGATTTCGCTACAATTGGGTCGGGTGGTGAGATGGCCAAGCAAGCGCAGAAAGCTCAGGCCTATGAGGCCGATCAGATCAAGGTCCTCGAGGATCTCGAACCGGTACGGCTACGTCCGGGGATGTACATCGGGAGCACCGGCCCTTCGGGGCTGATGCACCTGATCGAAGAGGTCGTAGACAACAGCATCGACGAGGCGCTCGTCGGAGAGTGTTCGGAGATCCGCGTGACGATCCACGAAGACAACCGGGTCACGGTGTCCGATAATGGACGAGGGATGCCGGTTGGGATCCACCGTGAGTCGGGTCTGCCCGCCGTCGAGCTGGTCATGACTACCCTCCACGCCGGCGGCAAATTCGACAACAAGAGCTACCATGTGAGCGGCGGTCTTCATGGGGTTGGCGTCTCCGTGGTCAACGCGTTGTCCGAGCATCTGGTGGTGGAAGTGCATCGGGCGGGGAAGATCCACCGCCAGGAGTTCTCTCGCGGTCTCAAGCTGACCGAGGTGGAGGTCGTCGGCGAGACGAAGCGCACGGGGACGACCACCACGTTCCTTCCCGACAGCCAGATCTTCGGCGATATCCAATACAACATGCCCAAGCTATCGCACCGGTTGCGAGAGCTGTCCTACCTCAACGGCGGGTTGACGATCATCCTCAAGAACGAGGCCGCCGATGTCACCCGCAAGTTCCAGAACAAGGGCGGTATCGCGTCATTCGTCGCCGAGTTGGCGAACAAGAAGGAACCATTGCACCCCAAGCCGATCTACCTCGAAGGGAAGGAATCGGGACTCGAGATCGAGATCGCGCTGCAGTGGACCGGGGCGTACGACGAGTCGATCCATGCGTTCGCCAACAACATCAACACGGTGGACGGCGGTACCCATCTCACCGGCTTCAAGAGCGCGCTGACCAAGTTCATGAACGACTACGGGCGCGACAAGAAGATCCTGCGCAAGAACGATCCGAACCTGCGCGGCGAGGACATCCGCGAGGGGCTTGTCGCCATCATCAGCGTCAAGATTCCCAACCCCGAGTTCGAGGGGCAAACGAAGACGAAGCTCGGAAACCCGGAGGTCGGGAGCTTGGTCGGAGGGATGCTCCAGGAGCAGCTGACGATGGCCTTCGGCAAGAAGCCGAAGGTCGCCCGGACGGTGATCGAGAAATCGGTGGGGGCGGGACGTGCTCGGCTCGCCGCAGCGAAAGCGCGGAAGATGGCTCGTCGCAAGGGGCCGCTGGCAGCGACGGCGCTGCCGGGGAAGCTCGCCGATTGCTCCAACCGGGATCCGGCATCGTCGGAGCTGTTTATCGTCGAGGGAGATTCGGCGGGCGGTAGCGCGAAGCAAGGGCGCGATCGCAACTTCCAGGCGATCCTTCCGCTGCGCGGAAAGGTGCTCAACGTCGAGAAGGCGCGGTTGGCGAAGCTGCTCGACAACACGGAGATCAAGGCAATGATCACGGCCATCGGAACCGGAATCCGCGAGGAGTTCTCGCTCGATCGGCTCCGGTATCACAAGCTGATCGTCATGGCGGACGCCGACGTCGACGGTGCGCACATCTGCACCCTGATCCTGACGTTCCTGTTCCGCTACTTGCCGAAGCTGATCGAGGAGGGGCACGTCTACATTGCCAAACCGCCGCTGTATCAGATCAAGCACGGCAAATCGACGGTCTATCTCCACTCCGACGAGCAGCTCGAACGCTACCGCAAGGAGCACGGCGGCAAGCTGTCGTCGGTGAAGCGGTTCAAGGGGCTGGGAGAGATGAATCCCCAGGAGCTCTGGGAGACCACGATGAGCCCGGACGACCGGATCCTCAAGCAGGTGGAGATTCGTGATGCCCTGGAGGCCGACGAAATCTTCTCGACGCTGATGGGAAGTGACGTGGCCCAACGGCGGGACTTCATCTGGGAGAACAGCGACAAGATCACCGCCCTCGACATCTAGCACCCAGCCGTTGTGTTGCGCCAGAGCATGGAGGGGGGAAGCATGAAGTGGTCAAGGGCAGCAGGTGCAGCGATGGTGATCGTGGCCGTCGTCGGCGCGACGGTCCAGGCGGTCACCATCGGTTTCGGCGTCGGCTACGACGTCTCCGGGTTGATCCTCGTCAACGCCTTGAGCGAGCTGCCGATCGCTCCAGCGCTCGATGTCCGAGCGCAGGTCGGCTTCGCGACGCCGGGCGTGGCGGGGTTGATGCTCATCACGTTCGATCTGTTGGGGCACTGGGTTCTCCCGCCGTTCGATCCGTATGTCGGTGTCGGGATCGGCACCGCACTGACGCCGCCGCCGTACTCTACGGGGCTGCTGCTCGAAGCGGTGGGAGGGGTCCGCGTGGAATCGTTCAACGTCGTACAGCTGTTTCTCGAGGGGCGCTACCTCGTCCGCCGAACGGACGTCGGATGGAGTGCTGGTCCGGTGTTCGAGGGCGGACTGCTCGTCCGGTTCTAGATGGGATGGACCGTCGGAATCGTCGTCGGCGGGGTCACGGTGCTGTGGCTGGCGTGGAACCTGACGCTGGACGCGCTGTGGCAGCCGACCGATCGGATCACCTTGCGGCGGCTGTTGTTTCTGGCCGAGGTGCAGCCTGACGAGCACGTGATCGATCTGGGCTGCGGCGATGGTCGGATCGTCGTGGCGGCGGCGAAGGAGTTCCGTGCCCGGGCCACTGGGGTCGAGATCGACCCGTTCAGGGTTCTCGCCGCCAATCTGTGGATCCGTCTCGCAGGGGTCTCCGGTCGTGCACAGGTCCGACGGGGCAACATGTACGCGGCCGACGTGTCCGATGCCGATGTCGTCATCCTGTTCCTGTCCACCACGGCCAACTTCCGTCTCCAGGAACGTCTTCGGCGCCAGCTGAAGCCGGGCGCGAGAGTGGTGTCGTACTACCACCCGATGTGGGGATGGGAGCCGGACGTCGTCGGCGAAGCGCGGGGAGGGCATCCGATCTATGTCTATCGGATGGGGGACCATCGTGTCGGTGTCCCTGGCTGAGCTCGCCGAGGCGATCGGTTTCACGCCCCACCGTCCCGCCTGGAGGCGGATCGAGGTCACCGGGTTGTGCGAGGATTCCCGGGACGTACGACCGGGGGAGCTGTTCATCGCGTTGTCCGGGGCCGTCCACGACGGGGCCGATCACATCGCAGAGGCGGTGGCCGGAGGTGCGGTGGCGGTGGTCTCGGAGCGGCGTGGGGCGTGTCGGGTGCCGCGTCTCGTCGTTCGCGATGCCCGCGCGGCGCTGGCGCAGTTGGCCGCGGCGTTCTACTGCCGTCCGACCGAGAGGCTGTTTGCCCTCGGGGTCACCGGGACCAACGGGAAGACGACGGTTTGCCACTGGATCGCTCACATGCTGGGGGTGGATCGGACGGTACTGATCGGCACACTGGCCAATGCCGAGCGCGACCTCGCCGGTCTGACGACGCCGTCGAGCCGTATCGTCCAGGCGATCGCCGACGAAGCGCTCAGCGCCGGGGCTCAGCGCTTGGTCGTCGAAGCTTCGTCGATCGGTCTCGCCCAGCGACGGTTGGACGCCGTCGACTTCGACGTGGCGGTGTTCACCAACCTCAGCCGTGACCATTTGGACCTCCATGGGACGATGGAGGGGTACCTGGAGGCGAAGCGGATCCTGTTCACGCAGCTCAAGCCCTCGGCGACGGCGGTCGTCAACCGTGACGACCCGGTGCATCGTGCGCTGCTCGACGGCTGTCGGGCGAATGTGATCCGGTACGGAGGACGCGGCGAAGGCGAATTGCTCGCGGTCCGTCCTCGGCCGGACCGGAGCGGGTGGCGGTTTGGGCTGCGGTGGCGGGGCGTGGAGGTGCCGGCGATGTTGCCGCATGGCGGGGAGCACAACCTGTACAACGCGCTCGCCGCGGCGGGGGCGGCGGTCGCGGCGGGCCTGCCGATCGAGGAGGTCGCACAGCGACTGGCCACAACGCCGCAGCTCGATGGCAGGATGCAGCTGTTCGCGCGGCGGGACGGGCTGGTGGCGGTGGTCGACTTCGCGCACACGCCCGACGCCCTCGAGCGGGTGTTGCGGACGGTACGGCCGCCGGGGGGGCGGGTGTGGGTCGTGTTCGGCTGCCCGGGGAGAAGCGATCGAGGGAAGCGTCCGCTGATGGGGGCGATCGCCGCCCGACATGCCGACGTCGTGGTGCTGACCTCGGACAATCCGAAGGATGAAGATGCGGAGCGGATTCTCGACGAGATCGAGGTCGGCGTCCGCGATGCGGGCGGCCGTGGCAAGCGGATCGCGGACCGGGCGGCCGCGATCGCCTGGGCGGCGGGGCGAGCGGCACCGGGAGACGTACTGCTGATCGCTGGCAAGGGGCACGAGCGGTTCCAGATCCTCGGCGATCGGTACCTTCCCTACGCCGACCGGGCGGTGCTCGAACGAGAGGGGTTCACTATCAGCTGACGCTATGTCGTGGTTCGCCGGAGCCGCTCGACCAGCCGATCGAGCTCGAGGGCGCGCGAGCCCTTGACGAGGATCGCCGCCTCGGCGCCGGCTTCCCGACGGCGCGCTTGGATCGCGCGGGGGATCGCGTCGCGGTCGACGAGCAGCACGGCTGGCGACGGACGGTCCTGGCAAGCGGAGAGGGCCTGGTCACCGACCGGCAGGATGAGGTCGACGTCGAGGCGCGAAGCGAGCTCGGCGATGGCGCGATGATGCCGTCGGGAGTCGGCGCCGAGATCGCGCATTTCCCCAAACACAAACACGCGAAGCGTCTGCGGACCGCCGAACGCCGCCAGCACGTGCAACGCGCCGATGGTCGACGCGGGGTTCGCATTGTAGCTGTCGTCGAGGATCGTGCCCAAGGGGCTCGGCACCGCGTGCAGCCGGTGGGGAACCGGAGTGAATGTGGAGGCACGCTCCTCGATCGCCTCGGCCGCCACCCCCAGCCGGTGGGCGGCGACGACGGCGAGCAGGAGGTTGGTGGCGTTGTGGCGTCCGAGCAACGGGCACCGCAGCCGTAGCGGAGGTTCGGGGACCGTCATCTCGAGTTGTGGCGCTTCCCGGATCAGTCGACCACGGACCGCCCCGTGTTCGAGGCCGACCGCGATGCAGCGGCCGGGAAGCTCGCGGGATAGGCGGCGCAGCGGGGGGCTGTCGGCGTTCACCGCGGCCCAGCCGTCCGTCGACACGGCATGGGCGAGCTTCCCCTTCTCCGCGGCGATCGCCTCCACCGAGCCGAATCCCCTCAGGTGACTTGGTCCCACCGACGTGATCATCCCGACGTGCGGGGCGAGGATCGCCGCGAGCGTCGCGATGTCGCCCGGACGCTCGGCGCCGAGCTCGAACACGCCGTAGGCGGCCGATGGCGGCATGGAAAGGAGTGCCAACGGAAGTCCGATTTCCGTGTTGTAGTTTCCGGGTGGCTCGAAGACGGCGCTGGGGTGCATCGGATCGCGAAGGAGGTGGGCGAGCAGGGTCCGCGTGGTGGTCTTGCCGTTGCTTCCGGTGATCCCGACGATGGTCGTGCGATGTGCGTTCCGCCACTGGGCGGCGAGCCGATGGAGCGCCGGCAGCACGTCGTCGACGACGATGAGGTTGTTCACGGATTGGGGGGCACGCGCCGGATCGGAGATCAGGGCGGCGCCGGCCCCGCGGGCGAATGCCTCCGTGAGGAAGTCGTGGCCGTCGGCGCGACGGCCGGCGAGCGCGACGAACAGGTCACCGGGCGCGACCTGGCGAGAGTCGTGCACGGCGTGTCGAGGGGTCGTCCGCCCGGTGGCGCGAAGCAGCCGGCCGCCGACGATCGCCGCGATCTCGTCGACGGGGAACATGCCGCTATCCGTCCGAATCTCCCTGCGTCTTGTCCGAGTCGGCGGCCGGTCCGAGCGGCTCGGAGAGCAGGGCGGTGGCCTCCCGTTCGTCGTAGACCACGTAGCCGGGGTAGTCGAATGTCACCTCGGTGACGCCGTAGACCGCGTCGCCGTACGGCGAGTACGGGTCGATGGCGAACAGCTCGACCGTCAGCTGATCGTAACGGGGAAGCGTCTCCACCGCCTCGATGACGTCGGCCAGGTCGGCGAACGACGGCGGCTCCTCCCCGCCCTCCAGATAGCGAGGTCCCCCGTAGGCCCGCACGATGAGGTAGTCGGAGAAGACGTCTTCGGGAACGACGATCTCGCCCTCCTCGACCTGCATTTCGCCCTGATAGGTCTGCAGCTCCAGCCGGAAGGAGATCGACTCTCCGGGGGCGTAGATCCAATCATCGAGCTCGAGGTGGTTGATCCGGATCCCCTTGATCTCCTCGGTCACCTTCATCGAGGCGGCGATCCGGTGGATCTCGGGATCGGCGAACGCGTTGTACTGGAGGAAGGAGACGATGCCCGCGAGCTGCCACGGCGGATAGACGGCGATGTCCACGGAACTGAAGAAGATGTCGGTTCGCTCGAGGGGTTTGGGCATCCCGTCGCCGAGGATCTGGTAGGTGACCTCCACCGTTCCTTGACCGATCCGGTCGAGCGTTGTGTCCATCGCTTCGAAGCCGGTGGCGAGGAGGAGCTCGGGCATCAGATGCGGCTCGTCGACCAGCCTGGCGTCGTACGCCTCGGTGACGTCCCGATCGAGGTCGTGGACGCCGAGCGACAGCTGGATGGTCTCGGCCGCGGGCCCGATGCGTCCCCCGATTGCCGCCGTGCGGTCCTCGAAGATCGTGCCGATCGGATCACCGAGGGTTCCGAGCTTGAATGAGGCCGGGTAGGTCTTCATGGTGTCGATGATCGACACCGTCGTCATGGGGAACTGCGACACCCCGTTGGAGATGAACGGGTGTCCGAAACCGATCAACGTCTCCCCATCGCGGTAGGTCAGCGTCCCGAGGGCCCCGATCGTCAGGTCGCCGGTGACCAACGCGACACCGATCGAGCTTCCCGGCTCGAGGTCGGACGGCGCAAGGGAGGAGGAAGCAGGTTGCGAGGCGGCGAGTGGCAGCAGCGACAGATGGACGGCCGAGAGGCCATCGAACGCCGCGCCGGCCTCGATCGGGAGGTAGTCGCCGATCCAGTTCCTGGGCGCCGTGGACAGCTCCGCTCCGTCCATCAGCAGAGCGCGCGCCCGTTCCGACAGGCCGGGGGCGATTAGCGGGGTGGCGATCGGATAGGCGAACACGGTGTCCGGTGATGCCGCCACCGTGGCGGGAGACGGGGGCGTAGGGCGATCGGCGAACGTGACGTCATGGAGGACGGATGCGTCGTCGGGTCCGCGGGCGAGTCCCGCTGCGGCGGCGGTGTCTCCGACGGCGAGCATCGGCTCGATCGGCGTGACCAGCCCGATCGGGGTGATCTCCTTCGACCAGCTGGCCGCCCTGCTCAGCGCACCGATCAGCTTGCCATCGATGTACACCGGACTGCCGCTCATTCCCTGGGCGATGCCGCCGGCGCGGCCGATCGTATGGCCGCTGACGCGCACGACGATGAAGTCGGACAGGGTTCCCGGCTGATCGATGACTCCCAGGACTTCGATCTCGAAGCTATCGATCACGTCGTCGGCGACGATCGTCTTTCCGATCCCCGTCATTCCCGTCTCGATCTCGTCGAAGAACAGGAACTCGGATCGATCGTAGGCGACCGCCGCAACGGTGGTCGCGATCAGGGCGGCAAAGCAGATGAACAGGGTTTTGCGGAACACGCGTCCTCCTTCTCAAGATCCACAGTCTGCCTTGAGTATACCGGCGTCGGGTGGCGATTCGATGAAGAGGCGATGGGGATCCGCGGCGCCTACTGCAGGCCGCGGACCAGGGCCCGGACGAGCATCAGGACGGGGATGATCTCGAGTCGGCCGATCCACATGTTGAAACACAGCGTCAGTTTGCTCGCCAAGGGCATCGTCGGCTGGGTGATCCCGACGGAGAGGCCGACGTTCCCTTGCGCGCTGGCGACCTCGAATACGACGTCGGACAGGGTGTGCTGTCCGGTGACCGTGTGGAGCAAGACGACGATGCCAATCCCCAGGAAGATCAGCCACAGGAAAGCGATCAGCGATGCATCTTCCAGCCGATGTCCGACCTCCGACTCGTCGATGGTGGTATGGCCGAACCGGAACGGGACGATCGCCCGCCGAGGGGAAACGATCCGGCGGAAGCGCCACTGCACACCCTTCATCAGGATGAGCATCCGCACAACCTTGATCCCTCCCGCGGTGGATCCGGCGGCGCCACCGATGAACATCGCCGTGGCGAGAAGGAGTTTGCCGGTCGGACTCCAGACGGACAGGTCGGTCGACTGAAAGCCGGTGCAGGTGATGGCGGAGATGAGTTGGAATGGCGATTGGCGGAGCGATTCGATCCCCCCCAGCGCCAGAATGTTCTCCAGGGTGAGCAAGGCGATCCCGATCAACGCCAGCGTGAGGAACCACCGCGTCTGGAAGTCGTCGATCAGGATCCTCCCCTTGCCGCGGATCATCTCGTAGTGGACGGCGAAGCTGATGGCCCCGAGCAGCATGATCGGCAGGAGGACGAGCTCGATGGCGATGCTGTCATAGGAGGCGATGCTGTTGTCGGTGACTGTGAAGCCTCCGGTGGAGATCCCGGTCATCGCGTGGTTGATCGATTCCCAGATCGGCATCCCCGCCCCCCAGAGGGCGACGACGCTGATGAAGGTGTACAGGAGGAAGATCCACCACATCGTCCGCAGGGTCGAGGTGATGCTGGGTTGGATCTTCTCCCCCCGCGCCTCCGCGTAGTACAGGCTGTAGCGGGCCGCCCCGGGGCGCGGGCCGGCGAGGATGGCCAGCATCAGCACGATGACGCCCATGCCACCGATCCACTCGGTGAAGCTGCGCCACCATTGCAGCGTCTTGGGCAGGAGGTCGGCGCGGGAGGCCATCGTCAGTCCGGTGCCGGTGTAGCCGGAGATCGCCTCGAAGAACGCGCTGGCCGGATCACGGAAGTGCAGAAGCGTTGCCGAAGCGCTGGCCTCGGGCGCGAGGATCGCGGTGAGGAGGAACGGCAGCGATCCGAGCGCCGCCACCAGCAGCCAGCCGAACGCAGCGATGAGCATCCCGTGCTTCAGTTCGGCCTCGCCGGCGTTACGGAACGGGAAGTACAGCGCCGCGCCGAGGAGAAACGAGACCCCGGCGGTGATCGCCAGCGGAGCGAACGCGAACCGCTCCCCGAAGGCCAGCGGCACCAGCAGCGAGATCGAGGCCATGATGCCGACGACCGGAAGGAGCAATCCGAGGTCGCGAAGGACGATGTAGAGATCTTGCCGGCTTCGGAAGATGGAAGGGCTCATCCGGTGAGCTTCTCGATCAGCTCATCGCCGACCGGCTGAAGCGAGAAGAAGGTGAGAACGTCATTCTCCTCGACGATCATGTCGTCGGAGGGGATCGATTGCTCTCCATTGCGGGCGATCGCCAGAATCCGCATCGAACCGGGGATGATCTCCCGCCTGATCGCGTCGGATACCGAGCGGTCGATCAGCGGAGAGTCCGCCTTGACCTGAAGCCGGAAGATCTGCGCGTCTTGGGGCAGCATGGCGAAATCCTGCACGCTCGGACGTTTGACGGCGTTGTACAGGTGGTGCGCGACCACGTCCTCGGGGTTTTCCATGATGTTGGCCCCCAGCTTGCGGAAGAAGCCGACGTGTTCTTCCTCGTTGACGATCGATACGATGGAGGGGATTTCGAGGTCGGCGGCGATGGAGACCACCATCAGATTGACCGCATCGTCGCTGGTGGTCACGATCAGCGCGTCGGCTCGCTCCGATCCGGCTTCCCGCAGGGTCTCCGCGGAGGTGGCGTTGCCGGTCAGCACGGTGACATCATACCTCGAACTGATCTCCCGGCCCCGCTCGGGGCTCGCGTCGATGACGACGACGTTGTTCTTCTCCTTGACGGCGATGTCGATCAGGCTCGTCCCGATGCTCCCTGCCCCCACGATGATCATGTACATGCCAGCCCCCCTTGGCGGGATCGATGGTAGCATACACCAAACCCCCGATCAACGCCCTGGAGGCACGAGAACCGGCATCCGAAAAGGATTTCGGTTGATCAGCTTCGATCGACCGACTACAATCGCCGCCACGATGACGAGGGGAATCGACCGTCGAGCGATCGCCCGAGTGGCGGTCGTCTTGCTGAGCGTACTCGTGGTGGGAGGATGTGGCCTGTCTCCGGTCAATCGCGCCCCGGTGGCCTCGCTTAGCGCATCGCCCGAGGACGGCTACCGTCCGCTCGATGTCACGTTTGACGCTTCCCAGTCGGCCGATCCGGACGGCGACACCTTGACCTATCGCTGGTCGTTTGGAGATGGTATGACCGGCGCGGGGGTCACCACGACGTACACCTACGATATTGCCGGAAGTTACGATGTCGTCCTGCGCGTCTCAGATCCGGATGGCGGCGAGGACGCGACGATGATCACGATCGAGGTCGAGGAGCTTCCGGAGGGGTACGTGGTGTTGGCGTTCTCGTGGAGCTGGGAAGGGACGTCGTACACGCTGGAGTTCCCGATCGTCTGGAGCCTGTATCTTGCGTACCGTGGCCGGCTGCGCAGCGCGCTGGTTGACAACTATGACTACGGTGCGTTCGTTGCCGATCCGCTCGACGACCCGACCCTGGGGGATCTTGCGGTCGCCCTGCGCCGGCGGGCGGGAAGCGACGATGTGGCCTACGCCGGGCTCGCGCTGGCGTTTGTTCAGGACGTCGTCGACTATGCGCCGGATCCTCCGGACGTCGAATGGCCACTGTATCCGATCGAGACGTTGGTCGACGCCGAGGGGGACTGTGAGGACGCGGCGATCCTCTACGTCAGCTTGTTGAAGGCGGCCGGGATCGGCTGTCAGCTGGCGTTCGTCGACACCAACGAGGACGGCATGCCCGATCACGTGTTGGCCCTCGTCGAAGTTCCCGAGTCGTTCGCCCCGGACGAAGCGACGGTGTTCGAACTCGAGGGGACGCGGTATGCTGTCGCCGAGACCTCCTCGGGATCCCAGGATCTCGGTGCCGACCCCTGGGGACTCGAGGTGGACGATCTGATCGAACGATGGCCGTTCTGACGCTCTCGGCGACTGGAGGGGAGCGACGATGTCGAGATACTGCCTGATCGACCCCACCGAGCTCCTCCGCTTCGATTTCGGACCGCGGCATCCGTTCAAGATCTACCGACTCGGCCTTACCTACGAGCTGATCCGTGCGTACGGCTTGGTCGACCGCCCCGAGGTCGACGTGCTGCCGCCGCGGGTGGCGACCGAGCAAGAGGCGATGGAGTTCCACTCCCAGGGCTATCTGGAGACGCTGCGCGTCGCCAGCGACGGGATGTGGGTGCCCAACCTGTTCGTCCACGGGCTCGGGACAGCGGACAACCCGGTGTTCCCGGATGTCTACGATTGGGCGATGGGGGTCGCCGGGGCGTCGATCGTCTGTGCCGAAAGGCTGCTCTCCGGCGAGGTAAGCCGGGCATTCAACATGGCGGGAGGGTTGCATCACGCGATGGCGTCGCGGGCGTCGGGGTTCTGCCACATCAACGACGGGGTGCTGGCGGTGCAGGCGCTGCTGCGTGCCGGAAAACGGGTTGCCTATGTCGATATCGACGCTCATCACGGGGACGGTGTGGAGCGCGCCTTCTACACCGCTGGCGATGTCCTCACCGTATCGGTGCACCAGTCGGGATACACGATTTTCCCCGGCAGCGGGTTCGTCGAGGAGATCGGGCAAGGCTCCGGCCGCGGCACGTCGCTCAATATCCCGCTGCTTCCCGGAGCCGGTGACGAAGCCTACGAGAAGGCGTTCACGGAGGTGGTGCTTCCGGCGATCCGTGCCTACGCTCCGGACGTCCTCGTGACGCAACTGGGGTCGGACGCGATCGTCGGCGACGTCGTCGCGAATCTGCGGATGAGCCTGCGGCAGTTCGAGCGCAACGTGCGATCGCTGCGCGACTTGGGGATGCCATGGCTGGCGCTGGGTGGGGGTGGGTACGACGTGGGCAATGTCGCCCGGGCTTGGACGCTGGCATGGGCGACGATGATCGAGGTCGATCCGCCGGACGATATCCCGCCCGAGTGGCTCACGCGGGCGGCCCGCTTCGACGTGGTCGTCTCCAGTCTTCGCGGGCAGGTGGATCGGACGCCCACCGATGGTGCCGCCCTCGACGACCTGCAGAAGACGATTGACACGTTGCGCGACACCGCGTTTCCGATCCTCGGCGTCCCCGAGTAGACTACCGTCTTCCCCGGAGTAGCCGGGAGAGCCACCAGGGGGTGGTCCGTCGTTTGGCTTCCGTGCGCGAATCGAAGCTGCGTTCCACGGTTCAGGTTCGGCTTCCCGACGGGCGGGTGTACGAGGCCGACCGGGGCACGCCGCTGGCCGCCGTGTTCGCTGTAGCGTACCCGGATGAGACCGATCCCGCCGTCGCGGCGATCGTCGAGAGCAAGCTGCGTGACCTGGCCCGCCCGGTCGAGCGCGACCTCGATGCCGCGCCGATCTTCGTCTCCGATTCCGGTGGGATGAAGATCTACAGCCGGAGCCTCGCATTCCTGCTGATCGTGGCCTCGTCCCAGCTGTACCCCGAAGCGCAGGTACGAATTGAGTACTCGATCCCCCACGGGGGGTACTTCTGCCGGGTGCAGCGCCGTCGACGGTTCACCGGCCGGGAGCTGTCCCGGATCAAGGAGCGGATGAAGGAGCTGGCGGCCGAAGACCTTCCGATCGTCCGCCGCCGCTGCACCCTCGAGGAGACGAAGGAGGTGTTCGCGGCGCACGACGACCTCGCCAAGGTACGACTGCTCGAGGCGCGAGGTGTCGATCATGTCCATCTGTATACGTTGGACGGCGTCTCCGACACGCTCTACGGGACGCTGGTCCCTTCGACGAGGTTCCTGAAGGTGTTCGGGCTGGAGCCGTTCGCCGACGGCTTCATCCTACGGTTTCCGCGCCGAGAGGACCCGACGAAGCTGCTCCCACCGCAGAAATTCCGGGCGCTTCGCGACGTGTTCGACGAATACGGCGAATGGTTGAAGCTGCTCGGCATGCGCGACGTGGTGTCGCTGAACGAGGCGATCCGGTCGGGGCGCATCGAACAGATCGTCCTCGTCTCGGAGGCGCTTCATGAGAAGCGGATCGCCGAGATCGCCTCCCAGATCTCGGCCCAGCATGGCGGGGGGGTTCAGCTGGTGTTCATCGCTGGCCCGTCGGCATCGGGCAAGACGACGTTCTCCAAGCGGTTGGCGATTCAGCTCCTCGCCGACGGGCTGCATCCGTATCCCCTGGCGATGGACAACTACTTCCATCCGCGAAAGGTGCTGGTGGAACGGTACGGTGACGCGGTCGACGTCGACTCGCTCGATGCCCTCGATCTGGAGCGGTTTCACGAGGATCTGCGTCGGTTGACGGCGGGGGATGCGGTCACGTTGCCCCGGTTCGACTTCCACACCGGCACCCGCGAGAGCGGGCCGACCGTCCGCCTATCGGACCAGCATGTCATCCTCATCGAAGGGATTCACGGGCTCAATCCGAAACTCATCGAGGCGAGTCCGGTGAAGGCCTACTACCGGGTGTTCATCAGCGCCCTGACCCAGATCAACCTCGACATCCACAACCGGGTCTCGACGACCGATACGCGGTTGATCCGGCGGATCGTCCGCGATGCCCGGTATCGCGGATACACGGCGACCGACACCCTCGAGGTGTGGGACCATGTCCGGCGAGGCGAGAAAGGCAACATCTTCCCCTACCAGGAGGAGGCCGACGTGATGTTCAACTCGGCGTTGAGCTATGAGCTGGCGGTGCTCAAGCCGGCGGTCGAGCCGCTGCTGCTGCAGGTCCAGCGACCGCGGCTTCGGGTCGAGGCGGAGCGGCTGCTGGCGCTGTTGTGGTGGTTCGATCCGTATCCCACCGACAACATCCCCGACAACTCGATTCTGCGGGAGTTCGTCGGAGGATCGAACCTGCGCGACTTCACCCCGGTGCCGCACGGGCTGTGGGGGGTCTCGAGCCACGAGGACCGGGCCAGCGTCCCGGAGGGAGGATCGTGAACACCGAACGGTTGATGGAGATCGCGTTGGAGATGGCCGGATTGGAGGAGCTGCCGGCGGACAGTGCCGTCCACCGTCCGGGGAAGGAGATCGACCATGCGCTGTTCGGGATCGATCTGCGGGCCGCGGAGTTGGTCATCGCTTCCGCCAAGGGGTATGACGTCGCCATCTCGCACCATCCGGTGGGCGGGTCGGCGACGCTTCGGTTCCATCGGGTCCTTCGCCGCCATGTCGACCAGATGATCGCTGCCGGGGTGCCGCCCGACGTCGCGGAGGCGACGATGCGTCCGATCATCGAGCAACGGCGGATCATCAATGCCACCGGCAACTACGACCACGATCCGTCGGTCGCCCGACTGCTCGGCATTCCGTATGTGAACATCCATACGCCGCTTGACGAGATCGGCCGGCGTCGGATGGCCGACGAGGTCGCCGGACTGGCGCTGGGGGCGACGGTCGGCGAGCTGGTCGACCAGTTCTACGCCGCGTTTGGGGAGTTCCGCAACGCGGCCACCGAGATCGAGGTCCGGATCGGCGATCCGGGCAATCCCATCGGCCGGGCGGTGGTGTCTCACGGAGCGGGCACGAACGGCGGCTACCCGGTGGCCAAGGCGTACTTCGACCACGGTATCGACACCGTGATCTATATCCATTGTCGACCGGCCGACGCCGAGCAGCTGGCGGAGGCGTATGGAGCGACGAAGAACCTCATCGTCACCGGCCATATCGCCAGCGACTCGCTGGGAATCAACCCGTATATCGACCGGCTGCGTGCGGAGGGGATGACCGTCGACACGTTCAGCGGGATCCTTCCCGGGTCGGCGGCCTAGGCGAGGGGGGAGCGCCGATGGCGTGGGTTGCGGCTACCTGGAACGTCAACTCGATCCGCTCGCGGCTCCCCGTGCTGCTCCCGTGGTTGGCCTCGGCCGAACCGGACATCGTCTGCCTTCAGGAGACGAAGGTCGAGGACGGCCAATTCCCCCTCGACGCGATCGAGGACGCCGGCTACCACGCCGCCACCCGCGGGGAAGGCGGGTACAACGGAGTGGCGATCCTTTCCAAGACGCCGATCGAGGAAATCCGGTGCGGCTTCGACGACGGACAGCCCGCGGACGAGGCGCGGCTGATCGTTGGCATCATCGGCGGGGTGCCCATCGTGAACACGTACGTTCCCCAGGGACGCTCCGTCGATCATGAGATGTTCGGCTACAAGCTCGAATGGTTCGATCGGCTGCGTACGTACTTCACATCCCACTTCTCGCCCGACGAGCCCCTGCTGTGGGCGGGCGATCTCAACGTCGCCCCGAAACCGATCGACGTGTGGGAGCCGGAGCGCCATCTCGGCCACGTCTGCTTCAACCCGCAGGTGACCGACGCCCTGGAATCGGTCCGGGCATGGGGGCTGGTCGACCTGTTTCGGCGCCATGTCCCCGACTCCGGCCAGTACACGTACTACGACTACCGGACCAAGGACGGCGTCGCCGAAGGGAAAGGCTGGCGGGTCGATCATCTCCATGGGACGGCGCCGCTGGCCGAACGGTCCGTCGAGGCGTGGATCGACGTCGCGCCGCGGTGGGGCGACAGACCCTCCGATCACGCCCCACTGCTCGTCCGGTTCGACGGCTGATCCGTCGAGGTGATTCCGCCCGTCGGCGGCCGAGGGCCGCTCGGCCGTCCGATCAGGTTTCACAGCCTGGCAAGCTCCCGATGGATGAGGTCGGGGTTGGCGTCACGCACGGTGGGCGGCTGGGGCCCGGCGGCGACGACTTCCCCATAGGGAAGACTCACGAGGAGATCAGAGGAGCCTTCATCCAGGCCAGGTGGGTCGCGACCCGTTCGGATGGGTCGTTCACCCGCGACGGACCACGGACCGGTCGTCTGGGGGGGATGGGCAAGGATCGAGAGCCCCTAGACGAGCGGAAGCGCAAGGATCGGGCCCGTGCCGTGCCTGCCATACTGATCGCAGCTGGAACGCGGGGAGACGATCGTTCTCGCTCTTGTCAGGATCTGCGGAGTAGAATCCACGAACAAAGGAAGGTGAAGCCAACGAGATGGACCACGCAAGACGAAGGAAGCGGTTGCTGGAGGGGAAGGCGATCGACGGCTTCTTGGTGTTCGATCTCGATCGAACGATGCCCCGCGATATGGATCGGCCGAACCTGCAGTACCTGTCGGGCTACGACGGCGAAGGGGCGTTGCTGATCACCGAGAAGGAGACGACGATCCTGACCGATTCGCGGTATCTCGAGCAGGCGCAGAAGCAGGTGCCCGAGCTTCCACGGGTCCACGCGGAGCTGAAATACTTCGACGAGCTGGCACAGGCGGTTCGGGAGCGCGGGCTTCGACGCATTGGCTACGCAGCGTGGCGGATGACCGACTATGTCCTCGGCCGGCTGCGCGCGATTCCCGACACCGAGTGGGTGCCGTTCGAGGATCCGGTGACCGCGATGCGCGCGGTGAAGGATGCCGATGAACTCACAGCGCTTCGGGAGGCGATCCGCCTCGCGGAGGAGGCGCTTGCTCACCTGCGCGATACGGTGCGGATCGGGATGAACGAGGTCGATATCGCCGACAGCCTGTCCACCAAGCTGCGCGAGCTGGGCTCGCAGCGGGTGGCGTTCGGTCCGACCGTCGCGTCGGGACCGAATTCCGCGCTCCCGCACTATCGGCCCACGCTGAATCCACGCGATCTTCGGCGCGGCGACTTGTTGTTGATCGACTATGGAGCCGTGGTGGACGGCTACGTTTCCGACATCACGCGCACCTTCGTCGTGGGGGAAGCGGACGACAAGCAGCGGGAGATCTACGCTCTCGTTCTCGAGTCGATGCAGGTCGGCATTCGTGCGATCCGCGCCGGCGTCCCCGGGGACGTGCCCCACGAGGCGGCGAAAAAGGTCATTCTGGACTCGCCGTATGCGGATGACGTCTTCCTCTCCCCGCTCGGCCACGGCGTCGGCCTCGAGGTGCACGAGCTGCCGAAGATGGGGCTCAACAAGGGCGAGCTCCTCGAACCGGGGATGGTCGTCACGGTCGAGCCGGGGATCTACCTCCCGGGCTACGGCGGGGTGCGGATCGAGGACACTGTTCTCGTGACGGAGACCGGCTGTGAGGTGCTGACGAGGTTCCCGAAAGATTCGCTCCTCGAGGTCGGCAGCGGAAAGGCTAGGCTATAGGCTTCGCTTCTGGTGTGTCGCTTTGCTCATCGGCATGGCCGGTCAAAGCCACCTGGTGACGTGCTCCGCCGTCAGGCCGGTCGGCGATCCGGAATAGCGAATCACGCCGGTTCGGTCGATGAGGAAAGCGTGCGGGGTGCCCTTCACGCCGTACGCGGTTCGCGTCGGCCGCGAGAAGTCGTGTTCGTGGACCAGGATGAACCCGTCGACCTCACTCTCCGCGAACAACGCGGTCGCTCCCGATGGATCACGGTCGAGCACGACGATGATGACAGCCAGTCCCGAGGCCTCGTACTGCGCCTTCAGCTCCCCGAGGTGCGGTAGCGACGAAACGCAGCCCGAGCAGGTCTGGAAGAAGAAGTCGAGGATGACGACCCGTCCGAGGTACGTCGACAGTGTGGCCACGTCGCCATCGAGCGTCGGGAGGGCGAACTCCGGAGCCCGGTTCCCGACACGATTGCCTACCTGTGCTGAACTGGGAGCAGGCACCCGTGGTGGCGACGGGGATCCGTCGGGGCCCGTTTCGCTGCGTTGCTCCCGTTCGCCCAGGTCGATCCGCCGCGACCTAATGTGGGATGCCCCGTCGTCGTCGACGACCACGAGGGTGACTTGATACGCGTCCACGCGTGGATACGTGTGCTCCACTTGGGCTCCCGAGCCCGATGTCCCATCGCCGAACGACCACTGGTACGAGACGATCGTTCCGTCCGAGTCGGCGGACGGCGTGCCATCGAGGAGGACCGTCGTGGGAGCAGCTTCGCTCATCGTGTGGACGCGAAACGCGGCCACCGGCTTCGCGTTCGTCGTGGGCTGGAGGTCGGTGCGCTCACCCGACTGCCCCACGCTGGGAGCGGCGAGTGCGATAACCAGTCCAAGAGCGGCCGATGCGATTCCCCATCGATGTCTCCTCATTGGCGAACCCCCTTACTTCCGCGTGGCATTCTACCGCATCCAGCGCCACGATCGGCGAGCACCAAGGCCGTTCCGTGCGGTGCCGAGGTCGGGATGGCGTCTGCTGCCGGATTGCCGCTCCGCGAGGAGCAAAGCATGCCAGCAGGATGAAGATGATGTCGTACGTCGACCGGCAGCACGAAGACGCGTGGAGCGGGTGCCTGGAGGAGTTCCCCGACTCCTGGATCCAGGGGAATCCAGAGACGAACTTGAAGAGAGCCTGTGAGGC
>CAZLER010000025.1:0-25460 GCA_964558595.1 uncultured Thermotogae bacterium
CAGCTCAGTCCGTCAGACTTAGCAACTCACCTGGTACAGCTTTTCCACCGCGCTCCCTTCGGGTTAGCCATCCGCCTGCGTGTCCGTGCATTACCGCGAGAAATCAGGGGCGCAAACCCATACCTGCACCGTCCTCCGCGACCTCGGCTTTGAGCTTGTGCAGTTCCTAGACGATCTCGACGAACGACCGCTTGCCGACCTGGACGAGGACCGGCGGATCGAACGGGACGTCGAGGTCCTGGGAGTCGGCCTTCGCCTCGTTCACCTTCACGCCGCCTTGCTGGATCAGCCGCTTCGCCTCGCCGCGGCTCGCCACCAGGCCCGACGCCTGGAGGAGATCGACGATCCAGATCGTCCCGTCGTCCTTGAGAAGGGAACGGTCGAGCTCGATCCGGGGGACGTCCGTCGGCCGCTCGTGGTGGACGTGGATCCGGTCGAACGCGGCCTCCGCCGACTCCGCGGCCGCGTCGTCGTGATACATGGCGACGATCTCCCGCGCCAGGCGGCGCTTCGCGTCGCGCGGTGCGTCCGCGATCGCCCCCTCTAGAATCTCGTCGAGCTCCACGTTGGTCAGCCGGTCGAAGTACGGCCGGATCAGGGAGTCGGGGATCGATAGGAGCTTTCCGTACATCTCGGCCGGCTCCTCGTTGATCCCGACGTAGTTACCGGTCGTTTGGCTCATCGCCCGCTCGCCGTCGAGGCCAATCAGCAGCGGGACGGTCATCACGACCTGCGGCTCCTGGCCGTACTCGCGCTGGATGTCCCGTCCGACGAGCAGATTGAACAGCTGGTCGCTTCCACCGAGCTCGACGTCGGCCTCGATCGCCACCGAGTCGTACGCCTGCGCCAACGGGTAGAGAAACTCGAGGACGGAGATCGGCTGCCCGTCCGCGTACCGGACGGCGAAGTCGTCTCGCTCGAGCATCCGGGCGACGGTGTACTTCGCGGAAAGGTGGATCACGTCGGCGAAATCCAGCTTCCCCAGCCACTCGGAGTTGTAGCGGAACTCGGTCCGGTCCGGGTCGAGGATCATGAACGCCTGATCCCGATACGTCTCCATGTTCCGCTCGATCTGCTCGGCGGACATCAACGCGCGGGTCGACGATCGGCCCGACGGATCGCCGATCCGTCGCGTGAAATCGCCGACCACGAGCACCCCGGTGTGCCCGAGATCCTGGAACTGACGCATCTTGCGCAACGGGACGGAGTGTCCGAGGGTGAGATGCGGTGCCGAGGGATCGATCCCGAGCTTGATGCGCAGTGGAATACCGGTTTCGTTCGATCGCCGCAGCTTGTCGATCAGCGTTTCTCGCGGGATGAGCTGATCGACCCCGTGCGCGAGGCGCTCGGCCGCCGCTTCGTACCGATCGGTCATCGGCGTCCTACACACGCACGACCGAGACGATCCGGTCGTCCTCCGCCAGATCCACCAACCGAACCCCGCGCGCGTACCGACGGTAGATGTTGATGTCACCCGCGAGAATCCGGATCACATGCTGCTCGCTGGTGATGATCAGCTCGTCCTGATCGCACACGATCCCGATCGCCACCAGATCGCCGGAATCCCGATCGAGCTTGATCCCCTGCACGCCTTTGCCGCCGCGCCCCTGCAGCGGGAAGTCGTCCAGCGAAACGCGCTTTCCATAGCCACGTTCGGTCACCATGAGGATCTTCTTGTCCATGGTCACATCACGATCGAGACACGCCATGCCGATGAGGGCATCGCCGTCGTCGAGGCGGATCCCGATCACGCCGCGCGACGGACGCCGGGTCAGCCGTACATCCGATTCGCGGAACCGGATCGTCTGCCCGTTGAGCGTCGCCAGGACAATGTCGCCACCGCCCTCGGACAGTCCGACGTTCACCAGTCGATCATCGTCGTCCGAGTTGAGCGCGATGATCCCGGCGGCGTGGACGTTGGCGTAGTCCGCCAGCCGATTCTTGTTCACGATGCCGTTCTCGGTGGCCATCACGCAAAGCGTCTCCTCGACGTCATCGAAGCTTCGAACCGGGACGATCGATCGTACGATCTCATCCTGTTCCAGTGGGACGTAGTTGCGCAGGTTCTTCCCCGCCGCATCGCGGCTCATCGATGGCAGCTTGTGCCCCTGCGTGCGATACACCTTCCGCCGGTCGCTGAAGAACAGCAGCTGATCCCGCGCGTTCACCAGGCAGGTTCGGACCACGTAGTCATCCTCCTTGGTCCGCTGCCCGATTACGCCCTTTCCGCCCCGTCCCTGACTGCGAAAATCGAGCGCCCGCGGTGCGTTGACGTAGCCGCGCCGCGTCACGCTGACCATCAAGTCGTAGTCGGGGATCAGTCCCGTGACATCCGTGTCGCCGTCGCCGTCACGGATCACCGTTCGCCGTGCGTCGGCGTGCCGCTCGGAGATCTCCTGTAATTCGCGCTTGATCGTCCCATCCAGGGTGAGGTCGCTGCCGAGGATCTCCTCGTAGCTGGCGATCGCCTTCAGCTTCTCCTGGTATTCGGCGTCGACCTTTTCCCCCTCGAGCGCTGTGAGTTGCGACAACCGCATCCGCAGGATCGCATCGACCTGCTCGTCGGACAGGGCGAGTTCGGTCTGCAGGGAGCGGTGGGCCGTCGCGGCGTCCTTCGATCCGCGGATGATCTCGATCACGCGCTCGATGTTGTCCAACGCGGTCCGGTAGCCTTCGAGGATGTGGGCCCGTTTCCGCGCCACCTCCAAGCGGTGTTCGGTCCGTCGGCGAACGACCTCCCGCCGGAAGTCGATGAAGCAGTTAAGGATCTCCTTGAGCGACAGCGTCCTCGGATTGCCGTCGATGATCACCAGGAACACGGCAGCGTAGGTACGCTCCAGGGGCGTGTACTTGTACAGCTGATTGAGCACAACGTTCGGATTCGCCGAACGCTTCAGGTCGACGACGATCCGCAACCCCTCCCGATCCGACTCGTCACGCAGATCAGAGATCCCATCGATCTGCCCTTCTCGTACCTTGTTGGCAATGGATTCCACAATCGTCGACTTGCGGACGAGGTAGGGGATTTCCGTGATGAGGATCCGGTCGTCGTCGATGGCGGTACGGGCACGCACGGTGAGCTTGCCGTGCCCGGTACGGTACATCTCCTCGATGCCGTCCCGGCCGAGGATCAGCCCTCCCGTCGGGAAATCGGGACCCGTGATGTGGCGCATCAATTCCTTGACCGTGATGAACGGGTTGTCCATGACCGCGATCACGCCGTCGATCAGCTCTCCGAGGTGGTGAGGCGGAATCTGGGTCGTCATCCCCACCGAGATCCCCCACGCGCCGTTCATCAGCAGGTTGGGAACCTTGGCGGGAAGGACGAGCGGTTCCTCGAGCGACTCGTCGAAATTCGGCACCCAGTCGACGGTTCCCTCCTCGAGCTCGTCGAGGAATTCCATGGCAATCGGAGCGAGTCGGGCTTCGGTGTACCGCGTTGCCGCCGCCGGGTCGCCGTCGATCGAGCCGAAATTACCCTGCCCATCGACCAGGGGGTAGCGATAGGAGAACCGCTGGGCCATGTTGACCATGGTGTCGTAGATCGCCAGATCACCATGCGGATGGTACTTCCCCATGACCTCACCGACGACGCGGGCCGACTTCCGGTGCGGCTTGCCCGGTATCACGCCGAGCTCACGCATTCCGTACAGGATCCGCTTCTGCACCGGCTTGAGCCCGTCGCGCACGTCCGGGATGGCACGGCCCCGGATGACGCTCATCGCATAGTTGATGTAGGACTGCTCCATCTCGTCTTCGATGAATGTTCGCTCGATCCGTTCCATGTCCCACCCCCTCGCTGACCGAACACCATACAATACCGAAAAACCTGTCCCTAAGCAAGGTTTCGGGCCCTCCACCCCGCACGTCCGCGGGGTCAACAGGGCGGCCCCCACGCCACTCGGGCGTGGGGGCCCACCGGCCATCCTCGTCGCCCTGGGGTCGTCTAGATGATCGAATAGGGATCGACCGCGTCGCGCGCCGCGTCGCCCATGAAGTTGAACGCCAGTACGGAGATGACGATGAACACCCCCGGAATGAGAATCCAGGGGTGCTGCTCGATCGACCCGACGTTCGTGGCGGCGCTGAGCAGCGCCCCCCAGCTCGTCATCGGCTCCTGGATTCCATACCCCAGGAAGCTCAGCGTCGCCTCCGTCAGCATCATTCCCGGAATGAGCAGGGTCGCGTTGACGATCAGATAGCTGGTGACGTTGGGAATGATGTGGCGCAGCACCACCCGCAAGTCCCCGGCACCGGCCGCTCGCGCCGAGGTGACGAAATCCATTTCGCGGATGGCGAGCACCTGGCCGCGGATGACCCGGGACATCCCCCCCCAACCGGTGATCGCCAGAGCGACGATGATCCCCATGAACACCATCGCCGCCGACAGGCCGAACCCCCGCAACGCCGCCCCCATCGCCATGAGAATCGGCAGCGCCGGGACCGCCAGCATCACCTCACAGAGCCGCTGGATGAACATGTCAACGCCGCCGCCGTAGTAGCCGGACATCCCGCCCAGTAGAATCCCGATCGGGAAGGAGAACAGGATGACCAACGGTCCGACCGCCAGCGATACCCAGCTGCCCACCAGACAGCGGGTGAACAGATCGCGCCCGAGCGCATCGGTCCCCAGCAGGAAGATCTCCCCGATCTCCCCGTCGGCGGCGACCGCTCCGAACAGGTGGACGTTCGTCGGGATCAGTCCGAACAGGCGGTACTCCGCCTCGCCACGGGCGAAGAGACGAATGTAGTACTTCTCCGAGGTATCCTCCACGTACGTCACTTGGTACGTCTCCCGATCGAGGGTGCGCTGCGTCTTGTAGACAAACGGGCGCGACAACGATCCGGCCTCGTCCCGGAAGTGAACCGTCGACGGAGGCGCATACGGGTACTTGCGGTGCTGGCGCCCGTAGTGGTACGGTCCGATGAACTCGGCAAACACGGCGAGCAGCACGAACAGAAAGATGATCGCCGTGCCGATATTGCCGACCCGATGTCGCTTGAACGCGCGCCAGATCAGCTCACCCTGGGAGCGGCTGGCCTCCTCGCTCCCGCCCCCCGGCCGCCGCGCTCCTCGCCGGGCTTTCGTCTTGCTACGCCATAGCCAACGTGCCATGTAGAACCTTCGATCTCCTTTGCTACCGCTCAGTCGTAGCGGATCCGCGGATCGACCCAAGCGAGGAGGAAGTCCGCCAGCAGGTTTCCGATCAGCAAAAACAGGCTGAAGAACAGCAGCGCGCCCATGATCACCGGTTCATCTTGCTGCTGCAACGCCGCATAGTAGGCACGCCCGACCGTCGGGATGTTCAGCACGATCGCGGTGACGATCGAGCCACCGACGAGCCCCGGAAGCGACAGCCCCAGCACGGTGATCAACGGATTGATCGCGTTGCGTACCGCGTGTTTGTAGATGACAACCCGTTCCTTCAGTCCTTTGGAGCGTGCGGTCTGGACGTAGGGTAGCGACAGGGTATCGAGGAGGTTACCGCGCATCAGCCGGATCAGCCCGGCCATGTTCGCCGTTCCGATCACCACCCAGATCGGCCACAGATGCCAGATGTAGTTCACGAAGATCGCCCAGGAGAACGGTTGCCCGTAGAACCGTGCGTCGAGCAATCCTCCTACCCCCAGGCCATAGTTGCCCACCTTGAACACGACGACGAGCAGCCAGAGGATCACCAGCGCGAAGAAGAAGTTGGGAATTGACAGTCCCAGGAAGCCGAAGAACGTAACGGCGTGGTCGCTGGGCTTGTATTGGTGGGTCGCCGAGTAGATCCCGATGGGCACAGCGAAGATCCACGTCAGGATCAGGGTCGTCGTGGCGATGAGGATCGTCCACATGAGCCGTTGCCCCAGGAACAGGGACGTGAACACGGGCATCCGCGTATTGAACGACGTGCCGAAGTCGCCTTGCAGCACGTTCACCAGCCAGTATCCGTACTGGACGATGAACGGCTTGTCGAGGCCGAACCGCTCGATCTGCTGTTGCAATGTCTCCTGGGTGATCTGCGGGTTCATCCTCGCGGTCGTCAGGTAGTCGCCGGGCATGATCTTGATCAGCGCAAACGCGATCAGGGAGACGATGAGCAGCAGCGGGAGCATGTACAGCGTCCGTCGGATGATGTATGTCAGCATCTCTTGACCTTCCGGTTTGTCCTCGGGGACGCAGGAAAGCAAGGGAACGGCCCGGAAGCCGTGCTTCCGAGCCGGTTCCCGTTAGGTGCTTCGGCCTACAGCCTCGCGTCGAAGCAGAGCTCCGTCAACAGGCCGTTGTTGCCGCCGGGCGTCGAGATCGGGCTCGCCATGGCCGCGTTCCCGACGTGGTCGTAGAACGCGTACTGGAACGTCGGCTGACACAGGTAGATGTAGCCGAGCTGCTGGGCCAGCAGCTGCTGATACTCGACGTAGTAGTCGAACGCCTCGTCGATGTCGAACGTGTTCGCCCCGAGGTTGATCAGCTCGTCGATCCGCTGGTCGACTTCGTTCGGGTCTTCACACGCCGAGTAGCGGTATGCGTGCAGCGAGCCGCAGGACGAGTAGACGTTCTTGCCGCTGTTGGGCTCGTCGCCACCGGTGAGACCCAGCATGATGATGTCACCCGTCGATCCGAACAGCTGGCCGACGAGGGTGTTGAAGTCGACGACCTGGAAGTTCGCATTCAGACCGACCGCGCGGAAGTCGTCCTGGAAGATCAGGCAGTACGCGATACGCGTCGTGTTGTCGTTCGTGTTGATCTCGATCGTGAGCGGAGCACCGCTGGGCAGATCGCGCCAGCCGTCTCCGTCCTGGTCGACGACGCCGAGCGCATCGAGCTTGGCCGCCGCCAACGCCGGATCGTACTCGAAGATCACCGCGTTGTTCTCGGTGATCGGGCCGCCGTATTCATCGCGGCCGGCGTAGAACGGCGACGGCACGCTGACCGGGCCCCACTGCGAGGTTCCGAGTCCGTTGAGGACGTTCTGCACCATCGTGTCCTTGTCGAGCAGATGGGCGAGCGCCTGGCGGAACTCGTTGTTGCGGTACAGCTCGCGCTTCTCTTCGTTGGTTCCGTCCGGCAGACCGATGTCCTGGTTGGGCATGATCCAGGTCGTCCCATAGGTCGCCTGGTCGGTCACGTTGACCGTGAATCCCTTCGCCGGGGCCTCGGGCAGGAGAATCGGAATATCCTCGGCGCGGAGCGCGTATACGTCGACCTCGCCGTTGCGGAACTTGAGCATCGACACGTCCTGGTTGGTGACGATCACGCTGACGATCTTGTCGTAGTAGGGAAGCTGCGTCCCTGCCGGGTCGTACCCGTAGTAGTAGGGGTTGCGCTCCATCGTCACACTCTGGTTCACATCGTAGTCGGTGATGACCCAGGGGCCGTTGCCGACGAGCTCCTCGACCGGCGTGTCGAGGGTCCACGTCTCGTTGAATGTCCCGACCGGGACGTCAGGGTTGAGCTTGTGGACGAACTGCGCCAGCTTGTGCTTGGGCATGATGTTGAACGCCAGCGAGTTGAGGATCGGACGATAGATCGTCGAGAGGGTGAACTGCACCGTGTACTCGTCGATCGCTTCACACACCGGGAACGTCCCATCGGGCAGGATCTGTCCGTCGCGGGCGTTGGTGTCGACATCCTCGTTGAGGATCACGTCGTTGTATGTAAACGTCACGTCCTCGGCCGTGATCGGCTCGCCGTCGGACCACTTCAGGCCCTCGCGGAGGTGGAACGTGATGACCAGGCCATCGTCGGAGATCTCATAGCTCTTCGCCATGTCGACGACGATGGCGCCGGTGATGTGGTCGAGGTTCAGCAGGCCCCGATGCATCCGGTTGGTGAACCAGGTCGTGCTGGTCTCGTGCGCGGTGTGATTGTTCCATCCGCGCGGGTCCTCGATGTTCGGGATGTGGATCGTGCCGCCCTGGACACCGAGCTCCATGTCCTCGTAGGCCGTCCCCGCTTCACCGATGGGGAAGATGAGGGCGTCCGCCGGCATCGTGTCGTATCCTTGCCCGAGCGCGACAAGCGACGAAACGAGTAGCAGGCCGGCCAGAATCAACGCTTTCTTCATTGAGAACCTCCTTCTGTTCGTGCCTACCTAGAGGCTGAACAGGTATGCCAGATACCCCTGATAGGCCGTGGCCAACTCTGGATAGACCCTCCAGACCGACAAGATCTCCTTGCGGGTCTCGTCGATCGTCAATGGCTGGTCGTTGATCCAGATCGCTGTGAGTGCAGTGGCAGCAGCAACCCGCAGCCCGAGGCTCTCCCCGGTCTTCACCAGCTCGAGCAGCTCGGACTCGGTCTTCGCGCCGAGCGGGGATTCGGGCAGGTAGAATCCTCCCAGCACCTCACCGGCGGCCCGCTCCAGCGTCTCGTCCGTGGCACTCGCAATGTACTCCTCGAGCACCTCCGGTCGCTTGTACGCGGCGCGCTCCTTGAAGAACCACATGTCCGCCGCATCCTGATCGCCAGCCTTGGCCAGCTCGAGCAGCGCGTCGTTCTCCATCGCGTAAAGCTCCATCTCGCGCCCGTTGAGGATGTACAACGCCCGATCCGCAGCGAGCCGGATCCCCGGAGTTCGACCCGTCTCCGCCAGCTCCTCGAGCTCTTCCACCGTCTTCTGCGTGTACTCGTCGACCAACGCCATCCCGGCTGCCTGGCTGATCTCCTCGACCAGCTCGTTCTCGATCACGTATGCGGGATCGCTGTAGTCCTGCGCAAACCCGATCAACGAGACCAAGATCACCGCGCATGCCGTTAGCCCAAGTGCCCGAAGGCCATTACGCTTCATTATTCAACCTCCTTGTGCTCTCGCCCCGAAAATGTGATAGGCATTCCTTCGACTCGTAGACCACCTCCCAGGTAGAACTCGATCTCGTGTGGAAAGGCCTTCTTGCCTGAAACGCCAGTATACAGTTCGTTTCCGGCACTGTCAATCGCTCCTTGCACCTCCATCGCATACCAGAACCGAATTCTGCAACTCCTCCTCGACCCCATGCCACGACGTCCCCACCGTGGCCTCCAGGGCACTCGCCAACGACATCCCCCCCCCCAATCGGGCCGTCGCCGCCCACAGCGCCCGGATCACCTCCGGTCCGTGACGATCGAGGGCCAACCCGATCGCCAGCCCCATCTCGATCTCGAGCAACTCAGGATCCTCGCCTCCGAACCCCAACTGCCACAGCGGCGTCCATTCGCCGGACTCCAGCAATCGACACCCGCGCTCCACGAGTTCCTCGAACGGCGTCGTCAGCGCCGCCGCCAACCCCGTCCGCAAAAGCGACGAACTCGTCTCGAGCCCGTAGGCGTATGCCGGCAGCGTCTCTGCGAACACGCCCACCAGGTCGGCCTCCGTCGTCACATGCCATGCCGTGCGTTGCGCGTCGTCGTTCGGCGTCACGACACGCCCGGTCTGCGCCGCTTCGGCGTCGTTGTAGAAGAACACAGTCATCACCTGAGGCAACTCGTTCGCGGACAGTCCTAGCCGATCCCGGACGAGGTCGCGCGCCCCATGGACGTTGGCGGCGCGCTGTGCCAGTTGCGTCTCCGTTTCCATACCGTAGACCCGCACGCCGTCCTCGCTCACCGCGTTCCACCCTCGGTACAGCGCGTCCCACGCCTCGACCGTCTCCCGATCGACGTCGCCGCCTTCGATACGGCGGTACGCCTCGTCGAAGGCGCCGACGGACAGCGCGCACCGGATCGCGAGCAGTTGGCGGTCCTTCGGCAGCCCCTGCTCCTTCCAGCCGGAGGTGAGGCGGTGGGCCGCGTCGTACGCGCCGGATTCGAACAGATGGAGCGGTCGGTAGTACGGGTACTCCTCCTCCTCCCGACCCTGGGCGGACGCCACCTCGAGCCACGTCGCGGACAGCTCATCCAACGGGCCGCATGCCAGCCGCTCGAGCAACGCGGTCGTCGTCCCCGGCCCCCATACCCGCTGGATCGCCTCGACACCCCCGTTGCAGCCGATCAGATACTGCACCAGGGACGCCGCCTGCAGTGCCGCGAGATCCTCCTCCTCGGCGAGCCCCCCTGCGCTGCCGAACACGGCGTACAGCGCGGCGATATTCTCCAGCGAACCAAGCGCCATGCTCGGTGAGTACGGCGAGTCGAACAGCTGATACAGGGTCTTCTCGAACGCGCCCGACTGCTCGAGCCGCAGCAGCTCGGGGAGGGCATACCGGAAACGCACTGGCGCCGCGGCGACCGGGGCGTGAAATCCCCGCTCCGGCTGTCCCGCCACCAACCTCATCCCGGTGTACAACAGCTGCGATCGGCATTCCCCCCAACCGAACGCCAGTACCGCCTCGGCAAGCCGTCGATACGGGTCTTCCCCGGCCAGCAGGTCGATCACCGCGTAGAACGTGTGGGTCGATACGGTCGACTTGCGCTGGACGATGCTGGCCTGCATCTGCAGGGGCGTATCGTGCACCAGGACGTCGATCGGCGAAGGGATATCGTCGGCCTCGACATGCAATCTCGAGAGCAACTCAGCGAACGACACCACCAACCGCCCATGTAGCGCCGGGTAGCCGTCGCGATGGGGAGATCCCTTGTGATACCACACGTTGAATCGCTCACCCTGAACGGCAACCAGGCCGCGCGTCTCCACCGACATCTGGGGTTGGATGACGTAGTTGAGGAGAACCACGAACACCAGCGCCCCCAGCCCGCCGAGGAGGAGGCCGCCGATCGTCATTACCCAGGGCTTCCTCAATTTCGAGAAAAGCCTCTTCCATTCTACCTTTGAGGCCATGAACAATCCATTGTAGCCACCGTCTTCCCCCCACGCAATCGCCTCGCCCGCGCTTCACGGCCTGTTCACGATCTCTCCATCGGTCGATCACAGACACGCGATTGACATGTCAAATCGCCGGCAATATACTTGCCGCGCCGCTTTCCGCAGACTGCATCGGCAGAAGGAGGGGTATGGAGGTCCTGAAGGTCGCGTCCCGCTCGAACCCCAACGCCGTCTCCGGAGCGATTGCGGGGGCCTTGCAGCACGACGGCGTCGTCGAGCTTCACGCCATCGGCGCGGGAGCGGTCAACCAAACGGTGAAAGCGCTGGCCATCGTCGGCCGACTGACCGAGCAAGCGGGCTCCCAGCGTATCCGCGTCATTCCCGGGTTCATGGAGCTCGACATCGGTGGCCAGAAGCGCACCGGGATCCGGTTTGTCGTCGAGACCTAACGAGCCACGATCCCCCGACCCCGACATGCCTACCTACGCGAAGACGTATCTAGTGGACTGGTTGGAGAATGCCTTGGTAGCAGCCCACCGCGCCGTCCGGGGCACCGATCCGGCCTCGCCCGTGGAGATCCGATCCAACGATCGACCGCAGTTCGGGGACTATGCATCGAACCTCGCTCTGCTCGAGGCGAAGCACGCCGGCCTGCCGCCGAGGGATCTCGCGACGCAACTCGCCGGCGCGCTCCGCGCACAACGGTCGAAGGACGACGTGCTCAAGGTCGAGGTGGCCGGGCCGGGGTTCATCAATCTGTTCCTCAGTCCCGCTCTTCTTCAGCAGATGCTCGGCCGGATCCTGACCGACGGTACGGACTACGGTCGCTGGGTGGCCGATCCGCCGCAGCGTACGCAGGTGGAATTCGTCAGTTCCAACCCGACCGGACCGCTGACCGTCGGGCACGGGCGCCAAGCGGTACTCGGCGACGTCCTGGCGACGCTCCATGGATGGCTCGGCCACGGCGTGACCCGCGAGTACTACTTCAACGACGAGGGACGGCAGATCGAGTTGTTGACCGATTCCACCGCCGAACGGCTGCTCGAGACAGCGTTCGATATCGAACCACAGATCCCCGAGGACGGCTACGCCGGCGACTACCTGCGAACGATCGCGGAACAGATTCTTGCCGAGGTCTCGGACGTGTCCGCAGCGGTGGAGACGCTGCGGACACTGCCTCTCGCGCGTCGCACCCGCGCCGAGCTGTATCGTGTCCTCGATCCGGCCATCGTGCGGCACGAGGCCACCGAGCGGATCATCCGCACCATCAAGGATGATCTCGCCCAACTCGGCGTCCGGTTCGATACCTGGTTCAGCGAAGCCTCGCTTCACCGCGCCGGCAAGATCGACGCCGCGCTCGACGCCCTGCGCGAGCGAGATGGCGTCTATGATCAGGATGGAGCGGTGTGGCTGAGGGCGGAGCTGCACGGTGGCGCCAAGGATTCGGTGCTGATCCGAAGCGACGGCCGTCCCACCTACCTGATGGTCGACATCGCCTACCATATCGACAAGCGTGCGCGCGGCTTCCAACGGGTGATCGACGTGCAAGGGGCCGATCATCACGCCGAGCAGACCTGTGTCAGGGCGGCGCTGCGCATCCTCGGCTATCCGGAGGCGTTCCTCGGCTATGCATCGCATCAGTTCGTCAGCCTCAAGGAGGGCGGTGCCGTGTTGAAGATGTCGACGCGCGCCGGCCGGTTCATCACGCTACGTCAGCTGGTCGACGAGCTCGGCAAGGACGTGGTGCGCTATTTCATGATCTCCCGCAAACCGGAGGCACACCTCGACTTCGACCTCGATCTCGCCCGCGCCGAGTCGCTGGACAATCCCGCAACCTACATCCAGTACGCGCACACCAGGATGGCATCGATCTTCCGCAAGGCGGCGACCGACGAGTCCGAGCTGTCCCATGTCGACCTGTCTCGGCTCGTCGAGGCCGAGGAACTCGAGTTGATCAAGGAGCTCGATCGATTCCCCGCGGTGCTGCGCGTCGCGGCCGAGGCGTTCGCTCCGCACCTGGTGGCCGACTACGCCCTCGGCCTGGCTCGCACGTTCCACGCCTACTACGACAAGCATCGCGTTCTTTCCGACGACCCGACGCTCCGCCGCGCGCGCCTCGCCTTGTTGGCCGCCCTGCGCAAGGTGGTCGGCAACGCCCTGCACATTCTGGGCATGGCCGCCCCGGAGGCGATGTAATGGCGTGGTTCGATCGCCTCCGGGCCGGCCTGAAGAAGACCCGCTCGGGGCTCACCGATCCGATCGGCAGGATCCTGTCCGGGCGCACCGCCCTCACGGACCAAGACGTCGAGGAGCTAGAAGACATCCTCATCCAAGGCGATGTCGGCGCCTCGCTGGCCACCCAATGGGTCGAGGAGCTCGCCGATGAGGCGCGGCGCAGCCGGGATATCGACCTCCTTGCCGAGCTGAAGCGACGGATCCGCGACCGCCTTGCGGGGAGCGAGCGCGCCCTCGAACTGCGCCCCGACGGTGGGCCCACAGTGATCTTGGTCGCTGGTGTCAACGGCGCCGGCAAGACCACGACCATCGCCAAGCTGACCATGCATCTGCGCGGGCAGCATCCCGGCATCCCCGTCACCTTCGCCGCCGCCGACACGTTCCGCGCCGCGGCGATCGAACAGCTCGGTATCTGGGCCGAGCGGACCGGTGCCGATCTCATCCGCCATCAGTCGGGTGCCGATCCGTCGGCCGTCGTCTTCGACGCGGTCGATCACGCCATCCGTACCGGAGGCGTCCTGTTCATCGACACCGCCGGCCGACTGCAGACGAAGCACAACCTCATGGAGGAGCTGAAGAAGATCGAACGTACGGTGGTGAAGAAGCTCGACCGGCACCCGGACGAGCGGCTGCTTGTGCTCGACGCGACAACCGGACAAAATGGGATCTCGCAAGCGGAGCGGTTCCACGATGCGATCGGCCTGACCGGCATCGTCCTCACCAAGCTCGATGGAACGGCGAAGGGCGGGGGGGTCTTGACGATCTGGGACAGATTACGGATCCCGCTGATGTTCGTCGGCGTCGGTGAGACGGCCGACGACCTGCACGCGTTTTCAGCGAACGAATTCGTCGAGGCGCTGTTCTCGGCGCAATAGCGGCACAGGGGAAGATCACACGGAGGTCAAACGAATGAAGAGTGTCTACTTCTTCAGCAAGGGGCAGACCGAAGGCAACGCCACGATGAAGGAGCTGCTCGGCGGCAAGGGTGCCAACCTCGCCGAGATGGCCGAGCTCGGGATCCCGGTTCCCCCAGGGTTCACCATCACGACCGAGGTGTGCGCCCACTATCAGGCTCACGACGGCGCCTATCCCGAGGCGCTGGACGAGGAGGTCCGAGAGAACCTGATCAAGCTCGAGCAGGCAACCGACAAGTCCTTCGGCGATGCGGACAACCCGCTGCTCGTCTCGGTCCGGTCGGGGGCCGCGGTGTCCATGCCCGGCATGATGGACACGATCCTCAATCTCGGCCTCAACGACGAGACCGTCGTCGGCCTCGCCGAGAAGTCGGGCAACGAGCGGTTCGCCTACGACTCGTATCGGCGCCTGCTGCAGATGTACGGCGACGTGGTCATGGAGCTGCGGCCGGAGACCGAGTCCGACCCCGACCCGTTCGAGGAGATCCTCGACGCCGTCAAGGCGGACGCCGGGGCCGAGCTCGACACCCACCTCACGGCCGAGGACCTCAAGCGGATCGTCGAACGGTTCAAGCAAGCGATCGCAACGAAGACCGGCCGGCCGTTCCCGCAGGATCCCACGGAGCAGCTGTGGGGCGCGATCGAGGCGGTGTTCCGATCGTGGGACAATCCGCGCGCGATTCGCTACCGACAGCTCAACGACATCACCGGTCTGTTGGGCACCGCCGTTAACGTGCAGGCGATGGTGTTCGGCAACATGGGCGCAAGCTGTGGCACTGGGGTGGCGTTCACCCGCAACCCGGCCACCGGCGAGAACGCCTTCTACGGCGAATACCTGATGAACGCCCAGGGTGAGGACGTCGTGGCTGGCATCCGCACCCCACAGCCGATCACCGCCCTGCAAGACGAGATGCCCAAGGTGTACGAGGAACTCCTCGAGATCCGCGACAAGCTCGAAGAGCACTACCGCGACATGCAGGACGTCGAATTCACCATCGAGGACGGCCGACTGTACATGCTCCAGACCCGAACCGGGAAGCGGACTGCCGCGGCAGCCGTCCGGATCTCTGTGGAGATGGTCGAGGAGGGGATGATCGACAAGAGCACCGCGGTGCTCCGCGTCGAGCCGGCCCAGATCGACCGTCTGCTCCACCCCACCTTCGATCCCGCCCAAGAGGAGAAGGCGAAGCAGCTCACCCAAGGGCTCCCGGCCAGCCCCGGGGCGGCCTCGGGGATCGTCGTCTTCTCGGCCGAGGCCGCGGAAGCCGCCGCCGAAGAGGGGAAGTCGGTGATCTTGGTGCGGATCGAAACCTCCCCCGAGGACATCGGTGGGATGAACGCCGCGCAGGGGATCCTGACCGCTCGGGGGGGAATGACGAGCCACGCCGCCGTCGTCGCCCGCGGGATGGGGAAGTGCTGCGTCGCGGGGGCCGGCGACCTAGCCATCGATTACGCGGCGCGCCAGTTCAAGGTCGGCGACGTCACGATCGACGCCGGCGATCCGATCAGCCTCAACGGCACCACCGGAGCCGTCTACGCTGGGAAGATCGGGACCATCGACCCCAAGCTTGCCGGCACCTTCGGGACGCTGCTGGCGTGGGCCGACGAGCTCCGAACGCTGGGCGTTCGCACCAATGCCGACACCCCCGACGACACCAAGACCGGCGTGAAGTTCGGCGCCGAGGGCATCGGGCTGTGTCGCACCGAGCATATGTTCTTCGAGGGCGATCGGATCACCGCCGTCCGCGAGATGATCCTCGCCCCCGACGCGGAGGGACGGCGCGAAGCGTTGGCCAAGCTGCTGCCGATGCAGCAAGGCGACTTCGAAGGGATCTTCCGCGCACTGGGCGGTCGCCCGGGGACGATTCGACTCCTCGACCCCCCACTGCACGAGTTCCTACCGCATGATCTCGAGGGACAGAAGGAGATCGCCGGCGTCATGGGTGTCGCCCCCCAAGTCATCCGCGACAAGGTCGCGTCGCTGCACGAGTTCAACCCGATGCTCGGACACCGCGGCTGCCGGCTCGGCATCACCTATCCCGAGATCTCCGAAATGCAGGTCCGCGCGATCATGGAAGCCGCCTGTGCGGTGCACAAGGAAGGGACCCCGGTGAAGCCGGAGATCATGATCCCGCTGGTCGGTCACGCCGAGGAGCTTCGCCTCCAGCGCGAGCTGTCGGCGCGCATCGCCGAAGAGGTGTTGGCAGCCAACGGGTTGACCAAGCAGGAGATTCCGTACCTCATCGGCACGATGATCGAGGTCCCCCGTGCCGCGGTCACCGCCGACGAGATCGCCGAGGAAGCCGAGTTCTTCTCGTTCGGGACGAACGACCTGACCCAGATGGGCTGCGGGTTCTCGCGCGACGATGCCGGCAAGTTCCTCAAGCAGTATGTCGCGCTCGGGATCTACGAGAAGGATCCGTTCCAGGTGCTCGATCAGGCGGGCATCGGGAAACTGGTGGCGACCGCCTGTGAGCTCGGCCGGAAGGCCCGACCAGACTTGAAACTCGGGATCTGCGGCGAGCATGGCGGAGAACCCGCCTCGATCGCGTTCTGCCACCGCACCGGGCTCGATTACGTCAGCTGCAGCCCGTACCGGGTCCCCATCGCCCGCCTCGCCGCCGCCCAAGCCGCCATCACCGATTGATGCAGACGTGTCCAGTTTTCGGTCCCGAATGCTGAACGTCTGACCCCAGATGTCCGCGGTGTTCTCGCTTGGCGGGGGATTCCGTCCGTCGGTACAATCCCGCGCCGGATCAGGAGGTTGGGTGATGGAGGATCGCCACGTCGTGCTCGGGGTAACCGGATCGATCGCCGCCTACAAGGCGGTTGATCTGGCCAGCAAGCTGACCCAGGCGGGGGTGGCGGTCGATACGGTGATGACCGCGAGCGCAGGGAAGCTGGTCGCACCGGCCTCGTTTCGTGCGATCACCGGGCGGCCGGTTTCCACCGACCTGTTCGAGCTGTCCAATCCGTTCTCCATCGAACATGTGTCGCTTGCCGAGCGCGCCGATCTCCTACTGATTGCGCCGGCGACCGCCAACCTGCTGGCCAAACTGGCGAACGGGATCGCCGACGACCTGTTGACGTGCACAGCGTTGGCCACCCGCACCCCAATCCTCATCGCTCCCGCGATGCACACGGCGATGTGGACGCACCCGGCGACCCGGGCCAACGTCGAGACGCTCCGAGGGCGCGGCATCGAGTTCGTCGGTCCCTGCGAGGGGCGTCTCGCGTCGGGCGGACAGGGGGTCGGACGGTTCGCTCCCGTTCCCGAGATCGTCGGCGAGGCGCTGCGCCTTCTCGGACGGACGGGGGAGCTTGCCGGTTGCCGGATGGTCGTCAGCGCCGGGGGCACCCGCGAACCGCTTGATCCCGTCCGCTTTCTCGGCAACCGCTCCTCTGGCCGCATCGGTTTCGCCCTGGCGGAGGCGGCACGCAACCGCGGCGCCGACGTCACCGTCGTACACGGCTCGGTCTCCGTCCCGCGTCCGTCCGGCGTCTCCCTCGTCGCGGTCGAGACGGCCGAGCAGATGCGCATCGCGATCGAGGACGCCTGCCGAGAGGCCGACGTTCTCATCATGGCGGCCGCCGTGGCCGACTACGCGCCGACCGCTCCTTCCCCATCGAAGCTGAAGAAGACCACCAGCCAACGGACGATCGAGTTGTCCCCCATCCCCGATATCCTCGCCGCACTGAGCGCCCCCCGCCTGCGCGTCGGCTTTGCCGCCGAGACCGAAGACCTGGTCGAGAACGCCCGCAGCAAACTCGAAGCGAAGCGACTCGATCTGGTCGTCGCCAACCGGATCGGCCCCGAGGAAACACCGTTCGACGCCGATAGGCATCGCGCCACGCTCGTCGATGCGACAACGGCCGTCGAGCTCCCGCCGTTGCCGAAGCGGGTCCTCGCCGAGCGCATCCTCGATCGCATCGCACAGCTGCTGGATGAACGGTAGGTGACTGACGTGGGCTTAGCTCGCGTGGGATTCGTCGGTGCGGGGGTCGTTGGAGGGGCCTTGGCGAAGGGGCTTTCTCGCGTCGGCTACCCGGTGGTCGCCGTCACCAGCCGCTCGGCCGAGCGCCGGCTCGCCCTGGCGAGCGCTCTCCCGGACACCGAAGCCATCGATAGTCCCCAACAGGTCGCCGACGCCAGCGATATCGTGTTTCTCACCGTCGCCGATGACGCCATCGGCGACGTCGCGGCGTCGATCGTCTGGCGGCCGAATCAGGCTGTCGTGCACTGCAGCGGCGCGGCGTCGATCGACCTCCTCGGGCCGGCGGTCGACGCCGGTGCCGAGGCCGGTGTGCTGCATCCACTCCAGACGTTCGCCGACGCCGAGACCGCAGAGCGCAACCTCCCCGGCAGTCCGTTCGGGATCGAAGCGTCAGCGGAAGCCCTCGCCGAAACGCTCTCCGCGATGGCCAAGCGGCTCGGCGGGACGCCGCTCCTCCTCGCCGGGGAGAAGGCGATCTACCACGCCAGCGCCGTCATCGCCTCCAACTACCTCGTGACCCTGCTCGATGTCGCCTCCGGGCTGTGGACGCAGCTCGGGGTGACACAACGGGACGGACTCAATGCCCTGCTCCCCCTCGTTCGGGGCACGATCGACAACCTCGACGCGGTCGGGCTCCCCGATGCCCTCACCGGACCGATCGCCCGCGGGGACGTCGGGACCGTCGAACGCCATCTCGCCGCCTTGGCCAGGGTTGCGCCCGATGTCCTGCCGGTGTACAAGATGCTCGCTCGCCGGACCCTCCCGGTGGCAACAGCCAGGGGCACGTTGAGCGAGGAGAGTGCACAGCACATCCGCGAGGTTCTCCGCGGCGGGCATGGAGAGGAGTCGATGTGAGAAGAACCACGATTGCGGACCTCAAGAAGATGAAGGATGCTGGCGAGCGGTTCGCCGCACTGACAGCCTACGATGTGGTGACCGCCCGGCTGGTCGATGCCGCCGAGATCCCGGTGATCTTGGTCGGTGACAGCCTGGGGATGGTTGTCCTCGGCTACGACAGCACGATTCCGGTCACCCTCGACGCGATCCTTCACCATACCCAGGCGGTCGTCCGCGGCGCACGCCGTGCTCTGGTCGTCGCCGATCTGCCGTTCATGACCTATCACAAGTCAGCCGAGCAAGCCCTCGACAGCGCCGGACGCTGCATCCAGGAGGGTGGCGCCCAGGCGGTGAAGCTCGAGGGCGGGAGGGCGATCGCCGACACGATCGCGCGACTGACGTCGGCCGGGATCCCGGTGATGGGGCACCTCGGGCTCACTCCGCAGTCGATCCACCAGCTCGGCGGATACAAGGCCCAGGGAAAGACCACCGCGCAAGCGGAAGCGCTCATCGAGGATGCGTACGCCGTGCAGCATGCCGGCGCCTTCTCGCTCGTGCTCGAATGCGTCCCCGCCGAGTTGTCGCGTTGGCTCACCGAACGCCTGTCGATCCCCACGATCGGGATCGGGGCCGGTCCCGACTGTGACGGCGAGATCCAGGTGGTCAGCGACATCCTAGGCTGGGTCTCGGAGTTCGTCCCCAAGCATGCCCGCCGGTACGCCCACCTCGCCGATGAAGCGGCCGCGGCAATCGGCAACTACGCCGAGGACGTGCGCCAACGTCGTTTTCCCACCGCCAAGGAGAGCGTCTCGCTGCCAGCGGAGGTGCTCGGGGAAATCGAGAGGGTCTTCCCCCCCGGCGCATGAACGTCGCCTCCGCCGGCGCCGAGCTTCGTCGCGTCCGACAGCGGCTGCCCGCTCCCGTCGGTTTCGTCCCAACGATGGGGTTCCTCCACGACGGGCACCTGTCGCTGGTCCGCCGGTGCCACGCGGAATGCGCGGCGGTGGTCGTCAGCATCTTCGTGAACCCCACCCAGTTCGGACCCGCCGAGGATCTGAAGGCCTACCCACGCGATCTCGAGCGGGATCTCGAGCTGCTCGCGGCGGTGGGAGCCGATCTGGTGTTCGCGCCGCCCGCCGCATCGCTGTACCCGGAGGACTACGGTACGTGGGTCATCGTCGAGCGGCTGACCGCCCGTCTGGAGGGGTCGGCCCGCCCGACCCACTTCCGCGGCGTCACGACGATCGTCGCCAAGCTGTTTCACCTTGTCGTCCCCGACCGCGCGTACTTCGGGCAGAAAGACGGACAACAAGCGTTGGTCATCCAACGGATGGTCCGCGACCTCGACTTCCCGATCGAACTGGTGGTCGGACCGACCGTCCGCGAGCCCGATGGATTGGCCATGAGCAGCCGCAACGTCTACCTATCGTCGCAGGAGCGGCCGGCGGCAGCCGTGCTCTACCGATGTCTGCAACAGGCCGAAGCACTGTACGTGGCAGGCGAGCGCGACGCCGAAACGATCCGGGGGGCGATGCGCACGATGCTGGCCGAGGAGCCGTTGGCACAGCCGGAGTACGTCAGCATCGCCGCGGTCGAGGAACTCGTCGAACTCGACACGATCGACCGCAAGGCGCTCGTCTCGCTGGCCGTGCGGATCGGGACAACCCGCTTGATCGACAACACCGTGCTCCCGCCTGGGGAGCAGCTGTTATGATGTCGAGGAGGACGTGATGCTGCTCGCATTCGACGTCGGTAACACCAACACCGTGGTCGGCCTGTTCGACGGACCACGGCTCGTGGGGCACTGGCGATACACCACGGAGCGATCCCGGACCGCTGATGAGCTACGCCTTACCGCCCGTAACCTTCTCGCCGAGGACGGCCTCGGAGTGAACGACATCGAAGCGATCGTCGTCGCCTCGGTCGTGCCGTCGCTCGATCGTCCCCTTCGCGAAGGGCTGCAACCGCTCACCGTCGGAGAGGTACGATGCCTCGATCATCGCTGCTCCCCCATCGAGCTGTGTGTTGACGAGCCGTGGTCAGTGGGAGCTGATCGGATTGCCAACTCGATCGCCGCCCACGCCGCGTATGCCGGGCCGGTCTTGGTGATCGACTTCGGCACGGCGACGACGTTCGATCTCATCGCCGAAGACGGGGCATTCCTCGGCGGTGCCATCGCGCCCGAGATGCACCTCACCGCCCGTGCCCTGATCGATCGCGCGGCCCAGCTACCGTCGGTCACGCTGGACGTGCCCCAATCGGTGATCGGGAAGACGACCGCCGAGAACCTTCGGGCGGGACTTGTGTTCGGATTCCTCGACCTCGTCGGCGGACTGATCGCGCGGTTCCGGGCCGTATCCCCGCTGCCGCTATGCGTCGTCGCCACCGGGGGCAAGGGGGAGCTGTTCTTCCGCCAACTCGAGGCCATCGAGCACTTCGATCCATTCCTGACGCTCAGTGGCCTCCGGCGATGGCACGAGCAGGTCGATCGTCCGTCGTCCCGGCGATAGCGAACCGTCCCTTCCTCCTTATCCACCGCCCCCGCCAGGAGGACGTCCCCCGGGTCATGGCCCGGGGGTCATGAATGCCACGCCGCATCCCTGTATCATGCCCCCATCCAGAAACAGGATTGGGAGGTCTGCATGGGCTACAAGATCGCGCTTCTGCCGGGAGACGGCGTTGGCATCGACGTGCTCGAGGCGGCCAAGGGCGTCCTCGATGCGATCGGCTTCGAGGCGGAGTACATGCATGGGGACATCGGCTGGGAGTTCTGGTGCAAGGAAGGAAACCCGCTCCCGGACAGAACGATCGACATTCTCAAGTCCACTGATTGCGCGCTGTTCGGCGCCATCACGTCGAAGCCGAAGGACGAAGCGGAAGAGGAGCTCTGCCCAGAACTGAAGGGGAAGGGGCATGTCTATTCGAGTCCGATCGTCGCACTCCGTCAGATGTTCGGTCTGCACACCAACTTGCGGCCGTGCAAGGCGTACGCCGGCAATCCGCTGAACCTCCGAGACGATATCGATCTGGTCGTCTTCCGCGAGAACACCGAAGGTCTTTACGCCGGTGTCGAGTGGCACCCAGTACCCGAGGCGATCAAAGCCACCTTCACATCGCATCCGAAGTTCAAGCGGTTCGCGTCGGTCTCCGGCGACGATGTGGCCATCTCCACGCGCATCTTCACCCGCGACGGATGCCGCAAGATCCTCAAGAGCGGCTTCGACTACGCCGCCAAACACGGATACCCGGCGGTCACCGTCGTCGAGAAGCCGAACGTCATCCGTGAGACCTCCGGCCTGATGATTCGAGAGGCTCGCGCCATGGCCAAGGCCTACGACGGAATCGATCTATGGGAGACGAACATCGATGCGATGTGCATGTGGCTCGTCAAGAACCCGCAGGACTACGGCGTGCTGGTCAGCTCCAACATGTTCGGCGACATCCTCTCCGACCTCTCCGCCCAGATCGTCGGCGGACTCGGTTTCGCGTGCGCCGGGAACCTCGGCGACGACTACGCCGTCTTCGAGCCGACGCACGGCTCCGCGCCCAAGTACGTCGGCCAGAATCGGGTCAACCCGATCGCCATGATCCGCTCGGCCAAGATGATGCTCGACCATCTCGGCGAGGCGGAGAAGGCGAACAAGATCGAAACCGCCGTCGCGAACACGATCGCCGAGGGGCGCCTACAGACCTACGACATGGGTGGGACAACCACGACGACCGAAATGGCCGAGGCGATCGCCCAGGCCGCCAAGGAGGCCTAGATGTCCCAGGCATCGAAGAACTCCATCAGCCGCCAGATGGCGCAGTTCGCGCTGTCGCTCCAGTACGACCAGATCCCCGAGGCCTCGTTGAAGGAAGCCAAGCGATTCCTGCTCGATTCGGTGGGCTGCGCGCTGGCCGCCCTCGATCACGAAGACATGCGCCAGGCCTACGAGTACATCCAGGCGCTCGGCGGGCACGAGCAGGGAACGATCATCGGCCACGGCACGAAGACGAACATGGGCAACGCCACGCTGATGAATGCCCTCCTCATTCGGGCGATGGACTACAACGACATCTACTGGAAGCAGGACCCGTCCCATCCGTCCGACGTCATTCCCGCCGCGCTGGCGCCGGCGGAGTACAAGGGGCTCGACGGCAAAGAGCTACTGGTCGGTATCGTACTCTGCTACGAGATCGAGATGCGTCTGTGTTTGGCCGCCTTCCCCGGCGTACGTGAGGTCGGTTGGCATCATGCCACACTGACGCAGTTCACCAGCCCGCTGGTGGCAGCGCGCATGCTCGGACTGACCGAAGACCAGACAGTCGCCGCCTGCGGCATCTCCGGTTCGAGCCACTTCACGTTGGGGGGCGTCGTCGCCGGCCATCTGACGAACATGAAGAACACGGCCGATCCGATGGCGACCGAGGCTGGGGTGCGCGCCGCCATGCTCGCCTCGACCGGCTACTCCGGCCCGGTGGAACTGTTCGAGGGCAAGGAGGGTGTCTTCGAGGTCATCTCGAACGTCGAGTTCAAGCCAGAGATCATGCTCGACGCCCTCGGCGAGGAGTTCCTGATCACCGAGTGCGGCTACAAGGCCTTCCCGACCGAGGCGCTGACGCATCAGCCGATCACGGCCGTCCTCGAGGCGATGAGCGCCAACACCATCGATCCCCACAAGGTCAGCGAAGTGCTCATCAAGACGACCACACGCGGGGCCGACATCCTTTCCGATCCGTCGAAGTACGAGCCACGAACGAAGGAGACGGCCGACCACAGTCTGCCCTACTGCATCGCGGTGGCCGTCACCAAGGGGAACGTGCTCCCCTCCGACTTCACCGACGAAGCGATCAACGACCCGTTCGTCTGGGAGACGCTGCCCAAGATCAAGGTCGTCGCCGACCCGGGGATCGACGCGATGTTCCCGGGTGTCAAGCGGGCGATCGTCACGATCACCACCGAGGACGGACAGTCGTTCACCGTTCAGGAAGACCATGCCAAGGGGCGAGCCGAGAACCCGCTGACGGACGACGAACTGATCGCGAAATTCCGCGCCAACGCGGGAGCTGTGATGAGTGGCGCGGCAATGGACCGGATCATCGCCACGACCCTCTCCCTGGAGGAGACGACCGACGTCGGCGACTACCTCCGGCTGCTGATCCGCGACCGGGAGATGTGAGGCCCCGAACGCGACACTCGAGCCGGTGAAGACGGAGAATGCGGCGAGAATCGAGCAGATCCGCCGTCGTTTGCTGGACTGGTACGAGGCGGAGGCGCGCGACCTGCCATGGCGGCGGACCGACGATCCGTATGCCATTTGGATCGCCGAGGTCATGCTCCAGCAAACGCGGGTCGAGACGGTGGTGCCCTACTACCGGACATTCCTCGATCGGTTTCCCACCCTGGAGGATCTCGCCCTCGCGTCGATCGACGATGTGCTGAAGACATGGGAGGGGCTCGGCTATTACCAACGCGCCCATCGGCTCCACCGCACGGCCCGTGTCGTCTCCGACGAGCATGGTGGACGGCTCCCCTCGTCGATCGAACGGCTGCGTCGCCTTCCCGGGATCGGGCCGTACACCGCCGCGGCCATCGCGTCGATCGCCTACGGCGTCGATGAGCCGGTCCTCGACGGCAACGTCGTCCGGGTTCTCGCTCGACTCTTCCTCATCTCGGGGGATCCGGCCCGAGCGGCGACCAAGGCGAAGCTTCTCGATCGGGCCACCCAACTCCTCCCCCGCTCGCAGGCCTCCGCCTTCAACCAAGGGCTCATGGACCTGGGGGCTCGGATCTGCCGTTCCCGATCGCCGCATTGCGCCCAGTGCCCTCTCCGCCGCCTATGTGATGCATATCACACCAACCAACAAGAGGTGTTTCCGGAGAGGCCGAGACGCAAGCAGGTGCCACACATCGATGTGGTCGCCGGAGCGATCTGGGATGGAGCGCCGTATGCGTCCGGAGGCAGGCTTCTGATCGCCCAGCGGAAGGCCGACGACATGCTCGGCGGCCTCTGGGAGTTCCCCGGGGGACGGGTCGAAGGGGGAGAATCCCACGAGCAGGCACTGGTTCGAGAACTCGACGAGGAGCTGGCGATCGCCGTCGAGATTCTCGCGCCGTTCGTGACGATCGAGCACGCCTACACCCACTTCCGGATCACCTTGACCACCTACCATGTGTTGCACATCGGGGGAGAGCCGACGGCCGTCGAATGCGCCGCCTGGGCTTGGGTGCAGCTTGACGAGCTCGAGCGATACGCGCTGTCCGCTGCCGATCGCAAGCTGGTCGCGGCGCTGCGCGCATCCAGCAGCGCGGCTTCCACGACTTCGATGGAGAGAACATCGCCTCGGCGCCCCCCGTCCGCATCCGGCTCCCGTCCTTAGAACAGCACGCGATCTCCAGCCCGGCGCCGAGCGACGTCAGGCCGTGATCGACATCGATCCCCAACGCAGCCGCGTGATCGGCGCCAACAGCAGGTGCAGTCCGCCGGCCAGACATCCATCGCATCCGATCTGCCCGGTGGAAAACGTGTCGGACGGCAGATCAAATGGGAGGCAGAGAACACCGGCAGCAAGCGCGAATGGCGCTCGAACAGCAGCTGGAGGAATCCTCCCCAGACGTCGCCGAAGAAGTCGAGGCCTCCCCCACCCCGGCTCCCCCCACGCCAAGGTGTACATCTCCGGCAGATCGATCGCCGCGACCTTGACGTGTCGACCGCCGTGCCCAGCCCATCGGCCGTCCCCGGCCCCAATCTCGTTCGCCCAGCCACGGT
>CAZLER010000026.1:0-8444 GCA_964558595.1 uncultured Thermotogae bacterium
GCTTATCGCAGCTAGCCACGTCCTTCATCGCTTCCGACTGCCAAGGTGTCCACCGTTTGCCCTTACTTCGCTTATGCGGCACACACTCTATTCACTTGTCAAGGAGCAGCGCAGCAAGCCTCGCTGCGCGTAGAACTTGATCGTAACACAGCCCCCGAGGCCTGTCAAGCGCGCTCGCGGGCTGTGTGAGAAGGGACTCTACCCTATGGCGGCGGCCGTTTCAAGGACCGGTGTTCGACCCACCGATCGGCTGCGATCGCCAACCGATCCAGTTCGGCGAACCCGAGCTCCTCCCCCCTCGCCGTCCCGTCGATCCCGGCCGCTTGAAGGATCGAGGACACGGCATCCACCGGGACGATGCTTCGCAGTACCCGTCGGATCATCTTCCGCCGGCCACCATACAGGGTCCGCACAATGGTGAAGAACGCATCGGGAGCTGCGGCAAAGCGCGGCCGGTCACGGAACCGAATCGTCCACAGCGTCGAATCGACGTCGGGAACGGGGAAGAAGCTCCCCCTGGCGATCTCGCGCACGATCTCGACCTCGCCGTACGCGCGCACCAACACGCCGAGCGCGGTCCCATGCCGCCCGGGGCTGGTGGCGATCTTCTCCGCCACCTCGCGCTGGGTGATCACCGTCGCGGCCTGCAACCGCGATCGCTGATCGATCATCCACTTGAGGATCGCCGCGGTGATCCGGTAGGGAAGACTGCCGACCAGATGCGCCTTCGACACGGCGGGCTCCTCGGCCAGATCGACCGACAGGACGTCGCGGTGCATGATGCGAAGCCGCGGATCCCCGCCCAATCGATCGCGCAGAAGGCCGACCAGCCGGCGATCGGTCTCGATGGCGAGAACGGTCTGCGCATGGTGCAGCAGCGCCTCGGTGACGGCGCCGAACCCCGGACCGACCTCGACGATTGTTCCGACCGATTCACGAGCCACCTGGTTCTCGATCGCCGTCACCGCCATCGGATCGACGAGGAAGTTCTGACCCAACCGCTTGCTGGGCCGGATGCCCGCCGCGGCCAGCAGCGAGTGGACGACCTGGCGATCGGCGGCCGACCGGCTCATAGGAACCGCTCGGTTGCCCAGTCCGTGAGCACGTCGATCACGCGCGGATCGACCGGTTCGTCGAGATGACGGTAGATCACATTGGGCTCCTCGGGGTGATGGCGGAGCAGATGGTTCAAGTCGGGGAGCACGACCGTCGTCACGTCGGTGTTGCCGCCCTCTCGGAGGAGCTCTTCCAGCCGCTCCGCCTCCGACGCGGGAACCTGGCTGTCCTTCTCCCCGTTCACGATCAACACCGGGACGTCGACAGACCGGATCGTCTCGGCGGGCTCGTCACGGTAGTGTTGACGGAGCCAGGCAAGGGACAACGGAGTCTCCTTCAGCTGGGCGGCGGCCTCCTCGCTCATCCATGGCATCGCCTCCCGGAGTTGATCGACCGCGTAATCGTCCCAGCTCCCTTCCGATCCTTCGATGAACGCCGTGTACTGGTCCTGCTGCGCCAGCGCCGCATCGAGCGCTTCACCGTCCATCCCCTGTCGGCGCAGTAGCGTTTCCACCTGCCAGCGGGTGATTTCGCCGAGCGGCCGTGCCGCGCCTTCGAGAAGGACAAGACCGGCGACGTCTTCGTTCTCCACCACGATCTCCGGAGCGAGATACGCTCCCTCGCTGTGTCCGATCACGAAACAGCGCTGTCGGTCGATCTCCGGCTGCGCCTGCAACGCCGCCAGGGCCGCGTCGGCATCGTCGAGAAGATCGGTCCGGGAGGCGCTTGACAGCTCCCCTTGACTATCGCCGACACCCCGCTTGTCGTAGCGCAGCGACGCGACCCCGTGCTTCGCCAGTGCGTCGGCCACCTGCCGGTAGGCGTCCATCTGCAGTCCGGCTGCGTTCCCATCCCGATCGACCGGACCGGAACCGTGCAGGAGCAAAGCAGCCGGGAACGGTCCGTCGCCCACGGGAGGAAGGGTGAGCGTCCCGACCAGCGCCAGGGCGTCGTTGGCGAAGGAGATCTCCCGCTCGTTCACGGCCGGGGGCGTGCTCGGGGCCTCCACGAGTTCGATCCCCTCCGGGAACCGCCGGAGGTCGTACGCCGTGGTGTTCTGGGTCCGGTTGAACAGGCCGATCAGTCGCCCGTCCCATTCGAGAAGCACCATCGCGGTGTCCCCCAGCTGGAGATCGAACCGCTTCCCCTCCAACCGCTCCTCCCCCGAGCGAAACGCGACCGAGTTGGGGCCGGCCATCCTCGCCGGCAGCGACAGCAGCGCCTGGGGGATCGCCGCGGTGAACTCCCGGTCGAGCGCTTCGGCTCGCATCGCCATCCACAGCATGACGTAGTGGCTGATCAGATTGTTGTCGAGCAGCGCTAGGTCCTCGGTGTTCGAGATGGTGGCGGTCTGACGCGCCAGTCCGACGCGGGCCTCCATCTCCAGTCCCTGAATCCCCAGCTGAGCCGAAACGATCTGCGTTCCCGACGGCGTTTCCGCCGCCAAGTGGTAGAACACCGGCAGGAAGTCGGGATCATATTGGGTCTGTTGGGACAAGCTGATCGTCTGAACACCCGCCGTGAGGGACGCCTGGGACAACAACATGTACCCGTCGGTGGGGTGGAAGAAGAGCGTGTACGACTCATCCAGCAGTGTGGCGCCGCCCCCCTCGAGGACGAACCGCCCGCCGTCGATCCGCCGTCCGCGATCGGTACCCACCTGGGGCGTCGGCTGCTCCTGACGGACCAGCGTCCCCCCCACAGCCAGCACCAGCAGTCCCAGCACCACAGCCAGCCCAAGCAGTAGTCTCGTGTCCATGGTTCCCTCCGTCTTCTCTCCCTACAGCCACCGCCCAAAGGCCGGTGCGGCTCCCTCGCGCGGGCACACCCTACTTCACTTCCACCGGGTCAGGATCTGCTCGCGGCTGAACACGCGGATCGCGAAGTAGAGCAGCACCACGTTCACCACGATCAGCACCCCGCCTTCCAGCCCCACCAGCGCGAGATCGACCAGCGTCTGACGGGTGCTGTAGATGATCAACGGCACGATACCGGGCAGAATGGCGAAGCTGGAGAACTGGTACGCCGCGCGAGCGTCCGACGCCCGAGAGGAGACGAGCATCGTCACCAGCACGGAGAACAGCGCCAGCAGCGGCGAGAGGCCGAAGATCGCCGCGATCCACGGCGCCGTGAGCGCTTGAAACGGAACCGCCCCGGTGAGCCACCGGGTGGCGCCAAGAAAGGCGCCGAAGCTCAGCCAATCGATCACCAACGCTGGCAGCACACTGGCCAGCGCCTTGCCCAAGAACAGCTCGAGGTCGGAGACCGGCGTGGCCAGGAGCGGCTCGAGCGTCGATCCTTCCTTTTCGCCCACGATCGAGTACACGGCGATCGCCAGCGGAATGATCGCCGGCAGCAACAGGAAATACATCAGCGCGGTGTTGAACAGGGCAACCCGTGCCACCGGGTCGCCGATTCCGCCACCTTCCATCACCATGTACACGGAGGCCCCGACGAGAAACAGCGGCAGCGCCACCACACCGAACAACACCATCTTGTTGCGAAGCGACTCCCGCCACTCCTTCACGAGAATCACCCTAAGCCGATACATCGTCGCCCTCCATCAGATCCAGGTACAGATCCTCCAGCGACATCCGCAGTTCGTTGACATACCGGACGCCGACGCCGAGTTCGACCAAACGCTCCACCAGTCGGGGATTCTGCAGCTCGGGATTGCTCAGGGACACCACCAGGGCGTCGTCCATCCGCTCGACGCCGCTGATGAACGGCAGGTCGAGCTCGTCCTCCAGCCCGGGACGCGGGTCGACGCAGTGGACGACGGTGCGTCGGCCGTAGGTTTCCTCGCGCAGCTTGGCGGGCTCCCCGACGCGGATCAACCGGCCGTCGAACAGGGCGACACGGTCGCATAGGCGATCGGCCTCGTCGAGATTATGGGTACACAAGAAGATCGTTCGCTCCCTCGAGCGCAACGACGCGATCAGCTCGCGGACCGTCCTCGCCGCCTCCGGATCGAGGCTGGCGGTCGGCTCGTCGAGGAACAGGATCTCCGGCTCGTGGAGCAGCGCACGGGCGATCGCCAGCTTCTGGCGCATTCCTTTGGAGTAGCTGCCGGCCGGGGCGCATCGCCGCTCCCAGAGGTCGAACAGCTTGAGGTAGCGCGCGGCTTGTCCGGCCGGGTCGGCCACCCGATACAGCTTGGCGAAAAACAGGAGATTATCCCACGCCGAAAGGCGCCGGTACAGCCCCGGGGTTTCCGTCAGCACGCCCACCCGCCGCCGGATGTCCCGGTTGTCCTCGCCCAATCGGCGTCCGGCGATCTCCGCCGATCCCTCGGTCGGCGCGATCAGCGCCGCCAGCATCCGTACGGTCGTCGTCTTGCCCGCCCCGTTCGGACCGAGGAAACCGAACACCTCGCCCCGCCGCACCTCCAGATCGAGGCGATCGACAGCCACGAGGTCCCCGAACCGCCGCGTCAGACCTCGGCAGCGGATCATTCGCGCCGCTCCGTCTTCGACGCCTCGATCCGCTCACGAAGCCGTTGCTCCCGGCTCTTCGGGGTGGGCGTCCCTTCGTCGCCAGGTGCTCCCTGCGACGCACCATCCGTCTCGTCCGGGGCTCGGATCCACCCCAGCCGCTTCGCCACAACCTTGAGGTTGAGCGATACCCCGCGTCCGTAGCGCCGCGGCACGAACCAACGCTCCTCGTCGCTCCAGAAGCTCCAGCTCACGATCCACTCCATTCCGATTCCAGGACCGACATGACGATCGTGTCGTGGAACGCTCCGTGTCGGTAGTACGCTTCGCGCAGCGTTCCCTCCCGGACGAACCCCGTCTTCTCGTACGCCCGGATCGCCCGCTCGTTGAACGCATAGACGAGCAGTCGAATCCGGTGCAATCCCAGCTGATCGAACCCGTACCCGACGATCAGCCGAGCCGCCTCCGGCCCGTAGCCGCACCCCCACACGTCCTTCTCCCCGAGGAGGATCCCGAACGCCGCAGATCGATTGGCATAGTCGATTTCGGGAAAGCCGCAGTTGCCGATGTGCCGATCGTCCTCTTTGAGGACGATCGCGAGATTCATCTCGCTGTCGTCTTTCGACTGGGCCTCGAGCCATTCCCGCTCGGCGGCCCGTCCCATCGGCAGTCGCCGGCCGAGCATCGCCAGGATCTCGGCATCATTCATCCAGCGCAAGCAACGGTCGAGATCCCCGCTGTCGAGCGCACGAAGGTAGATCCGCTCGCCGATCAGAAACGGCATTTCCATGGGTGCACCTCCACCAACAGCAGCACGGGCTCCGATCATACCGGATCGAAACCCGTGCCCAGATCCTTTCCGACCTCCTCGGGATGCGCCCGCCTAGAAGAAGATCGGCTGCAGCGGGAACAGCGAGGCGAAGACGAGCGAGATAACGCTCATCAGCTTGATGAGGATATCGAGCGACGGCCCGACCGTGTCCTTCAGGGGGTCACCAACCGTATCGCCGGTGACGCTGGCCGCGTGGGCCTCGGAGTTCTTGCCGCCGTAGTGCCCCTCCTCGATGTACTTCTTGGCGTTGTCCATCGCTCCACCGGCGTTGGCACAGTAGATCGCCAGCTGGATCGCGGACAACAGCGCACCGATCAGGAAGCCGCCCAGCGCATAGCGGCCGAAGATGATGCCGAACACCAGCGGGGTCAGCACCGCAATCATCGCCGGGATGAACATCTTGCTCAACCCGCCGTGCGCGGTGATCTCGATGCACCGGTTGAAGTCGGCCGTCTCCTCCCCGGTCATGATGTTCGGATTCTCGTTGAACTGCCGTCGGATCTCCTGCACCAACAGGTTTGACGTCCGACTGACCCCCCGAATCAGCAGCGCCGAGAAGACATACGGGACCATCGCACCGAGCATCAACCCGGCGATGACGAACGCTCCGACCTCGATCGGCTCGGCGGTCACGCCGATGATCTCGCCAACGATCGGAAGCTGCGGAAGCACCACCTGCTCGGCGGTCTCCGCCGCGGACCACATGTAGGCAGCGATCAGACCGAGGGCGGCGAACGCCGCCGATCCGATGGCGAATCCCTTTCCGATCGCCGCGGTCGTGTTGCCGATCGCGTCGAGTTTGTCCGTCTTCTCTCGGACGTCCGGGGGCAACTCGGCCATTGTGGAGATGCCGCCCGCGTTGTCGGCGATCGGCCCGTAGGTATCCACGGCCACCGTCATCGCCACGAACGACAGCATCCCCATCGCCGTGAACGCCACACCGAGGAGGCCGCCAAGCTGGTAGGAGATGATCGACGCGCCGGCGATCAACAGCACCGGCATGAACGTGCTGACCATCCCGAGCGCCATCCCTTCGGTCACGCCGATCGCTGGCCCGGATTGGTTCATCCGCGCCAGCTCCTTCGTCGGCCGGTAGCTGAAGCTGGTGAAGAACTCCGACGAGAAACCGATACCAATGCCGGCGATGAGCCCGAGAATGACCTCCCAGAAGACGTTCATCGACAGCGGCGAGAACCAGCAGAGCAGGAACGTCGATACCGCGGTCAGCAGCGCCGCAAGCCGGGTCCCGTTCATCAACACCGACTGCATCCCTTCCTGCCTGCGGCTGAACCGGATGTACAACACCGCCAGCAGGCTGGCGGTGATCCCGCCGGCGACGATGACCAGCGGAGCGGTGAGAAGCCACCAGTAGTTCGTCGCATCGAGCCCCGCGGCAAAGCCGATCCGGGCGACCAGTTCGGTCAGTTCGACGTTGCCGCGGCCGACGAAGATGTACATCGCCATGACCATGACGGAGATGATCGCCCCGATGAACGACTCCAGGAGGTCGGCGCCCAGCCCTCCCACGTCGCCCACGTTGTCGCCCACGTTGTCCGCGATGGTCGCCGGATTACGGGGATCGTCCTCTGGCAGGTGCAGCTCGACCTTCCCCACCATGTCCGCTGCCATGTCGGCGGCCTTGGTGTAGATGCCGCCGCCGACCCGGTCGAACAGTGCCACCAGCGACGCCCCCATGGAGTAGGCGCTGACGATCAACGCCCCCCGGATGAGGTTCACCCCCAACGATTGAATCCCGAACAAGTAGCGGGTCTCGATTGCCAGGTTCTCGGGGACGAACCACTTCCGGAACAACACGACCACGATCACCAGGCCGATGAGCGCCAACCCGGCGACGGATAGTCCCATCACGCTGCCGCCGGAGAACGCGACGTTCAGTGCGTCCTTGAACGACTTGCGCGCCGCGTGAGCCGTGCGGGCGTTGGCGTGGGTCGCCGCGTTCATGCCGATAAACCCAGCGGCGAGCGACAGCAGCGACCCGACCCAGAACGCCACCGCCACCTGCCAGTAGAACAGCACCCACAGGATGACGCCGATCACCGCCATCGTGATCAGCATCACCTTTGCCTCCGAGATCATGAACGTAAACGCCCCGGAGCGGATGTAGCCCTGGAGCTCCTTCATGCGATCGGTGCCCTGGGCCTTCAGCACCACCGAGCGGTTGAACAGAAAGGCGCCGACCAGCGCCAAGACAGAAATCGCAGCCGGAATGGCGATCAGCACGTACTCACTCATCTTCTTGCGCGCACCCCCGTTTTTTCTCGTGTCGCTCACTCCCCACCAAGCAACGGAGAGCACGACAACGCCCGCGCGATTTGGATTTTGGTCGCCCACGCGGATCGGCGGCATTGTAGCACGACCGCCGGAAGGCCGCAACACGTGAAGATCCCGTCAACTCAATCCTGTACCTGCTTCTTCGCACCCGGCGTTTCGTACGCCCGTCTTCTGGCCGCAGCGGCCGGACATCTGTCCACGACGCGTCTGACAAACGGTCGGCGGCTGCGCGGCAGCGGTCCTCTACTCGCCGAGCCGGGAACGCTAGTCTCAAGCGGACAATCGGAATCCCAAAAAGGAGGACGACGATGAAGAGAGCGCTTTCTGTCACGGCGGTGACCGCCTTGTCGCTCCTTGTTTTCCTGTTCGTCGGCTATGGCCAGGAAGAAGGCGCCCAGGCGGTCTCCGAACTACTGGACCAGGAGCTCTCGGCAATGGAGGCCACCTTCGGCGGCCTGCAGGAGCTGATGGGCGAGATGATCACCGAGATCAAGGGCAACATGGCGGATATCGATGAGCTCGACGAGCGCATCGAGGACTACAGAGATATCGTCACCGCTCTGTCCGTGGAGCTCAAGCAGGCCGAGGGGAGGATCGTCGGGCTGCGCGACGATGTCGACGCACTGTCGGATGTTCAGCAGGAGCTGAAGGTCCGGGTGGTGGCGCTGGAAGCCGGACTGTCCGAGCTGTCGGCGTTCGTCGACAAGATCAAGGCGACGCTGGATGGCGACATCGCCAACCTCGCGGCGCTGCGCGGCGAGTTCGATACGCTGGCCGAGGCCTTCTCCGAGCACATGGTGGAGTTCGACGCGTTCAAGACAGCGGTTCAC
>CAZLER010000026.1:8544-25449 GCA_964558595.1 uncultured Thermotogae bacterium
TCGACGCGTTCAAGACAGCGGTTCACGGCGACATCGACGCGCTCCGCAACAGCATCTATGCCGACCTCGGCACGCTGGAGGACAACCTCGTCGCCAGCCTGGCGTCGTTGGAGGAGAACGTCTTCGCCGAGATCACCGCCATGCGCGACAAGAGCTCGGCCGACATCTCGATGCTGCAGAACCAGGTCGGCAGCCTGAACTCGCGCGTCCAGGCGCTCGAGGACGAGGACGTCGGCACGTTCAAGAAGAAGGTTCTCGAGCTGGAGCGGACCATCGCCGCCTTGGCGATCCGGATCGACAACAACCGCGCCAAACTGGAAGGGTTCGACCGCGCAATCGCCGGTGTGTCCGATCAGGTAGATGGCGCGCTCCAGGAGTGGACGACGAGTCAGAATGAGGTACTGAACAGCCTGGATCAGCGGGTTCTCGCTCTCGAGGAGGATACCGACATCCAGACCCAGATCGACACGCTGTACTTCATTTCCATCGTCGCCCTGCTGGCCGGCGTCGGCGCCCTCATCTGGGGCTTCCTGGGGAACAACTAGGCCCCCAGCAACCGACCATGAAAGGGTGAGGGGAAGAACGGGAGGGATCCGCAAAATCCCTCCCGTTCCCTTTTGCGCTAAGATGTAACAGAAGTTATATTGGTAAACCGATGGAGGGGGCTTCCGGGATGGACGCGTTGGGCAAACGTCTACAGGGGTTCCGGTTGGCAAATGGGTGGAGCAAGCGCGCGACCGCGCGGCGGCTGGGCGTCTCGATCCCTTCGATCATGCGATGGGAGGACGGCACCTCCGAGCCGAACGACTACAACCGCTACAAGATCGAACGCCTTCTCGTCGGGGCCTCTTCCCCGAGTCGCTGCCGCCGACTCGTGCAGCTCAGCCTGTTCCCACAGTGCGCGGAGAGGACCATCGAGGAGCTGACATGACGCGGATCAACAAGGTCGAGCTCGCCGGATTCAAGTCGTTTCGCAAGTCGATCACCATCCCGTTCTTCGAAGGGTTGACCGCGGTGGTCGGGGAGAACGGCTCGGGGAAATCGAACCTGTTCGACGCAGTCAGCTTCGTGATGGGGCGTCGCTCGTCCCAGTTGCGTGCCGACCGGCTCGAGCACCTGATCTTCAACGGCGGCGACCGGTACAGACCGTCCGATACCGCCGAGGTCACTCTCCTACTCGACAACACCGACGGCGTCTTCGACCGGTTTCTCGACAACGGTCACCGCACCCCCGAGGTCGCCATCGGGCGGCGGATCACTCGCAAGTCCGGAACCTATACGTTCATGGGGAAGACCTGTCCTCGCAGCATGATCGACGAACTCCTGGAGACGGCCCGGATCGACCCCGACGGGCAGCAGCTGATCGCCCAAGGCCGGATCACCGAGATCATCCGTCGCAGCCCAATGCGTCGACGGGAGATTCTGGACGAGGTCAGCGGGATCGCCGCCTACGACGAGAAGCGACGTAAGGCGATCCTCGAGCTCAAGGACGTCAAATCGAAACTGAATACCCACCGCGTCATCCTCGCCGAGCGGCGGCGCCGGCTGGTCGCCTTGCAGCGCGAACGTGACGCCGCGCTGGAGTACCAAGCGCTCACCGAGGAGAGGGAGCGGCTCCAGGACTCGATCGTCCGCAAACAGCGGGAGAAGATCGCCGACAAGCTCGACCGCGCTCGCGAGCAGCGGTCGGGGATGGACCAGCGCATCGCCGACTTCGAAGGCCAAGTGGAACGGCTCGACCGCGACATCGAAAACAAAGAATGGGAACTCGAGGGGATCCAGGAGGACCTGGCCGGGGAGGGTCAAGTGGCCCTGGTCAAGGATGTCGAACGGGTGCGCTCCGACATCCTCCACATGCGCAGCGAAGTCACCCACAAGCGGCAGCAAATCGGCAACCTCGAGGAGATGATCGACGAGATCACGCGGATGAAGGCCGCGGAAGCCGCCCGCTCCTCGTCCTCCGGCAATCGTCGCGTCAACCCCGCGGTCGAGGCCTTGCTCGAGCGCAAGCGCGGCGGCGTCTACGGGACGATCTCGTCGTTGGGAACGGCCAAGCCGGGCTTCGAGGTGGCGTTCGAAACGGCCGCCGGCGGCAACCTCAACGACCTCGTCGTCGATACGCGCGAGACGGCGATCGAATCGATCGACTACCTCAAGGAGAAGCGACTCGGACGGGCCCGCATCCTCCCCCTGCGACGGCTGGTGACGATGCGCAAGAGCCTGGCCTCGACCGAAGCGCTGAAGCGCTCGGGGGTCATCGATTATGCCATCAACCTGGTCGAGTTCGACGACAAGTACCGACGCGCATTCGAGTACGTGCTCGGCGACACGGTGGTCGCGGAGAGCCTCGAGGCGCTTCGCGATGTCGATGGGGTGCGGGCGGTAACCTTGGACGGCGACCTCCAGAGCAAGGGCGGTGCGATGACCGGCGGCTGGCGTCCCTCCCGAAAGGAAAAGGGCTCGGCCAAGCCGAAGGAGGGCGGGTTCGACGTCACCCAGCGCCGCCAGCAGATCTCCAAGCTGCGCAAGGAGATCCAGGACCTCGAGGACCGGATCGCCCAAGCCGAGTCCCACCTGGATACCCAAGAGCGACAACTCAACGATCAGCAGCAGACGAAGGACCGCGTGAAGGGCGAAGCGGCGACCCGCAGCGACGAACTCCACAAGATGCGCGAGCGGCGCCGCGAAGCGTATCAGGGGCTGGAGAACCTTCGTCGTGCGGTGTCTCGGTTCGAGCGGGAAGAGGCCGAAGCGCAAGCCGAGTTGGAGGCGTTGGGCCCGGAGGAGCCGCGCGACCCCGATGACTACGTCGACGAGCCGCTCAAGGAGCTGGAACGGAGGGTCGACCAGGCCAAACGGCGCCTCCGCCGGCTCGAGCCGGTGAACATGCGAGCGATCGACGAGTACAACGCCTACGAGACGGAATTCGAGGTGTTCCGAGAACGTGTCGACGCCCTGGAGCGAGAGAAGGGCGAGATCGAGCGGTTGATCGGGGAAATCGAGGAGCGGAAGCGCGACCGCTTCCTGGAGACGCTTTCGGCCGTGGATGCCGAGTTCTGCAGGATCTTCGAGCGGTTGTTCGACGGGGGAGCGGCGTCGCTGGAGCTGGAGTCGGAAGGGGACATCTCGTCGGGGCTGCTCATCAAGGCCCACCCCCCCGACAAGGACCCCCACATCATCGACTCGTTGTCGGGCGGCGAGCAGACGCTGGTCGCCACCGCGTTCATCTTCGCCCTCCAGGAGTACCAGAAGGCTCCTTTCTTCATCCTGGACGAGGTCGATGCCGCGCTCGATCTTATGAACACGACCCGTCTGTCGCGTATGCTCCGGGACTACGCCGAGCGCATTCAGGTGATCGTTGTCTCCCATAACGAGGAAACAGTTCGTCATGCCGATCGGGCGTACGGCGTGACAATCAAGAACGGCGTCTCGGAAGTGCTGGCGTTGAGTCTGAACTAGGAGGGCGGAGAGCGTGGAAACGGCGCGGATCGCCGAGATCCCCATTGAGGAGCTGATTGGCTGCACGTGGGAAGGTGTCCTCGAGCGGCTGACCTCGGACATGGATCCGTGGGATATCGACCTCGCCGTGCTCGCCCGTCGATACCGCGACTACATGCAGGCGCTGCGGGAACTCGAGTTCGACATCCCGGGACGGATGGTGCTCACGTGCTCGATCCTATTGCGGATGAAGTCCGATGTCCTCCTGGCCGCGGAGCGCCCCACCGAGCGCGACGATCTCGTCGCCGAGCTCGGGGAGGCGATCGACGCGGAGATGGACGTGTGGGATCCGCCCACCGAGCCCGACGTATTCAACCTCCCGGTGCTGCGACGGCCTCGGCGACAGGTCACCCTCGGCGACCTTCGCCTGGCGCTCACCGCCGCGATGAAGGTGAGCCGGCGGCGGGCCGAAAGGTTGATCGAGCAGGTCGAGTTGGAAGAGGAGGACCCGTTCGCCAACTACGAGATCGGCGGAACCGACTTCGCCGGGCGACTGCGCTCGCTGTTCGACCGGATCGTCCACCTTCTGTCGGGCCGTCGCGTGCTGAGCTTCTTCAGCCTGCTCGATCGCGGCGACAAGCAAGAGCGTGTAGAGAGGTTCCTCGAGGTGCTCCACCTCACCGCGGAAGGACAGATCGACTGCTCGCAGGAGGAGTTTCTCGGCGAGATCGTCATCCGGTTGACAACGGATGCGTAGTCCCTCCATACTCCGTGCCCGTTGACGACCATGCCTGAAAACCGCTCGTCGACCGAACTGGAGGACCGCGCACTGATCGAGGCGGCGTTGTTCCTGTCGTCGCAGCCGCTCAGCCGCCGCCGTCTGGCCGGTCTCCTCGGTGAAGCCCAGGTGGCCTATGTCGACCGGCTGTTGGCCGAGCTGCAACGCGAATACGCCGAACCCGCCCGCGGCCTGGCGTTGCATGTGAGCGAGGGCCGCGCGGCGTTTCGGGTGAAGCCAGCGTACCTGGAACGCGTATCCCATTTGGCTCCCCAGCAGGACATTCCGCGCCCGATCCTCCGGTCGCTGGCGGTGATCGCCTACAACCATCCGATGCTCCAGTCCGATCTGGTGAAGGTGCGCGGCAACAAGGCGTACGCTCACGTCCAGGAGCTCATCGACCGCAACTTGATCCGCGCCGAGGAGAGCGGCAGGACCCTGCTCCTCCACGTGACCAAGCAGTTCCTTCGCCACTTCGGGCTGGACACCGTCGAGGAGTTCCGTTTCCACGTCGCCGGCGCGTCGGGCGCCGAGGCGACCGAACCCGCCGGCGGCTCTTCGCAGGCCGAGGCAAGCGGCGAAACGGAGCCGCGCACGGACGCGGACCCAACCCGTTCCTCGGAAGGAGGTGTGTAGTGGACAAATGGGAGTGCACGATCTGCGGCTATATCTACGATCCGTCCGTCGGCGATCCGACCACCGATGTCAAGCCGGGCACTGCCTTCGACGATCTCCCCGACGGGTGGACCTGTCCCGATTGCGGTGCGTCGAAGGACTACTTCGAGCAGGTCTAGACTCGCTGAGGCTCCACCCTAACCGCCCGGCGACGCCGGGCGGTTCTCCTGTTGAATAAACCCGACCTTTTTGGTAGGATTTTCATCGGTGATCCACATGGCCGATACGATCTACCTGGACAACAGCGCCACCACCCCGGTTGCTCCCGCAGTCGTGGAAGCGATGGCCCCGCACTGGGAGCGAAGCTACGGCAATGCCTCCAGCCTGCATGGCCTGGGACGCGACGCCCATCGCGCCGTCGAGAGCAGCCGCGCCTCGCTCGCCGACCTCCTCGGCGTCACCCCTGACGAAATCGTGTTCACAGCAGGGGCCACCGAGGCCAACAACCTGGCGCTGATCGGCACGGCGTTCGCCTCCAGCGATCGCCGTCATCTAGTCACGACGGCGATCGAACATCATGCCGTCCTGCACGCGGTGGCATGGTTGGAGACGCAGGGGTTCGAAGCAACGGTCCTGCCCGTCGATGCCGCCGGGCGCACCGACTCGGAGAGCGTACGACAAGCGCTCCGCCCGGACACCCTGTTGGTGTCGGTGATGACCGGCAACAACGAGATCGGCACCGTACAACCGATCGAGGACATCGGCCGGCTGTGTCGCGAGCGCGGCGTGCTGTTCCACACCGATGCCGTGCAGGCCCTGGGCAAGATACCGCTCCCTGTCGATGCCGTCGATCTCCTCTCCGTTTCCGCGCACAAGTTCCACGGACCGAAGGGCGTCGGACTGCTGATGGTTCGCCACGGAGTTGCGCTCACGCCGATCCTTCACGGCGGCGGACACGAGCGAGGCCGTCGCAGCGGGACGGAGAATGTGCCCGGCATCGTGGGCATGGCGGCCGCGGCCGAGCTGGCGTTGGAAGAGCAGGAGGCGCTCGCCGACAGGCTGGGACAGTTCCGCCGTCGGATGATCGAAGCGGTCGGCCAGCTCCCCGGGACCCGGCTGAACGGCGATCCCCACGGCTCGTTGCCCCACATCGCCAACTTCGGCTTCGAGGCCATCGAGGGGGAAAGCCTGGTGATGCGGTTCGACGAGCACGGTATCGCCGTGTCGACAGGCTCGGCGTGTTCGTCGCCCAACCTGGAGCCGAGCCACGTGCTGGTGGCGATCGGCGTTCCGCTGACGATGGCGCACGGCAGCCTGCGTGTCAGCATGGGACGGCAGACCACCGAGGGCGACATCGACCGATTCTTGGAGCTCCTGCCGGAGGTCGTCGCGAGCCTCCGGGCGATCTCCCCGTTCAAGGTAGGTGGTTAGCGTGTACACCGAACGCGTCATCGAGCACTTCCGGCATCCGCACAACATGGGCCGGTTGGATGAGTACTCCGCCATCGGCAAGGTCGGCAACATCGTGTGCGGCGACGTCATGTGGCTCTACATCAAGGTCGAGACCGGCGGCGACGGACACGAGATCCTCGCCGACATCTCCTGGGAGACGTTCGGATGCACCGCAGCGATTGCGACGTCGTCGATGATCTCCGACCTGGCGAAGGGGAAGACGCTGGATGAGGCGATCACCTTGACCAATCAGCAGGTCGCCGAGGAGCTCGGCGGTCTCCCCCCGGTCAAGATGCACTGCTCGGCGCTTGCCGCCGACGCGCTCAACGAGGCGATCTACGCCTACCTCTCCGAGCGGGACCGCGAGATCCCCGAGTCGTTGCGAGTACGCCACGAACGGATCGCCAAGGAGATCGCCGCCCTCGAGAAGCGTTACGAGGCGTTCGCCCCTCCGGAAGGCGACAGCAAGCCGTGCAGCTGACCAAGAAGGCGAGCTACGGTCTGATTGCCGCCCTCGAACTGGCGGCCGAGGCCGAACGAGAGCCGCTGTCGGCGGCGGCGATCGCCAGCCGCTACTCCCTGCCCCCGCCGTTTGTCGAGAAGATCCTCCACCAGCTGAAGCAAGCCGGTCTGGTGACCTCGTTCCAGGGGCGGCACGGCGGGTACTGTCTCGCCGACGACCCGGAGAAGATCACCGTTCGCCGGGTCCTCGAGGCACTCGGCGAGTCCCTCGACCTGGTCGGCTGCCTCGGCCCGGATCGGCGGTGCGACTTGACCGGGATCTGCCCGACCAAGGGGGCATGGGAACGTATCGATCGCCGCCTCAAGGCGATGCTGGACTCGCTGTCGCTGGCCGACCTGATCGACGAAGGAGAAGCGCTGTGACGACGCTGTGCAAGGAAGGGTCCTGGTTTTCAAGGGTTGCGTAATGCGCATTACGGACAACCCCCGACGATTGTGGTATAGTCGCCCCGAGAAAGAACCCCCTCATCTTTTTCACCACCCGGAGAGGGCGGCCGAGCGCATAGCGAGGCCGCCCTTCACTTTGTCGACCGGGCCACCGGACGGCTCGTCCTTGCTGCGAAGCGGCGCCGCTAGAGGAGCCGCACAACGTAGTGGTAGTAGAAGTAGAACACCGGGAGGGCGAACAACAACCCGTCGATTCGATCGAGGGCTCCGCCGTGTCCCGGCAGGAACGTGCCCGAGTCCTTGACCCCGGCGGCGCGCTTCAGCTTGGACGCGAACACATCGCCAAGCTGGACGGACCATCCCACCAGAAACGACGACAGCAGCACGTGCGGCAGCCCGCTCCAGAAGACGAACGCCCGCCACACCGGGGAAAACGATGCGCCGACCAACGCGCCGGCCACGGTGAACAAGAAGCCGCCGACGATCCCTTCCCAGGTCTTGTTCGGGCTGACGGTCGGAAACGCTTGATGGCGGCCGATGGCGCTGCCGACGAAGTACGCGCCGCTGTCGTATCCCCACACCATCAGCAGCACCACCAGGGCATTGACGGCCCCGACGTGCGGAGCCTGTCCCTCGACGCCGATGTAGATCAGGTAGAAGTATTGGAGAAGCCACGGGATGTACAGCAAGCCGAACACGCCGGCGAGCGCCTGTAGCAGCCCGGTGCGATGCGGCACATCCGCGAGGTAGCGTAGCACCTGGTAGGCGATTGCCAGCATGAGAACGACGTCCGCGTACGTCCCCTCGAACAGGACGTAACTGAACGTCAGGACCGGGATCCAGATCAAGAACTCGGGGGCCGCCAGGCGAACGCCCAACCGACGCATGAGCTGTAGGTACTCGAACCCCGCAAGGTAGGCGACGATCAGGATCGCTACCCCGACGATCCACTGCTGATCGTATCGGGCTCCGCAGTAGAGGACGGCAAACACCGTTGCTCCCGCCGCGATCCCGCTCACGGCCCTCACCACGAGGTTCATGACACCGTCTCGTTTGTCAGGCCGCCGAACCGCCGCTCGCGCGCTTGGTAGCACTGCACGATCGACACGAGCTCGGCCGGTGTGAACGCCGGCCAGAGGGTCGGCGTGAAATGGAGCTCCGCGTACGCCGCCTGCCAGAGGAGGAAGTTCGACAACCGGGTTTCTCCGCTGGTGCGGATCACCAGATCTGGGTCGGGGATCTCGCGCGTATCCAATCGACGAGAAACGGTATCGACATCGATCGCCTCGTCCTCAAGCCTCCCGGCCGCGTGGTCCTGGGCAATCTCCCGGCACACCCGGATGATCTCCTGCCGGGATCCGTAGTTGATGGCAACCGTCAGATGCAGCTGGTCGCACGTCGCGGTCCGCTCGATCGCCTGGCGGACCGTCCGCGCCAGCCCCGACGGAAGGCCGCCGATGTCGCCGATCACCCGTAGCCGAACTCCGGCCTCGATGAACTGATCCGTCTTCTCATCGATGAACCGGTGGAGGAGTCTCATGAGATCGTCGATCTCCTCCAGCGGACGCGTCCAGTTCTCCGTCGAAAAGGCGAACAACGTCAGGTAATCGATCCCCGTCAGCCGGCGACCGACGAACCGGATCAGCCGTTCGGCCGCTTCGGCACCGGCACGGTGGCCCGCCGATCGGGGAAGCCTCCGCGCAGTGGCCCAACGGCCGTTCCCATCCATGATCAACGCAACGTGCTTCGGCAAGCCGCCCTCGGTCACCCGGTCGACCAGCGTCTTCACCCAACCTCCTCGAGCCATCGCCGCGCCTCGGAGACGACGGTCAGCGATCCCGCCACCACCAGCGCGTCACCCGGCGACAGGGCGGGAAGCTGATCCTCCAACGCATCCACGACCGCATCATACTCGATGGCCCGCTCGAACAGCCCCCCGATACGCTCGTAAAGACGCTGGACCGGAAGCGCCCGGTCGCTGGAGGACGCGCAGAGGAACGCCCGGTCGAATGCGCCGCCCAGCGCGCGCCCGATCCCCTCGGCATCCTTGTCCGCCAACACCCCCAGCAGCAGATGACGCTTCTCGCGCGCCGGGACGAACAGCTCGATATCCTCCGCCAGTCGCTGCGCGCCGGCGACATTGTGCGCCCCCTCCAGCACCACGTGGGGATGCCGGCGAACGACCTCGAACCGACCGGGCCAGTGGGCCGCCGCCAGCCCCTCTCTCACCGCGACATCCGGCACGTCGATCCCGCGGCGTCGCAGCTGCTCGATCGCGCCCAACACCAGCCGCAGGTTGTCGCGCTGGTATCCCCCCAGCAATCCGAGGTCGACCTCGGCAGGCAGCCCGGCGCGGTCGATCCGGTAGCGGGCCCGCTTCCAGTTCACGTTGACGCGCGCGACCGGGAGGGCAGCCGCTGGGATCGCCGGTGCACCAACCCGCTCGCACTCGCCGCGGACCACCGCTTCCGCGTCCACCGACAACTCGCCGTACACCATCGGGACGTCGGGCTTGGCAATTCCGGCCTTCTCCCAGGCGATGTCGGCGATCGTGCCGCCGAGGACCTCCTGATGGTCGATCGACACGTTGGTGAGCACGCTCACGATCGGCCGCGCCAGGTTGGTGGCGTCGAACCGCCCCCCGAGGCCAACCTCGACGATCGCCAGGTCGATCCCGCTACGGGCGAACGTGTCGAACGCCACCGCCGCCGTCGCTTCGAACGCAGTCGGCGGATCCGTCGCCTCGCCGAGCGCGTCGCGAATCCGGTCTACGCCGTCGGCCCATCCCTCCTCCGACAACCACGAGCCCCCGATCGCGATCCGATCGCGGAAGTCGATCAGCTCGGGGGAGGTGAATCGGCCGGTGCGATACCCGGCTCGCCGCAGCACGGCGTCGATCATGGCCACCACCGAGCCCTTGCCGTTGGTCCCGGCGACGTGGACAGCAGGGTAGCAACGCTCGGGACGGCCGAGCCTCTCCAGGAGACGTTCGATGCGAGAGAGCCCCGGCTTGACCTCGAACCGCGGCAGCCGGTCAAGCACCCGGCGGGCTTCGGCGTAGTCCATCACGCAGCGAGCGACGTCAGATTCGCCTCCAAACGCGCCTTCTTCTGCGCGAATTCGTCGCGCTTGGACCGCTCCTTCTCGACCACCTCTTGTGGCGCCCGGGCAAGGAACTGACGGTTGTCGAGCTTCCGCTCGACCTGCCGGAGCTCGCCGTCGATCGTCTCGAGCTCCCGCTGGAGGCGCGTACGCTCCGCCGGCACGTCGATCAGGTCGGCAAGCGGAACGTACAGCTCGCCGAAGGAGAACACACTCCGGGCCGCGCCCTCGATCGGCGTCACGTCCGGGCCGAACTGCCACGAAGACGCACCGGTGAGCGATCGCAGCGCCTCGAGGCTCGTGCCGACGGCCTCCATAATCCCTTCGCTCGACGTCTTCAGGTGGACATCGATCTTCGCGGCCTGCGGAACGTTCAACTCGGCACGAATCGACCGCACGCCGGTCACGACGTCCTGCAGCGCCCGCATCGTCGCCTCGGCGTCGAGGCGACGATCCGCTTCGCTCGCGTCCGGAAATCGCGCCACCGAGACCGAGGCGGGCTTCTCGCCGCACACCTGCCAGATCTCCTCGGTGATGAACGGAACCAACGGATGGAGCAACAGCATGCTCTGCACGAGAAGGTGATACAGGACGCCCTTGACGCCGTCCTCCGGAGTCTCCCGGAGCCGGGGCTTGGCCATCTCCAGATACCAGTCACACACCTCATGCCACGTGAACTCGTACAACGCCTCGGCGGCGAGGTTGAAGTTGTACGCCTCGAGGTGGTGACGCACCGTCGTCACGGCGTACGCCAGCCGCGACAGGATATAGCGATCCTCGATCCGCTCCACGGTATCCGGCAGCGGCGGCCGTTCGTCGCCGAGCTGCATCAGCACGAACCGCGCCATGTTCCAGATCTTGTTGAGGTAGTTCCGCCCGTCCTCGAGCTGCGTCCACGGCATCCGAACCGTCCGTCCCTTGCCGGTGACGTGGGCCATCGCCAGGCGGAGCGCGTCGGCACCGCGCTCGCTGATCAGCTCCATCGGATCGATCGCATTCCCCTTGGACTTGGACATCTTCTGCCCGTGTTGATCGACGATCAGCGGCGTGATGTACACCGTCTCGAACGGGATCTCATCACGAACGTGCAACGACGCCATGATCATCCGGGCCACCCAGAAGAACAGGATGTCGAACCCGGTGAGCAGAAACGAGGTCGGATAGTACGTCGTCAGCTCCGGCGTCTCCTCCGGCCATCCCATCACCGAGAACGGCCACAACCACGACGAGAACCAGGTGTCGAGGACATCGTCGTCCTGGCGCAGCTCGACGTCGTGGCCGTAGTGGGTGCGGGCGGCGGCGCGCGCCTCCTCGGGCGAATGGGCCGCGAACGGCCGATCGTCCGGCCCGTACCACACGGGGATCCGATGCCCCCACCATAGCTGGCGCGAGATGCACCAATCCCGGATCTCCTCCAGCCAGTCGATGTACAGCTTGCTCCACCGCTCGGGAAGGAACCGGATCCGCCCGTCCCGCACCACCTCGATCGCCCGCTCCGCCAGTGCCTTCATCTTGACGAACCACTGCGTCGAGATCAGCGGCTCGACGGCGGCGTGGCATCGCTCGCAGTGTCCCACCGCATGGCGGTACGGCTCCACCTTCTCCAGCAATCCGTCGGCTTCCAGCCGTTCGACGATCGCGGTCCGCGCCGTTTCCCGGTCCATCCCGGCGAACGGTCCGCCGTGCTCGTTGATCGTCCCGTCGTCGTTGAGGATGTTGACCGACGGAAGGGCGTTCTTCCGGCCGATCTCGAAATCGACCGGGTCGTGAGCCGGCGTCACTTTGAGCGTCCCGGTGCCGAACGTCGGATCGACCTGCTCGGCGCCAAGGATCGGCAACGGCCGGTCGAGGATCGGCAGCCGAGCGGTCTTGTCGAGCAGGTGTTTGAACCGCTCGTCGTCGGGATGGACGGCGATGGCGGTGTCGCCGAGCATCGTCTCCGGGCGGGTGGTGGCAATCGTCAGGGTGCCGCCTTCTTCCAGGGGATAGCGGATGTAGTACAGCGCACCGTCGACTTCCTCGTGTTCGACTTCCAGGTCGGAGATCGCCGTCCGGCACCGGGGGCACCAGTTGACCAGGTAGGCGCCGCGGTAGATCAACCCCTCGTCGTAGAGCCTGACGAACACCTCGCGCACCGCACGCGACAGCCCCTCGTCCAGCGTGAACCGAAGCCGGGACCAATCGCACGAGCAGCCGAGGGCTTTCAGTTGATCGATGATCTCCGAGCCGTACTTCGCCTTCCACGCCCACACCCGGTCGACGAACGCTTCCCGTCCCAGATCGTGACGAGAGAGCCCCTCTTTGGCCAGCTCCTTCTCGACCACGTTCTGGGTTGCGATCCCCGCGTGGTCCGTGCCGGGGAACCAACAGGTGAGGTCGCCTCGCATCCGGTGATAGCGTACGACCACGTCCTGCAACGTGTTGTTCAGCGCGTGCCCCATGTGGAGCCTGCCGGTCACATTGGGGGGCGGGATGACGACCGAGAAGCGGTCCCTGTCGACGACGCCGACGGCGGCTCGGAAGAAGTTGCCTTCTTCCCAGAAGCGGTAGTTCTTCGCTTCGACTTCGGCCGGCCTGTAGCGCTTCGACAGCTCCATGATCGCCCTCCGTTCGTCGATCGATTCGGGAGAAGACACGGCGTCGGCCGCGCCCGTGGGGTGCGTCTACGTCCACCTGCCCATCGTCAGCTCGTACTCGAACAGCTCGTCGGCCTCGAAGAACAGTCCCAGCTCCCGCTCCGCCGAGGCCAGCGAATCAGATCCGTGTACCAGGTTCATCGTCAGGTCGAGACCGAAGTCGCCTCGGATCGTCCCCGACGCCGCGTTCTGCGGATTGGTGACCCCAATGAGATTGCGGACGACCTCGACGGCATTCTCGCCCTCGATCGCCATCGCCACCACCGGCGACGAGGTGATGAAGTCGCGAAGCTCCGGATAGAACGGCTTCTGGAGGTGTTCGGCATAGTGACGGGACGCCAGCTCCTCGTCGACGGCGACCAGCTTCAGCCCCACGATCTTCAGTCCCTTCTGCTCGAACCGTTCGATGATCCGGCCGATCCTACCGCGTTGCACAGCGTCCGGCTTGCAGAGCACCAGCGTGCGTTGCTTCGACATCGTTCCTCCTACGGCTTGCGGATGAAGCGGCCGCCTTCGACCTCGTCGATGAGATCCTCCAGCTGGAGCAGAAGAAGCACATGGGACGCCTCGGTCGGAGACAGGTCCGCTCGGGCAATGATATCGTCGACGTGAACCGGTTCAAGACCGATCAGGTCGTAGACCAGGCGTTCCCGCTTGCCCAGCTCCGGCTCCCCCTCTTCCGGGTCGACGACCGGCCGCTCCTGCGTCCACAGATCGGGGAACTCCACCAGCACATCGTCCACCGTTTCCACCAATTTGGCCCCGGTCTTGATCAAGCCGTTCGTCCCGGCCGACGTCGTGGTGGTGATGTTGCCCGGGACGGCAAACACCTCGCGCCCCTGCTCCAGCGCCAGCCGCGCGGTGATGAGCGCTCCGCTTCGTTCCGGCGCCTGGATGACGATCACCCCGCGGCTTAGGCCGGCGAGGATCCGGTTCCGCTGTGGGAAGGTCCACTTGGCCGGCTTCGTGCCCAGCGGGTACTCACTCAACGCCGCCCCCTGGATCACCAGCTTCTCCAACAGCGGCTGATTCCGCTTCGGATAGGGGTAGTCGAGGCCGCAGCCGAGCACCGCCACCGTCCGCCCACCGACGTCGACCGTCCCCTGGTGCGCTGCCGTGTCGATCCCGGCGGCGAGCCCGCTGACGACCGTCATGCCCCTCATCGCCAGCTGGCTGGCGAACCGGGCCGCGACCATCTTGCCGTAGCGGGTCCCACGGCGGGTCCCGACCACCGCGATCGAGCGGGCCGGGTCGATCGGCAGCGACCCACGAACGTACAGCACCATCGGGGGATCGTCGATCTCTCGCAACAGCGCCGGGTACGGCTCGTCGACGAGCGTGACGATCTGGATCCCCCGCTCCTCGGCACGGGAGAGCTCGTCATCGATCGCCGCCTCGCTCCGCCCGGACGCGATCGCCTCCCCGACAACCGCGGAGCCGAAGATCGACGCGAACGCGGTTCCGGAAGCGTTCCAGATTGCCTGGAAACTGTCGAAGCGCGCGAACAGCTGCTTCGACCGTTTCGGCGTGAGTTGAGGGATCAGGTTCAGCCCCAGCAGGAGCTCTCGGTCAGAACGGGCCATGTTGTCGAAGACTATACCGTACCCACGGTGGCGTCAATCCGCGTCGGCATCGCACATTGTGAGCCCCGCCGGCCTCCGCTACCATCCCCCGGATTCGATATGCCATTCATCACGTTCGTTCTGATCTGTGCCGAGCTCGCCGTCTTGATCAAGTTGGGTCAAGCCGTCGGCGCCGCTGGGGTGCTGCTCGAGATTCTCGCCACGGCGGCGTTGGGGATCCTGTTGCTGCGTCGCGCGGGGCGTTCAGTATTCGAGCCGGCGCGGATCATCGAACTCTTGTCCCGGCGACCGACCCGCAGTCTCGTTCAGTCGCTGGGGTTGCTGTTCTTCGGCGGCCTGCTGCTGTTGCTCCCGGGGCTGTTGAGCGATGTCGTCGGCGTTGTGCTCGTCGCGAGGTTCTTCCTCCGTCGCCGGATCCCCCAGCCACCTCCCCAGGATCCCGAGACGATCGACGTCGAGTTCCACGTCCACGAGGATCCGACCGAGCGGTAGGCGGCCAGCGACAGGGTGTACGCCACCAGCGCCGCCAACCACACGCCCATCCACGGTTCGACGCGCAGCTGCACGATCTCGATGCCCGCCAGCGCCTCGACGATCGCCGTCAGCGCCGTCATCACCCCGTGCAGCGGCGCTGCAGCGTACGGAAACAGGCAACTCCCCGACGCCAACGCGGCCGCGAGCCCGCACCACAGCCCCGCGCCGGCCAGCGGAAGCGCCACCAGGTTCGCGGCGAGCGCCAACGGATGGATCGCCTCGAAGTGCCAGGCGAGCACCGGCGCGGCGCCGGCTTGGGCGGCCGCCGACGCGGCGAGCAGCGTCAACAGGTATTGCGCCGGCCGGTGGAAAGCACCGCATCGTTCCGCGTAGCGCCGGATCCGCCGGTGAACGTCCAGCGGCGGGGAGAACGCGACCAAAATCGCGGCCGTCGCCGCGAACGTCAGCTGAAACCCCGCATCGTGCAGCGCACCGGGGCGCATCGCCAACACCACCACCGCCGCCGCGGCCAACCCGTTGATCGGCCGAACTGTGCGGCGCAGGAGGAGACCCAGATCGGCCAGCACGCTTCCCAGCGCCAGGAAGCCGAACAGCAGCGCCGCCCGGATCAGGCTGACGCGAGGGCCGACCACCCACAATGCCACCACGACCAACACCCCCACCGCCGGGTACGCCCACCGCGGCCGCAAGCCGATCCACCGGGCCGCCCACCACGCGCCGGCGAGGAACACACCGAGGTGCAACCCGGAGACGGCCAGCAGGTGCATCAGACCCGTCTTGGAGAACGCCTCCTCGATCGGCGCGGGGAGGACGGCGCGATCGCCGAACAGCAAGCTGCGGGCAACGGCGCTCACGTCCGGGGCCAGCCGTCGGTCGAATCGGCGCATGATCGTCTGACGCATCCGGTCTCCCCAACGCACCAGCGACGATGCCCCAGGGCCGAGCCGCTCCACCCCCTCCTCGCCCGCGCTCATCGTCGCGAACACCCCGCGCCGCGCCAGGTACGTCGGATAGTCGAAGCCGTCAAACGGTTGGGGTAAGCGGATCGAGCCGCTCAGCTGCACCCGGTCGCCGAAGCCGATGCCCGCGTCCAACGGCACATCGCGGTACCAGGACACCTCGAGCCGTCCGGGAATGCCGCGAGGCAGCACCGTGAACCGTACGACGTCTTGACCGAACGACGGATAGGAGACGATCCGGGCCTCGATCCGGTCGAGCCAGGGAGCGCGACGCTCCAACCAATCGGGAAATGTCGGCTCGACGGCGACGCGGAGGACGCCGAGCGCCGCGACGGCCATCAGCAGGGCCGCGCGACGCGCGATCGGCAAGCGCCGCAGAACCACGAACACGACGAACCCTCCCGCTGCGGCAGCAGTCCACAGCCAGAGCGGCGCCGCATGCCCGGCAGCTTCTCCGATCCCGAGACCTCCGACCCACGCCAAGGACACACGCACCCATGCGTAGCTCATCGTATCCTAGAAGAGCTTATCCTCCAGGGTTTTGTCAACCTGCCGCCGATCGCGTACAATACCGGCGTGATCTTTGACATGGGGGTGTACCGGCTTCGACGGAGTCACCTAAGGAAGGCTGCAAGCGGAGTGCCATCTCCGAAAACTGGCAACCCAAACAACAACTGCGAATAACTACGCTTTCGCTGCCCCTTCCCTTAGTTAGGGAGGGCCGTCCGACGGGGCGTCCCGCGCGCCCCGCACGGGCGTCAACTTAGCGGGTATACCGCGTTCGGTCGCTTCCCCCGATCGCGGCGAACCTCGAGGAAGCTAGGATCGGGTCATCCCGCCCGTGGGAGGATCCGCTCTGAACCGAAAACGCGGGTCTAAGCTTGTAGAGGCTGACCGGCGGTGTCTTCGGACGCGGGTTCGATTCCCGCCACCTCCAC
>CAZLER010000027.1:0-25369 GCA_964558595.1 uncultured Thermotogae bacterium
TAGTAGCCGGTTGACCATGAGATCTCATCATAGTCCCCCATACCGTCTCCATCTGTGTCGACGTTGGTGTAGTCCGTGCCCGTCACATTCTGCTCAACCACATCGGGAAGACCATCCCCGTCGAGGTCTGTCGTCATGGCAGTCCGCGCAATCTCGATCGCGACGCCGGATCCCGCGATGATCGCCGCTGCGATGTCGCTGTACGGGATCGTCACGCCGGTTTGAACGATGAGACCTCCGGTGACCACGCCGTCCGGAATCAGATCCACGGCGATGGCCGCGACCTCCAGACCCATCTGCACGGCAGCCAGCGCGACATCGGCCGCATTGAGGTCGTAGATCATCTGGTCGATATCGACGCCGCCGGTCCCGCAGCCGTCATCACAGTCGGCTCCGGTGGTCCCGTCTCCACCCTGATCCGGATCGAACTGGTCTGATCGATCGATGTTCTCGGAGTCCGTCGAAGCGAGATGAACCCTGTCCGTCGGCTCGTACTGCACCGTCACGTTCACAAGGGGAGACGTCGACGTGATGCTGTCCGAGCAAGTCAGCGTGGCGCCCGAGAGGCCTGTACACGGGGTCTCGTCCGGCTCGAGCAAGTGAATGTCGCCTTCGAGGTCGACCGGGGTTCCTGCGATGCCGGACTCCTCCTGCACGGTCACGGTGTAGTCGACCCCGCTTGCGGTGCTCGATCCGCTGACCGAGGTGACCGTCGGCCGTCGCTGGATCCCCTGCCCGAACAGACCGCTGCTGTTGGCGTGAATGCCGTCGGTCGCGGTGTAGTCGGCGTAGATCGTGTCGATCCCCGCTTCGGCATCCAGTCCGAGGCAGGTGTAGGTGAAACTCCCGTTGGGCGCGCCGCCGGTCGCCGGAACGAGCGACGCGTCGCCGCCGAGATACGATGAATAGGCCAGAGTTCCGACCGGAGACGTGGTGGTGCCGGCATCCGCGATGTCCTCGACCTCGACGCTGTAGGCGTAGCCTTCGTTGACCAACAGCGTATCGGACGATCCTGTGACCGTGGTCTGCGTCGGCCGCAACTCCACGGTCAGTAGCTCGCTCGTCGATGTCTCCGCATACACGTCGGAATCTGTGGCGAACGTCGCTGTCAGCGTGGTCACCCCTGCTTCGAACGGGCCGGGGGTATAGGTGACGGTGCAGCAACCGTTGGCATCGAGCGTCGCATCGTATGTCACCGGATCAGAGCCGTCGAAGACGCCAGTCCCGCTCGTCGTCAGGGTCACGGTTTCGCCGTCGAGCGTACCCGGAACGCCAAGCGTCGTATCGTCGGTGACGCAGACGGTGATCTGCACCTCCTCGGCGATGTAGGCGGAGGTCGCGGACAGCGTCATCGTCAGGTCTGCCTGCCGCTCGACGATCTCTTGATCGAACGTGTCGGAGCCCGGACCATAGATCGCATTCCCGAAGTAGTATGCGGTGATAACATGGGCCGTCGTTGCGGCATCCAGCGGCGTATACGTGAACTCGAACTGTCCGCCCTCGCCGTAGGTAAGGGAGTATGAATTGGGGGAGAGGATCCCGTTTCCTGTATGTGACAGCGAAACCATGCCGGTCGCCGGCTCGACATTGTCGGGGATGCCGACGATCGTCACGGTTCCCGTCGCCGGCGTATTGACAATCAGCGGCGTATCGGCGCAAAAGACGGTGACGAGCGATGCCCGCTTGACCTCCTGATTGACCTGATTCGAGGTGCTCGCGGCGTAGTTGTCTGTACCCGAGTATGCCGCTGTGATCGGATGGGTCCCGATGCCAAGGTCATCGGTGGTATAGCTGGCGACGCCGGTCGTGGTGTTGACGGCAACCGTCGCCATCGTTGCCGCTCCGTTTTTGAAGGCAACCGTTCCTCCATCGGGGACCGGATCTACGGTGGCCGTGAACGTCACATCGTCTCCGTACGCTGAGGGGTTCAGCGAGGAGACGAGCGTCGTGGTCGTTGCGGTCTGTGACAGCACGGGAGGAGCGAGCAGGAGGCAGACGAGTGCAGAGACCAAAAACGTTACGGCGAGTGAGACACAGCGGCATCGACCGACGTGCGTTGTCGATCCGTTCCGATTCAGCGGCTGTCGATCCGGTGTATGCATATCAACCCCTCCTAGAACGAAATCCCGGTATTCAGTGCCGCTAGAGTCCGACCGAACCGCCCAAAAGGGGCCTGGAAAGACAGCATGCCGGGACTGAAACGAAACGCAATCTGAACGCCGAAAGCGGCAAACTCGAACCGCCGACCGCGTCGCGCGTACGCCACATTCGTCGCTGTGGTCAGCGGGTATGTCACCTCCGGGGTTGGATCTCCGCCTAGTTCTCTATCTCCTTTCCTGGACACGGTTACGTCGTCTGTGAGCGGGGCCTCGCACTTCGTCGGGATGCCCTCGACGAGCATCATGCCTGTTGCCCCGTCGCCCACAACAAGCGGCGCATCGGATACGAGAACGGTGATGGTTTGCGTGCCCCCGACTGGAATCGCCGCAGTGACGAACAAGGCTCCGCTCTCATCGGCCCCCGAGCTGACCAGTATCGCGTTTCCCAGAAGATCGCTCCCGATGCTGAAACTCATCCTCCCTCTGGGATTGCCACCACCTGCCGCAGCTGTGGCCGTCGCAGTCACTGAGACCGCCTTCTCGATGACCGCCGGAACGCAACCGTCGGTTGGCGCCAATGTCGTCGCTACGGTTGACACCTGGTGAGTCATTGAGACTGTCGGCCCAGCGCGGCTCTCATCACCTTCATACGCGGCAGTGAGTGTCTGTGTGCCGGCAGCGCCCGACAAGCTAGGAGAAGGACTCCACGCCCCGGTCACCAGGTTCGCGGCACGACTCTCCCCACCGCCATCGTCTAGGGACATCGTTCCAGTGGGAGTACCGGTCCCGGGCGATGTCACGCCCACGGTTCCGCTTGCGGTGTAGGACTGCCCGAACCACAATCCCGCGCTTGAGTCGATAGGCGTGAACGTGTTCGCCCTATTCGCCGTTTGGGTCAGCGGATCAAGCACGTTATCGCTGGGAGCGTAGTAACCGTTGCCGTCGTGGTAGGCGACGATGTCCACAGGCGCTTCGACAGGCAGGAAGGACTTGGAGCATGTGGCCACCCCACTGCTCAGCGAGCAATCCTCCGCGGGAAGATCACGGTTTGCGTAGAAATCGACCGTCCCCGTGCGGGTTCCCCAGCCGGGCGCAACTAGCGAGACGGTCGCTGTGAACGTCACAGTCTCTCCGGCAACCGAGGGATACGGAAAGGAGGCAACAGACAACGTGGTGTCTGGCTTGCTGACCGTCTCGATGATCGCCATCGGCGTGCTGCCATCGTACATCCCTCCGGCGCCGTCCACCGCCTCCAGACGGTAATCCCCAACTGCAAGGTCTGAGGTTGACAAGGTCGCGTCCCTACCGCTTGGGGGGGCCGTGTCAAGCTTGCTTCCGCCGTCATGGACCGTCACCGTTCCGGTGGCCACTGAAGGCGTCACGGTCGCCGTCAGGGCAATCTGCTGGCCGTAGACGCTCGAGTTCGGGGCCGAGTTCAGCGCAGTTGTCGTTTCAGCTCCCCAATAGGCCGCGAGGGGGAACGCGGGACAAGCGAGAAGCGCGCTCCACGAAGCCGCTTCATTGCTCAAGCTCCCTTCGTCCACTGGTGCGATGCTGTGTCGAGAGCGAGAGCCTCTTTCACGCGTTGCTCGTAATAGCATCGGACATTTCACCTAGAACGACACACTCGTCGTGACCGCGGCTCGGGTGAGCCCGTACTGACCGAACGTTGCTTGGACCGAAACCACGGCCGGGCTCAATCGGAAGATGAGCCGGCTGCTCCAGCTGGCGAAGCCGAACTCCTCGCCGCGTTGGTTGAAGGTCAATGAGGTGTTCGTCGAAAACGCGCCTTGTCCCAAGGCAAGGCTCATCGCCAGTCCAGTCAGTCCGCGCTCGATCCCCGTCGCACGCACCGACCAGGACCCAGTGATGGCGCCCAGGTTGAGCGAATTGCCCAGGCTGGCAGACAATCCCTGGATATCGAGTTCATCCAGCGCAATGCTAAGGTTGAACGGACCTTCCGTGACGCGCACAAGAAGGGAACCGACCTTTGGAGGGTCTGAAGAAAGCGTGACCGAGAGGCTGATGCTGCTACCCTCCCAGGCTTCACCGGCAAGGGCCAGCGTCGTAGCGAACGTCTCGTCCACCCCGGTAGCCACGGAAAAGCTCGATCCAAGCGTGATCCCCTGGATCCCCACGCCGAAGAGGGAGACCTCGCCGATCTTGATGCCGCCCAAGGAGACCCGCGCAAAGGAACTCCCGGGGGTAGCCTTCCCGGCTGCCGAATGCCCCTTGACGCTCTTCCCCGATCGGGACGCATTCAGGCCGACCTCCGCCCGCAGGGAGAGCCCAAGTTGGGCCCGCCAATTCGCTGAGGTCAGGCTGCCGACGCCAAACTCCTGATCGTCATGGGTGTACGCCAGCGGGCCGGACGTGTCAGTGTACCTCCCGTTGGGACTGGGAAAGTTGACGTCGTCCAACATGACGAGCTGCTCGACACGAAACCCGGCGATCGACGTGTTGAACGTGGCTCGCGCCGAGACGAACAACGGTTTGCCCGGCGGGATGACCACCGAGTTGGGGAGGTTGTTCACATCGGTGACGTTCTCGAACGGCACGGCCACCCAGAACTCTGGTACCACACGCAGTCGATCGAGCTGGAGCTCATCCAGCAGCTGCTCGCCGAGTGACCACGGGCTCGAGAACACGAAATGCTCGATTCCCGCGGTGTTGACCGCCGCTTGGACACGAGGATCGATGAACCCCGTCGCCAGCGTGAGATCCACGCTCGACGCGACGGCGAACTCGAGCATGGTGAACTCGCTCGGGGTGTCGAGCTTGATCTCCCCCGTGAGCGTCGTTGGAATCCTGCGTGCCACCAGGTCCAGCTCGAGCTGCCCGCTCAGCTGGCCGAGCATCCCCGTCGTTACGAATGAACCGAGCATCACAATCACGAAGATCCCCCCAACCAGCCTCCTGCACATGCCAACCCCTTCCATCGCGCGCAGAACCGCCCTTAGCGTCCGCACGATTGGCTCATTGGCGAGATGTCTCCCTTACAGGCGACACGTGGACGTGCAACATCGGTCAACGGCACGCAAACTCTCCCTGTCTCGATAGGTTGTGGCCAAGGAAACATGGCATAAGGCCGGGGCACACCGGAACGAGTCTGCGTGTTGCCGTGGGGACGGTCTCACTGCTCTCCCTTCGGGTGCCCTTTGCCCTTCGAGCTACCGAATCACACCGTATGCACTCCTCCACGACGCGACAACGCTCCTTCGCTCAGCGAAGGAGCTGCCATCCGCATCGTCTCTGTTTCGGCTTGGAACTGTTCCGCTCGTTCTCGGCCACGAACACGCTCACCGTGGCGACCACCTCCGCTCCCAACCCCAGAGGGGACCCCGCCATGCATCGACGTGGAACCATCCTCTCATTGCATCCTATAGTCGGCTTGTTAGGAAGTCAAGCGTTGGTTCGAGTACCTTCTGACATGAGGCAAGACGGACTCCGCCCAACACAAGCACAAGACCCTTCCCTCTCCTGGCACAGGTTACGAACCGCTTGTCTCCCCTCCGGTTCCGGCCCGTCCTCACCATACGACCTCGTCGACGATATCGCCCTGAGGAGTAGAAAGGAACAACTCATCGCCGTCCGGATCGAGGAACAGAGCGTCCACGTCGTGCGTCGGGTTGAATGCGTCGATGCAGATCCGAAACGCCTCATTGGAAGGTAGCGTCGTCCCCGACGGGAACACGTACTGTCCCTCGAGATCGTTCAGGGTCCAGCCCGACACATCGATCGCAGAGGCGGACGCGTTGAGCAGGTACACACACTGGGCCGCTCGATCCACAGACAGGATGCTCACCGATGAGATCGCCGACCGATCGGTTGAGCCGGCTACGACCCCGGAGCTCCACCGGGCCCACAGGCGCTCGAACTCGACAAGGAATGCCTGCGCAGCGGTTGCCTGCGCCGGGCTAGCGTACACGATACGGACCATAGCGTCGTAGGTGATCGGAGTCTTCGGCGCCGACCAGTCGTACGACCCAGCCAACACGATACGTTGGTCGACAACGGCGAACCGGTGGCCGAACGCAACGATTTCATCAGTACACCGTACCGAGACGCCTGCACCTTCCAGCCTTTCGGCTTGGTCCCTGATGGTTGCTCGTCCGACCAATACTCGGACATCCACGCCGCGTCGCGCCGCTCGCAGCACGGCATCGCCCAGCACCTCGTCCGTGAAACTCGACACGGCAACGTCCAAGCTCTGCTTTGCGCTGTCGATGCTCTGCACGAGAACGCTTCGGATCCCATCTCCGGTGACAGGCGACGCGAAGTAGGTTTGGACCGACTGCCCCAGTCCGGCAACGGACAAGCAGGCAATCGCCGCGACCACCAACAGAACGCGACGCGTCATGCCCATCTCCTTTCCCACTACATGTATCCTGTCGCGCCCACCTGACCCCACAGCCCATCGTCCGGCCGCTGCCCCATCTGTCGGGAGAGGTTCTTGGCCCTCACTCCCACTCGATCGTCGCCGGCGGCTTGCTGGTGATATCGTACACCACCCGTCCCACCTCTGGAATCTCCCGTGTGATTCGCTGCGCCGCCTCGTCCAAAACCGCGTAGGGCAGCCGGGCCCAGTCGGCGGTCATCGCGTCCACGCTGGTCACGGCCCGTAGGGCGATCACATCACCGTACTTCCGTGCATCTCCCGCAACGCCAACCGACTGGATCGGCGTCAGCACCGCCAGCGCTTGCCACGCATCATGATAGGCCTCGTGTGCCTCCAGCACCTCGAGGAAGATCCGATCGGCTCGGCGGACGATCTCTACACGTTCTGGTGTGACCTGTCCGAGGATCCGCACGGCAAGTCCTGGACCGGGGAACGGGTGTCGCAGCCGAATCGCGTCGGGCAGCCCGAGCAGCTGCGCCACTTCGCGGACCTCGTCCTTGAACAACGACCGAAACGGTTCGAGGAGCTCGAAGCCGAGCTTTTTCGGGAGCCCGCCGACGTTGTGATGGCTCTTGATGTTCGCCGCCCCCTCGCCGCCCGCCGATTCGATCACGTCCGGGTAGAGCGTTCCCTGGGCGAGGAATCGGAACGGCCCGTGGTGCTTCGCTTCCTCTCCGAAGACGGCGACGAACTCGCGCCCGATGACCTTCCGCTTCTCCTCGGGATCGACGATCCCGGCCAGCGCGTCCAGGAAGCGGGCCGAGGCATCGACGGTGTCCAGGTTCACGCCGAGCGCCCGAAGGCCCCGATCGACTTCCTCGCGCTCGCCGACGCGCAGCAGTCCGTGATCGACGAAGACGGCCAGATGGTCGACCCCCGTCCGGGCGAGAAGGAGAGCGAGCGCCGACGAATCGACCCCGCCGGAGACGGCGAGAAGGACGCGATCGGTCCCCACGCGGGACTGCACGCTCGCCGCGATCCGCTCGAGATTGCGCTCGGGCGTCCAGTCGCGAGGGACGCAGGCCAGGTCGAGGAAGTTGGACAACACACGGACCCCGCTGGGCGTATGGATGACCTCGGGATGAAACTGCACCCCGAACAGACGGTCGTCGGGTGAGGCGACGGCAGCGATCGGATTGGCGGCGGTCGCCCCCACCGCCGCCCACCCCAACGGAGCGTGCCGTACGCTGGTCGCGTAGCTCATCCACACCGTCAACGGAACGCCCAAGCCGTCGAACAGCGGCCCGTGAACATCGATCAGCCGATCGGCACCGTACGAACGCACGCCGGCATCGAGCACCTCGCCGCCGAACCGCTCCACCAACAGCTGCATCCCGTAGCAGATGCCGAGGATGGGGACGCCCAGCTCGTAGATCGCCGGATCCGGCTTCGGGGCCCCTGTTTCGAACACCGATCGCGGCCCGCCCGACAGCACGATCGCCTCCGGGGCACACCCCTCGATCCGCTCGATCGGCGCCGTGCCCGGAAGGACGAGCGACAGCGCATCCAGCTCCCGAATCCTCCGGGCGATGAGGCGCGTGTACTGCGAGCCGAAGTCCAGAATGAGGACGCTCATTGGCCTCCTTCCGGGCCGTCTCGCCTATCGATACCGTTCGTCGCTGCCCCGGTAGGCGAAACCGACGCGCTCCTCGGAGCGATCGGTCGCCGGTGGCGGCCCCGGCGCCAACCCGGACAGCGCCTCGTACGCCGCTTCGTCGAGCGCGAAGGCGGCGGCGGCAAGCGACGGCTCCAGCTGCTCCACGCTCCGTGCGCCGACGATCGGAGCGGTGACCGCTGGGTGGCGCGCGACCCACGCGACGGCGAGCGTCACCGGATGCATCCCCATCTCGTTCGCGCGAGCGACGAATCGAGACGCGAGGTCGTCGTACGCTCTCCCCTCGTATCGGGCGCGGTACATGGCGTTGTCCACCAGACGACCGTGCTGCGGACGCACATCCACGCCGTACTTCCCGCTCAACAGCCCGCCACCGAGCGGGCTGTAGGTGACAACGCCCAACCCCTCCGCCTCGGCCAGCGGTAGGATCTCCGCCTCCGCTTGCCGTTTGGCGAGGTTGTACATCGGCTGAATACAGGCGAACGCCGGCAGATCGCGCAGCGCCGCGATCCCCAGCGCCTTGGCCACCTGCCATGCCGTCCAGTTGCTGGCTCCCGTGTACAGCACCTTCCCGTCGCGTACCAGACGATCCAGGCCGTACAGCGTCTCGTCGATCGGGGTGTGCGGGTCGAACCGGTGGAGGAACAGGATATCCAATCGGTCCGTTCCCAACCGCCGCAGACTTGCCTCCACCGACGCGATGAGGTGACGGCGGGATAGGCCGACGTCGTTGATCCCCCCGCCCATCGGGAAGCCAACCTTCGACGTGATGACGACCTCGTCGCGCTCGTCGGCGATCAGCCTTCCCAGGATCTCCTCCGAGCGGCCGGCGGCGTAGACGTTGGCGCAATCGAAGAGGTTGATTCCCGCATCACGGCAGCGCCGGTACATGGCCGCCGACCCTTCCTCGTCGGCGGCATCGCCGAACGACATCGTCCCAAAGCAGAGCGTGGATACCCGGATCCCCGTCCGTCCCAGCCATCGATACTCCATCCCCGCCTCCTCCCGCCGGGCTACGACCCCTCGAACACCGTCTCGCCGCCGATCAACACCCGCCGAACGCGGCCGTGAGCGATGTCGAGCGGGTGGCCCGACAGCATGACGACATCCGCGTCCTTCCCCTCCTCCAGACTTCCCACCCGGTCATCGATGCCGAGGATTTCCGCCGGGGTTAGGGTGATCGCGCGCACTGCATCGGCTTCCTTCATCCCCTCGTTGACGGCGATCGCCGCATCGAGGCGCAGGTAGCGGACCGCCGACATCTGGTCGGTCTGAATCGCCACCTTCACGCCCGCGTTGGCAAGAGCCCCGGCGTTTCGAGGGGTCATGTCGCGCAGCTCGAGCTTGCTGCGCGAGAACAGGATCGGCCCGGGCACGCACGGGATCATCCGATCGGCGAGAAGATCGGCGACTTTGTATCCCTCCGTGGCGTGGATCAGCACGACGTCGAGGTCGAATTCGTCGGCGATGCGAAGCGCCGTCATGATGTCGTCGGCACGATGGGCATGGATGTGGGCCGGAATTTCGCGCCGCAGCACACGGGCCAACGCCTCCAGCTTCAGGTCCAGCTCGAACGGCTCCGGTTCCGTGCTCCCCTCCACCCCGGCATGGTAGTCGGCCAACCGCTTGGCATGGCGCGCCCCGCGCTCGGCGTAGAGCTGCGCCTTGGACAGCCACTCGCGCAGCGTGCCGGCGTTTCCCATACGGGTCGACGGGGTCTTCTTCTGTTCCCCGTACACCCGCTTCGGGTTTTCGCCCAGTGCCATCTTCATCCCGACGGGGAACGCGAGCAGCATCTCCTCGACGGTTCGTCCGGCCGTCTTGATGGCCGCCGTCTGTCCGCCGATCAGATTGCCGCTGCCCGGTCCCGTGTTGATCGTGGTGATCCCCGCTTCGCGAAGGTCGCGAAACGCGATGTCCTCCGGGTGGATCGCATCGATGGCGCGCAAGTGGGGGGTAATCGGATCGGTCATCTCGTTGCCGTCGGCGTGCATCCAACCCACCCCGTCGGCAAACACCCCCGTGTGGCAATGGGCGTCGATCATCCCCGGCATGACGAACTGCCCCGACGCGTCGATCACCTCGACGCCCGAAGGGACTTCGACCTCCTTACCCACGGCGGCGATCGTCGCGCCGTCGATCAGCACGGTCCCGTCCTCGATCGTCCTCTCCGGCGTCAGCAGCGTGCCGCCGCGAATCGCGATCACTCGATCTCATCCCCTTTCGTACATCGCCTGCGCTGGATTCCGTCGACGTGGCTTTCGTTCGACTCCGATCTTGGCCCCGCCGTCAACGCCGGTCGCCCGACGTGCCGACCCACCCGCGCCTGAAGGTCGCCCCGACCGCCGGACAGTATACCGGACGAGCCGCGGCCGGCCCGCTACAGCAGCTCGACCACGGGGCGACCCAGCACCTCGAGCGGGATCCTCGCCTTGGCCGTCTTGTTCGGATCGACGAGCTGGCTGACGCCCAGGTCGACCGCGAGGCTGGCGAGCATCGTCGCATCCTCGCGCGACAGCCCCCGGGCTCGCTGCAGCAGCCCCACGGCTTGCCGGGTCGCCTCCTCGAGCGCCCCCTCGATCGTCGGCAACGACACGATGATGTACACCGCGTCGGCGACCAGGAGCGTCGGCCAGGTCGGTCGCCGCCGCTTGACGACGTCGACCTCCACCGTCACCTGGGCCGCCACTTCGCAAGCCGACACCCCGACCTCACCGTCCGCCTGTACGGCGTGGATGTCCCCCAACGCCAACATCGCCTCGGGTTGTCCGACCGGAAGGTAGATGGTGCATCCGCCGGCAATCTCTCGGGTATCCATGTTGCCGCCGTGACGGTGCGCGGTGCCGGTCGGATACCTGCCGTCCTCGGGGGCCACGCCGATCACCCCGATCATCGGTGCCGCGGGAAGCGACAAGCCGTCGAAGTGGACCGCTCCGTCGCTCACCGGGAGGATGCGCGTGGCATGCCGCTCAAGTTCGCGGCCGAGAACCCCCATCCCCGGCCCGGTGACGATGACACCGGTTCGCGCTGGCTCGATCGCGATCACCCGCACCACCAACGTATCCCCCGGTTCGGCGCCGATCACGGCGATCGGACCGGTGGCCGGGTTGATCCGGTCGAAATCGATCTCCGCCAGGCGATCCGCCTCCGTCGTCACCTGGCCGCCCAGCGCGTCCTCGGTCTCGAACAGGAGCCGTTCGCCCGGCGCAACCCTCGCCACCGGCTCCATGCGCTCGGTGAACGCGTACACGACGTGCTCGGAGCTCACGGTCTTCATCGCGCGCCCTTCTACCACACCATCGGCACGTAGCCGTCCCGAATCGCGCGAGAGATCGGCTCGCCGACGTACTCCACGTCGCACCCCAGCTCGGCAAGCCGGTCGCTGATTCCGGCTTCGTCGGAGCATGCCTTGCAGGCCACGGGGATCATCCCCGACGCAAGGATCTCCCGGAGCCGATCCTGGAGACGAGGATCGGTCGCGATCTGGGTCTCCGACGGACCGAACAGAAACAGCTTCGTGTCCTCCATCCACCCCTTCTTGGCGGCGTTGCCGGCGTACATCATCCCCGCCTCCAGCACCCGGAGGTCGCTGCTGGCGAGGATCACGGCCAATCGTTCAGACATCCCAACTCCTTTCTTCACACGGGGCCCAAGAACCGTTCACAGTGTACCCGCTTGCGACCGTTATCGATTGCCTTGGCTTCAACGATGTCCTAGGCTCTCGGCGAGGAGGAGAGGCACATGAGTGAAGGCAGCCAGTTCTGCCACCTGCACGGCGAGCGGTTTCTGGAGACCCACAGCCTGACCAAGACCTACCGGATGGGCTCCGAGACGATCTACGCGTTGCGAGAGGTGGACTTCGTCGCCCGGCAGGGGGACTTTGTCGTGATCAACGGGCCCTCGGGAAGCGGAAAGACGACGTTCCTCAACCTGATCTCGGCGATCGATCGACCCTCGGAAGGTCAGGTGCTGATCGAAGGGAGGTCGACTGCCGACCAGTCGGAGGGTGAGCTGGCTGCGTTGCGGCGATCGCGAATCGGCCTCATCTTCCAGTCGTTCAACCTGATCCCGGTGCTCACGGCCGCGGAGAATGTCGAATACCCGTTGCTCCTCCAGGATCTCGAGAAGGCCAAGCGGCGAGACCGCGTCGCCGGCATCCTGCGCGACGTCGGATTGGCCGATCTCATGAGCCGGCGACCGCGGGAGCTGTCCGGCGGGCAACGCCAGCGGGTGGCGGTCGCCCGCGCCCTGGTCACCCAGCCGAAGATCGTGCTCGCCGACGAACCAACCGCCAACCTCGATTCCGAAACCGGCGGTTCGGTGATGGAGCTGCTGCGACGGATGAACGAGGAGCATTGCGTGACCTTCCTGGTCGTCACCCACGATCCGGCGGTCGCCGACTACGGCCAGCGACACATCCGGATCCTCGACGGAAGACTCCGAGAGGAGGCGTAGGATGTGGTGGTGGATCCCCTTGCGGAGCGTATGGCGGAACCGCCGTCGCACCCTGCTATCGCTGGCCATCATCGCCTTCGGCACGGCGGTCTCGGTGTTCGTTCTGGCGTTTCTCGACAACGCGCGGGATCAGATTCGCGATGCCAGTGTCGCCGAGTACGGCAACGTTCAGATCGCCTCACCGACGTGGTTCGAGGAGGAGTCCGACGGCTACGACGCCCTCCTTCGCCCCGAGCATGTGGGCGCCCTGGTCGATCTGCTCCGTTCAGAGCCCTCGTATCGTGCCAGCACCAGGCAGCTGCAGTTCCCGGGACTCGCCGCATCGGGCGATCGAACCGAGGTGGTGCGCATCCGCTCGGTGGAGCCGGACAACGAGGTGCTCGACTTCAGCGACTACGTCGTAGAGGGACGCGGTTTGCGCACCGACGATCGGGCGGCGGTGTTGATCGGTCGGTCGCTGGCCGAGCGGCTTTCCCTGGCCCCGGGGGATTCGCTGACGGTGACGTTGACCACCGTGGAGGGTGCCTACAACGCGAGCCCATTCACCGTCGCCGGGGTGTACCGGTTCTCCAGCGAGCAGGTCGAATCCCAGGTCCTGCTGATCCCCCTGTCGTTCGGTCAGCTGTTGCTGGATACGGAGGGGGTGGGAAGGGTGCTGGTCGCTCTCGACAGCGTCGAGGCAACGCCGGCCGCCGCCGCTCGGATCGCCGCCGGATTGGACGACGCCGGTCTCCCGCTGGAGGTTCGCACCTGGAGGCAGCTGAGTCCAATCTACGATCAGCTGTCATCCTACTTCGACCTGCTGTTCGGTTTCCTGTCCCTGGCCGTCTCGGTCCTCGTCTTCTTCATCATCCTTCAGGTGCTGACGCTGGCGTTCCTCGAGCGCACCCGAGAGATCGGCACGCTGCGCGCCCTCGGCACGACCCGCGGCGAGGTGTTCCGGATGTTCTTCTCGGAAAGCGCGTGGCTCGCGGCGCTCGGTAGCACCATCGGCATCCTCGGAGGGCTCCTGCTCAGCCTGGGGTTCAACGCCCTCGGGATCGAGTGGAGGCCGCCGGGGACGGTGGAGCCGGCTGTGTTGGCAACCCAGGTCGGACCGCTGGCGGTGCTTCTCCCCTTCGTCGTCAGCTTGAGCGCCACGCTGTTGAGCGCGCTGTACCCCTCGGTGCAGGCAGCGCGGCTCCGGATCGTCGACGCGTTGAGAGAGGAGTAGGAGGTCGCATGCAAGCGAAGATCGCGCTGCGCAACGTGTTCCGCAACCGACGCCGCACCCTGTTCAGCCTCGCCGTGATCGTCGTCGGCAGCTCGGTGTTTCTCTTTCTGCTCGGCTTCATCGGGGAAGCGCTCAACTCCACGCAACGCTCCCTGGCCTGCGACACCGGCGCCGTTCAAGTCGCCGACGCACGGCTGTTCGAGAACACCGCCGAAGGCTACGACTACCTGATCACGCCGGAAGCGCGGGATCGCGTCGTCGACATGATCGCTTCGCAGCGCGGCGTGATCGACGTATCCGCAGAGATCGGTTTCGCCGGGTTGGTCGGCGACGAGACGGGCAGCACGCTGGTCATCGGCCGAGGGCTGGTTCCGTGCAACTGCGTTCAAGACTACGATTGTCTCATCACCACGGGTCAACCGCTCGCCGAGGATGCTTCGCGGGAAGCGATCCTGGGCGCCGGCTTGGCGCGCAAGCTCGGGGTCCAGCCGGGCGACCGGATCAACATCGCCACGGGAACGGTGTCCGGCAACTTCAATGCAGCGACCGTCGACGTCGTCGGCACCCTCCGCGCCAGCGTGGAGACGCTCGAGGAGCAGCTGGCACTGTTTCCCATCCAGTTCGTGCAGCGACTGCTCCGCACCGACGGCGTCGAACGGATCCTCGTCGGCCTCGAGGAACTCGAGACGGCGGAGGCGTTCGCTACCCGCCTGCAGACACAGCTCGACGCAGCGGGCATCCCGCTGGTGACCCGCACGTGGAAGGAACTCAATACCAGCTACGCATCTCTGCAGTCGTTCTACACCGCGTTCAGCGGCCTGGCCGGAATCGCGGTGTTCGCCCTCGTTTTCTTCAGCGTCGTCGAGGTCCTCACCTTGTCGTTTCTGGAGCGGACACGGGAGACCGGAACGCTTCGAGCGTTCGGTACACCGCGCGGTCGGATCTTCCGCACGTTTCTGCTCGAGGGCGTGTTCCTCGGGCTGATCGGGGCCGTGGTCGGCGTCGCCGTCGGGTCGGCAATCACCCTGGTGTTCAACGCCCTCGGGGTGGAGTGGACCCCTCCCGGGGCACCGATCCCGCAAGCGTTGTCCCTGCAGCTGAGCCCGACGACCGCTCTCGTCCCCCTGGCGACTGTGATTTGCGCCACCCTGGCCAGCGCCCTGCTCCCGGCATGGCGTAGTTCGCGGCGGCGGATCGTCGACGCGCTGAAGAGCGCCTGATCTTCCATCAGAAAGGAGAACCGATGAAACAGCACGTGATCGCAGCAGGGATCGTCCTCGCCGTGGCCGCCCTGACGGCAAGCGCCCAGGACTCGGCCACCGACCAACAGCTGTTGACGGCGTTCGACGAGGCGCGATTCCTCGACGACGAGGTCAACGTCCTCCGGATCCGGATCGTCACCGTAACCCCCGACGAACAGCGGGAGGCCGTCTTGCAGTTGCTGTTCGACGACACCGACGGGACGCGGTCCCGGATCGAGTTCATCGCCCCCGAAGAGCTGGCAGGCCAGCTCTACCTGAACACCCCCGATGCCACCTACTTCTTCGGCCCGGATCTCGATTTCCCGATCAAGACGTCGGCGAGTGCCGAGGTGTTCGGCGATGCCGCCGTTGCCCAGACGACCGGGATTCGATTCGCGGAGGACTACACGGTCACCGAACGGCGCACGGTCACCACCGACGAGGGGAGCGAGCGTCTCGAAGTGGATCTGGAGGCGGTCGACCGTGGGGTCGCCTTCCAGCAGGCCACCGTGTTTGCCGATCCCGGCAGCCTGCGCCCGATCTCCACGGTGCTCTACGCGCTCAGCGGCGAACCGCTGTACGACGTGTTCTACGAGAGCTACGCGACCCGTGACGAAGACGATCTCTATGTCGTGACGCAACGGATCGTCGACCGCACTCGCGCCGATCGAGAGACGATCACCGAGATCGTCGATTTCGCCATCGAACCGTTCGATCCCGAGCTGTTCGATCCCGATGCCCTCGGCACTGGCGAGGGCACCTAGCGGCAGGCGTCTACCCGTCGGGCACGGCTTGCGGTATCCTTCCCTCTTCGGTTGCCCACATACCGCCTCCTATCTGGTCAAGGCGGAGGGGGCGTCGAGAGGGAGGCACCGCGGTGGACCACAGCCAGCAGCTGGGCACGGAGCGGATCGATCGCCTCCTCGTACGGATGTCGGCGCCGGCCATGGTCGGACTCGTCGTCCAGGCCCTGTACAATCTCACCGACACGATCTTCGTCGGCCGTGGAGTCGGTTCCCTCGGCATCGCAGGGATCGCGATATCGTTTCCCGTGCAAATCCTCCTCATGGCGATCGCCCAGATGTTCGGGATTGGTGCCGCATCGATCGTGTCGCGCAGCCTCGGCGCCGGCGACCCCGAGCGTGCCCGCCGCGCCCTGGGGAATCTCTTTTCCGTCGTGATCGTGTGCAGCGTCGCGATCTCCATCCTGGGCAGCCTGTTCCTCGATCCGCTGCTGCGGTTGTTTGGGGCCACCGAAGCGATCCTTCCGTTCGGTCAGGCCTACCTGCGGGTCATCCTGCTCGGAGCGCCGTTCTTCCTGTTCGCCATGGCCACCAACGCCGTCGTCCGCGCCGAGGGAAACGCACGCGTGGCGATGGGAACGATGGTGATCGCCGGTCTGCTGAACATCGCGCTCGATCCGTTGTTCATCTACGGGTTCGGCCTCGGCATTCAGGGCGCTGCTTTGGCTACCGTCCTCGCCCAGGCGACGACCGTCGTCTACCTCATCTACTACTTCGCCGGAGGACGCAGCGGGCTGCGTGCGCGGTGGTCGGATTTGCGCCTTGACCGCCGGATCGTCGGGGAATCGTTCGCCGTGGGCGTCGGCTCCGGACTACGCAGCGCCGCCGGCAGTTTCACGGTGATCCTCCTCAACAACACGCTCGCGGCGTACGGCGGCGACCTGGCGATCGCCGCCTTCGGTGTCATCAACCGGATGATCATGTTCCTGTTCTTGCCGATGTTCGGCATCGTCCAGGGGATGATGCCGATCGTCGGGTTCAACTCCGGTGCCCGTCAGCACGACCGGGCACGGCGGACGATCCGCCTATCGATGATGATCACGTCCGGGCTGTCGTTGGCCGCCACCGCGGTCCTCATCGGGGTGCCCGGGTTGTTGATCCGGGTGTTCACCGACGACACGGCGTTGATCGCGATGGCCGCCCCCGCGACACGCGTCGTCGTCCTCGCGTTCCCGACGGTCGGCTTCCAGATCGTGGCCGCCGGGATGTACCAGGCGCTGGGCCGCCCGCTGCCTGCCATGGTGTTGGCGTTGCTTCGCCAGGTGATCCTTCTCACTCCGCTGATCCTGGTTCTTCCGCGCATCGCCGGTCTGTCCGGAATCTGGGCGTCGTTCCCGATCGCCGACGGCCTGGCGGCGATCGTCACCGCAGCGATGCTCGTCCCGGCCCTGCGCGCGCTCCGAGATCCGAATTGCGTCGCCTTCGACGACGCGGCCATCGAGTCCGCTGAGGCCTGACCGACGCTCCACGCGCTCCGGGAGGACAACCGACGGAGCGGAGTCGGTGGCGGATGACCGTCCACGCAGTGACGGGCGCACCTTTCCCGGCTTGCCTTTGCTATGCTACAGTGGGGGCGGCACCAAAAGGGGGACTCATGAACTTCAGGAAGCCATGGGCACTCGTCCTGCTCGCCGGGCTGCTGTGGGCAACGTCCGTAGGGGGAGCCGCACAGGCGGATGCGACGCTCTCCGAGCCGGCCGTCGATCAGGCGCTCACCTACATCGACAGCGTCGCGACCTACCTCGGAGAGGGCGTTCTGTACGTGCTGAACTTGATCACCGGCGATCGCGTCTCCGAGGACCTGCAGGAGCCGATCGGCTACCTGGCGCTGATCACCCTGATCCTGCTGCTGTTCGGCTTGCTCGATTTCGCACGCCGGATCATCTGGATCGGGATCATCGTCGGCTGGGCGTTGTTGGTCGTCCGCATCATCCTGGACGCGCTGAACGTCTAGCCCGACCGTCGCTACTTGCGGACCTCAGCGCCGCGGGATGGCCATTCACTGCCGGTCGACGCAGTCCTCACGTCGGCTTCATCGGTCCCGTGGATACTGCCCGCGGAATGAAAGGAGGCAGCATGAAAGCCATGTGGGACGGACTCGTCATCGCGGAGAGCGACCGGACCGTCGTGGTCGAGGGCAACCACTACTTCCCGCCGGTCTCGGTTCGCCAGGACGTGTTGGAGGAGAGCCCACGCCGGACGACTTGTCCCTGGAAGGGAGAGGCGCACTACTACCACCTCGTCCACGGCGATCATCGGAGTCGCAACGCCGCATGGATCTACCCGAACCCGAAGGAAGCAGCGAGCGAGATCAAGGACCACGTCGCCTTCTGGAAGGACGTAGAGTTCGGCGACTAGCGATCCGCCCCCGCGATCGCCGGCAGCAAGCTCTCGCTACGGGACCGCTGCGCTGGCGACCACCATCGGCTCGCCGGGGCGGGCTTCGCCGGTGACACCGTCAATCCGAACGGGAACGGGCGCCCTGGCCCCAGCGGGGACTGCGATCCGTACGCGATGGCGGTCCACGTCGATGGACACCAGCGTATCCTCCCAGCACACGCTGAACCGCACCCGCTCGATCCCGTCGACGAGACGGGGGTCCACGACCAACGCCTCGCCGGACAGCCGTACACCGGCGAACCGCTCGATCACGTGCCGGATCGTCCCCGCCATCACGGCGGCGTGGATCCCCTCGGGGGTCGTCCCCCCCTGGACATCGCCGACATCGCTGCGAACGGCCTCGACGAAGTGTCCCCAACTGGCGGCACGATCGAGGTCGTCGAGGATCGCGGCGAACACCAGATGGCTCAGCGTCGATCCGTGGGAGGTCCGCTGGCGGTAGTACTCCACCATCCGACGACGTTTCTCCTCGGTCAGCTCGTACCCGGTGCGCGCGAGGAGCTCGGCGAGTTCGTCGGTGTCGAAGACGTAGAACAGCATGCACAGATCCGCTTGCTTCGACAGCTTGTAGTGATCGGGGGAATCGCCCTCCGCCTTCAGAATCCGATCGAGTCGCCCGATGCTGCCGTACTCCGCTCGGTACCGATCCCAATCGAGTTCCTCCAGCTCGCCGTACCCCTCGAACTGCTCGATGAGTCCGTTGGGGAGCACCGGAATCCGGATCCCGTGCACCACCTCGTGCCATCGCTCGATCTCCTCGTCGGTCAGTCCGATGCGCCGCACCACCGCAGCGCGTTCCACCTCGTCGAGGACACCGAGAAGCTCGAGCGCCGTTTCGATGCACCAGGCAGCCATGATGTTCGTGTACGCATTGTTCCGCAGGCCGCCCTTCTCGGCGCCCGGATACGCCTCGTGAAACTCATCCGGCCCCATCACGCCGACGATCTCGTACGTTCCACGCTCATTCTCTTGGGCCAAGCTCGCCCAGAAGCGGGCGATCTCGAGCAGGATCTCCGCCCCATACCCGGCCAAGAAGCGGTGGTCGCCGGTCGCTCGGACGTACGCCCACACGTTCTTGGCGATCGCCGCGCTGACGTGGCGCTGCAGATGGCTGTGGTCCGGATCCCATGTCCCGGAACGAGGATTGAGGTGGATGATCTGGGTCTCCTCTCGTCCGTTCGAGCCGCTCTGCCACGGGAACATCGCTCCGCGGAAGCCCGCCTCGGCAGCCAGCGCCCGTGCCTCATCGAGGCGCCGATACCGGTACATCAGCAGGCTTCGCGCCAGTTCGGGATCGCGCTGGACGTAGAATGGCAGGATATACATCTCGTCCCAGAAGATATGGCCTCGGTAGGCCTCACCATGCAAGCCGCGTGCTGGGACGCCGGCGTCGACCCCGACGGTATGCGGAGACGCCGTCTGAAGCAGATGAAAGGTGTGAAGGCGGAGGATCTGTTGAATCGAGTGCGGCGACACGTCGGCTTCCCTCGTGACCTCGACCTCGACGTCGTAGCGGTCCCACAGCGTCGTCCAGGCCGCGCGATGGGCATCCAACAAGGCGTCGAATCCCGCCGCCCGCTCGACCTTGAGCAGCGCGTCGCCGACCAGGTCGCCCACCGCCGGATCCCGTGAGGTGTACAACGCGACGGTCTTCTCCACGTGAACGACGCCGCCCGCTTCGACCTCGAGGCCGATGAACTGACGGATCGCGTCCCCGGTGCGCTCGGGAGGCGATGTCGGGGCGGTCGGCTCCTCGGCGACCAGCACCCGTGTTCGCGCGGCAATCGCCACTTCGATCCGTGACTGCTTCGTGCGACTGTGGAGGTAGATCGTACCTTCCTCACTGCCGACATCGAGCGTCTCGAGGTGATCGCCGCGCAGCTCGCGGTACCGAGCGACCCCCCAGTTCGTCACACCGCCGTCGAGGCCGGAACGGATCTCGAGGCCGCCCGACCAGTTGAGCGGCTCGATCTCCTGCTCGATCGCCCCCAGATACGGGTCGCCCATGTGGACGAACCGCCGCGTCGCTACCCGCGTCTCGCGCCCCTCGCCGTCGCGGACCACGAAGCTGCGGTGAAGTACCCCGTGGCGCAGGTCGAGCGCCTGCCGGTAGTCGGAACGGGTCTCATCCGCCTCACCCACCCAGGCCCCGCCGGCAGGCCGAAACGACAACGGCAGCCAGTTCGGGAAGTTGACCAGATCCTCGTTGACGATGTCCCGTCCGGCAACGTCACTGGTCAACCGATTGTACCCTCCGGCAAGGTAGGTTCCCGGATAGTGGACCTCGTCCGCGCTCGACTCTTCCGCCGCCCCGCGGCTGGCGAATCGTCCGTTGCCCAGCGTGCACAGCGCTTCACGCAACGCTTCCTGCTCGGGTTCGAACCCCTCGTACGAGAGCGTCCAGCCGTCGCTCATGCCCCCCCTCCTTGCCGTCGCAACAGCTTGTCGAAAAACGCGTACACCTCCCACGTCGCCTGAACCCAATACGACGCCTTCGTCGCTCGCGGCACCTCGGAGACGAGGACACCGATTCCTCGGTCCCTCAGGACATGGAACGCATCTTCGTCGGTCACATCATCCCCGATGTAGAACGGGACGACGTCCGGGCCATCCAAGCGCAGCGCCTCCAGGAGAAACAGCAGCGCCTTCCCCTTGTCCCAATCGAAATCCGGCCGGATCTCAAACACCTTCTTGCCGAGCGCCTTCTTCAGCCTCGGATCGGCGGCCACCGCCCCATCCACGATCGACTCGACCTGCCCAACGGACGCCTCGTCGACCAGCCGGTAGTGCACCGCGAACGAGAATCGCTTCTCCTCGACCAGCACCCCGTCGATCGCCTCCAGTTTCGGGCGGACCGCGTCCGCGGCCTCTCGAATCGCCGGCTCGATCCACTCCGCGACGGCGTGACCGACCGCGGTCCCGCCTGGACCCATGATGTCGAATCCATGGCTGCCGGCATACGCCAGCTCGGGGAGCCCGACCAGCCGTTGGACATCATCCCGTCCGCGACCGCTGATGACGGCCGTGGGAATCGTCGACGCCAGCCGACGGAGCAGCGATCGCCGATCCTCCGGGAGCACCGCCATCTCCGGCCGACTGACGATCGGCGTCAGCGTCCCGTCGTAGTCGAGAAACAGCGCCGGTCGCTTGCCGGCCAGTCGTGCCTCGAGTTCATCCCACGACTGCAGCAGCGCGGGCTTTCGCTCATCGCGAAGGGCAAACCAGCGCTCGATCCGTTCGATCGAATGGCCATCGAATGAGGGCCAGATCAAGTCCGCGCCGTACTCCCGCAGGCGGACCGCCGCCCCCACCCGGTCGATGCCCAGGACGAGTCCGAACCCCCCCCCGCGGCCGGCCCGGACCCCCGAGATGGCATCCTCCACCACCACGGAGCGCTCCGGCGTCGCCCCCACGCGACGGGCTGCCTCGACGAAGATGTCGGGATCCGGCTTCCCGCTCAGGCCGAGCTCCTCGGAAACGATGCCATCGACCTGGGCCTCGAACAGATCGCTGAGTCCCGCTCGCTCCAGGATCGGCCCACAGTTCTTGCTTGACGAGGCGACCGCGACCCGAACCCCTTCCTCCCGCAGCCGTCGGACGAACGCCACGGTCTGGGGATCGACCTCGGCTCCACGCTCCTCGAGCACCGCACGGAAATACCCGTTCTTCCGGTTGCCCAAACCCCACGCCGTCGGTTCCTCGGGGCCGTCGTCGGGTGTCCCCAACGGGAGCACGATCCCCCGGGATGCGAGGAAGCTCTTCACACCCTCGATTCTCGGCTTTCCGTCGACATACGTGTAGTAATCCTCCGAAAGGTCGAACGGCACGAACGCTTCTCCCATCTCCTTCGCGCGCCTTTCGAGCACTTCGTCGAACAAGCGCTTCCAGGCAGCGGCGTGCACCGACGCGGTGAGCGTCACCACACCGTCGAGATCGAATACGGCCGACTCCACCAGCTCACGAATTCCCATCGATGGCCTTCCTCCCTGAAGTCCGAATCGCAGGGACTCCCATCCGATCGTACCCGCTCAACCCCCGTTCGCTCCAGTCCCTGTGCGCTGTCCGGCTCGACCCGAGACTTGACAACGCCGGCCCTGCCTGCGTAAGATAGTGTAAGCTAAGACGGCAACAAGTGAAAGTCAAATGCTCGTAGATGAAAGAAGGCATCAGATCGCGGAATCGGTCATCGCCCAAGGAGCGGTCACGGTCGCAGAACTGAGCGAAAGGTTTGGCGTTTCCCAGGTCACCATCCGCTCCGACCTCGAAGCCCTAGAGAGGCAGGGGACGTTGACCCGCAACCGCGGCGGAGCGGTTACCAACCGGGCCGCTCGCTTCACACCAGCCTTTCAACAGCAGTCGAGCGTCAACCTCGAAGCCAAAGGGGCGATTGCCGCCAAGGCGGCCGAGATCATCCAGGACGGCGATCGCGTCATCCTCGATGCCGGCAGTACCACCCTCTACCTCGCCGATATCCTCTGCCTGCGGCGGCTGACGATCGCCGTGAACTCCGTGTACTCGATGAACAAGCTCGTCGACGCCCCCGACATCGACCTGATCCTGATCGGCGGTACCTTGTATCGCCCGGCCCTGAGCTTCACCGGCGAACTCGCCGAGGGCTATCTCGACCGCCTCCATTTCGACAGGACCGTGCTCGGGGTCAACGGAGTAACCCACCGCGGCGTGTCGGTGAACAACCCTCAGGAGGCGGGGATCAAGCGGAAGATGGTCGAGCAGGCGGAGCAGGTCATCGTGCTCGCCGATGGATCGAAGATCGGTCTGGAAAGTCTGGTGCGGATCGATAATCTCGACCGTGTCGATGTGCTGATCACCGATGCCCCGCTCTCGAACGTCATGGACAAGCGGTTGCGTCGCGCCCATCCGAAGTTGGAGGTGCTCGTTGCCTGAACACCGATTCACGATGATCACCCCCCACGGCGATCCGCTCGGCCGCATGGGCGAACCCGACGTCGGCGGGCAATGCGTATACATCCGCGAACTGTCCGCACACCTGGCGAAGGCCGGGCACGAAGTACGGATCTACACCCGCGATCGAGGTGAGGGGAAGCCTCCCAGCGAACCGATCGTCCCCGGGGCCACCGTGATGAGGATCCCCTGTGGGCCGCCGGAGTTCATCCCCAAGGAGGAGCTCGGCCCGTACCTCGACGTGTTCGCCGACCGCGTCAACGAGGATCTGGTCGGCGGGGAGCTCATCCACTCCCACTACTGGGACGGCGGCTACGTGGCGGGAAGGCTGCGGGGCGACCGTCCGTGGTTCCACACGACCCACTCGATCGGCAAGCTGAAGCGGGCAGCGCTCCCTGAGGGCTCCCAATACCGGTACGATGACCGCATCCGGATCGAAACGGACATCTACCGCGATTGCGATTGCGTCATCGCCCTCACCTCGACCGAGCGGGACCAGATCGCCGAGCTGTACGACGTTCCGGCGGGACGGATTGCCGTCATTCCCCCGGGGGTCAACAGCGAGTCGTTCACGCCGCCCCCGGATCGGACGTCGGCCCGGGCACGCTTCGATCTCCCGGAGGGTGCATGCGTCGTGTTCACCCTCGGCAGGCTCGACGAGCGGAAGGGATTCGATCTTTTCCTCCGTGCCGCCGGGCGGCTTGCCCGCCGACAGGAGCTTCCAGAAACGGTGTTCCTGTTCAGCGCCGGCAACAGCGGCGGGCAGGAAGCGAAGGAACGAGAGAAGCTCGAGCGGATCGTCACGGAGGAGCGGCTCGGGAGCCGGCTCCGTTGGCTGCCCATCCTGCCCGAGGAGGAGCTCCCGAGCGCGTACGGAGCCTCCGACATCTTCGTCCTTCCGTCCCGCTACGAGCCGTTCGGGATCGTCATGCTCGAGGCGATGGCCTGTGCGGTGCCGGTGGTAGCGACGCGGGAAGGTGGCCCGGCGACCGTCATCGAACCCGGCGTCACCGGTTTCCTCGTCGATCCGACCGACGCCGAAGCGATGGCATCCGCGATGGAGGAGCTGGTACGAGACCCGGAGCAGCGTCGTCGTTTCGGGCAGCGGGGGCGGCAGGTCGTCGAGGCGAACTACAGCTGGAGGATTATCGCCGAGCGGCATGTGACGGCGTACGAACGATGCGCGAAGGAGGGCGAGCATGCAGGGGGATAGGCTGGTCGTGCGCCCGCGTCACCGGCAGGCGGCCGCCACACTCGCCGATCGAATCCAACGCCACGGCGATCACGCCCCCCCCGTCATCGTGGCCATCGCCGGGGAATCCGGAAGCGGCAAGAGCGAGACGGCGCAAGCGCTGGCGGATGCGTTCGAGCAGCGCGGTGTGCCAAGCCTCGTCATCCAGCAGGACGACTACTTCGTCTATCCCCCGAAGACCAACGATCGAAAGCGGCGTGCCGACATCGAGTGGGTCGGTCCCCAAGAGGTGCGGCTCGATCTGCTCGACCGCAACCTGGAGCAGATCCGCCACCGCGCGAAGGCCGTCGTCAAGCCGTTGGTGTTCTACAACGAGGACACGATCGCCGAAGAGACGCTCGATGCTTCCACGATCGGGGTCGCCATCGTCGAGGGCACGTACACGATGCTGCTGCACAACGTCGACCTACGCGTGTTCATCGCCCGCACCTACCAGGAGACACGGAGCGATCGCATCGGACGCGCGAGGGAAGCGCAAGACAGCTTCCTGGAGCGTGTCCTAGTGATCGAGCACGCCATCATCTCCCGCCACAAGCACCGGGCCGATATCGTCATCGAAGCGGACGACTCGCTCCGGGAGCCGTTGGCGAAAACGTAGAGGAAAACCGGAGGGACGCCGGCACATGTGGACAGGAACGAGGACCCAAGGGAGCGCGCCGCAGTGCGCAGATCGCCCAATGTCCGGCTTCCTCCCGTTTCGATCGAATCCATGACGAAGGAGGTGGTGTGTTGAGACGGACACCAGAATGGTCAGCGGTTGGGAAACACCTGTAGAATCGTGACGAAGGAGGACCCATGCGTAAGCTTCTAGCAATGTTTCTTGTGCTAGCGCTCGTCGGAGCGGCGGCGTTTGCACAGAAGACCGTCAATGTGATGCACGGCTGGCCGGGCGAGCAGGCCCCGGCGTTCGAGAAGATCGTCGAGGCGTTCGAGGCCCAGAACCCTGACGTCGATGTCGTCGTCGAGATC
>CAZLER010000028.1:0-6880 GCA_964558595.1 uncultured Thermotogae bacterium
TCGAATCCTCTCGGGGGTAGACGGGCCGCAGGGCACAGATCCTGCGGCCCGTCTATTCCTGAGCGGTGAGAGCTTCTGTGGGAGGGCGGAGCGCTCCCGCAAGCCGTACGACAAGGACCGAATGCGTCGAACGGCCGAGGTTACGAGTCGTCCCGGGGTGCGCGCCGTGAGCGATGATCGGCACGAGTTTGCCTCCGAACTCGGAGCAAACTCGCAAGGCGTCCACATCGGTAGTCGGTGGACGCCCATCCTCATCGGGGGTAGACGGGCCGCAGGGCACAGATCCTGCGGCCCGTCTACTCCTTGAGCGGTGAGAGCTTCTGTGGGAGGGCGGAGCGCTTCCGCAAGCCGTACGACAAGGACCGAATCCGTCGAACGGCCGAGGTTACGAATCCTCTCGGGGGTAGAAGGGAAGCGAGACGGACGAAATGCCCGTCTCGCTTCCCTTCTGGGTCCGGACGCTTCGAACCTGCGAGTTTCGCGACCAAGGCTCGTCAAGCGAAACGCGCAAGCTCATCGGCAACTACCTGATCCAGCCGAAGAGCCCAGGTTCAGAATCCTGTCGGGCCTCGCGAGGAAAGCACCTTCATGAGGACCTTCTATACGCCTGACGTCACCGTACCTAGAACCTTCCGGCTGAGCTTGTCCGTTCGGTTGCGGTAGGCACAGCCTCCGACCTCACAGCAGTCTCGGACACAGTCTGCTTGTACTGCAGATCAAACGTTGATCACGGCATTTCCCTCGCAGGAGGTTGTCGGCTAGACAAACTGCTGGAAGTGTGCCCAGCCAAGGCCGACTGGTCATGGCTAGGTCTTCCATGTCGGTATTGCCGAGACTTGATTGCCGCGTGCCTCTTGTTCGCATCGAGAGGGTATCCACGTTGGTTCAAACGTTGCATCTAAGTAGAGTCCAGGCATGTGGTGTAACGGGCTGCTGAGCGAGCAGCGTCTTGAAGAAAGCGACCTGTCCTCGCAGCTGTCCTGTTCTTCTTGCGAGCACGACCTGGACTCCCCAATCCCGCCGGACGGATGGGAGATAGACAGTGCGCCCCTCGTTGGGCCGACATGTTCGGCAATCGACTGCGAGGTCGTCGCGCAAGTGATTGCTCCGGACTCCTCGTCGCTCTGACCCGTGCGAACGATCGGGTGAGGATGATCACCTGGCAGAGCGTCGGATTCGTAGTCCGTGGGATGGGTCACGAAAGCCCCACTGCCATGGGAGTGGGGGGGGTGTGACCCATGGCAGGCTTCCATGTGGCCGTCGAACCCCCATCAGGATTGCACGGTCGGACAGCTTCATCGAGCGCAGCTAGCCCTCAGTGAAATCTGCTGCCTGGATCGGGATATCGAAAGCCCTGGTTGTGCGTCGGCCGAACTCATCGCGCACGGCTACCGTGATGGTCCCGGTCTGTTCTGGAATCTCAAGTCCTTCACGAGAGGCTGAGTAGTCATAGAACAGCGCATTCGTCACTTGATAGCTTGTCGGATAGCCTTCGTCCAGCCCTGTCGGTGTGAAAGGCAACCCATCCGTTTCGATGCTTGCGTATACGGGATAGACGATCCCGGCGTTCTCGATGACCCATCCCTGCCAATAGGCGTGCGGTTCGCCCGTGTAGGGCGGGTGGAACACCGTGTAGGGCAGGCGGTCGTTCGAGCCTTCTACGTCAATGGATTCGAGCTCCCACTCGCCGCGGTAGTCCACGATGACCTCGATCAACGTCCGCGCAAACGGCTCGAGCTGCCATTCGTTGTCCTTCCCGTTGATGCGGACGCGTCGTATGCGAGGACGCGCGTTGGCCGCGGTAGCGGTCAGTATGCATTCCAGCACATGCTCGCCGTCTGTCCACACGACACGTGCCGACCAGTCGAGTGAGTCCACCGTGACGTGAATCTCGCCGGACTCTTGCGGGCCAATCGTTTCCTCGGGAAGCTCGAACGTCAACTCGCCGGGTGGGGCGTAACAGGCGATTCGCGCCTCGAATGGCACATGCCCCGCGGATGGATTGAGAACGGCCTGCATCGTGGGGGTGGACTGATTGCAGCCGGCTGCGCATAGGACACCCAACGCCAACAGGGCAGCTGAGACTCTTCTCATATCGAATGACCCTACCATGGCCCATTGGCATCGGCAACCATGGTGCGCATGGCACCGGGACCACCCACTGCTCGAGGCTGTCAACAACCGGTTGGACTTGGCTGTTCTTTTCTGACCGGTTGGTGGTCGGCTGGCGTCCCCTCGTCTCCCGGCCCTCCCTCCCCCGCCGGCGATGGCGGCGGCAGGGTGGGGGTGCCGTGCCGAGATCGCCAGAGTCGCTCGCACGCCCCCTCTCCGGACCTCTCCCGTTGGAAAAGGCTCACCCTCTCTGGGTTCGCTGTCAACTGCGAGGATTCCCATGGGAGCGCTGGGCGCTTCCGACGAGGTGTTCGAGAATGTCCCGGAGCCGTCAAACCCCGACGCGAAAGGAGGCCTGCCAGCCTGCGCTCGCAGGGAGCCAACGCCCCATCCCGCAAGACGTACGATGCCTAGGCATCGGGGGGTTCAGGGCACCGGTACGCGGGGATGTGCAGGACCTCACTGTTCGACTGAGCTCGGCCCTCTGCGTCCCAAACGGTGAGCGTGACCGTGTAGTCGCCCGGAACCTGGAACGTGCGCACCAGGTTCGGCGTCCCGCCCGACACACCATCGCTCCACTCCCAACGGTAGTCCACCAGCGGGAGTCCGTCAGGATCTTTCGACCAGTCGCCCTTGAAAGCGATGTCGACCGGCACATAGGACGTGCATCCGTGGACGGGATTGTCGGTGCCTGGCGGGAGTTCGTACCAGATGCGAGCATCGGGGGAATGGACATCGATAGGATGAAGGGTGCCCTCCTTGTCGATCCAAGCCGCTTCCTCGATCAGAGGACCGTTCAGCGTCCAGTCGATTTCGATCATGCCCGCCGGGGGAACTTCGCCCTCGTACACGCAGAGTCCTTCCTCATTCGAGACGAGCGCCAGCTCAGCACCGATCCCGAATGGGTTCGACGGTGTCGCCGGCTCGGCAAAGACGATTCTCAATCCGACGTATGCTCCATCGCTGGTGTTCCGGAAGACGGCTACGTTCGCGCTGGTCTTGAAGAACCGGTACGCTGGCGCTGAAGCGGTGGGGAGACAGGCTGCGATCAGCACGCAGGCAGCCAACACTGAAGCGTGAATGCTCCTCTTCATGCTCACCCAACTGACGGCTTCGCTCAACCTATCCATCTTGGCCTCCGAGCGCACTTCCGCCTTTCTTCTGCATGTGGCGGTCCATCGAGATCCCCCTCAGCTTGAGGAGCCAGTCCGATGCTCCCGGATCGAGAAGCTGATGCGATTCCCGTCGTGCCCGAGGAACGTGATGTCGATCGGCACGTCCTGTTCTAGCTCCGTTCCCAGACGCAGGACGTAGGGCTCCTGCAACGCGCCGGCAAGTGCCGACAGCAGGAGCGGTTCACCCTCCGAATCGACAGTGAATGTTCCCAGGGGAGCACCGGGAGATGCGACATCGATCGATGCCAGCCCGGCGATCCGCCACGATCCCCAGAGAAGGGTTGCTGCCCCGCGATACCCGGCGAGGGTATGCGCCGCTGCATCCATGCCATCCCCCTTGTCCATCGCACGCGCTGGCCCGTTGACCACCCGCACCATGGTCTGCACTGTGGCGACTGTAGTCCGGTTGCGGACTTCCGTCAACCCCCGGTGTCCGCCGCCGAACGCCGCGGCGAGCCGTCTTCGGCGGTCGGGTGTCCGGTGGTCAACGGAGCCGGAGCACGAGCTCGCCCGCGGACAAGGAAGCGGGACCGATGGCTAGCGCCACGGATAGTACGAACATCAGCCCCTCGGCGTTGTACACGACCAGCCGGTCCAGCGTGAACAGTGTCCATGCGCTGCGGGAGCCCTCCCCCGAAGGTGCCGGTGGTCAGCGTTCCCGTCGTGTCGATGCTCAGGCACAGCACGGCGCCAAGTGGCATGTGGAATGCGGCTCCGACCAGCACGGTGATTCCGGTGATCTCGGTGAAGCGCTCTATCTCTCTCCCCGTCGGCGGCGTCCTCCGGCTCCGCCTCGAGCTGCCGAACTGGCGGTGTCAGTCGGTGTTGTCGGACAGCGGCTCGACAATCCCGGGAAAGACGCCGAACCAGAGCTCCGCGCCCTCCTGGAATGGCTCCACGAGCTCGACGTTCTCGAAGGCGACCCCGCCCGGGATCGGCACGTCGCTTCCCCAGTAGACGGCCCGACCGTTGACGCAGCCACGCAGGGCCGGGCTTGGCGTCGGATCGCGCCAGACCTGGGTGGCCGGCTCACCGTAGTACCGCCAATCGGGAGGCGGCTTGGGGGCATCCTCGGTGGTGTCGTGCGCCCCGACCCGGGGCGTGACGAGGAGCAGCGCACTGCCGTCGGCGGACCGCGGGAGATCGGCGGCCGGGAAGCCTACGTGTGCAGCGAAACCGTCGCCATCGAAGTCGGGCCATAGCTCGGCAGCATGGCGCGCGCCCCCCACCAGATGAACGGTGCGAAGCTGAGCGAAGTTGCCCATGGTGGCAGTGACGGTACAGCTTTCCAGCCGAGCGGAAGCCGGAAGGGAGTACGTCGCCACCGCGACCTCGTAGGGGCGATCGGTGCGAAACCGGAGCCGTACGTAGACGTGCGCGCCGTTGCGAAACGGTTCCACGACCACGTACACCGTGAGCGTCTCCATGTCTCCGTCGTGGCGCACGATGCCGCGGGCGGGCTGGGTGGGATCGCGCGGTGTCGGCTCGGCGGGATCATCGGCACTCCACAACCGCAGTCCCGGAACGCCGTCGAGGCTGCTGGTCTCCAACTCCGACAGGCCGCGTCGCTCAGCACCGACCGGGGTGGGCTCGATGGCGAGGTAGTTGATCATCCGACCGGCTCGATGACCGAGGTAGGGGGTGTAGATCCGGATCAGCCCCCGCGGACCGGGCAGCGGCCACAGGCCGACCTGCAGCCCGTTGGCGTGCCCCCACACCGGCTGGGCCGGATAGACGGAGGAGGGACGGACCCACGTGCCTCCGATCTCGGGAGCGCTCCATGGCGGCTTGGCGACGCCCCCCGCGCTGAGCCAAGCGCAGACCACGAGGACAAGCACGAGGCCATCGACCAGACGTTTCATTCGTCGACCTTGCCGGCCAACCACCGCGAACGCACAGTCGGCAGGTCGCGTTGCACCACGCTACGGCTCGGTGAGTGCGACCGAGTCGGAGGCGATGCAGCCGTCGGAGGTCCGGACGATCAGCAGGTACGTCCCGGGTTCGGTGACCGAAAGCGTCGGCCCGGTGCCGATGACCACTTCGCACTCGTTGTACCAGGCGTAGCTGTATGGCTCGGTACCGCCGGCCACGACGGGAACGAGCTGCGTCTCCGATCCACAGCAGGCCAACGCGCGGTCCGGACCCAGATCGACCGTCGGAGGTTCGACCCCATCGTCCACGATCACGGAATCGCTGCTCGAACAGCCGTTGGTGCCGACCACGGTGACCGTATACGTGCCCGGTTGCGCCACGGTCAGCTGCGCGTCGCTGCCGATTGTCGCCCCATCCCGCTGCCACAGGTAGGCGTAGGGACCCGAGCCGGAGGACGGCACCGCGGACAGCTCGATCTCGGGCTCCGCGCAGGTGAGCAGGCGATCCGGACCCAGATCGACTTGCGGGGATGCCTTGTCCTCGAGAACGGTCACCGACGCGGTGGCGGAGCACCCGTTCGAACCGATCGCCCTTACGATGAACTCTCCCGGCTCACCGACCTCGACGGTCTGTTGCGACGCGATCGGATCGCCGTGCGGGTCGTTCCAACAGTAGGTGTACGGCGACTGACCACCGGAAGCGACGGCCTCGAGCGTCACCTGCGGTGACGTGCAGGTGAGTTCGCCGCTGACCGTCGCGGTGACCGCAGGCGGCTGGCGATCCTCCCCGACGACCACCGAGCCGGTGGCGCTGCAGCCGTTGACGCCGGTGACCTGCACTGTGTAGGGGCCCGGCTGATCGACCACCAGGTGCTTCGCGGCGCCGAGCTGAATCCCGCAGCAGTCGGTCCACAGGAACTCGTACGGCGGATGCCCCCCGGAGATGACCGCGGTCAGCGTGACCTCGAGTGTCGTGCAGGTGAGGGGACCGCTGGACGTCACGCTGACCGCCGGCGGCGCGATGTCCTCGGCGACCTCGACACCCTCCGAGGCGGAGCATCCGTTGGCGCCGGTGACGGTCACCGCATACGTTCCCGGCGCGACGGCCGTGATGGTCTCCGCCTCGCCGACAAGCTCACCGTTGGGCCCGAGCCACGCGTAGGCGTACGGCGGCCGTCCACCGGATGCGTCGGCGGACACGGACACCTCGGGTACCGAGCAGGTCAGTACGCCACTCGCGTAGGCGGCGACGGACGGGGGCTCACGATCCGCTTCGACCTCGAGGCTCGCGACGGCGGAGCACCCGTTGTCCCCCGTGGCCCGGAAGACGTAGATCCCCGGTTCCGACACGACGAGCTGCCGGCCGGAACCGAGTTCGGTATCGCAGCAGTCGTACCAGACACAGCGATACGGCGGTCTCCCGGCGGACACGGTGGCGGACAGCGTGACCTCGGTCATGTCACAGGTCAGCTCTCCATCGACGGATAGCTCGACGACGGGCGGAACGACGTCTTCGACGACGGTGAGGACGGCCGATCCCGCACATCCGTTGGCACCGGCGACGGTGACGGTGTATCGCCCGGTCTCGCCCACGGTGACGGTGGCCGTATCGTCGACAACCTGCCGATCCGGCCCGGTCCAGACGTAGCTGTACGGCGGACGGCCGCCGACGACGTCGGCGGACAGGACGACCTCGTCCACCGCGCAGGTCAGCGTGCCATC
>CAZLER010000028.1:6980-24069 GCA_964558595.1 uncultured Thermotogae bacterium
TCGGAGCGCCCGATGCAGGAGCCGGTGGCGTCGGTCCACGCGATCTCGTACGGCGATCGCCCGCCGTCGAGGTTGGCGACCAGCGTCACGCAGTCGACGGTGCAGGTCAGTGTGCCGTCGACGGTCGCCTCGACGGTCGGAGGCTCGCGATCCTCGGTCACGGTGACGGTAGCGGAGGCGGAGCAGCCGTTGGCGCCGGTGGCGGTGACGGAGTAGTCGCCCGGCGCGGTGACCTCGACGGTTTCGGAGCGCCCGATGCAGGAGCCGGTGTCGTCGGTCCACGCGATCTCGTACGGCGATCGTCCGCCGTCGAGGTCGGCGGACAGGATGACCTCGTCCACCGCGCAGGTCAGCGTGCCGTCGGCGGTCGCCTCGACGGAGGGCGGCTCCACGTCCTCGGCGACGGTAACGGTGTCGGAGGCGGAACAGCCATTGGCCCCGGTGATCGTCACGCGGAACACGCCGGGTCGATCAACGGTCAGCTGCTCGCTTGTTCCGAGTAGCTCCCCGGCGTCGTCCGACCATGCAACATCGTACGGCGGGCGTCCTCCCTGGATCGACGCCGTCAGCTCAACCTCCTTGACGGTGCAGGTGAGCGTGCCGCCTGACGAGGCGTCGACGGTCGGGGCGGCGATATCCTGCTCGACGGTGACGGTATCGGAAGCCGAGCATCCGTTGGCGCCGGTGGCGGTGAAGGTGTAGCTTCCCGGGTCATCGACGGCGATCGTCTCCGACCGACCGAGACAGGTTCCATGGGCGTCCGTCCATGCCACCTCGTAGGGCGGCGTCCCTCCCTCGATGGCCGCGGACAGCTCGACCTCGCTCACTGTGCACGTCAGGGTTCCCGACGCGGACGCAACGATTGCGGGCGAGGCGATGTCCTCGGCGACGGTGACGGCATCGGAAGCTTGGCAGCCGTTCTCGCCGGTGGCTGTAACAGTGTAGACGCCGGGGGCGTCAACGGTGAGCGTCTCGGAGCGACTGAGGCAGCGGCTTCCCTCATCGGTCCACGCGAAGGTGTACGGCGCTCGCCCCCCCTCGACGATCGCTCGCAGCTCCACCGCTCGGTTCGCACACGTCAATGCACCGTCGGCAGTGGCCTCGACCGTCGGCGGCTCGACGTCCTCGAAGACCGTGATCGAGCGCTCACGGGTGCAACCGTTGGCCCCCTTCACGCGAACGGTGTAGCGGCCGATCTCAGCGACTTCGACAGTTGGGGACGATCCGATGGCCGTGCCCGACGGCGCGTACCAGGTGACCTCCTCGGGATCCTTTCCCCCGGCGACGGTGACGTCGAGGAGAACGGTCCGCTGTATGCAGGTGAGCGGACCGGACACGGACAGCTCGATCGCGGGCGGTTCGGTGTCCGCCAAGACGTCGAGGGTGTCACTTGCGGAGCATCCGTTCCCTCCCGTCACGGTCAGCGTGTAGGTCCCCTCGGCGGCGACCTCCACCATCGGTTCGGACCCCAGGATCTCACCGCTCTCGCTCGCCCACCGGTATCGATATGGCGGCGTTCCCTCCACGGCGGTGCCCTCCAACCGTACCTGGGGGGTGCTGCAGGTTATGGTCCGGTCCGGTCCGGCATCGACGATCGGAGGCCGACGGTCCTCGGCGATGTCGATCGACGCTCGACCCGAGCAGCGGTTGGCGCCGGTGACCACCGCGGCGTACCGGCCGGGCTCGCTGACGACGAGATCCGGTCCATCCCCGAGCGGTGCGCCGCTGTCATCGTACCAGCGGATCTCGAACGGCGGACGTCCGCCGAGGATCGAAGCCATCAAGGTGATTTCGTCGGTCGCGCAGTCGAGAGCTGCGTCCGCGTCGATCGACGGCACGGGGGCCTCGATGTCTTGTGTGACGTGGACGGTCTCCACGGCTCGACATCCTCCGACCGCGATGGCGACGCCGGTGTAGGATCCCGGCTCGCTGACCGTCAGCGTCTCCGAACGACCGAGCAGCTCTCCGCGCGGTCCGTACCAGGCGTACCGGTAGGGTGGCGTCCCTCCCCGTGGTTCCATCCGCAAAGAGGTCGAGGCGATCGCGCACGTCAGCTGCCGACTCCCGTCCACCGCGACGCCGAGTTGCGGCGCGTCCGGGAGGCCGACCTGGTCCTCGGGGTCTTGAAGCTCCATCAGGTGGCAGAGCCCTGCCTCGGGGCAGCTGGGCAGATAGCAGTCCTCGCTACGGGGCTCGCAGGGCTGTGGGCTGGCCGCCGGAAGCGGGCGGGTGACCGGGACGCCGGCATGCCAGTAGGCGACGATGCGCTTGAGCATGTGGTACCCCACCGCGTATCCACAGGTGTGGGGCACCGGGGTGCCCGACAACCAGAACTGTACTGCCCGCTGGACCTGGTGGAACGAGATCGTGTCGGACAAGGTCGCGTCGAGACGATCCTCTTCCACATCCCATCGGGCGATCGCCAGCAACACCGGGAGACAGCGCCACACATACGCCTCCGATTCCCCGCCGACGTCCGCCTCGCTGCACTCGAGCCCGCTGGACACCGTGCCCACGAAGGACGCTGGAGCACCACAGCAGTTGCCGGCTGCGAGCAGTCGATCGGCGATCGACGGCACGACCTCCACCAGGTACCGCACGGCGATCGACTCGCCCGCCGGTAGCCGGTCGGGGTAGACCCATTCGGTCTTCGACGGCCGGTAGGTGAACCCGGGGTGCTCCACGGGGGTGACGCGCCAGCTCTCGGGAAACGCCTCTGTGATCCCGACCCCGTAGGCATCGTGGGTGCCGCGAATCTCGACGGTGACACTGAACTGCCGCGCCGGCAGCCCCGGATCGAGACAGCCTTCGGGCAGCAACACCGAATCGCAGGGGAGAAAGGCATCGATCGTTCGCACCGCGGTCAGCTCCGGGTCGACCGACAGCGGAAGCCGTTCGCCGGCCTCGAGGCACGCCTCATGCAGCGCCGTCAGCCGCTCCATCATCGGCAGATCGATGACCGCGCCCTCGGTCCAGGGCACGATCGAATCGGTGGACCAGTACTCGAGCGCTCGCTGCAGTTGGCGCCGGCCGATACATCCAGGCAATCGAAGATCGACACGGTCCGGCGCTCCGGGTTCTCCCGGAACGAGGTGGGCAATGGCCGTAGGGATGGGCAAGGCGGTGCCGATTTCCACCTGCTTGTCGCCGGGGATCTGCACGTCGAAGGCGGGGAGCGCTGCCTGGAACGTCCCGGTGATCTCGAAGCACACGGGGAGCGTATCGGCGTACAAGCGATCCGCCGCGGGTACCGTGACCTCGTAGGTCAGCTCGCGGGTCGCTCCGGCGCCGAGCCGCTCGGGGAACACCCACTCCGTGTCGGATCGCTTGAACGCCGCTCCGTTCGTCTCCACCGGATGGACGGTCCAACCTAACGGCAGTTCCTCGCGGATCCCCACGCCCTCCAGGGCGGTGAGCGCTTCGATCGACAGCCGGACGCGGAACGTGCTGCCGGGCAGCGCATGGGCGGTGGACAAGGTCCGCTCGATCCGGACCCGCGGTTCGGTCTCCTCGATCTGGCCGGTCGCCGGCAACGCTGCCGACAGCAGGATCAGGATCGCGGCAAATGCCAACGCCGTCGAACGTTGATGGTTGTGCATGATCACGGTTTAGGCTCCTCTTCGCATCGAGTCGGTTCGGGGTCTTCCCCTATTGTCTCCGGCGAGGGGTCGTATGTCTGTGATGTGGATCACGAGAGGAGAATCGCGCCCACCCCGCTGTCGCGAGACCTTGCGGGATGCTTGGGAGGCTGTCGAGAAATCGCGCCGGACACCCTACGAGCTATTGACAAGTCCCCAAAGACGCGATATCCTGGATCCGCACCATGGACTCTGAAGCGTGTTTCGAAGGGGGCGCGTCAGAGGCTGATGCCAGAGGGGTCTGGGCCAAGACGACCTTACGCACGAAGAGACGGCAGTTTGCCCAGACCCCACCTCCTTGATCTCTTCCCCCTCGAGGAGGGGGCCATGATCGTGCCGGTCCATCCTCCACATGAGGATCCACATGAGGCGTAACCCGTGGGATGTGTGGCCATGACCGGTCCAGGGGACGTCGGTCGGGACGGCGCGACGCTCGGTTCCGGGACCGTTGCGACCGTGCGGTGCCTGTCCTACGCGTCGCCGGCCGTGGACAAAGCCGTCGAGAGGGGGATCGAACTCCTCGGGGGCGTGCGGCAGTTCGTGGCCCCCGGCGAGATGATCGTCCTCAAACCGAACCTGCTGGTCGGGCGGGATCCCGATCGAGCGGTGACGACGCATCCCAGTGTGTTCCGGGCGGTTGCGCGCCGGCTTGCGCTCGCGGGAGGCAACCTCACGTACGGGGATTCACCGGGGTTCGGCCGGCTGCCGGCGGTGGCCCGCCGCGCCGGTGTGGCCGCGGCCGCCGAGGAGGTTGGCGTGGCCTGTGCCGAGTTCCGCCGGGGTCGGCAGGTTCCGTTTCCGGAAGGCCGGTTGATCAAGCGATTCACGATCGCCGAGGGCGTCGTCGAGGCCGACGGGCTGGTATCGCTTCCCAAACTGAAGACGCACGGGTTGACGCGCATTACGGGGGCGATCAAGAACCAGTACGGCTGCATCCCCGGCGCTCTGAAAGCGGAGCTGCATGCCCGTTTGCCGGACGTGGACCGGTTCTCGCAGATGCTCGTCGATCTCAACCGGCTGCTGCGGCCGCGGTTGTTCGTCATGGATGGCATCGTGGCCATGGAGGGCAATGGCCCCCAGAACGGGCGAGCTCGTCCCCTTGGGGTGCTGCTGTTCTCGTCCGATCCGGTCGCTCTCGATGCGACGGTCTGTCGGATCGTCGGCCTCGATCCCGCCTTGGTGCTGCCGGTGGTCTACGGAGCGCGATGGGGGCTGGGGAGGGCGTCAGGAATCGACCACGTCGGCGACCCGCTCGGCGGTTTCAGCGTGGGAGATTTTGATGTGAACCGAAGACCGGGTTCGACCACCGGACGACCAGGGAGGGCCAGCCGATGGGCTCGGCGGCTGATCGTGCCGCGGCCGGTGCTGTTGCCGGAGCGTTGTACGCGATGCGGTACGTGCGTAGCGGTGTGTCCGGTCACCCCGAAGGCGATCCAGTTTCGAAGTGGTCATCGGAGTCGGCCGCCGCGCCATCATATCGATCGCTGTATTCGCTGCTACTGCTGTCAAGAGATGTGCCCCGAAGGGGCGATCGAGCTCCACGTGCCGCCGTTGGGCCGGCTGATCGATCGCGGTGCCCGGTCGGGTTGACAGGTCCTCTGCTTGCTCTCACCATTCGATGAGGTGAGCGGAGCATGGCACATGACCATCAGCACCCGCCGTCAGCCGGCCGTCGCATCGGCTTCGCCTTCTGGCTGAATCTGGCGTTTGCAGCGCTCGAGGTGGTGGGGGGACTGTGGACGAACAGCGTCGCCGTCCTCTCCGATGCGCTGCACGACTTCGGAGACAGTATCGCCCTGGGGCTGACGTGGCACTTCACACGTGTATCCGAGCGCAAGGGTGATGAGACGTTCACGTTTGGGTATCGTCGCTTCTCTCTCCTGGGTGCCCTGGTCATGTCGTTCGTGCTGTTTGCCGGCGGAATGGTGGTGCTGTTCGAGGCGGTCCCCCGATTGTTCACACCGGAGGCGGCGGATGCGCGGGGGATGATCTACCTCGCGCTGGCGGGGGTAGCGATCAACGGGATCGCTGCCTTGCGGACCCACGGCGGTCCGAGCCTCAGCGAACGGGTGGTGACGTGGCATTTCGTCGAGGACGTGCTCGGTTGGCTGTCGGTTCTCATTGCGGGAATCGTCATGTCGGCGACGAACCTCCAGGTCCTCGACCCGGCGCTGTCGATCGTGATCACCCTCTACGTCTTGTGGAACGTCGGCCGGCGGCTGCGGGACACGTTGGCCATCCTGATGCAGGGAACCCCCCGCGATGTGTCGGTGGACGCCATCGAGGATCTCATGCGGGACGTCCCCGGGGTTTGTGATGTGCATCACACCCACATCTGGACGCAGGACGGCGAGCGCCATGTGTTGACCTCCCATGTGGTCGCCGAGCGAGGCACCACCCTGGACCAGACGGACGAGCTGCGTCGGAGGATCCGCGAGATCCTCCGACCCTACGCGATCGTCCACGCCACCCTCGAGGTCGAGCACGAGGGGGCACGCTGCTGCTCCGGAGCTGAGGAGGACTGCCGGAGTGCGGAAGATCGTCCGTCGGGGTGAAACTCCTGCTCCGCTGGCGGGTAGGTAGGTACGTAAGGAGGTGTGCACCATGTGCGTGACCGCGTGGTTGCTGCTGTCGTTCTTCTGGGCCTTCTGGGTGTTTGCCTTCGGCGGCTGGTGGTGCGGCGGGATCTGCTAAACCGCACTTCGGGCGCCGAGGCGGGTTTGCCGCCAGGGCGTAACCGTCGGTTTCTCGGGACGCGGGGCTCTGACGAGCCCCGCCTTTTCTGGTGTGCCGAGAGGCTTCACACTGTCCACACCGTTCATTCACTGCTGGACGATCCGCTGGTTGATCATGGGCCAGAAGCATGGAGAAAGGGAAGACGATGCGCCACGAGTTGAAGATCGAAGGGATGCATTGCGCTTCTTGCGCCCAAGCGGTCGAGCGGGCCCTCGAGCGGGTCGAGGGGGTCGAGAACGCCTCGGTCCAGCTGCTCGCGGAGCGAGCGGTCGTCGAGCACGACGGAACGGTGGCTCTCGATCGGCTGGTCGGTGCCGTTGGGGATGCCGGGTACCGCGCCCGACCGGCGGTGGCCGCGGATCCTCAACTCGAAATGGGTGTCGAGGGGATGCATTGCGCCTCCTGCGCCCAGGCGGTGGAGCGGGCGCTCGCTTCGGTGGCCGAAGTCCGATCCGCGAACGTCAATCTCGCCACGGAACGGGCCCACATCGTGCTCGACGGTCCGGTCGACCGGTCGGCGCTCGACGAAGCGGTGCAACGCGCCGGATTCCGCCTGTCCGAAGGGGGGACGCCGGCGAGCGCCGGTCTCCGCCGGCGGCTGGACGAGCCCGAACGACGGGCTCGCGACGCCGGCCGGAGGATGCGGATCGCGTGGCTGTTCGTCGTGCCGATCATGGGGTGGATGATCCCGGAGATGCTGTTCGGCGTCATGTGGCCGACGCCGCTTCTCTATCACGTCGGGATGGTCGTGCTCGCGGCGGCGCCGCTGCTGTTGACCGGGATGCCGACGATTCAGGGCGGGCTGCGATCCTTGACGCGCGGGGCACCGACGATGGACACGTTGATCGCCCTCGGCAGCACGGTGGCGTTCGCTACCGGTCTCATGGCGGTGCTCGGCGAGGCGGGGCTGATCGCCCGCACGTACAACTACGCGGGGATCGCGGCGATGATCCTGGCGATTCACCTCACGGGCCGGTGGATCGAAGCCCGGGCGAAGGGGCGAGCCTCGGGAGCGATCCGGCGGCTGATGGAACTGGGGGCAACGATGGCACACGTGCTCCGCGATGGGGAGGAGGTGGATCTTCCGGCGGACCGGGTGGCGGTCGGGGACGTGATGGTCGTCCGGCCGGGAGAGAAGATCCCCACGGACGGGGTGATCGTCTCCGGGGAGACCACCGTCGACGAGGCGCTGGTGACCGGCGAGTCGGTGCCCGTCCACCGAGCGGTTGGCGATCCCGTGGTCGGGGCGACGGTCAACGGCGAGGGGCTGCTCCGGGTCGAGGCCACCGCCGTCGGGGAGACGACCTTCCTGGGCCAGATCGTCCGGATGGTGGAGGCGGCGCAGGGGAGCAAGGTGCCGATCCAGGCGTTCGCCGACCGGATCACGCGGTACTTCGTCCCGGCCATCCTCATCACCGCCGTGCTGACGTTGTCGTTGTGGGTGGCCTTCCCCGGCGTGCTCGGGACGATCGCTGACCGGGCGGCCGTCGTCTTGCCGTGGGTGAGCGGCGATCTCGAACCGGTCGCGCGCGGCCTCCTCGCGGCGATTGCGGTGTTGGTCATTGCCTGCCCGTGCGCGCTCGGGCTGGCGACCCCTACGGCGCTGATGGTGGGCACCGGTGTCGGCGGGCGCCAGGGGATCCTGTTTCGCTCCGGCGAGGCGATCCAGACGCTGCAGGCGGCTCGCTGGATGGTCCTCGACAAGACCGGGACCGTCACCGCCGGGCGGCCCGAGCTGGTTGGCCTCCGCGCTTACGGGCTCGAGGAGGAAGCGCTACTGCGCATTGCAGCCAGTCTGGAGGCGGGCTCCGAGCATCCGATCGGTCAGGCGATCGTCCGCGCGGGGAGGGAACGGGGGCTGACGTTGTCGGCGATCGAGGCGTTTGCCGCCGCTCCCGGTAAGGGCGTGCGGGGCCGGGTGAACGATGTGGATGTGGCGGTGGGGACGAAGACGTGGCTGGCTGAGCTGGGGGTGAGTCCGGGGCCGGCGTCCGACGACTGGGCGGCGTGGAGCGGTGAAGGCAAGACCGTCGTGGGCATCGCCCAAGACGGCGTCGCGGTGGGGCTGATTGCGCTTGCGGACCGGGTCAAGGAGGGGGCCGCCTCGGCTGTTCGATCGCTACGTGCGTTGGGGTTCGAGACGATGCTGTTGACCGGCGATCACGCCGCGACCGCGGAGGCGGTCGGCCAGTCGGTGGGCATCGATCGCGTGATCGCCGACGTCCGGCCGGAGGAGAAGCTCGAGATCATCGAAGAGTTGCGGGCCCACGGCCAGGGTGTGGTGATGGTCGGGGATGGGATCAACGATGCGCCGGCGCTCAAGGCGGCGGACGTGGGCATCGCGATCGGCACCGGGACCGATGTCGCCATGGAAGCGTCCGATGTCACCCTCGTCACCGGAGATCTCGATGGGTTGGTGCGGGCGGTGAAGCTGTCCCGTGCCACATTTCGCAAGATCCGACAGAACCTGTTCTGGGCGTTCTTCTACAATGTCATCGCGATCCCGTTGGCGATGTTGGGGTTGCTCCACCCGCTGATCGCCGAGGCGGCGATGGCCATCTCCTCGGTGAACGTGGTGACCAACGCCAACCGGTTGCGCCGATTCGATCCCTCGATGACCTAGCGCGCCATGCGCCAACAGAGGCGAGTTGTCGGGTTCCCGGCCGTTTGTATAATCGTGTCATGCCAATAGCAACGGGGTTGCTATTGGCATCGATCGTTTGAGGCGACGGGGCGGATCCGCGCGGACGCGGCCGTCGGGAGGAGACCATCGCATGCATCAAGACCCGATCCGAGACCGGATCGAGCGTATCCTCTACAGCGAGGAGGAGATCCAGCAGCGGGTCGACGAGTTGGCGCAACGGATTGCCGTCGACTACACGGACCACGGGTACGCCCGTGACCCCGAGCAGCGCCCCATCCTGCTGGTGGGCATCCTGCGGGGCGCGCTGGTGTTCATGTCCGACCTGGCGCGACGGTTTCCGATGCCGGTCGAGTACGACCTGATCAGTGTGTCGTCGTACGGGAACGGTATGGCCCCGGGAGCGGTGCGGCTGGTGAAGGATCTCGAGAGGCCGATCGCCGGACGGGATCTTCTCATCATCGAGGATATCATCGACACCGGCTGTACGATCGAGTACTTGAAGCGAAGCTTCGCGGCCCGCGACGCAGCCACCGTGCGCGTGTGCACGCTGATCGACAAGACGGCCCGCCGGGGTGTGCCGGTCGATCTCGATTACGTCGGGTTCACCCTCCAAGAGGATGCGTTCGTTGTCGGGTACGGGATGGACTACGCGGAGCTGTACAGGAATCTTCCGTTCATCGGCGTGCTCAAGCCCGACTACATCGCATGAATGCCGCCAAGCCGTTCACCACCTTGGGCATCGAGACATCGTGCGACGAGACCTCGGTGGCAATCCTTCGGGAGGAGACCGAGGTCGTCTGCAATCTCGTCTACTCCCAGACCGATCTGCACGCGCCGTACGGGGGCGTCGTTCCCGAAGTCGCCTCCCGGGACCACGTGCGCAAGCTGCCGTTTCTCGTGCGGGAGGCGACCGAACGTGCCGGGCTATCCGCCGAGGACCTGTCGTTGGTCGCGGCCACCTACGGCCCGGGGTTGATCGGTCCGCTGCTCGTCGGCCTGTCGCATGGCAAGGGCATGGCGTTTGGTCTGGACGTCCCGTTTCTCGGCGTCAACCACCTGGAGGGACATCTGTTTGCCCACCGGCTCCATGCACCGGCGAACGAGCCGCCGTTCATGGCGCTGATCGTCTCCGGGGGGCACACCAGCCTGATCGACGTGGTGGCGTACGGCAGCTACTGGTTGGTGGGGCGCACGGTGGATGACGCCGCTGGCGAGGCGCTGGACAAGATCGGGAAGATGATCGGTATCGGCTATCCGGCGGGGGCGGAGATCGATCGGTTGGCCGAACGAGGCGATCCGAAGGCGATCCGCTTCCCACGGCCGATGATCGACTCGCCGGGATTCGATTTCAGCTTCGCCGGGCTGAAGACGGCGGTGCTGTACCACCTGCGCAAGCAGCCGCGCGAGCGTCCCGAGGACGTGGCTGCATCGGTCCTGGCGAGCGTAGTGGAGATTCTGACCCGCAAATCGGTGGAGGCGACCCGCCGCTATCGCCGTCGGCGTTTGGTCGTCGTCGGAGGGGTGGCGGCGAACGCACATCTGCGACGGGCATTGGTGGCTGCGGGGGAGGAGCGAGGCGTGGAAGCCTCGTTCCCGCCGCTCGATTTGTGTACCGACAACGCGGCGATGATCGCTGCGGTCGCGGCGTTCCGGCATCGACACGGTGGGGAGTCGCATCCGCTGACGTTGGCTCCGAATCCTTCGCTGTCGATCGGCGAGGATCCGCGGCTAGGGGAGTGAAGCCTCTGCGACAGGGGAGGCCTCGAGGGCAGGTTCTATCGATGTTTCATCGACCCCCAACACCCGGCGGAGCACGGTGAGCGCCACCTCGATCATGTCGTCGTCCGGTTCGGCGGTGGTCAGGCGCTGCAGCCACAGTCCCGGCTGAGCGAGCATTCGGACCCACCAGCGGTCGAAGTTCCGGCCGGTGAACCGAAGGACCTCGTAGGACACGCCGGCGACGACCGGAAGGAGCAGCAGGCGGGACAAGATCTTCAGCCACAAGGCGGGGTTTCCGGCGAGGGAGAAGACGAGAATCGCGATGACGAACACGGTCATCAAGAACGCCGTCCCACACCGCGGATGAAGCGTCGTATGGCGCTTGGCGTTGTCCACCGTCAGCGGCTCGTCGGCTTCGTAGGTATAGATCGCTTTGTGCTCGGCGCCGTGGTATTGGAAGACGCGGTGGATGTCCTTCAAGCGGGAGATGATCAACAGGTAGGCGAAGAAGAAGGAGAGCCGAATGAAGCCCTCGACCAGATTGAACAGCACCGAGCTACCGGCGCGCAGCGCGGCGATGCTGTTGGTCAGGAAGAGCGGCAGCACGATGAATGCGCCCACGGCGACGGCAATGGCCACTGCGAAGGTGGCGAACGTCCCCCCGCGGCTCAGCTGCTCCTCCTCGGGAAACGCCAACTGCGTGGACAGGTTGAGGGCACGCAGCCCTAGGGTCAGCATGTCGTACATGCGGAAGAGGCCGCGCAAGAACGGAATCTGCCCGAGCCGCTTGAACCGGTATCGGGCGGGCATCGCGCGGACGAGGATCTTCTGGTCCGCCTGACGACGAACGGCGACCGCGATACGGTCGCCGTTCTGCATCATCACACCTTCGATGACCGCCTGGCCGCCGACGGGCGGTTTCACTCGCCTTCCTTCTCCGCCTTGGCGTACTTGCGGTGAAACCGTTCGACCCGACCCTCCGTATCGACGAACCGCTCCTCCCCGGTGAAGAACGGATGACACTTCGAGCAGATGTCGACCCGCATCTCTTCGACGGTGGAGAGGGTGTCGATCTCGCTGCCGCAGGCGCAATGGATCTTCGCCGGCTTGACCTCGGGATGAGTACCTTGCTTCACGTTGCCTCCGTATCGGCTAGCGCTTGGAGTACTGCTCGCTCTTTCGTGCCTTGCGCCGATTGATCTTCTTCCGCTCGACCTCGCGGGAATCACGGGTCAGCAGCCCCGCTTGGCGGAGCGGGAGTTTGTACTCGTCGGTGACGCCGAGCAGCGCCCGGGCGATGCCCAAGCGGACCGCCTCCAACTGCCCGGTGAATCCTCCGCCGCGCACCCGAGCCTTGACGTTGTACTTCCCCAGCGTTCCGGTGACGTAGAATGGCTGTTTGAGACTCTTCTCCAGGTACTCGGCGGCGTTCAGATGGGGGGCGAAGTAGTCCTCCGCTGCACGCCCATTGATAACGAGCTCACCGCCGCCCTCGGAGAGGTAGACGCGGGCCGTGGCGCTCTTCCGGCGTCCGATGGCGTGAAACGCACCGTTCACAAGCTTCGGCAATCGTCGTTCACCTTGTTCCACGAAAGGGAAACACCTCCTGCACGCTCAACCGTTTGGACAGATGGACGAATGATACCGGGCCGGCGAGGATGTGTCAACGCCCATCGATTGGCGGTTTCCTTCGGTCGAGGAGCGAACGATGCCACCGGCAGCACCGCACCAGGGCGCCGACTCCCGGCGACGCCGCCCTGTGCTCCACCCATCGTTCCGCCACCCGCTCGGTGAGTAAGGACATCGAGGGGAAGCTGTGCTGTAGCAGCATCACCTTGTGCATCCGCAGGCGATGCCGGATGGCCAGCGCCCACTCGTGGATCATCTCCGGCGCCGCGTGCCCGACGATGCATACGCCGTAGATCCTGCCGGCCTTGTTGACGTAGGCGCGAACGGAACCGACCGTCACGTCCTGAGCGACCGCGGCGCCATAGTCGGCGTAGCACGTCTGGATCTCCTCGTAGGGGACGCCATCCCGCTCGAGCTCCTCGGCGGACGCTCCGACCTGAGCGATCGGGGGATCGGTGTAGACGGCGCGGGAAGCGACGGCGCGTCGAACGTCGAATCGGATCGGCCACGGCATCGAGGCGTTTAGCACGGCGATCCTCCCCTGATGACTCGCCGTGCCGTCGCGCGACCGGATGTCGTTGCAGCTGCCGGGAGCGTAGATATGCCGGACCGATGTGCGAAGGCGACGGTCGACCGGGATGCCATCTTGTCCATGACGGACCCCTGCGTTTTCCAGGCCAAGCCGATCGGCGTCGAACCGTCTCCCGATGGCGACACACAGGCGATCGGCGCGGAACCGCTCCCCGTGGTCGGTTTGCAGCGAGACAACGGCCCCCTGGCGATCAACGCGTCGAACGGCACGGGCGTTGTAGATCGCGATACCTTCCTCGGCAAATCGTTGCTCGAGCAGCTTCGCTGCCCGTGCGTCACCATCGGGCAGGAGGCGGGGAGCGAGGTGGACGATCGTCACCCGAGAGCCGAGCCGTCCGAATGTTTGCGCGATCTCACATCCGGCAGTTCCGCCTCCAATCACCAGCAGACTGTCGGGGATCGCGCTCAGGGAAGGCATCGTCTCGGGCGTCAGCGCGTCGACACCGTCAAGGCCGGGAATCGACGGGGTCGCAGGCCGGGCTCCGGTGCAGATGAAGAGCCGCTTGGCCGTCACGGCGGACTTGCCGAATCGAACGGTGTGGGGATCCACGAACGTGGCGGCGCGACCGAAGTGCAGATCGATGTTCTCGATCCCGTGCAGGGAAGAGAGCTCGGGATCCGAGCTGCAGTGGGTGGCGATCCGCTCCATGGGCTGCTCGATGGTTGGGGGCGCGATGCCGGCCATGTGGGCGAGCCGGTATCGCAGCTGGGCCAACCGAAGCAGCGTCACCGTCGCAAGGCGCCCGGCATTCCCCCGCGCCGCGTCCTGTTGTTCGATGCCCACCCCCCGCAGCCCGAGCGCCGAGGCGGTCGCCGCTGCGGCGATGCCGGAGGGGCCGAGGCCGATGACCGCAACATCATAGTCGTAGGGCAACGCGGACCCCCTTCCGGTGGGCAGCCCCAGTATATCCGCTACATCGAGGATTGCGGCGCCCCTGCGGGATTCGGAGGATGGGACAGGGACGCCGCTGTGGTGCTACGTATCGTCGGGTGTAGCAGCTGCGGTCCGTCGGGCCTGCGGCGACTCGTCATCCGCCGGGAAGACGATCGGTCCTCCGGAGGCGAGCTGCTTCGTCAGCTCGGGCAGTAGGGGATCGTCCTTGCCGTAGGCTAGCACCTGCCCGGCGGACTGCAGGATCCGCCGGCGGATCTCAGCGTACATGGTGGGGGACTGGCGCTTCAGTTCGCGAAGCAGCTCGGGCACGTCGGCGTCGTGGGGGAGCCGGAGCCGTTGTTCGTCCGTTCCGGACGACGTTCCGCCGGCTCGGCGGATCACGACGAGCACGTCCTGCCGCTCGCCGGGGGTCATGGCGATCCCTCCCGGCGTTCGACGTCTGCGGCGAAGACGACATGCTGTTCATGCCCCCCGCCCGCCTCCCACGTGGCCATCCAGGCGCGCAGGAACAGGAGTGTCATCATGACACCGACGGCGTGGAGGCGGTGGCGACGCAAGCGCCCGAAGCGATACCCGGCAACCTCTCCCTTGGTGATCCCGGCTCGGTGTCCGATTCGCCGTGTGGTCTTCTCGTCCATCATGACCTCCTGCCCCTGCGGGCGTTCTTCATCTGGCGCGCTGCTGGCGCACCCCACAACAAACAAAAGCGCAGGCCGGAGCCTGCGTTCGCTGTCGGACGGTCCTGGCGGGGGTTCGCGAAGCGCTAGCCGCGCGCCGTCCGTCCGACGATCGTCTGGTAGACCCAAAACATCACCGGACCGTGCGGAGGAAGGATGGTCGGGCAACGCTTTGCGTCGATCATAGCGCAAACCATTCTACGCATGGTCGCGGGCGTGTCAACCTCCTGCTCGGCGTGGCCTCCTTGAAGGGGTTGCCGCCTGAGGGATCGATTCCTCGTTCGTTGGGTTCCTCAAGGAGGAGGGCGCCGATGACGAGGACGAGTTGTCGAAGAGCTGGTGGAAGCGTTGCGCCCGCGGGAGCTCGAGGCGAATTGAAGCCAGACGTCGCAGATCCTCGACTTGGTGGGGCATCAGGCCTTGGCGCTGCGGGGATGCGCCGATTCGGGTAAGGTGCAGCCATCGGTACCGATGTCGGAGGTGAGCAGATGTACAGCCTGACATATCCGGTGCGGTGGGCCTGGCGGAAGATCGCCAATCTGGTGCGACGGGCGCTTTCTGCCCCCGACGCGGTGATGTTCGTTTTGGAGGGACCGTACGCGGAGCTCGCGCCGCCGCGCGGGGGCTTCCTCAAGCGGCGGTTGCTTCCACAACGTTCAACGCTGACCGATCTGCGGGACGCGCTCCTCCAAGTCGCCACCGATCGCCGGGTCGGGGTTGCCGTGTTGCGGCTTACGTCCTTGAAGATGACGTTCGCCCAGCTGCAGAGCCTGCGCGACGTCATCCGAGAGGCGCGCGACGCGGGGCTGCGGGTCGTCGCGTGGTCCCACGAATACAGCGTTGACGCCTACTACGTCGCCTGTGCCTGCGACGAAATCCACCTACAGCACGGCGGGTCGGTCACGGCGCTCGGGTTTCGACAGCGGTACGTCTTCCTCGCTGACGCGCTGGAGCGCATCGGCGTGCAGGGGGACTTCGTCCAGATTAGCCCGTACAAGACGGCCTCGGATGCGTTGAGCCGGCGCGACATGTCGAAGGAGGCGCGGGCCATGGCCGCATGGCTGAGCGACGACCTGTACGGCCAGCTGTTGGAGGGGATCGCGGCCGGCCGAGGGATCGAGATCGACGCGGCGCGGCGGCTCGTCGACGGTGGGCCGTACACGTCCTCGGCGGCCGTCGCCGTCGGCGCGATCGACTGCGTCGTTGGTGAAGAGGAGCTGCCGGGGATCCTGGGGGCGGAGGATGCACCGGCCCGGGTCATGACCTACGAAGCCGCCAAGCGACGGCTTTCGATGCGCCCCCCCGAGCGCCCCGGTCGCTACGTCGCCGTGCTCCGCATTGCCGGCGACATCGTCGATGGTCATAGCGCACAACCTCCGGTGCGCCCGCCGTTTCGGCTTCCCTTCGTGTTGAGCGAGCGAGCAGGGGATCTCACGGTTGTACAGCAGGCGCGGGCGCTGGCGCGGGATCGTCGAGCGGCCGCGGTGGTGGTCCACGTCGATTCGGGGGGCGGCTCGGCGACCGCCTCCGAGGCAATGGCGGCGGCGCTGCGCCAGGTCGCGGCGAGGAAGCCGGTGGTCGTATCGATGGGTTCGGTGGCGGCATCGGGTGGCTACTACGTCGCGACCCCGGGGGCGCGGATTGTGGCGCAAGCGGCGACGCTCACCGGCTCCATCGGGGTGCTGGCCGGGAAGATGGTGTCCGCGGGGTTGCTCGACAAGCTGTCGGTGCACTCGGAGATCGTGGCTCGCGGCGAGCACGCGCTGTTCTATGCGCCGTCGCGTCCGTTCACCGCGGAGGAGCGGCGGCGGGTGACCGAGATGATCGGGTCGATCTACGAGCTATTCCTCGACCGGGTTGCCACCAGCCGCGACCGGTCGCGCGACGCGATCGACGCGATCGGCGGCGGACGAGTATGGACGGGCCGGCAAGCCTTCGAGCATGGCCTGATCGACGCGATCGGCGGCCTCGAACGGGCCGTGGAGGCCGCCTGTGAGCTTGCTGGCTTGCCGCGTCGGGCCCGCCGCCGGATCGTGCCGCCGCCGCGGCGGCAAAGGGCCCCCGCGACGCCGACCGCCGCGAGCGTGTTGGCGTACATCGACGACGGACTGCTGCCGCTGCGGACGGGACGGGCGATCTGCCTCGCGCCGATCGTGCCCGGTGCGAAGGACGGACCGTAGCCGAAATCGGAACGGCGTAGGATGCAGGGTTCTACACATCCGGTCAGTTGACCCTTCCCTGCTGGCCGCGGATGTCCTTTGCCGGACGATGGGGCGGCACCGAGTCAAAACAGCCCACCGCCACGGCCTTTGAGGCATGGGTGTGGTCGTTCGTGCGCTGTTGACAACGGTCGAAGCTCGGGAATCCCCAAACGCAGGCACGTTTCCGTGGTTGCATAATGACGACGTGGACTATATAGTAGGCCCACAAACTTTATAGTAGGAGGGTGGTAGCACATGAAGAAGTCTCGTGTACTGCTAGTCGGCGTGTTGGCGCTGTCGCTGTTCGGTTTCGCTGCGATGGCTGGTGAAGTTCAGATCAATGGTTCGACGACGGTGGG
>CAZLER010000029.1:0-24033 GCA_964558595.1 uncultured Thermotogae bacterium
TGGACCGCGTCCGCCCCCCGTCCTGGAGGGCGATACCGCGTCTCTACTCGACGCGAACCGCGACGTCGATCCGGTCCTCGGTGACCCCCGTCTCCTGGTTGAGCCTGACGAACGAGACCGTCGCCTCGCCGGTGCCGATGGCGCGGAACCGGAAGGCATAGCTTCCTGCACCGTCGTGAATCGGCTCCTGGTCCGGGTAGAACGTGTCGTCGATCCAGTCCAGCACGCCTCCGGAGCCGCCGGATTCGAGGCGCCATACGCCACTTGCCGCGCGATCGGGGGATACACCTCGTACCTGGACGATCAACACGCCGCCCTCCGGCACGGTGGCCGTCTGGTCGCTCTCGTTCAGCGCGACGACCTCCTGGGGCAGCCGGAATTCAGCCAGCTCGTAGTTCACCGAGTTGAGGACGTGCTTCACGACTCCGACCCCCGGCGCATACCACAGGAATTGCTGCGGCCCGCCGAACAACCGTGGCGCCGTGCCGAACAGCTCGTAGTGCACCCGCCAGGCGCCCTGGAAGATCGTCGTGTACGAGCCGAGGAGGGTGGAGACCTCCCCGGTCTCGATCGCCACGACCTCCGGATGGAAGACGGTCGCCTCCACCGAGCCTTCCTTGAACTGCAACGACCACTGCTTGTCCTCCTCGAGCGGGAGCGACAGTACCGCGAGTCCCGGGTCGAGGGAGAACCGCGGCTGCGAGCCGGGGGCAGCACCGAGTCGCGTCCCCCGTAGGTTCACGGCGTTCGGCGACCTATGCAGGTAGATGTACTCGTCCGGTCCGTTACTATAGCGCGTGTGCAGAACGTAGCACTGGACCCCCTCGCCCTGGACCTCGGCGACAACCTCGCTCTCCATCAACCCCGAAGCGGCGATCTGAGGGTTCCAGAACGATGTCGCATTCCGGTAGACCCAACGCGCTCCGACGAACAACGGATACGGATCGTCCCCGGGCTCGGCCGGCACGTAGTTCGCTGTGCCCACCAGCGCATAGTCAACCGGCTCGGCAACGGCCGGCGGTGTCGGCTCCGGCGGGCAAGGGGCGAGCGGCCCGATGCATCCGACGAGCCATCCGATCGCCACCATCATCGAGGCAAATAGCAGGTAGCGCTTTCCTTTTGGCATGAGAGTACCTCCACCTCCATGGTAGGGATTTCGCCACCGTCGTCCAACCCGCGGCACCTCGACTTCCCTATCCGGTCCTGCGTCCGCTCCACCTCGGCGTCCATTGCCGCAATCGACAGGCGGCCTCCTCTACCTGGTCGGTCGGGCAGGTCGCCGAGACCCGCACATACCCTTCCCCTCCGGGGCCGAAGAACGTCCCCGGCGCCACCGCGATCCCGACCGTATCGAGCATCTCGTCCGCCGCCGCCTGGGCGCTCGTCTCCCCCGGGATTCGCACCCAGAGGTACGGGGTGGCGCGGGGCGGCGCCGACGTCCATCCGATCCCGCTCAGGGCCCCGCGAAGTACCTCAAGCCGGCGGCGGTAGACGTCGTTTCTGCGGTCGATCCACTCTCGCTTCACGACGAGCGCCTCGGTCGCGGCATCCTGCAGGCAGAGGAAGATCCCCGAATCGATGTTCGACTTGATACGGGCCAACAGCCCCACCGCGTCGGCCCGGCCTACCGCCATGCCCAGCCTCCAGCCAGCCATGTTGTACGTCTTCGACAGGGAATGGAACTCGATCGCGACCTCGGTGGCGCCCGGGATCTGAAGGACACTCGGGGGACGCTCCCCGTCGAGGCCGATATCGACGTACGCGGCATCGTGACACAGGAGGATCCGATGTCGACGCGCGAACGCCACCGCTTCCGCGAGGAAGCCCAGGCCAGCGGTCGCCCCGGTCGGGTTGTTCGGGTAGTTGAGCCACAGCAGCCGCGCCCGCCGTGCCATGTCCTCGGAAACCGCACCCAGATCGGGAAGCGCCCCGCGTTCCGTCGCCAGCGGCAAGCGTTCGATCGTGGACCCGGCGAGCAGCGCCCCGATGGCGTAGGGGGCATACCCGGGATCGGGAACGAGCACGACGTCCCCCGGCCCGGCGCTGGCGAGCGCCAAATGGACGATCCCTTCCTTCGCCCCGAGGAGCGGCAGCACCTGGGTCTCCGGATCGACCTCGACGTCGAAGCGTCGGGCAACGTATCCCGCGAACGCCGTACGCAGCTCGGGAGCCCCTCGGTACCCCGGATAGCCGTGACGGCTCGGGCACGCGACGGCCTCCCGCAGCCGGTCGACCACCGACGCCGGCGGCGGCAGGTCCGGATCGCCGATGTCGAGCCGGATCACCTCAAGATCCCTAGCGGCCGCCTCGCGGCACCGTCGTGACCACGCGACGTACGGATAGGCAGGGACCGGGTCCAACCGCTGTGCCGGCTTCACCGGTGCTCCTTTTTCGCCCGTGCGGATGACGATCGAACGGTCGACGTCACCATCCGCTGCCGCTTCGTGCGGTTCGCCGCGAGCAGGTCGCGAAGCGAGCGCTCGTCTCCGTCCCGCAGCCGGTCGAGGAGATCGTCGAGAAGGTCACGGAACACGCGGGCCGACTCCCGAATCCGGTCACCGTTCGTCGTCAGGATGTCGAGCATCATGGCCACATCGCTCTCCGCCACCCGGGTCCCATCGCGAAACCCGCCGGCAGCGATCTCCCACGCTGCTGGATCGTCCGATGTGAGCTCGTCAGCGGTCCGGACGAGCGCAGACGCCATCAGGTAGGGCAGATGACTGATCGACGCCACCAGCCGATCGTGGCGCTCGGCGTCGATCCTCAGCGGGCGGGCGCCCACCGCCTCGACCAGCCGTTCCCCCAACGCCGACGCCTCGGGGGACGTCCGCTCCAGCGGACAGAGGATGAACGTGCAGCCACGATACAGGGCGGGATCGGCGGCCGCGATCCCCGCGGTCTCCTTGCCGCACATCGGGTGGCCGCCGAGCGGCTGGACCCCGTCGGGCAGCTGCTCCATCGCGTCGAGAACGACCCGCTTGGTGCTGCCCAGGTCCATCACCAGGCAGCCCTGCCGCAGGGAGGGACCGATCTCTCCGAGCAGCCGGAGGATGGTGCGCACGGGCGTGGCCAGCACGACGACGTCGGCCGCCGCCAGAAGATCGCTTCCGTCCGTGTCTCCCCGATCGATCCAGCCGCGTTGCTTTGCGTCCTCCACGGTCGCCCGGCGACGCGAGATCCCCATCACCTCGCCAACCGCGCCCTGCAGCGCGGCGGCCAGCGACGCGCCCATCAATCCCAGTCCGACGATCGCCACACGACACCCGGAGAGCGGCTCGTCGATCTCTGGGCGTGTTCCCCTCGGCTCGTTGCCTGTCGATCCCATGTTCGCCTCCTGAGGTCTCTTCGGCCGACGTCGCCGCGGCTCCCATCCTCCCGCATCCCGCCCTCCGCCGCCACCTGTACGAGGTGGCATCCCCCACGCAGGAAGGCCCCGCGGTTGACATCCAGCGAGCGGCGACGCTACGCTGGGGGGATTTCAAGGAGGCAACCATGGCCAATTGGAAGCTTATGCTCCTCGCCGCGGTGGTGGCCGTGGGGCTGATCGTCGGGCTGGAAGCCCTGAAACCCGGCCCTCGGCAGGCCGAGCCACCGGAGCCGACGGCCGAACCACAACCGTTTGGTGGAACCGCCGACCGGCGGTTCGCCGATTCCCTGTGGGATGTCATGGAAGGCTATGCGTCGTGGCCGATGCAGTCCCCGATCACCGAGGGCGGGGCACCCCACGGAGCGTTCGTCCGTGTCTACTACAACCCGGTGACGATCGACGGCTCGACTTACCACGTCATCGTCAAAGACAACTACGGCGGCGAGGGCGCAAGCCTGGAATCCGTTCGCGAGGCCCCTGACGATCACCTCGCCGCGGTGACGGTGATGGCTCAGCGCGAGCCCGGCTACGACCCGGACAATGACAACTGGTTCTGGGTCAAGTATCTTCCCGACGGCTCGCTCGACACCAATCCCGAGGGGACGGCGCTTGCCGGTCGGGTGGCCAAGGGCAGCGACACGGGATGCATCGCCTGCCATCAAGGGGCAGGCGAAGGCGATTACGTCTTCACCAACGACCGGTAGAACGTGCCGTTCGGTGGCCGTACAGCCCGGCCACGTCGGGGTGTCCGATCCACGCGGCGGCGTTCGTGGCCCAGAGGTTCTGACACCCCAGATCCTGTGATGATCGCGGCTGCTTCGAAGGCCTGTCCGCCGTCGTCACCACCGACGCATTCGCCCGTTCCGGGTCGCAACGGACCGCCACCCCCCGGCCTCTGCCAAGGCGGTCAGCCGAGCACGATCAGCCACACGCCGACCACGAGCCGGAACCACGCGACGACACTGCGATACTGCCGCTCGGGGATCGCCCCCACCAGCCGCTTGGCGGCCGTCGCCCCGGCGAGCATCGCCGGCACCGCCACACGGCCCGGGGCCACCCCCAACTCGACCGAGAGCCGGGTTCCCCCGCCACGTAGCCGTCGATCCTCGCGGTGTCCCTTGCAGACGCGATGATCCCGGTGGCGAACAGGTCCACCGATTTCGGCAGGTCGAACGCCGTCAGGAACGCGCTGCGGACTGCACCGCCGATCCCGAACCGCCCGGCGACAAGACCCGATGCGGCGCCACCAGAAACCCGCCCAGCGGCCGCTCACGCGGCGATGACAATCCATACTGCGACAGCCACGCTCCGAGGTAGCTCGTCGCGACACCGGTCCCGCCGAACAGCACGACCAGCCGCCATCCGACACCGGATCGAAACAGCACCATCTTCCAGAGGTCGTTGGCCAGATGAACGACGGCCCCGAGGAGGAGCCCTTCCGGCAGGGGTATCCACAGCACCAGGACCGGGATCATGACCGTCGAGATCCCGAACCCCGGGCTCGTACCGATCACCGACGCCATCAAGGCCCATCCGCTGACTGCGGAGACTTCCCCACACCGTTCGCCCACCTCCACCGCACGCTGTGATCAGCCCCGCCGGCGATCAGTGGAGCAGCTGCTGGCCGACCATCCCCACGATGAACCCCAGCGATGCCCCGAGCGTCGGCGTCCAGTGCCGCCTCATCTGCGCCTGGGGGGCTACGTCCTGGACCACGAGGTACAGGATCCCCCCGCTGGCGAGGAGCATCAGCCCCCCGACGATCCCCCGGACCGGCTGGAGAATGTAGAAGCCGAACAGGCCGGCGGCCGGTCCCAACGTGCTGACCAGGACCATCTGCAGCAGGACCCTGGAGGACGACGACCCGGCGTCGGTCATCTCCCGGTATGCAGCGAACCCCTCCGGGAGATTCTGTGCGCCAATGAATACCGCAAGCAGGACCCCCAATCGTGGGTCGTGGGGGAAGACGGCGCCCAGCGACACCGCCTCGGGCAGGAAATCCAGCAGCATCGCCATCAGCTGCGATCGGGGGCTGCCGCGGCGATCCAGCCGCTCGTCGGCCATCATGAACAGCACCGAACCGGCGAAGAAGAGCGGCACCGCGAGCCACAGCGGAATCAGGGAGATGCCCTCGGGGATCAGGGCGAACGCCACCGCAGCGAGCAGAATGCCGCCTCCGAACGCCACGATCCCGTGGGTCAACTCCCGGGCCAACTCGCTGCGCCGGATGCATAGCAGCCGCCCGACACCGGCCCCCACCGACGACGCAAGCCCCGCCGCCCAGCAGACGATGGCGATCGTCAGCGCCTGGCCCATGTCGACCTCCCGTTGGGCAACGGTCGTCTCCCCGGCTCGACGGGGGGTCTCATCCCCGTTCGCCCAGGATCTCTGCCGTCTCTCCGAGGGTGTCCTCGATGTAGCGGGTCTGGATCAGCACGATGACGACGATCGCAATCGGGGTGGCCAACAGCGCCCCCACCAGCCCGAACATGAGCCCCAGGATCACCTGGGCGAAGATGACGATCACCGGGGCCAGGCGGACCAACCGACGCTGCACCAGCGGCGTGATCAGGTAGTTCTCCACCAGTTGGATCCCCCCGTAGGCGACGACCACGTACAGCACCAAGATCGGCGCTTGGGACAGCCCCACCAGCATCGCCGGTACCGCGGCGAGCACCGGCCCGAGGTAGGGGATGAAGCTCAGCAGGCCGGCCAGCAGCCCCAAGCCCAGGGGCAATGGGACGCCGATCAACAGCAGGGCGCCGATCGTCAGCGCGCCCACCGCCACCATCGACACCACCCTTCCCATAAGCCACCAGCGCAGCGCCCGACCCAGCGTCGTGGCGATCTCTCGCCAACGTGCCCGGCGGTCGGCGGGGAGCAGTCGCAGCCAGCCTTCGACGTAGAGCCGCGGCTCGAGCACCAAGTACACGCCGATGAACAACGCCACGAAGATCCCCACGAGCGCCTCGACCGTCGAGGAGAACGCCATGGTGATCCCCCCGACGATCTGGGGGCCCAACCGGCCGATCTCCTCGGGCCCAGGCAGGTACGACATGAGGGTCCGCCCCCATTCGACTTGCAGGAAGAACGATCGCGCCGCCTCCACCGCCGATGGCATCCGCGCCGCCAGCTGCACCAGTTGCGAGATCACCGGCGTGCCGATCGCCCAGAGGGCTCCGGCGGCGGTTGTCGTCATCACGACGAGGACGATCGCCACCGAAAGCGCGCGGTCGATGCCCAGACGACGGCGCAACCACCCCACGGGAGCATCGAGAAGGATGGCGAGCAGAACACCGGCCAACGACGACGCGAGCGCCACCATCGCAGGACGCACGAAGTAGGCCAACGCCACAAGGGCACCGATCCCGACCGCTAGCCGTAGCGGACCGCGGCTGGCACCGCTTCGCGTCGGCGGCGCGCTGCGGTTCATCTGTCGAGTCCTCCCTATCCCTCCAGGTTCATCTTCAGCGACAGGTAGTCGAGCAGGTCCTTCAACGTGAGTACGCCCACCAGATCCCCGCTATCGATCACCATCAGGCGGCTCTTTCGGGTCCGCTGCATCAGTTTGAGCGCCTGCAACGGATCGGTCTGCGAGGATACGGCGTTCTCCTCGCTGCACGCCTCCAGATGGTCGGCCACGCGCTGCTGTCCCCACTGGTCGCGCGGAATCTCCTTGACTTCGGCGGTGGTGATGCATCCCCGGAGCTGGTCACCGTCGACGACCGGGAACATCTTGTAGTGATAGCGGTAGAAGTAGTCCTCCACCAGCTCCTCGATGGTGATCGTCGAGGGGGCCGTGACCGGGTCGGGATTCATGAACCGCTCCAACGATGTGCCTTCCAACGCCCTCCGTACGAGCACATTCTGGTAGGCGCCAGCCGCCGACTGTCGCACGAACAATCCGATCAGGAACCACCAGATCCCTCCGATGAACGCGCCGCGGATGAAGAACACGATCCCGACCGCGATCAACCCGAACCCCAGTCCAGAGCCGAGAAGGCTCGCCACCCGGGTCGATCGCCGCAGGTCGTTCATGCCGCGCCACAGAGCCGCACGCAACAGCCGCCCGCCATCAAGCGGAAACGCCGGCAGCAGGTTGAACCCGGCCAGCACGAGGTTGATGAACCCCAGGTAGCTGACGACGCCGAATACGGTCAGCGGCCACACCGATTCGGGGATCCAGGCGGTCGCCGCCAGCAGGGCGAGCCCGATCGCGATGCTGGTCGCCGGCCCGGCCAGCGCCATGAAGAACTCCGCCTTGGGACTCTCCGGCTCGTCCTCCATCTCGGCGACCCCGCCGAAGATGAACAGCGTGATGCCGCGCATCGGCAAGCCGAACCGGCGCGCCACCAGGGAATGGGCGAACTCGTGAACGACCACCGACAGAAACAGGCCGATCGCGCCGAAGACCCCCATCCACCAGTAGGTCCACTCCGAGAGCCCGTCGTAGTACGCCGGGAACACCCCGGCCGCCAGCGACCAGGTCACCAGCACCGCGATCACGAGCCAACTCAGGTCAATGCGTACCTCGAATCCAAACAAGGTGAACAGCCGGATCCCCTTCCCAAACACCCCTTGGCTCCCCTTCGCGGCGGGCGTGCCGGCCCTCGACGGGCCGATGGACGGATCACGGTCGAAACTCGATTGTCGTTCCGGATTCATCTAGTGGTTCACCTCCACACTGATCGCTCCGACGGCATGCTGGATCTCCTCCGCCAGCGCGACAATGTTGACGCCCTGCCAATAGGTCAACAGCATCCTGATCACAGCGATGTTCTCGGCCTCGTTCGCCTCCCAGGACAGCAGCCGCGTGCGGACGCGGTGCTCCGCGCATATCCGATCGATCTCGCTCTGCACGCCACTACCCGCATCGGCCGGAACCTCCAAGATCAACGTCCTGCGGGTAAGGTTGGGCATCCGACGCTCCAAACGCGAGATCCCGAACAACACCGTGAAGCCAATGGCGGTCGCTCCGGCGGCCAGAGCGTACATCCCCAGACCGGTGGCCGCGCCGACCCCGGCAACGAACCATACCGAGGCCGCGGTCGTCAATCCGCGGACCCAATCCCCCTCACGGATGATCGTCCCGGCCCCAAGGAAGCCGATGCCGGTCACGATTCCCGCCACCAGTCGCGCGATGTCCAGCGACACGCGGCTGCCCTCGAATCCCAGCGCGCCTTCGGCGTACGCCACGCCCATCGTCATGATGAGGGAGGCACCGCCGCCGACCAGCAGATGGGTGCGCAACCCTGCCGGACGGCCATGGAACTCCCGCTCGATCCCGATCACCGCGCACAGCAGCATCGCCAAGGCGATCCGACCCAGCAGCGTTACCTCGAGCATCGTGGCTCCATCCACTCCCTGTGTCCCGCACGACGTCCGACGATCCTGCTGGACGATCCGCCAGGATCCGCCGATGGCGCCGAGAAGACGGGCTACTCGATCCGCGCGAGGAGCATCGGGTTCTTCCCCCCGCGCATCACCGACTCGGCGACGCTCCCGGCGAACACCCTCGCCCATCCGGACCGACCATGGGTCGCCATGGCGATCAGATCGATCCGCTCGCCCTCTGCGGCCTCCAGGATCCGACGAGCCGGATCGGTGCCGAATCGGATCGAGACCGACACCTCATAGCCCTCGCCCTGCAGGTTGTCGACCGTCGGACGGTACCCGGCCGCGATCTCTTGGCGTCTCGTCTCCAGGGTCCTCGCGCCGGTCAGACCCTCCTCAGGAGTCTCGTCCCGCAGCCCGGATCCGGCCGGGGTGCCGGGGGCGGCGGCCGGACGGAGATCGCTGGCCGCGTTCACGGCCCGACGCTCGGTGTCACGCGCCGCCTGTTGGGCTTCATGGACCGCCGTCGCTTCCTTCGGCATCTCGCTGACCTGCATCAGCAGGAGCTCCGTCTTCTCAGGCTCGAGGAACTGTCGGATCACCGGCAACGTCGCCTCCGCGCACGCCACGCAGGTCACCGGCACAAGCACGCGATGTCGTGTCACATCGATCGACCTCCTTCCTCTCCGATCGTCGGTCACTCTCCTCCGGCCTTCCCCTGGTCCAAGGTGAACGCCACGTGGACGGTGGTGTGGTACTCGGTGATCCTGCCGTCGACGACGTTCGCGGTCTGCGACACGACCTCCACCCCGGTGATGTTGTGAAGCGTCTCCGCCGCTTTGTTCACCGCCGCCTGGGCGGCATGCTCCCAGCTCTGTTCCGATCCTCCGATCAATTCGATGACCTTGCCAACTGCCATACGTCCCTCCTTTTGGGGATACTCCTCCGTTACTTCCAGAACTCGTAGAACCTGTGCGCCTCCAGCGACGCCCGGACCGTTCCGTCCCGCAGCTGCACGATCAGATCCATGGTGTGGTCCAACCCGGTCCTGAGGTCGGTGACCTCGAGAACCGCTTTCGCCTTGCCCCTCACCTCGCCACCGGCCACGGAAAACTCCACGTCTCCGAAGTTCAGGTTGATGTCCACGATCCTCAACGCGACGTCGGCCGCCCGACGATCGGCGACGATCCTGAGATCCCGGTTGTTCAAGACGACCATCAGCGCGTCTCGGATCTCCTCGGACGTCGCCGAACCGTCCGCCTCGGCTCCCGGCATTTCGACGTAGACGGTCTCGGCGTCGCGCAACGGATCTCGAGCCGGCAGCACGACGACCACGATCACCGCCCCCACCAACAACGCCAGGAACGTCCAACCGATCATCCTACGCCGCGGCCATCGCATCGGTGCTTCCTACTCCCAGTAGATCGGACGGCCGTAGTAATCGTACAGTTGTCGCTCGTACTCGCGGTTGATCGGGGCGCTCGGGTCGAACTCCGGGCTGTTCTCGATCTCCTCCGCGGTGAGATCAGTGTGGACCTTTCGCTGCGACCAGACGATCCCGGTGAACCACATCGGGGCCACCAGCACATGACGGCCCGGCAGCCAATTGCGGGTGTCCACCACGACATAGCGGATCACCCACTCCGTGTCATCGACGATCATGTCGTCTACGTGGCCGATATCGCGATCGGCCGCCGCCACGTGATAGCCGGTGACCTCCCTCGACGAGCGGAGATGCGGGTCGCCCGCTCCCCCCTCCTTCGTCTCCGCGGCCTTCTTGTCCTCGGCACGCCGTAGGTCGCGGGGGACGGCGTACGGCCCCCAGATCCCGGGTCCGACCCAGTAGTACGGCCAGCCGTAGTAGGCGTAGTAGTCGATCTCAAACTGCTTGGAGACGGGCTCGTCCTCCGATAGGGACGGGGCGTTCTCCACTTGATCCGTCGTCAGATCCAGCTCGAGTTTCCGCAGGTCCCAGTCTGGTTTCTCCAGGGCGATCGGAGAGACGAGCACCCTGCGGCCGGGGAGCCACTTCCCGGTATCGGCGACCAGGTAGCGGACCACCCAATCGCGATCGTCGTACAGGAAGTCGTGGCAACGTCCGATCGAGCCGTCCTTCGCTTCCAGGTCGTACCCGATGATTTCCTTGACCGAGCGTAGCATCGCGTGTTCACCTTCCCTTCGTTTGTGGGCACATCCGCCGGACCGAGTCCTGTCGACGGGGCTACGATAGCGCCTCCAACCGCTTCTCCAACACCCGCCGGACCGCCTCCTTCTTCACCGCGACGTCCGTCTTGTCGAGACGAAGCGAGATGTCGTCCTGGCGATCGCCAAGCGCAACCACCAGCCCCTCGGCGATCGGATCGGCCTCCGCCGGCTCGCTGTATCGAATCGTGAAGTCCACCCATATGGAGGGCTCGTTCGGCGCAGCGGTCTCGGATACGTCAAACGACCGGAGGAACTTCAGCGTCGTGTGCTCAGTGATCGCGCGTTCGTCGCCGGGACTCGGTGAGGGCTTGTCCATCAGCGCCGATTCGACCTCTCTCGCCGTGCTCTCGTCGCGTACGCCCACCTCGATCGAGATCATCCTGCCGGCACGCGTCTCCATGTTCTTCCCTCCTCTCTTGCCACGGAAGCTCTCTGCGTCACAGCAGGTCAACCGATGCGGTGACCGACAGTTCGGTCGTCATCCGCGGATCGCCCGCCTTCCGACCGAACGACGCTTGGATGCCGATGTCCCCCATGGCCAGATCGTAGGCCAGCGCCGTGGAGATCGACCAGGTCGACGAAGCAGGGCCACCCGCGGGATCGACCCGTTGCATCACAAATCGAAGATCCATCTCCGCCATGTCCGACAGGTCGCGTTCGTAGGTCGCGCTGACGTTCATCGTGCTCTCCTCGGCCAGGGCGAGGGGACCAGAGATCCCGGCGTGAAACACCAGCTGGTCAAGCGCCATCAGCGACCAGGCAGCGTCGGCGCTGAACGTCACCAGCAGGTCGCGCTCCCCACCGGCGGGGTCGATCAGCTCGTAGCCCAGACCGCCTTGTACGCTCCAGCCGCACTTGCGGGTGTCGCCGCCCCGATCGACGATTTCCTCGATCCACAGCACCGGGCGAGCACCGAGTTCGGTTCCGGTCTCCGCCTCCACCGTCGTCTCGATCGCCTCGACCAGTTCACGAAGCGTTTCGAACTCGATACGGCGTCCGATGGTCTCCGCCATTTCGAGAACCGCCGCTTCGGAGAGCGGGGCGTCGAGGGCGCCGATGTCGATCAGCTTGTCCTCGATGCGCATCGCCTTGGCCATGGGCGTGACATCGGTGAAGCGGCCATATCCCGCGCCGGCGCGAACGTCGAGCTCCATCGCCGCCAGCGATGCCGATCCCTCGGCGCCACCGAACACGTAGAACGGCGACGTGCCGTCCACGTAGTACCGCGCCGACCCCGAGCCTTGGGCAAGCAGGTCGGTCGGAACGTAGTCGGCTAGCGATAGCCGACCGAGCCCGCTCAACGTGAACCCGAACGATGGCGCATCGTACAAGCGGCTGACGTCCAGTTCGATCTTGCCCGAGTTCACATCCACCTCCGGGGTCGCTCCATCGTCGAAGTAGCGATAGCTCAACGCCATCCCCATCTCCGTCAGCGACGTCTCCGGAGACCGATAGTCACACACCGACACCGCCGCCGCCGGCAACGCCGCCGCCACCAGCAACATCATCAAGACAACTCCACCTGTTCTTCGCATCGCACACCTCCGTGTTGCGTGTTAGGTTCGCAGGGCTGTAGTTTGAGAACGCGGATTGCGCATCGGGAGTGCGCTCGGCATAGAGGGGGATGCCCTTCGCCTTCGGGCGGGAATGCCGCAGGCACCCCGGTTGAGAACGATAGGTCGCACGTACCATACACGATGCCGATGGATCGATGCAAATCACCGACCCGGCAGCCTCCTCGCCGGGGGCCTCCATACACCCCTTGGCACGTCGCGCACGGTCGTGTGGTGCCGATGTTCGGTTGACGTCGGCGCTGCTGGGCGCTATGCTGAGAGATCGGTTCTCTTCTCAAAGGGCAGTCTGCCCGTTTCCTGTCCCTCGTTCTCGACCTGGTCGCTCGGCACGCCGATGTCGGCGTGACTTCATGACAGCGAGCCGCCGCCGAAGGCAGCGCCCGATCCGGGAGGGATGCACGTGTCAGCAGCTGAACGGAAGAACGGTTTTTCGCCCGCATCGACCAAGGTCGCCATTGTCGGCGCCGGAAGGGTGGGATCAACCTACGCCTACACGTTGATCCTTCAAGCGACCGTCAGCGAGATCGCGCTGATCGATGTCCACCTGGAGCGGGCCAAGGGAGAAGCAATGGATCTTGGGCACGCCGCGCCGTTGTCGACACCGGTGCGCGTTTGCGCCGGCACGTATGAGGAGTGTGCCGATGCGGACATCGTCATGGTCGCAGCCGGGGCATCCCAGCAAGAGGGAGAAAGCCGGATCGATCTGCTGAAACGGAACGCCGAGGTGTTCGAGGACGCCATTCCTCGAGCCGTCACCGCCAACCCCGATGCGCTCTTCCTGATCGCCACCAATCCGGTGGATGTCATGACCCACATCGCCTGGAAGCTCTCGGGGCTGCCGGCCCATCGAGTGATCGGATCGGGCACCGTGTTGGACACCGCGCGCATGCGCTATCTCCTCGGCCAGCACCTGGGGGTGGATCCGCGCAACGTCCACGCCTACGTCATCGGCGAGCATGGCGACAGCGAAGTGGCCGTTTGGAGCCGCACCACCGTCGCCGGCATTCCGCTGGACGCCTACTGCCAAGCCGCTGACTGCACGGCAACCGAGGCGGTCCGCCAGGACATCGAGGCGGCGACCAAGAACGCCGCCTATGAGATCATTGAGCGGAAGGGGGCGACCACGTATGCCGTCTCGGCGGCGCTCTTGCGGATCACCCAGAGCCTCCTGCTCGACCAGCATTCGATCCTTCCGGTCTCGAGCCTGGTCCCCGAACGATATGGCCTTCCAAGGCTGTGCTTGAGTCTTCCCAGCGTCGTTGGACGGCGCGGTGTCTTGCGCACCTTGCATCTGCCGCTGACCGATGCCGAGAATCAAGCACTCCGCCGCTCCGCGGACGTTCTCGCCGAAGCACTTGAGGAGATCGGGTACGCTACATGAGGTTGGAGAAACCGGCCGAACCCCAGCCAAGGAAGGAGACAGCATGACGTTGATCGATGAAGCCGTGCAACTCGAGCAACGCGCCGAGAACACCTACCGTGGCGCGCAACAAGAGACGAGCGACCCGGGAGCGCAGCGGATCCTCGGGCTGTTGGCCGACGAGGAAGCGAAGCACGCCCAGCTCCTCCTCGAGATGGGGGAAGCGAGCGAGGTCCCGGGGACGAATCTGGTCCAGGAAGCGCGGGGGTGGGTCGAGGATAACGTCGAGGGGGGATCGATGGCGATCTCGCCCGATGCCTCGCTCGTCGACGTGCTTCGACGGGGGATGGATGTCGAGCGGACGACCGAGAAGTTCTACCGCGATCACGTGAGCGAGACCGGCGACGAGCGCCGAGCAGCGCTGTTCGAGCGGCTGGCCGATCGTGAACGGGAGCACTTCCAGTTCCTCAGTTCGCTGGTCGAATACTACAATCGTCCCAACGAATGGGTGGAAGACGCCGAATTCGGCGTCCGGTCCGAGTACTAGGCCCCGTCAGATAGCGATCGCCGTTCCGGCTGTGCCGATCGGCGCGACCCCAACCCAAGCGAGGTGCACGCCATGCTGAATATCGAGAAAGTGACCAAGCTCAGCGGTAGCGACGTGGTGGAGAAGGCAGTGTCGTTTTTTGGGCCCGACGGATGGGGTATGGACGTGGTCGAGAGCGGAGGCTGCTGCGCCCGATTGCGCGGCCTCGGTGGCTTCGTCGTCGTGGAGACCGAGGAGCTCCCCACGGCGGGGAAGACCAAGGTGAACGTCCAGGGCAAAGAAGTCGAGAACGGCATCCGGGAGTTCCTCCAGACGCTGCCCGAATGAGGAAGCCGCGACCGGACGGTGCCGTTGGCGTCCCATGAGCACCGGGTCCGTCGCTCGAAAGGAGCTGCATTGTGTACACGAGCATCTTGGTCCCGTTGGATGGCTCGGAGCGTGCGGAGGCGATCCTTCCGCATGTGGAGTCACTCGCCGGCGTGAAGATGGGAACCGTGTTCCTCCTCCACGTCATCGAGCCGGCCGCCCTCGCGCCACCGCCTCCAGGAGGATCCGGCATGCCCACCGGTCGCCTTCCGGAAGCCTACGAGGACCTGGTCGAACGGATGAAGGAGCTCGGCGCCGAGTACCTGTCCGGCGTCCAGTCGGCGTTGAAGACGCAGGGAATCGAGGCGGAGATCACCGTGGAGATCGGCCCGGTGGTAGAGCGGATCATCCACACTGCCCAGCAGCGGGACGTCGACCTCATCGCCATCGCCAGCCACGGTCACACCGGACTCTCCCGGGTGTTCTTCGGCAGTGTCGCCGCCGGGGTGTTGCACCGAGCCGAGCGCCCGCTGCTGGTCGTGCGGTCACGTGAGCCGACGTAGTCCCAGGCGGCCCTTGTAGTGGCCACCAGGCCCCACGCCACCCAAGGGAATCCCGGAGCGCAGCTTCGCCTCAGTAGTCGATGCCGCTGATGCTTCGGATCTTGTCCAGCTGATGGATCGCCCGTACTCGGCGCACGGTGCCGGTCAATCCGCGAACCACCAGGCTCTCGGTGACCGCACCTTGGCCCGAGTAGTCGACGCCGCGCAGCAGCTCCCCGTCGGTTACCCCAGTGGCAGCGAAGAACACGTCCTCGGAGGCCACCAGATCGTCGTGGGTGAGAACGCGTTCGAGGTCGTAGCCGCGGCGCTTGCCCTCGTCACGCTCCCTATCGTTGCGCGCCACCAGCCGGCACTGGATCTCTCCGCCCATCGCCCGCAGCGCACAGGCCGACACCACGGCTTCGGGGCTTCCTCCGATCCCGAGAAGGATATCGATGTGGGACTCCTCCCACGCCGTCATCAGCGCCGCCGCGATGTCACAGGCGGGGATGAGGCGGATGCGGGCCCCGCACGCGCGCACGTCGGCGATCAACGGCTCGTGGCGAGGGCGATCGAGGATGACCACCGTCAGGTCACGCACCCGGTCCCCCTTGGTTCGAGCCACGACCTCCAGGTTGTCGGCGACCGGAGCGTTGATGTCGATCTTGCCGCGAGCTTGCGGCCCCACAGCGATCTTGTCCATGTACATAAAGGGACCAGGATCGTACATCGTTCCTCGCGGGGCGAGTGCTACCGCAGCGATCGAGTTGAGGTTTCCCATCGCCAGCGGTGTCGTGCCATCCACCGGATCCACGGCGATGTCGACCTCGGGCGGATCCCCGGTACCGACCGGCTCACCGCAGTAGAGCATCGGCGCCCCGTCCTTCTCCCCTTCGCCGATGACGATCGTGCCGCTCATCTGTACCGTGCCGAGGATATGTCGCATCGCGGTCACCGCGGCGCGATCGACCGCCTCTTTGTCCCCGCGTCCCATATAGCGGCCGGCCGCCAGGGCCGCGGCCTCGGTCACCCGAACCAGCTCGAGTGCCAGATTGCGCGTCGGTTGTGCGAGCATCCCGTCCCCTCCTTCCGACCGATTGTAGTCGATGCGCCAAGGCCGATCCCGGCGGCATAACGGGGGAGAATCGTAGGCTGTCGAGTTCGTCACGGTCCGGCGTCGTCGCTCAAGCTCACTTCGGCCTCCGCCACCGTCTCCCCCCCATGTTCGACCGCCACACGGTAGCTCCCGGGGTCGAGGCCGGACAGCCGCGCCGCGTAGTCGATCGCCCCCACACAAAGAACACAGGTTCCCGGCTGAGGGACCGCTGCGACCGCCAGCGTCACGGTATCCTCGTCGATCCACACCTCGGGAACGAGGTGTTGACATGGCGAGCCGGCGATCACCACCCCGGCGATCATGATCCCCATTCCCTGCACGGTGATCGTGGCCTGATCCATCGCCTCGCCCTCGGCGCAGTCCGATTCGCCTTGCCCGAAGCGCAGCGTCGGCATCCCGTCGTCGGGCGGGGGGGGAGCACACGTCTGCAGCGCAAAGAACATCCCCAACGTAGCACACACCACCAGCGCGTACGACCGGGATCGGCCGCTCCATCGCCCCATCCTCTTGCTCCTTCGCATCGTCATCCTCCTTTCGCCGCGCCCTTGCGCGACGCTTCGCACGCGGCGGTCACGGCCGCCGGAGTACGTCGTTCACGGCGTCGATGACCCCAGCCACCGTGAACCCCAGCTTCTCCATCACCGTCTTGCCCGGCGCGCTCGCTCCGTAGCGGTCGATTCCCACCGCGCGTCCTCGGGATCCGACATACCGTTCCCATCCCATCTCTCGGCCCGCTTCCACCGCCACCCGCGCGGTCACGGTGTCGGGGAGGATCTCTTGCCGATACGCGACCGGCTGGCGTTCGAACAGCTCGAAGCTGGGCATCGAGACCACCCGGACTCGTCCACCCTGCTGGGCGACCGTTTCCGCTGCCCGGGCGGCTACCGCCAGCTCCGAACCGGTGGCGATCAGGATGACCTCGGGGTCGGGGTCCGACTCCCACAACATGTACGCTCCGCGGGCGACGCCGTCCGGATCGGTCTGTGCGAGGGTGGGCACCGCCTGTCGGGTCAGCACCAGAACGGTAGGCCCGTCGCGTCGTTCGATCGCCTGTCGCCAGGCGCCGACCGTCTCCTTCGCATCGGCCGGGCGGAGGACGACGAGATCGGGAATCAACCGCAGGCTCATCAGCTGCTCGACCGGTTGATGCGTGGGCCCGTCCTCGCCCAACCCAATGCTGTCATGGGTGTAGACGAACACCGACCCGTAGCCGCTGAGCGCCGCCAACCGGATCGGTGGCCGCATGTAGTCGGAGAACACCAAGAACGAGGCGCCGTAGGCGATCAGGCCGCCGTGCTGCGTCATCCCATTGACGATCGCCCCCATGGCGTGCTCTCGGACCCCAAAATGCAGGTTGCGCCCGTCATACCCCCAACGGTCGCCGACCGCCCCTTCCGCCGTCGGATCGCCAGCGCCGGGAGCCTGGAAGTCCCCGTGCCCCTTCAGCCAGGTGTAGGTCGACGGGTTGAGATCGCCCGAGCCGCCGATCAACTCCGGCACCCCGGTCGCCAACGCTTGAAGCACCTTCTCGGACGCCTTGCGCGTCGGCATCCCGTCAGGATCCGGGTCGAACCCCGGCAGGTCGCGGTCCCAGCCGTCGCGGCGCCGATCCGCCAACCGGCGCTCGAACTCCGCGGCGAGCTCCGGCTCGGCCAACCGGTACGCCTGATACCGCTCCTCCCACGCCCGCCGCTGCCGTTGACCTTCCGCCGCCACGTCCGCCACGTGCTGCCGCACATCGCTGGGGATGAGGAACGTGTCCCCGCTGGGCCAGCCGAGTGCCTGCTTGGTCGCCGCAAGCTCCCCTTCTCCCAGCGGCTTGCCGTGCGCCTGGAAGGAATCCTGCACCGTGGGGGCACCGTACCCGATGATCGTGCGGACGACGATCAACGACGGCCGATCATCACGCGCAGCGGCCTCGGAAAGGGCGCGGTCCAGGGCACCGACATCGTTTCCATCCTCCACATGCAAAACGTGCCACCCGGCAGCCTCAAACCGCGCTCCGATGTCCTCGGATTGGCACAGCGACGTCGCACCCGCCAGCGAGGAACGGTTGTTGTCGAACAGGACATGCAGTCGGCCGAGACGAAGGTGACCGGCGAGCGAGCACGCCTCGTAGCCGACCCCTTCCATCAGGTCGCCGTCGCTCGCCAGGACGTAGGTGCGATGATCCACGATGTCGTGTCCCGGGCGGTTGAACGTCGCCGCCAGGTGCCGCTCGGCGATCGCCAGACCGACGGCGTTGGCCAACCCTTGCCCCAACGGCCCCGTGGTGACCTCGACCCCTTCCGTCACATGGCTCTCGGGGTGCCCTGGCGTTCGACTGCCCCACTGGCGGAACGACCGAAGCTCCGATAGCGGAAGATCATAGCCGAACAGGTGAAGCAGCGAATAGAGCAACGCCGAACCGTGTCCGGCGGACAGGACGAAGCGATCGCGATTCGCCCACCTTGGATCGCTGGGATCGTGGCGCAGGTGGTTGGCCCACACGGCGTAGGCCATCGGCGCGGCGCCCAGCGGCAGCCCCGGATGTCCCGATGTGGCCTTCTCCACGGCATCTACGGACAGGAACCGGAGCGTGTCGATCGTCCGCTGGGCCGGCTCGCTATCTGACCTGGTCATGATCTCGCTCCCACCACGCGGGTCGCCCCATCACTGTCCCCGTCCCGGGGGCGTCACCGTCGGGGGCACGGGACGATCCGGGATGCCCTTGTCGGTGAGGTCGAGGCGCTCGCGGATCCGCTCCAACACGAGCCGGACCCCGTGATCGAGGCGGGCCTCGTCGACGTTGCGGGCGAGGATCGCCTCCGGGTCGGGCAGCTTGATCCCGTGCTCATCGGCAAGATGGTCGACCATCTTGCGCAGCACCTCGGCCGGGGTGTCTCCCTCCGCCGTGTACGTACAGCCGTTGACATTGATCTGTTCACCGGTCAGCTTGGGCATCGTCGATCCCTCCTTATGTACAGAATCATAGGAACATCCCTCTCCGGCCTGGGGGCATCGCAGCCGCGAAGCCCCAACCGACAAGATCGTGATGACACATGAGAAGGCGAGTGGGAACTGCGGACCCGCGCCGTTGAGAGCTGTTGAGAAACCACCGTCATCCTATCCGGAACCGGCGGTCGAGGACAACTCGCGTCTCTCGAGGACATTCTCACGTGAGGCAAGACGCTCGCGAGCGCCCATGGGGGCGCTACCCCGGCTCGCCGGGTGGCTCACTGGAGGACCATCCGTGCTCTCCCCCCAGGGCCACCTGCACGTCGCGTCGGCCGGCGCGTCGCAGCAGGCTCGCGGCGATCATCGAACGCAGACCCGTTCCACAGAAGATGGTGATGCAGCCGGCGGCCGGCAGTTCGTCGATCCGTTCGGGCAGCTGGGTAAGCGGCAGGTGCATCGACGGTCCCATCGGCTCGGACGCCACCTCTTCGTCGGTTCGCACATCCAAGATGAGCTCTTCCCGGAGATCCGCTCCCTGCAGTTCGGCGGTGGTCACGGTCGCCACCGACGCGCTGTCGCGCCCGGAGGCGTGCCAGGCGCGCACGCCACCCGCCAGGGTGCCGTGCACGTTATCGAAGCCGAGGCGGTGCAGCTGCAGCGCCGCCTCGTCCGTCTCGCAACGATCACCGACGAGGACGATCGGGCGGTCGGCGTCAACAAACCATCCTGCATACGATGCGATGTTCCCCCTCCACAGCGACAGCGCGCCGGGAACGTGCGCCGTGGCGAACGCCAGCGTCGAGCGAACATCGATGAGTTGCAGATCCTGGAGACGGCGGTCGATCTTCCCCACCGGGATCGGGGGCGGCGATGGCGGAACTCGAAACGGTGTCCCGCTTCGATTCATCTCCTCCATCCTGACGAAGTACGGCGGTCGCCCCATCGATCGGGCATGCGCTTTGACGAACTGCTGTTCGTCTCCATGCTGCAAGCCGGGATTTCGCGCCCGTTCGATGCCGATCGTCGTCCACGGCCGGTCGGCGATGGCCGCCCCACAGACGGACCCCTTCCCGTGCGCCGGGCAGAGCAACAGCCCGTCACCCAACGGGACGATCCGCTCGGAGAGCGTGTAGTATAGCTGTCGCGTCATCTCCTCGTGGCGCGCTTCGCCCATCAGGTCGGTCCGACCCACGTCGCCGGCGAACAGCGCATCCCCGCTGAATACCGCCCACGGGGCGTCCTCCCCGTCGTACAGAACGTAGGCCAGATGCCCGGGGGTGTGCCCCGGCGTGTGGAGAGCGACCAATCGGAGCGAGCCACATCGCACCTCGTCGCCGTGGTGGATCGGCTTGCCGTAGCCGTAGTCGAACTCCTCGTGCCCGGAGTGTAGCACGTCGGCCCCCGTTCGCTCGGCGAGCGCCGCCGATCCGGTGACTAGATCCTCGTTCCGATGGGTCTCGAGCACCCGGGCGATCCTCATCCCCTCGGCATGGGCGCGGTCGATGTAGACGTCGACATCCCTTCGTGGATCAATCACCACCGCCGCGCCGTCGTCGCCGAGGAGATAGCCGTAGTGAGCCACTCCCGGTGTTGCGATGCGTTCGAACAACATATCCCGTCCTCCTCGGGTCGCTTCCCTTCCTGCCTGCAACGAGCCCCTTCGTTGACGGGCTCCACCCGTGGGTCGGCCCGCGCAGGCATCGCGCGGGCCGACCGGGTTGGGAAGCTGCTGGGCAGCCAGCAACGCAAGGAGGTCGTTGCTTTCCCGTTTCTTGCACTGGGTCTCTGTTGGCCTTCTCTCGTCCTGCTACTCCGGGCGCACGTCGCCGACGAACACGGAGGCCGAATCGACCTGGGTTCCCACCGTCACGGTGCATATCGTGAACGTCCACTCCTCGCCCGGCGCGATATCCTGTTCGGTGTCGCCACCGCGATCGAGCTCGTCCCCTTCATCGTCCTCGAATACGACCACGATCTCCGCCGCCGCCAACGTCCCGCCGGAGACGTTCTTCGCGGTTCCCTCGACGCAAGCGCCGAGAGCATCTCGGTCGAGCGTCCATTCGAGGATCTGCACCATCGGCTGGGTGGCCTCGATCATCACCGTCTGGGACGTCGTGAGTCCCCCATCGTCGATGACGTGTAGCTGTACCGCGTAGGTGCCGGGCTCATCATACGTGTGGGTGACGACGACCCCCGAGCCGGTTTCCCCGTCGCCGAACTCCCAGTTGTAGGCGATGATCTCCCCGTCGTCATCGCTCGACGCCGAAGCATCAAACGTCACGGTGAGCGGCACCGGTCCATCCCCGGGGGTGGCGATGAATTGGGCGGTCGGCGGAAGGTTGATCGTCAGGCAACCGGCCATCAGAACGACCACTCCGAATACCGCAATCAATCCGATGGTCCTTCGCTTCCTCGTGTTCATGAGATCCCTCGTTTCCTCCTGGTCCCTCGAGGGGAAGCCGGCCGGGACGGTGGTGTGCGCCGGCCCGGCCACTTCGCACTACCGACCCTCGAGTTCCTCGATCGTCGTCCGATACAGGACGAACCGTGCGTTTTGGGTATAGGTGAGAGCACGCCCGATCCGGAAATCCAACGACGGGATCAGCTGCCCCTCGTACCCCTGCGGCGCGCCGACGACGAACGGGACGAAGGGCGGGTTCACCCGGAACTCCCGTAGATACGTCCTCCCTGGCGTCTGGTCGAGACGGCCGTCGCCATCGCGGTCGAGGCTCAGCTCCATTCGCATCGAGGAGGCATTCCGGAGCTGGAAGCTGTAGGTCACCTGGTTCGACGTCACCTGGCCCTCGTACACCAGCCGCCATCCCTCATCGACCGGCTCGGGAACGACGCCCAGCGGCACCGGTCCGGAGGGGCTCCCCATGGGGACGAACTCGCCGTCCGTCTTCAGTTCCAGGCGGTAGCCGTGTCCAGACGTCCAAGACGCACTACCGACCACGGTCACGTGCCAGGTGTCCTGGCCCCACACGTAGATCCCGGCCGAGGCGCCCACCGGCGGCCCGCCCGGCATCCTGAAGGACGACACGTTCACCGTCCTGGTCGTCTGCGCCGTCGCTCCACGATTGTCACGCACCTGAAGGGTCACCGAGTACGAGCCCGGGACCAGGTATGATCTGCTGGTCGTCCGGCCCGATGCGTCGAACGTGCCGTTGCCGTCGAGATCCCATCGATACGAGGAGATCACGCCATCGGGATCGTAGGTTCCCGACGCGTCGAACCGCACGTTCTCTCCGACCAGCGGCTGCGACGGCTGGTACGAGAACTGCGCCACCGGCTGGCGGTTGGCCTCCTCCGGCGTCAGCGCCACGTCCACTGTCTCGGTCGCGCCCGCTTCGATCGTCAAGGTCGTGGAGAAGTCCCGGTAGCCGCCCCGTCGGATCGTCAGGCTGTGCTGGCCGGCCGTCAGCGATGCCGACAGCGGCGTATAGCCCATCAGCTGCCCGTCGACGATGACCTCGGCCGGAGAGGGAGAGGCGTTGACCTCGAGACGTCCGTACCCGGTCTGACGACTCGATACCACTTGGAAGCTGGTGAAGCCGAACGCACGGTCCGCCGGCTCCGGCTCGACGCCTTGGACCTGCACCTCCAACTGGGCCTTGAACTCCTGAGGATCCTCCGCCAGCTGGGGAAACGGAACCGTTGCCGAGAAGCCGCTGAGCAGACTGAGCGATTGCGGACTTGCGTCGCGGGTCGCCAGGATCTGCAGATACTCGGTCCCCGTCGGTTGGGTCACCCGGAGGCGGTAGTTGGCCCCCGAGGCCGGGAGGACGTGCGTTCCCGCGGCGACGCGGTTGTCGGAGGAGAACTGGTTGGGAAACAGCTGGGTGACGTTGCCCTGCGAGTCGATGTCCCAGACGTAGATGTACGCTTGCTGATTGACCCGGTAGTTGATCTGGATTGTCTCGCCGACGACGTAGGTCGCCTTATCCAGCCAGATCTCCACCTGGAGTCCCGCCTCGGACGGCGGCTCGACGATGATCCCCTGGGGCTGAGCCTGCCCCCAGGCAACGGTACCCAACACGAAAACGAGGAGAGCAGACAGCAGCAGTCGGTGCATGCGCATGGAACCTCCTTATCGATGTCCCGATCGTTGGCGGTCCACCTCGTTGCGGCGACCGCAGCACACAGAAAGGTTGAGAGAGGGGAATCGGTACGAATTGAGAGGAGTTCCGCGGACATCCTACGCCCTCCCGGGATCGTTGTCAAGGTGAAGTGACTGGTGAAGGCGGATCAGCCGCTCAGCCGCTGAAGGGATCTGCACGACGACGCGACTTGCCATCCCGCCGAGAATGTGCTAGCCTCCTATGCGAATGAGTTCTCAATGCCCGCCGGGTCCGGTGGTGCTTGCTCTTTTCTCCTTCTTTCTTTCCACGCGATCGGACGCGAGGTCACCGGCAGCCCCGGATCTCGCTACGACGGCCCGCACCCCGACCGCTTCCATCTGGGATTGTGCCGAACTGTCATACCGAGGAGGTGGAACCACGAAGCAACCGGAGCAAAGCAACAACGCATTCATGACCGTTCAATCCACGCAACAAGGAGGCGTACCATGAGAAAGTTCCTAGGTATCCTGACTGTGCTGGCGCTGGTCGGCGTGGCCGGCCTCGCGCAGCAAAAGACCGTCAACGTGATGCACGGCTGGCCGGGCGAGCAGGCTCCGGCATTCGAGATGATCGTCGAGGCGTTCGAGGCCCAGAACCCTGACGTCGATGTCGTCGTCGAGATC
>CAZLER010000030.1:0-23927 GCA_964558595.1 uncultured Thermotogae bacterium
CCCCGCCCCGCCGCTCATGGCAGGATGCTACAGAACCCAGCAAACGGAAGTCAAGGACACTCCGGACGGGGGGAAGGTGAAGACGGTTTGCGCGCGTGGACGACGACGAATGAGCCGCGGTCGTGCCCGTCGACAGGCGGCTCGATGCGGTCCTTCATCTCCGCCGGGCTGCCGGTCAGCGTCTGTACCGTGCGCACGATGTCGAGCCCAGCGCCGTGAATCGCCTCGAAGACCCGCTGTTTGGTGTACAGCGCCGCGCGGCGGAAGAATCGATCGCAGCTCGCTTCGTCGGTGTACAGCGCCCCCAACGGACTGTCTTTGGGGATGAACGCAACGATCGCCGATCCTCCCTCCCGCAACACCCGGGCGGCCTCGTGGAACGTGCGGTCGACATCGGCGACAAAACACAGGGTGGTGATCAGGAACGCCGCATCGACCGAGCCATCGGCCAGCGGCAGCGCCTCGGCGGTTCCCTGGAGGACGTCGATCCCGCGCTGGCGTGCGAGGGTGGCAATCCCGCGTGCCGGCTCGATGCCGGTGGGGACGCCGAGCCGGGAGGCGAATCGCCCGCTGCCGACCCCGATCTCGACCCAGTCGCCCGGCGCCGGAAGCACCTCGCGGACCGCAGCCAGCTCGGATTCGTAGGCGTGGACGTTGCGGTCGAACCAGGCGTCATACTCCGCGTAGTGCGTCTCAAATGGATCCGTTTCGTGCATTGCCATCATCCCCTCCCGTTTGGATCATCGCCAGTAGGTCGTCGCGCGCGGCGAGGAAGTGGCGCCCCAATCGGTCATGCCGCTCGTGATGCTGAAGCTCGATGTGCCGCTCTCCGAGCACGGTGGCCGGTCGGTCGGAGAGTAGTACGACGCGCTCCGCCAGCGCCACCGCCTCGTCCAGATCATGGGTGACGAACAACATCGTGCGATCCCATCGGGTCACCAGCTCCGCGAGCCAATCCTGCATCCGCTGTCGCGTGAGCACGTCGAGCGCCCCGAACGGCTCGTCGAGCACAAGCACGTTCGCCCCGGTCATCACCGCACGCAGCAGCGCCGTGCGCTGCTGCATGCCGCCCGACAGCTCATAGGGGTACGCGCGCTCGAACCCCGTCAGCCCGAACGCCGGCAACTGGGTGAGGACGGCCCGTCGTCGTTGTTGCCGGGGCGTACCCCGCAGCGCGAGGGGGAGCTCGGCGTTTTCGATCACCGTCTTCCACGGGAACAGCAGCCCGCCCTGCGGCAAATAGCCGGCTCGGTCGAGGCGCCCAGCGATGTGCCCTCCATCCGCGGACTCGAGCCCCATCAGAATCCGCAGCAAAGTGGTCTTCCCACACCCCGACGGGCCGAGGAGAGCCACCGTCTCTCCGGGGTGCAGCGCGAACGACACCTCGTGGAGCACTGCGAGGCGGCCGAACCGCTTGCGTACGCCGTGCAGACGCACCGGTTCGGTCACCGGTCACCTTCCTCGGGAAGGAACCGATTGGTGAACGCCGCTGCCGGATCGATCGGACGATCGATCAACCCGTTGGCCAGGGCCCACACCGCGAACCTCCGCCACACCTCCTCTTCCTGCTGTCCCCAGCGATCGAGCTCGTCCACCGTTTCGGCGGCGATCCATGCCTGCGACGCGTGCACGAGCCCCGCGTCGAGTTCGGGGACCTGGTCGAGAACGATGTCGGCGGCCTCGCTCGGATGAAGGACGGCGTACCGATACCCCCGGGCCAACGCCCGCAGAAACCGCTCGACGGTGTCCGACTGTCGTTCGATCGTCGTCTCGTTCGTGATGATCACCGGCGTGTAGTAATCGAGCACCTCGGCCAGCTCGGGCAGCGGCAGGAAATCGAACGCCACCCCCTCCAGTTCGGCGTGGACCCCCTGCCAACCGTAGAAGATCCAGTAGAAATCGGCCAGGTCGCGTCGAACCGCGGTGATGAAGTCGAGCATCCCCATGTTGATCATCGTCACCGAGTCGAAATCGGCCCCCGCCTTCTCCATCACGGTGCGGATCATCACTGCCTCGAGATCGCTGCCCCACCCCGCGTAATGGAGCCCTTCGAAGTCCTCTGGCCCGTCGATCCCCCGATCGCTCGGCGCGGCGAACCCTGAAGTATTGTGCTGAAAAAGGGTGGCGATCGAGACCACCGGCAGCCCCTGGGCCCGCGCCATCGTCACGTACTCTTGCATCGACACCCCGAACGCCGCCTGGCCACTGGCCACCAACGGAATCGACGCCGTCTCGGCCGGCTCGAGCACGTCCACGACGAGCCCCTCGTCGGCGAAGAAGCCGAGCGCTCTCGCGACGTAGATGCCCGTGTGGTTCGTGTTCGGTGTGTAGTCGAGAGCGATTCGCACGGTCTGGGGAACCGCGCTCGCCGTTGCACCGGCCGCGAGCCCTACGGCGAGGATCGCTACCGCGATCCACGTGTTTCGTCTATGCATGATGCCTCCTTCGAAGCCATGGGGTAAGGACGGCGCCGATGCCGTCCACCGTCTTGAACAGCGCGAAGCTGAGTAGCATGACGATCAGGATGGCGCCGAACAGCCGATCGGTGCGGAACGACTGCTGCGCTCGCGTCATGTAGACCCCCAGCCCACGCGATCCTCCGAGCCATTCGCCAACGATCGCGCCCAAGACGCTGTAGGTGGCCGCGATCTTTCCCCCCGCCACGATGCCGGGAAGCGTCGCCGGGATGTACAGATGCCAGTAGCGGTCCAGGGGCGAGGCGCCGAACGTGTCGAGCAGCTCGGCATACGCCGGATCGACGGCCTCGAACCCCTCGTAGCTGCTCACCGCCAGCGGAAAGAAACAGACGAACGCGACCACGAGGATCTTGGAGAGGGCGCCGAGACCGAACCAGATGAGGATCATCGGGGCGATCGCGATCAGCGGCACCGCCTGCGACAGGACCAGGTGAGGATAGAGGAGATCACGGATCCATCGGGAGCGATGCATCGCGAACGCCACCACGATGCCCAACACGAGGGCGATGCCGAAGCCCGACAAGGTCTCCATCAACGTCGCCGATGCATGCCGCCCCAGCAGCGGCGCGTCGGCGACGATCGCCGCCACCGTCGCGGCAGGGGACGGAAGCAGGTAGCTGGGCACCCGGAACAAGCCCACCACCGCCTGCCACACCAGGACGAACAGCAGCAGACTGCCTGCCCAGCGTATCGCCGGACGGCGCCAGGCTCGAGCGAGGATGGGACGCCGGCTACTGGCCATTTGCCCCCTCCTCCTCGACCTTCCCATGCACGACGAGAAGGGTGCCCGACCGTACCGCAATCCCGACCGGGACCGTCTCGATGACATTGGAGATCCCGTGGGCGCTGGCCCGCACCAGCGGCCGCTCATCGAGCCGATAGCGGAGTCCGTGGGTGGACACGACGGCCACGTCGGTCAACGGCAACAGCGACACCCGGTCGCCGGGGTTCCCAAAGGGAAGAACGAACGGGCTGCGCACGATCCATGCCGTCTCGCCGGCGGCGAGCAATTCGACGTGGACGCCCCGACGCGCTGCCTTCTCCAGCATGAGCACGTTGGCCAACGTGTGGTCGACCCGGTCCCCGAACGCTCCGACCACCACCAACCGGCGCGCTCCGCGGGCCAGGGCGTCGTCGACGGCCAGCTCGAGATCGGTGAGATCCTTGTTCGTCGGATGGAGCTGCAGTCCGACGCCGGAATCATGCACTGTGGCGCGCTGCTGCGGCGTTAGCGAGTCGAGATCCCCGACCACGCAGTCCACTTGGAGACCGGCCGCGGCCGCCTTCGCCCATCCCCCGTTGGCAGCGACGATCCAGTCAGCTTCGGCGACGCGATGCGCCAACCGCTCCGAAGGCTCCCACTCGCCGTTGGCGAGAATCAGGACCGTATCGTAGGACATATCCGCATCACTCCTTCCCTGGAGGAGGAGGTGAAACGGAATGTGTTTCGCAGCGACGTCTGATCTTGGATGCTGCAGTACCGTTCGTTCATCGCTCCCTACGCTGGCATTACCCAGTTCAGGTTCTACGGGTCGAGGTACTCCTCCTCTCAGCCCAAACCGCTGGGCTCCCCGAACAAAGCCACTCTACACGACCCGCCGAACCGAAGCAACCGACGGTCGGAGTCGGATGTCGCCCCGCCTCGCCCATGGCGTTCCTTCCCGCGGCGAACCGCTGCGGCGTGCGGGAATCGATCCGGGGGTCGGCACGCAACGGCACGACACCGTCTCGCGTGCGGGGGTAGGTCCCTCCGCGGCGGGAGCGTTCGACGAGGCGTTATGTCCCCGGCAGAAAACTCGTCGAGGAATCGATCCCCGCGATCGTCTCCGCGATCAGCCGGGCGCACGCCATGACATCGTCGAGGTGCACGACCTCGCTCGGCGAGTGCATGTAGCGGCTGGGAACGCCGATCAGTCCTGTGGCGACGCCGGCCCGCGTCACCTGCATGGCGCGGGCGTCGGTCCCGGTGGGGCGAGGATAGGCGTGGATCTGGATCGGGATCTCCTTTTCCTTCGCAGTCTCGACGATCCGCTGATACAGCCGCGGGTTCACGTTGGGACCGCGCGTGACGATCGGGCCGCCCCCCATCTTCGCATCTCCTGCTTGCTTCTTCTCCTTCGTCATCCCCGGCGTATCGGTCGCGAAGCCGACGTCGACCGCAATCCCTACCTGTGGATCGATGCCGAAAGCACTGGTGGTGGCACCGCGGACGCCGATCTCCTCCTGGGACGTCGCCACAGCGTAGATCGCGGCCGACGGCGAGCGCTCCGCAGCCAGCCGAGCGGCTTCGAGGACGACGAACGCGCCGATTCGATCGTCGAACCCGCGGGCGACAGCCAGCCCGTTGCGCAGCTCGGTGAAGTCGTAGTCGAGGACCGCTGGATCCCCGATCGCGACCACCGTCTCGGCCTCCTCACGATCCTTCGCCCCGATATCGATCCACAGCTCCTCCAGCTTCACGACCTTCTTGCGGTCCTCGGCGTCGAGAAGATGGATCGGCTTACGCCCGACGACGCCGAGCACGATTCCGTCGTCGGTGAGGATCCGGACACGCTGACCCGGCAGCACTTGCACATCCCATCCGCCGAGCCCGGTGAAGTAGAGGAATCCGCTCTCGTCGTAGTTCGTCACCATGAGGCCGATCTCGTCGGCGTGGCCGGCGAGCATAATGCGCGGGGAGCCACCGTCGTTGACGACGGCGAAAGCGTTGCCGTGCTGATCGACCCAGGTACGATCGGCAAACCGCTCCGCCTCGTCGCGCCAGACGCGAGCGGCCTCCTCCTCGTAACCCGTCGGACAGACGGTCGCCATGTACCGCTTGAGGAACTCCAGACGATCTCGTTGCATGTTACCTCCTGTCGAAACGCGCGGCACAGTGTATCCTGCCGGCGTGACGCCCTCCATCGTACCATTGCATTTCGAAATCTACGTTCGATATACTGAAAGCACCATGGAAGACCTCGGCCCGCGCATCCGCGAAGCCCGAACCCAGAGAGGGTGGACGCTGGGTACCCTGGCGTCCGAATCCGGCCTCTCGCCCGGCTTCCTCTCCCAGGTTGAACGGGGGCTGTCGACGCTGTCCATCGTCTCGTTGGCAGCGATCTGTCGCGCGCTCGGCCTCCCGATCGAATCGCTCTTCGTGAGCAGCGGGCCGCTGCACCAACGGGCCCCGGTTGTCACCACCGCCGATCGACAGCTCCAGATCCGTATCGGACGATCGCCGGTGGCCTACCGCTACCTGACCCCCCAGCTTCCCAACGCCCCGATCGACGAGTTGTTGATCGCCGAGTTTCCCCCGGCCTGCCATCAAGGCGGATCCCAGCATCGCGGCGAGGAGCTCGGTTACGTGCTTGAGGGGGCGCTGACGTTGATCGTGGACGGCATCGAGTATGCACTGCACGTCGGGGATAGCTACCGCATCGAGGCGTCGCGTCCTCACGACTACCGAACCCGCGACCGGGCCGGGGCCCGGGTCCTCATGGCGGTGACCGAGCGGTTCGTCGAGCCCTAGAGCGCGAAGGGAACAAGATGTCCAGAATCGAACACCATCCGATCGTGCGAGTCGACCGGGGAATCCCGTTCACCTTCGGATTCGCCGACCGTCGCGTCGAGGCATTCGCCGGCGAGACCATCGCCTCGGCGCTGTACGGCGCTGGAATCCGCGTGTTCGGCCATCATCCCAAGGACGGTGCCCCGCAGGGGATCTACTGCGCCAACGGGCAATGCGCGCAGTGCCTGGTCCTCGTCGACGGCATCCCGGTCAAGGCCTGCATGACCCCGGCGGCTCCGGGGATCCACGTCGAGCCGCTCGATGGTCTTCCCGAGCTGCCGCAGGTCGAACGGATCCCCGAGCTCACCGATATCGATACGATCCGGATCCCGGTGTTGATCCTCGGCGGCGGTCCGGCGGGCCTGTCGGCGGCGATCGAGCTCGGAGAGCGGGGGATCGAAACCCTCCTGGTTGACGACAAAGACCGGCTGGGGGGGAAGCTCGTGCTCCAAACACATCGATTCTTCGGGTCGAGCACAGCGGTCTACGCAGGTACCCGTGGGATCGACATCGCCGGCCGGCTCGAACAGCGGGTTCGGACGTGCCGTGCCATCGACGTCTGGACGAACAGCACAGCGTTGGCGGTGTTCAGCGATCGGAAGGTCGGCGTCCTCAAGGACGGTCGCTACGTTCTTGTCGAGCCCCAGCACCTCCTCGTCACCACCGGCGCACGGGAGAGGTCGCTCGTCTTCGATGGCAACACGCTACCGGGCGTGTACGGAGCGGGGGCGTTTCAGACGCTCGTCAACCGCGACCTCGTCCGGGCCGCCGAGCGGCTGTTCATCGTCGGCGGTGGCAACGTCGGGCTGATCGCTGGCTATCACGCCCTCCAGGCGGGGATCGACGTGGTCGGGCTGGTGGAGGCGCTTCCCGACTGCGGCGGGTACCGCGTCCACCGCGACAAGCTGGCCAGGATGGGGGTCCCGATCTACACCTCGCACACGGTGGTCGGCGCCCACGGAGCCGACCGGGTCGAAGCGGTCACCATCGCACGGGTCGATGGCCGCTTTCGACCGATCGAAGGCACGGAGCGGTCCTTCGGCTGTGACACGCTGCTGATCGCCGTCGGCCTGGATCCCGTCGACGAGTTCACCGAAGCGGCCGAGCGGTTCGGCCTGCCCGTCCATGCGGCCGGCGATGCGGAGGAGATCGCGGAGGCATCGGCCGCGATCTTCTCCGGCAGGATTCGCGGACGGGAGATCGCCTGCGATCTCGGCGTCGCGGATGAGCCCGTTCCCGAGGACTGGCACCGCATGGCGGCCGTCCTCAAGTCTCGTCCCGGCGCGCCGATCGAGGGCAGCCCCACCGAACCGTCCGCCTCGCCCCCCCGGGCGTCGGCAGTACGGTTCGAGGGCGTCCGCCCGATCTTTCACTGTCACCAGGAGATCCCCTGCGATCCGTGCACGACGGTCTGCCCGCGGCAGCTCATCCGGCTGGAGGGGGAGGACATCCGTTCGCTGCCCCGTCTGATCCCGCTGGAGGATGTGTCGGCATGCGTCGGCTGCGAGCGCTGCGTCGCCGTCTGCCCGGGACTGGCCATCACGCTTGTCGACGGTCGGGAGGAGGCGACCCAGCCGCTGGTGACGGTTCCGTTCGAACTCGGACCCGACCGTCTGCGTGTCGAGGGTTCGGTGGAAGCGCTCGACGTCGAGGGTGGGTGCCTGGGAACCTACCCGATCGTCGACATCCGCGCGTTGCCGACCCACGACCGCACGGTGCTGGTGCGTCTGCGGGCGCCCGCCGACGTGGCGCCCCGCATTGCCGGCGTGCGTGTTCAGGAGCCGGCGATCGGAGCCCCCCTTGCGGAGGCGGTCGCGCCGCTTCACGATCGCGATATCGTATGTCGATGTGAACGGGTCACGGCCGGCGAACTCCGTGCGCTCATCCGGGCGGGGCTCCGCGACGTCAACGAGATCAAGGCGGTCAGTCGCGCCGGAATGGGCGCATGCGGCGGCAAGACCTGTCGGAGCTTGATCCACCGCTTGTTCCGCGAGGAAGGTGTCTCGCTCGATGAAGTCACCGACCACGTCCATCGTCCGCTGTTCGTCGAGGTCCCCCTGGGGGTGTTTGCCGGATGGGCAAGAAGCGCGGACGGCGGTCCGTCGGCGCCGGTAACAGATGACGGCGGTGCCCCAGCCGAGGAGCAACTGGCATGAGGAGGACGACAACGTCATGATCACGGTGCTCGCAGCTTCGGGGATCACGAACGCGATCGATCCTCGCGCGTTCTCGTCGGGGGCGCGCCGATGGTAGGACGCACGTACGACGCGATCATCGTCGGCGCTGGCAGTGTCGGCGTGCCGGCGGCCTGGGCGATGTCGCGGTCCGGGCTTCGTACACTGGTCATCGATCGATTCGCCAGCCCCGGCCAGGGGTCGAACAAATCGGCGATCGGTGGCCTCCGTGCCACCCACTCCGAGCCGGCCAAAATCCGGCTCGGGTTACGATCGCTGGAGATCGCGTCGACGTGGAAGGAGCGGTACGGCGACGACATCGAATGGTCAACCGGCGGATACACGTTCGTCGCCACCGCGCCTCGCGAGGAGTGGATCCTCAAGGACTTGCTGAGCGTGCAACAACGATCGGGGCTCGACATCGCCTGGTACGACACCGCCGCGCTACGCGAGATCGTCCCATCCTTGACAGACGATGGCCTGATCGGTGGCACGTTCGCCCCCGGCGACGGTCACTGCTCCCCACTGCTGTTCTGTCACGCCGTATACGAGCACGCTCGCCGTGCCGGTGCCACCTTCCGGTTCCGGGAGACGGTAACCGGCATCGAGACGTCGGAGGGTCGGGTTCGCGGGATCGTCACCCATCGGGCGACCTACCGTGCCCCGATCGTGCTCAACGCGGCCGGCGGCTGGGCTCGCGATATCGGCGCGCTGGTCGGTCTCGATCATCCCGTGCAGCCGGATGCCCACGAGGCGGGGATTACCGAGCCGGTCGCCCCGTTCCTCGCCCCGATGGTCGTCGATATCCAGCCGCAACCCGGCTCGTCGAACATCTACTTCTTCCAGCATAGCACTGGACAGGTGATCTTCTGCATGACACCGGATCCCCTCGTCCCCGGCTTCGATCGCCGCGAGACGAGCGGGTTCCTTCCATCGGTCGCCCGACGGATGGCGACGCTGATACCACGGCTCGTCCATCTCCGCGTACGCCGCACCTGGCGCGGCTTGTATCCGATGACCCCTGACGGATCGCCCCTCGTCGGCTGGGCCAAGGAGTTGGAGGGCTATCTGATGGCCATCGGGCTCTGCGGGCAAGGGTTCATGCTGGGTCCCGGCCTCGGCGAGCTGCTCGATCGCGTCGTCCGTGGCGAGACGACGGACGAGGATCGGCGGATTCTCGCCGAACTGTCCCCCCACCGATCGTTCGCGCGCGAGGCGAAGCTCAAGTAGGACGGCACGGCAGCGCCGCGCCGTGATCAGGCCCTCCGTCCCGCTCCACTCGGCAGGTCCAGGGTGCCGAGACGGGGCCGAAGCCCCGTCTCGGCTGGGAGGCTCAGGAGGACTGAGCTGAGGTTCTCATCATTGGGAACGTACCCGGGAGCGCACGCACAGTTCACCCATCGGGGAGGGATCGCTCCGCACCGCGACAGAACACCGCACCGCCGTCGATCGACCCCGCGCTGGCTCGCATGGCTGCTGCGTGCGTACGTTCATCGTGTGTCTTCTCCCCTCCAGCCGGGCGTGCCTTCGCCCCCTCGCCGATCGAAACAAAACGCAGACCCGCAGGTCTGCGTCCTCGTGCCGATCCTCTTCGCCCCGGGCCGCTGCTAGCCGAGTGCGGAGTGATCGACGGTCTTCCGACGAACGTGAAGGCCGACTGGATGTGGCATACGCGTGCTCAGGAAGTTTCCTTCGACGCTCGTCATGACGGCGCGCATTCTAGATCGGTGCGATCCGGCTGTCAAGCCACCACTGGGCGCGCGGAGCTGGCGGATGCCGAGGGACCCGAGCGGTCCCACGCGCTAGCGCGGAGGATCGGGTCGGGGGGAGGCGCGGCCGATGAAGGAGGAACGGAGGATATCCCGGCGAGATGAACGCGCTGATCGGATGGTTGCTGGTCGCTGCTTGCCTCCTGGTCTCCCCCTCGAACGTGGCGCCGACGACCACACGCCGAACGAGACCGCCGGCGCAGCGACCCGAGGATTCGGAGCCCGGCGGATGCACCGACGCTCCACCGGCCAGGGCGCCATCGATGTCCGACGTCGAAGATGCCACCGGCGACGTCTGGATCGTCGAAGACGAGTACCGGTCGAACGGCCGTCGCCACGCGACGGGAACCGATGAGAACGGCAACCGGGGCGGGATAGCCTGGCGGGATGGCACGGACCGATGTCGGTGCCAAGATCACCATCACGCTGCGGCGCGGCAGGCGGCCGCCGTGTCTTCACGCTCCCATCCGGAGGCTCCCGGCACGAACCGCCCGGCCGAACAGGAAGAACAGCCCCGAGGTCAGCAGACACAGCCCGGCATACCTCCATACCCACCACGGATAGCCGAGCAGCCAGGTTCCGGCGTCGTTCCAGTTCCACACGTCGATGCCGGCGGCAAACAGGGCGGCAAACCCCATCGCCCACCCGATCCGGGCGCGCCGCGACAGCCCCAACGACCCTCGGGCGGTCCCGCTCGGCGAGGCCGACGGCAACGCGAGGCTGCCCAGCACGAGCACGGCCGACGCGACGGTGACGATCGGAACCACCGGTAGCGTTCCGAACGCCGGCAAGGCACCGAGGTACGCGGCGACCACCATCCCCTCCCCGACGACGATGGAGGCGATCGCCGCCGCTGCGCGAAGTCGCGGCCAGTACAGCGATGCGATGACAGTGGGGAACAGGACGGCCAACCCGGTGAAGGTCTGGGTGGCCAGTGCGCGAAACGTCTCCGGCGGACGGTACGCGATCGCCAAGCCGACCAGGGCCAGGACAATGACGAATCCCTTCCCCACCCAAGGGGGAAGGGCGCTCGACGATGGCGACCGCACGGCGTTGGTGCCCGAGCCGCCATGTGCCCCCGGTCGCTGGCGGAGATGCCCGACCAGCGGCCCGGCGACATCGTGTGTGAACATCGACGATAGTGTGAGGAGTTGAGAGTCGAGCGTAGACATCAGCGCTGCCAACGCCGCGGTGAGGACGAGCGCTTCCAGCACGGGAGGCGCATGTGCCGCGAGCATCAACGGCAGAATCTCGTCGGGGGCCACCCCGGCTGGCAACGTCGGATAGGTCAGCCGCCCGAGGACACCGATGCTCACCGGCAGCAGAAACAGGAAGCCGGTCAGCAACGGATACAGCGTCATCGTCGTGGTCAATCCCTCAGGGTGTTCGGCAGCATAGAACCGCTGAAACAGCTGGGGAAACATCGGGTCGCACAGGAACCACAGCAACAGGTAACCGAACCACACACCGGGCGTATACACCCCTCCCAGCCCCGGACGTCCGAACAGATCCGGCCGCTCGGCGACCACCAGTCGGTGCGCCGCAGTGAGCCCCTCGAACCGCGATGCGATGATCGCCACCGCGGCGATCAGCAAGACGATCATCATCCCGCCCTGGAAGACGTCGGTTCGTGCGACGCCGCGAAATCCGCCACGAAACGTGTACAACAGCATTGCGGCCGTGACCAGTGCCGCCCCCGCGAAGTACGGGATCCCGAGCAGCGATTCCAGCGCGTAGCCCGCGGCCATCGGCTGCATCGCCAAGTACGGCACGGTGAATACCGTCATCACGGCAAAGAAGACCAACCGCAACGGCGCACTTCCGGTCAGCCGGTAGACGAGTTCCGGCGGCGTCACCAGGCCGTAGCGCGCCCCCAACGCCCACGCCGGGCGCCCGATGAGCACGAAGGTCAACGCCATGAATCCGGTCCCGAACGCCATAATCGGGTAATAGGCGTATCCCCCTTCATACCCGGCACCGGCAAAGCCGAACACCGTGAACGCGCTGAAGTTGGTCGCCGCCATCGTGAGGAACAGCACCAGTGGTCGGGTCGTGCGGGAGGCGAGGAAGTAGTCCTCGCTCGACCCGCGGCTCCGACGCGCTGCCCACATGCCGATGGCGACCAGCACAGCGAAGTAGCCGACGACCACACCGATCTGCACCACCATGCGTCCTCCCCCCAGAAGACCGACGCGCCACCCCGCCGAGGCTGGGTGGCGCTCGCCTGACATACCTCTTGTGCAACCTATCACGGCACGAGCCCGGCGACAACCCCTGCAGCGCCGAGCCGCCTTCCTGTCCCGCCGATCGGCATCCGAGGACGTTCCCTTTCCTAGGGGACCGGCGGTCCGTCTCGCGCAGTCGGCGCGTGTGGGATACAGTTGCCGTGAAGGAGCGAACCATGCCGTTGCCCGCAGGTATCTACCCGCCGATTCCAACCCCCTTCGATGAGGATGGCGAGTTGGACCTCGGGGCGCTTGCGGTCAACCTCGAATGGTGGGGGCATCACGACCTCGCCGGCGTCGTGGTGTTGGGCTCCAACGGCGAGGCGATCCTCCTCGACCGCGGGGAGAAGCTCCGGTTGATCGAGCGGGCTCGTGCCCGCAGCGGCGAGGGGCGCACTGTCATCGCGGGGACTGGACTGCCCTCGACCCGAGCGACGATCGCTCTGACCCGCGACGCCGCGGCCGCGGGGGCCGATGCCGCCCTCGTCTTGCCCCCCTCGTACTACCGTGGACTGATGACCGACGCCGCCCTCGAGCATCACTACCGCGCGGTCGCCGATGCCTCACCGGTCCCTCTTCTGCTGTACAACATGCCGAGGTGCACGGGGATCGACCTCGGTGCCGAGCTCATCGTGTCGCTGGCCGGGCACGAGATGATCGTCGGGATGAAGGAATCGGGCGGCGATGTCGTGAAGCTCGCCGCGCTCCGTGCCGAACTCGGCAACCACTTCAAGCTATTCGCCGGCTCCGCTGGCTTCCTCCTCCCGGCGCTGACGGTGGGCGCCGTCGGAGGGATCCTGGCGCTGGCCAACGTCGCTCCGCGGGAATGCCTCGAGATCGTCCGCTTCGTCGCCGCCGGCAACATGCAAGCAGCCGCCGAGCAGCAGCTACGGTTGATCGCGCCCAACGACGCGGTCACACGGCGCTGGGGAGTGCCAGCGCTGAAGGCGGCGCTCGAGCTGATCGGGTTACGTGGCGGCTCGGTCCGTTCTCCGTTGTTGCCGCTGTCGCCCGATCGGCGGCAAGCGCTACGGACGATCCTGCAACGCGCCGGTATCTCGACCACGAACCATGAGGAGGCCTCTGTATGAAGCACCGCACGCTGTTGATGATCCCCGGTCCGATCGAATTCGATCCCGCCGTTCTTCAGGCGCTCGGCGCACCCACCACCAGTCATGTCGCTCCCGACTTCCTCGACACCTTCGGACGGGCGATCGAACGGATGCGCGAGGTGTGGGGAGCTCCGAACGGACAGCCGTTCATCCTCGCCGGATCGGGAACGCTGGCGATGGACTGCGCCGGAGCGAATTCGGTGGAGCCCGGAGACCGTGCCCTCGTCCTCAGCACCGGTGTGTTCGGAGATCGGTTTGAGGATCTGCTATCGCGATACGGCGCCGAGGTCGATGTGCTCCGCACGCCGGTCGGCGAGACGATCGACTTCGACGCGGTCGACGCCATGCTTCGCAGGACAACCTACAAGGTCATGACGGCGACGCATGTCGATACCTCGACCGCGGTCCGCGTGGACGCGCGGCGGTTCGGCACACTCGGACGGGAGCACGGCGTGCTGACCGTGCTCGACGGCGTCTGTTCCGTCGCCGGCGAGGAGATACGCCAAGAGGATTGGGGGCTCGACGTTGTTCTCACGGCGTCGCAGAAGGCGGTCGGCGTCCCCCCCGGACTCGCGCTTCTCGTCGTCAGCCAACGGGCGCTTAGCGTCTGGAAGAGACGCCAAAAGCCGGTGGGGAACTACTACGCCGACTGGGCGAAGTGGCTTCCGATCATGGACTCGTACGAGAAACGGGTCCCGAGCTACTTCGGGACCCCGGCGGTGAACCTGATTGCCGCGCTCGACGTCAGCCTCGGCCAGATCCTGGCCGAGGGGATGGACGGACGGATCGCGAGACATCGACGGTTCGGGGCAGCATGCCGGGCGGCGCTTCGCGCCCTCGGACTCGGGCAGATCCCGACCGGGAACCAGCATGCGGCGAATACGCTGAGCGCGCCACGATATCCCGCCGGCATTTCCGGCGCGACGTTGCTTCCGGCGATCCGCGGAGCCGGCGTGATCCTTGCCGGCGGTCTCCATCCAGAGATCAAGTCGGAGTACTTCCGGATCGGGCACATGGGGGCGACGACCCCGGGCGATCTGCTGGCGACGGTCGGGGCGATCGAGGCCGGCTTGCGCGGCTGCGGCCACCGGTTCGAGATCGGGCAGGGGGTCGCGGCTGCACAAGCGATCCTGTTCGGGTAGCATCGTCCTGCTGGCGCGAACCGAGGGGGGTCCTCATGCGATGGAGTCGGAAGCGGAAGAAGACGAAGAAGCCGGCGTGGATCCTTCGCCTCGTGTGGCGGCTGGGATGGAAGCCGGGGCGCGTGATGCGCGAGGTGCTCGAGTGGGTCGAGGTCCTCGCGGTCGCGGGAGCATTGGCGGCGGTGATCATGAGCTTCGTGACGGTGCGGATGCACGTGCCCACGGGATCGATGATCCCGACCATCGATCCGAAGGATTCGTTCTTCGTCGACCGGATTACTTACTACTTCCGCGACCCGAAACCGGGCGACATCATCGTCTTCCGCCATACGGAACAAGTGCTCGTTCGTTCGGTACAAGACGGTTCGGTGGCGGGCCGCGCCGGTGTATCCGCCGGCGCACAGCTCGTGTACCTCAATACCCAACCGATCTACACCACGGAGTCCGCCGACGGCTACCTGGCATCCCTCGAGCCCGGAACGCCGCTGCGACTGACCCTGGCCGGCGGAACCCAGGTCGCGCTCGGCGAGAAACAGGCGGGGCAGGATGCGCTGGAGGATTTCGGCATCCGCACCCGCGCGAAGCGGATGCGCTACGTCAAGCGGTTGATCGCGGTGGGCGGACAGACGGTCCATATCCAGGGCGGCGACGTCTACGTCGATGGAGAGAAGCTCGCCGGACCGCAGTTCGACCGCACGTACTACGCCGGCGACCCCCGGTTCCGGTACGGGGTCGAACCGACGCTCGTGCCCGAGGGGCATTACTTCGTCCTCGGTGACAACTCGCGCAATTCCTTCGACTCCCGCTTCTGGGGGTTCGTCGACGAGGCCGACTTCATCGGCGTTCCGTATCTGCGAGTGTGGCCCCTGAACCGTTTCGGCCCCATGTAGCGGAGGGGGTCAGCCGCCGTCGCTTAGGGCATTGAACCGCAGGTGGGACGAGCCATACACGGCGTCAGGCACCGGGTTCCCAGCAAGCACGTTTGCGACCGCCTCGATCAGCGCTGGATGCGTGTGCATGTCGACGTGATCCATTCCGATGCAGGCCACGTTCTCCGCCTCCGGCAGGTAAGCGGACGCCATCAGCACCACCAGATCCGATCCCTGCCAGGCGAGTCCGGCCTCGACGCATTCGCGCAGACAGGCCTCCTCATCCCGCCTCAACCCGCAGCCGAAGCAGGTCTGTCCGGCCATCGAGACGTAGCGGACCTCCGGATGCAGCGACATCAGCCGGCCGTCGACCATCCGATCGCGGTTGAGCAGCCGGAGGAACTCGCCCTCCGGACTCAGCTGACGGCCGAGCCGGCTCAACCACTGTCCGAACGAGACGAGGAACGCCCCGTGATGGGGGGTGGCCAGACTGATCAGCATGCGAACATCGCCGCGGTAGGTGGTGCCGTGATCGGGGAAGTCGTCGGTTCCCAGCACGTCGCTGAAGTCAGCGCTCTCGATATACGCCCGTGCCACCAACGCCCCCATACTGTGGCCGATCACGTCGATCGCTCCCGCTTCGTCGGCGGCAACGATACGAGCGATCTCGTCGGAGAGACGCTGGGCATAGAACCGGAGCTCACGCACGGTGGGTTCGTAGGCCAACGCGTAGTCGCTGAGATAGACGTCGCGATGCGCCGGATTGGCCGCGGGGAGGACGTAGAGCGAGTGGCCCGGCTCGATTTCGATCGGCTCGGCCTCACCGACCGAGCGGCCCGACAGCGCTTGGGCGAGCGACGCCCAGACCTGCGTCGGTCGGAAACCCGGAATCGGTTGGAAGCCGTACACCAACAGCACCGGAGGGCCGTTTCTCGCATCGGTCGGCGCCCCAACCGCAACGATGCAGACCGCCAGAAGGCATCCCCACAAGACAACGCGGTTCACGACACGCATCGGTCGATTGTACCGCGGGCGACGCCGTTTCGGTGTCCGGCCCTCCGATCCGATAGAATGGCTCGACGCGGCAACCGCGTGGTCACCAACGCGCTGAGGAGGAAGAACGCATGCAATGTGACATTCGCTGGGATGAAGGGACACGACAGCTACGCGAAGCTCTGGAGGCCGGAGGAGCGTTCTTGATCGCGATCGACGATCGTGGCACGGCCAATCCGATGACGATTGGATGGGGGCAGCTCGGCATCGTGTGGAGCCGACCGGTGTTCACCGTCCTCGTGCGCATCAGCCGACATACCCACGGTTGCCTCCACTCGGGGGGCAGCTTCGCCGTGAGCGTTCCGCGCCCAGGCGAGTTGAAGGACGAACTGCTGTTCTGCGGCACCCGTTCCGGGCGGGAGATCGACAAGATCGAGGCGTGCGGGCTGGCCACCGCCGCCGGCCGGGAGATCGACGCACCGGTGCTCGCCGCCTGCAGTCTTCACTACGAATGCCGGATTCTCGCCCGGACCCAGCAGCAGCGCTCCGACTTCGCCTCGACAGATCTGCTCGACGACGTCTACCCCCACGACGACCACCACCTCATCGTCTTCGGCGAGATCGTGGCTGCCTACCGTACCGACGGCTGAACGTCGAGCGACACGGGGTGTCGCACCGAGATGACGACCTCCTCGCGGACGCTGGCTCCAGCGGGAACGGATTGGCGCAGCGTGACGCAAGCCCCGATCCGGGCGTCGTCCCCGATGACGATCGGACCCAACAGCGTCGCGTTGGCTCCGAGCATCACCCGGTCGCCGACCGTGGGATGCCGTTTGCCTCCGTTGCGCTTCACCCCTCCGAGCGTTACCCCCTGGTAGATCAGCACGTCATCCCCGATCACCGCGGTCTCCCCGATCACGACCCCCATCCCGTGGTCGATCACGACTCGGCGGCCCAGGCGCGCGGCGGGGTGGATCTCGATGCCGGTGCGTCGCCGGACAGTGTGCGAGAGGATCCGGGCCACGAGCTTGGCCCGATGGCGCCACAGCCAATGGCTGATCCGATGCATCCAGATCGCCCACACCCCCGGGGTCGCCAGCAGGATCTCCACGGTGTGCCGCGCCGCCGGGTCCCGAGCACGCACTGCGCTGAGGTCCTCGCGAAATCGACTACTCATCGGCGCTTTCCCATGCTCCGGTGGATAGGTACTTCTCTCCGCCGTCGGGGAGGATGACGACGACCGTGGCCCCCTCCGCGTCGGTTCGCTTCCCCCACGACACCGCGGCGGCGACCGCGGCGCCCGAAGAGATGCCGACGAACAATCCGTCGCAACGCGCCAGCCGTCGGGTCCAGGCGCGCGCCTGGTGATCGTCGATGATGATCACATCGTCCAACAGCTCTTGATCGAGGACGGTCGGGATGAAGCCAGCCCCGATCCCCTGCATCGCGTGCGCACCGGCCTCTCCCCCCGAAAGCACCGGCGACGATGCCGGTTCGACGCCAAGAACACGTAGTCCGGGTTTCTTGCGCTTCAACCCCCGCGCGATCCCGGTCGCCGTCCCGCCGGTGCCGATCCCAGCGACGACCACGTCCACCTCACCGGCGGTGTCCCGCCAGATCTCCTCGGCGGTCGTTCGCTCATGGATCCGCGGGTTGGCCGGGTTGTCGAATTGCCCGAGCATGAGGGCACCCGGGAGACGCGCAGCGATCCGCTGCGCTTCTTCGACCGCTCCCGCCATGCCCTGGCTCCCCGGGGTCAGGACGAGCTCCGCTCCCAGTGCGGTCAGCATGCGACGGCGCTCGTTGCTCATCGTGTCCGGCAACGTAAGAATCACCCGGTACCGCTTCACCGCCGCCACCATCGCCAGCGCGATCCCCGTGTTGCCCGACGTCGCCTCGACGAGCGTCCCGCCTTCGGTCAACGCCCCCCGCTCCTCGGCATTTTCCACCATCGCCAGCGCCGTTCGCTCCTTGACGCTTCCGAGCGGGTTGCACCGCTCCAGTTTGCCGTAGAACGAGCCGGGAGCTTCCGCCTCGGCGCTCCGCAGCCGCACCAGCGGCGTGCGGCCGATCAATTCGAGCGCCGAATCCGCGACGTGCATCGCGCCTCCTCCCCGGTGTCTGCGAATCCCACCGGCACAACGTACCCGCCGCAGGAATCGTGCAACAAAGGATGAACAGATCGCGATGTCCAGACTACCGCGCAGATCGAGTGATCGAGGTGGGCCGACAAACGCAATCACCTCGGCATCGATGTCGTCGCTGCATGTCGGTCACCCCCTGGGCGATGGCCCTGTGAAGACAGCCAGCCTACCGCGAGAACGTCGTGAGGTCAAATGGGGAGGCAACGTCGGTTCGCCTGGAGCGGCCCGACGAACGAACCACGCTACGGCCCCTGTACCGAGAAGCTCGCCACGCGCGGTTGGACGAGCCGCTCGAAATCCACGTACGGCACGCGAAGGAGCTCGGCGTGCGACCCGGCGTGAAACGCGATCTGTAGATCCTCGGTCAGCGACTGTGCGCAATAGACGGGCATCCCGTAGAGATTGCCGAACGGCGGCATCGCGCCAACGTCGCACGACGGGAAGAGATCCTTGAACTCGTCCTCGGAAGCGAGCTCGACACGCTCGGCCCCCGCGACCTGACGCAACCGATCGAAGTCGATCCGTTGCGAAGCGGGCACGACAGCCATCGCCATCGTCCCGTCGATCTTGACCATCACGGTCTTGGCGAGCTCCTCTCCGGGGATGTGGGCCATCGCCGCAACCTCTTGGGCGGTGTACGCTGCGGAATGCTGGATCGAGACGTACTTCACGCTGTTCTCGTCGAGAAACCGTTTCAGCTTCTGGATCGGCATCGCGCCTCCTTCCTCCAGATTCGATGAGGGTCGACGCTCTCAGCGTAGTCATCGTCCACCGCCCGGGCAACTGCGCGGGGTTGACGCGGTATCGGGGCCGGGGCACCCTACCGTTGGGAGGCGACGATGCTGCACGGTGACGAGGGCACGAGGGGCGAGCGACTTCGCGAGCGGATCCGCGCTGGGGAACTCACCGGTCCGACCGCCGGCTTCGCACCCGGCCTGCTGCAGACCAACCTGGTCATCCTTCCGAGGGCCCAGGCATCGGATTTCCGGAACTACTGTCGGGCGAATCCCCACGCGCTGCCGTTGCTCGAGGTGACCGACCCCGGGTGTCCGACGCCGCGCCGCTTGGCCCCCACGGCCGACCTGCGGGTCGATCTGCCTCGGTATCGCCTCTACCGCCACGGCGACGTCGTCGACGAACCGACCGACATCGTCCGCCTGTGGCACCACGATCTCGTCGCCTTCCTCCTCGGTTGTAGCTTCACCTTCGACGCCGTGCTCGAGGCGCACGGGATCCCCGTTCGCCACCTTCGCCTCGGAACGAACGTCCCGATGTACGTCACCGATCGGAGGACGATCCCGGCGGGCGCGTTCGCCGGTCCGCTCGTCGTGTCGATGCGGCCGATCGCCGCGAAACGCACCCACCAGGCCGTCGCGCTTACCCGGTCGGTGCGCCTGCGGCCTCTCGGCGCAACGAGGCCGGCGAGCGAGACGGCACCCTTCGACGCGACCGCGTCCATCGCGCACGGGGAGCCCATCCATGTCGGCGACCCCGCCGTCCTCGGAATCGCCGACCTCGATCGGCCGTCGTACGGCGATCCGGTCCCGATCGAGGCCGGGGAAGTCCCGATGTTTTGGGCTTGCGGGGTCACCGCCCAGGCCGCGGGGCGGGCGTGCCGGATTCCGTGGATGATCACCCACGCCCCGGGGCACATGTTCATCACCGATCGCTCGGTGGAGACGGCGCCGCATCCCGGGGCCCTGAAGGCCCGCTTGAACGATCTCACTGCCGGTTGAGGCGCAGGTTCCATCTCCCTATACTGGAAGCCGGACCTGGGAGTCACCCACCCGGCGGGAGGGTTCATGAGCGGACTCGGTCGATACATCGTTCAGCGCGTCCTGCTGACGATCCCGATGGTGTTCATCCTCCTGACGGTGGTGTTCCTCCTTCTGCGAGTGATGCCGGGCAATCCGGTGTTGGCGATGCTCGGGGGGCGCAATGTGTCGGCGGAGCTGATCGCCGAGTACGAGCAGCGGTACGGCTTCGATGAGCCGCTAATCGTCCAATACGGCCAGTACCTCGGGGGGGTTGTTCGCGGCGATTTCGGACGGTCCTACCGTACCGGGAAGCCGGTGCTCCAAGAGCTGTTCCGCCGGTTCCCCGCAACGATCGAGCTCGCCGTGTTTGGGGTGATGGTGGCCGCCATCTTCGGGTTCAGCACGGGGTTGATCGCCGCCACCCGTGCCGACCGACCCGCCGACCATGCGGTGCGGGTATTCCACATCACGTCGTTCGCCATGCCGCTGTTCTGGCTTGGGCTGATGTTGCAGGTGTTCTTCGCCGTCAAGCTGGATTGGCTTCCGGTGGCCAGTCGGATCGGTGGCAGGATGGCGTTCACGTTCCAGTCGATTACCGGCTTCTACGTCCTGGACGCCATCGTGCGCGGCGACGGCAAGGCGCTTGCCGACATCGCCCGCCATTTGGTGCTTCCCGCGATCACCCTCGGCATCGCGCTCACCGGACTACAAGGACGGATCACGCGGGCCAGCATGCTCGAGGTGCTGGACATGGACTACATCACAACTGCCCGCTCCAAGGGGTTGAAGGAGAGGGTTGTCATCCTACGCCACGCACTGCGCAACGCCCTCATCCCGATCATCACCGTGTTCGGACTCCAGTTCGCGGTGCTGATGGGAGGGGCGGTGCTCACCGAGACGGTGTTCTCCTGGCCCGGCATTGCCAGCTACCTCGTCCGCTCGATCGAGGCTCGCGACTACTACGCGATCCAAGGGAGCGTGGTGTTCATCGCCTTGTTCATCTCGACGATCAACCTGGTGGTGGACATCCTCTACTCGACAATCGATCCGAGGGTGAGGTACTAGCATGCCCAGCGGAGCCTACCGGCGGCGCTCGCTGTTGATCGCCGCCCTCGACTGGTCGATCCGCAAGCTCACCCGCGGCCGCGCGGCGCTGCGCGGCCAACACGTGCTCAAGGTCGGGGTGGTGATCGTCGTCGCCTTTGTGGTTATGACGATCCTCGCCAATGCGCTCCCGGCGCTCACCGGCTACCACCCCACCCAGTACCGGGATGCCCCCCGTCTCGTCGGGCCGTCCCCGTCGCACTGGATGGGTACCGATCAGTTGCAGCGCGACGTGTTCAGCCGCATCCTCAGCGGCGGCCGCGCGTCGCTGATCGTGGCGTTCTCCGCGGTCGCCCTCAGCATGACGGTCGGGTCGCTGTTGGGATGGATCTCCGGCTTCGCCGGAGGATGGCTTGACCGGGTTCTCTCGTTGACGATGGACGCGATCTACTCGTTCCCCTCGTTGATCCTGGCGATCGTTCTCGTCGCGATGTTCGGATCGGGGCTGGCCCCGATGGTCTGGGCGGTCGGCTTCGTCTACATCCCCACCTACTTCCGGGTGACGCGGGCGGAGGTGCTCCAGGTGCGAGAGACGTCCTACATCGAGGCGATCCGCGCCGTCGGCGCGGGGAATTCGCGCATCGTGCTTCGGCACGTGGCCCCCAACACGGTCAACGCGATTATGGCCGTGTCGTCGTTCAACCTCGCCGACGCCATCCTCACCGTCGCGGCGCTTTCCTTCCTCGGCTTCGGCCTGCCCCCCCCCGCCCCCGACTGGGGATTCGACATCCAGAACGGGCAGAAGTACCTGCAGTCGGGCGCGTGGTGGCTGATCACCTTTCCCGGCCTCATGATCATCGCGCTGTCGCTCGGCTTCGGTCTGATCGGCGAAGGGATCAGCGACCTGGTCAACCCGAGGCGAAAGCGCAAGCGCATTTGACATCCGTTCGGCCGTCGTGCTAGGGTCGTGTTCGCCACTCTGCTAGATCGAAGTCGTTTGGAGACGCTGACGTAGAGTGAAGCGGAAAGACCTTAGAAGGAGGCACTGCTATGCGTAAGGCTGTGTTGGGCATTGTAGCCCTCGCGGTACTGTCGATGATCGGCGCGTTCGCCCTGGCACAGGACGAGCCGTTGATCATCGGGACGACCGACCGTGTCACCGAGCTGTCGTTCGCCAACAGCTACGACCACTTTTCGTGGCACGTCCTCAGGAACTGCACCGATGCGCTGACGAAGTTCGACCCCGAGACGGGGGAGTTTGTCGGCGCGATCGCCGAATCGTGGGACGTCTCCGCCGACGGACTCGAGTGGACGTTCCACATCCGCCCCGGGATCACGTTCTGGGACGGTGAGCCGTGCGACGCAAACGCCGTCAAGTACTCCCTCGACCGTACGCTTCGTTTGGACGGACCGGAAGGCGGTGTGGGGTTGATCAAGGTGATCGACCATATCGAGGTCATCGACCCGTTGACGGTCAAGATCTACCTGAGTCAGCCCGACGCCGTGTTCGCTCAGCGGATGTCGGACCAGATCGGACCGGCGATGATCTACTCGCCGGCGTCGGTGCCGGATGACGATTTCGCCAACGGGCAGTTCGCCGGCACGGGTCCCTACATCCTCGTCGAGCACCTCGCCGATCAGCACGTGATCTACGTGGCCAACGAGGACTACTACGGCGAGGCACCGAAGTCGGCCAACGTCGTCGAACAGATGTACGCCGATGCCGCCACCCTGCGCGCGGCGATCGAGGCGGGCGACGTCGACGTCGTGTTCCGCACCCTTGCACCGCAGGATGTCGCCGACCTGGAGGAGAACCCAGACGTGATCGTCCAAGCGTTCCCGCCGAGCCCGGGGGTCCGCTACATGCTGTTCAACGTCACCCAGCCGCCGGTGGACATCGCGCAGGTGCGCCAGGCGATGAGCTACGCGGTCGACCGCATGGCGATCGTCAACCAAGTGTTCAGCGGCACGGTGGAGCCCATCTACACGATGGTGCCCGCGGTGGACCCGCCGTTCTTCGGCGCGCTGCCGACGTTCCCCGAGCGGGATCTCGACATGGCGCGACAGCTGCTGGCACAAGTCGGATACTCGGCCGAGAACCCGCTGGAGCTCAACCTGTGGTACACGCCCAAGCACTACGGGACGTTCGAAGCGGACGTGGCCGCGGTGCTCAAGGGGAGCTTCGAGGAGACCGGCGTGGTCAACATCACGATTCAGGTGCTCGAATGGGGTGCGTACATCGAGCGGATGAGCTCGGGCGGATTCGACATGTTCCTGCTCGGCTGGCATCCGGACTACCTCGAGCCCTCCAACTTCTTGGCGCCGTGGACCACGGAGTCGCCGGAGTCGTTGGGGACGTATTTCAACCACCATCCGAACTACCAGGCGTACAAGAACATCATGGAGCTGGCGACGAGGACGGTGGACCAGGACGTCCGTGCGACGCTGTATGAGGCGATCCAAATCCTCAGCACACAGGACGTACCGTGGATCCCGCTATGGTCGATGACCGACGAGATGATCGCCGCCTGGCTGCCCAACGTGAAGGGCGTTCAGGTCGATATCACGATGGACATCACCGTCGCCAACATCTTCAAGGAGTAGTCGACGGCCGACGACATCGGCCTGCGAGGGACATGAGGCGGGGCTGGTTGCCCCGCCTCTTCTTCTT
>CAZLER010000031.1:0-23701 GCA_964558595.1 uncultured Thermotogae bacterium
TCGAGGCAGTGACAGAGAAGGGGAGCTCTTCCTTTCTTCCGGAAACCGCCTTCACAACGAAGTGAGAGGGCGTATCCCCCAACCGAACTGGCATCGGGGTATGTGTCCCGCGTGCTCGCCCCCCTCCCCGGCCCCTCCCATCACCGAGGGGAGCTGCTGCTGGATGGAGGAGGGGCTGATCCGCGCAGCGAGCCGGCGCGGGGCGGTTGTCGCCTGGGGATGCCGGGCTCGGAGGGCGAAGCAGGCGCCGCCCAGCCCTTCGCGTCGGCAAGCGAGTTGTGTACGACCTTGCGTCGAGCTGCCGGCTACAGCATTCGCCGCGGGTTGTAGAACACGCACTCGTTCAACTAGGCTGCGGGGAAGGGTTCGCATGGGTAACGAAAGGAGGAGATCGGAGTGCGCGGGCTGTTGATCTGGGTGGCGGCGGTGGCGGCGATCCTGGGGTTTTCTTTGGGCCCCTCGTTGATCGGCGGGCTGCAGTGTCCGTTGCGCGCGCCGGAGCCGCTTCGGGTGGCGATGCTCCATTACGGGCCGATCGAGGACGCGGGCTGGACCTACCAGGGGCATGTCGCGGCGGAGGCGCTGGAGCGGGAACTCTCGGGGGTCCTCGTGGACGAAGTCGAGGATGCGTCGGCTCGAGGTGGCGAGGCCGTGCTGCGACAGCATGCGGAAGCGGGATATGACGTGATCTTCACCCACGGCTGGGGAGCGGACGTGGTCCCGGCGATCGCGGCGGACTCCCCGGAGGTGGTGTTCATGATCGGCGGGGCGCGCGGGCGGCCAGCGACGAATGTGGGGACCTACTACGGGCGCACCCACGAGGCGCGCTATCTGGCCGGGATGATCGCCGGACGGATGACGGTGTCGGGGCGGATCGGCTACGCGCCGTCCCATCCGCTGCCTCGCGTGATCGCGGGGATCAACGCATTCGCCCGCGGCGTCGCGGAGACGAATCCGGAGGCGACGGTGGAGATCGCCTGGGTCAACGAGTGGTACGCGCCCGATCGCGAGGCGGAAGCGATCGGGGAGTTGATCGCCAAGGGGTGCGACGTCGTGACCCACGACTCGGACTCGTTCGCCAGCGCCGAGGCGGCGGAAGCGGCCGGCACCTACTACATCGCCAGCCACGCGCAGGGGATGGCGGCGTACGCGCCGTCGGTCTACCTGACGGCGCTCGACTGGAACTGGCTGCCGCTGTTCACCGACACGGTCATAGCGGTCCGGGACGGCACGTGGAGTGAGCGGGCGGATGACGGTTGGTGGTACGGCCTGCCGGAGCGGTGCGTCACGCTGGCGCCGAGGAGCGATCTGGTCCCCGAGGCGGTGCAGCAGGAGGTCGAGATGCGCCGGCAGGCGATGCTCCGCGGCGAGTTCACCGTATTCCCCGAATTCACCGACGAGGAGCTGTGGCAGCTGACGAGGTTCGAGCCGAACATCGTCAGCAACCTTCCGGAAGGCTGAGCGAAGGCCGCCTCCCGGAAGGCGCCGACCAACCGCGCCGTCTCGCCGGTCCGGCGGGTGGACGTGCTAGCGTTCCTGGATCACCAGGGCATCGGCGCGGACACCGGGATAGATGGTCTCGGCTCCGGTTCCGTCGAGGTTGGCGCGATGGATGCCGTGTCGGTCCGACCAGTACATCTTGCCCTCGACCACATCCGCCGCGACGCCCCGCGGGCTGTCGAGGCCGCGTAGGATCGTGGTGACGCCGCTTCCGTCGACTCGACTGCGCTTGATGGAGCTTCTGGAGACCCAGTACAGGTAGTACGCCAAGTCCGCGCCCACATCGGTGGCCAGCGCCGTGACGCCGTTCATCGAGTCCCTGAGGTTGGCGTGCGCCACCGAGGTGGCCGATACATGGACGAGGAGTTGGAGCTTGCCGTCGTCCATCGCGTGGGGTGTGATCTCCGCGGGAACGACGAGGTTGTCGTCATCATAGTAGCGGAACAGCCCGCTGCCGCCGGCATCGGCACGGATCCACCATGTGAAGTGGTCGGAGGAGCTCTTGTAGCTCTCCAGGGTGGCGCGGTTTTCGCCATTCAGGTCCGCTTGCTTGAGACTCCCCTTCCAGTAGTCGTTACTGAACGGTCCGCTCGGTTGGCAAGCCCAGTAGAGCTGCCCGACGCCTCCATCGACCGAGACGCTTCGCAGTCCGGTCTGGTTGTTGACGATCGCTTTCTTCCCGCTCCCGTCGTCGTTGGCCCGGTAGATGCTGTCATCCGCCACCCAGTAGACGTAGCCGCCGCCTACGGCGAGGTCTCCCCCACGGTAGACGTAGCTGATGATCGTCTGCTCGTTGTTGCCGTAGCGATCGCCACGATGAAGGGTGCCGTTGTTCGCGTTCAACCAGTACAGGTCGGTCAACTCGGCCTTCCGTGTGATGAGGGCAACGTCGATCAGCTCTTCCTTCTTGACGGTTCCGCCCGATCCGTCGGACAGCGTCACACGGAGGAAGACGTCGTACGTACCCGCCGCCCGGTAGACGTGGACCGGCGCCATCTCGGTCGAGGTCGCCCCGTCGCCGAAGTCCCAATAGCACGCCGCGATCTCGCCGGCGACCACCGGCGAGAACTCGACCACCATCGGCGTCACCCCCTCCGTTCTCGAAGTCTCGAAGTCGACGCCGACGTTCGGTTGGAACAGCATGCAGCCGGCCATCGTTATCATGCCGACCAACATCCCCACGCCCAGAAGCCTCCGTCCCTTCTCCAAACGCTGCATTTCACGCACCTCCCGACTGCAGCTTGGTGAGCCTTGGGTTCACGCAACGAACTCCTCTGGTCGCGTACGTGACCCGGTTAGAAGTGAATGTAGGCCAGCGCGAGGGTATTGGCAAATCGATCGGCAGCTCAATCGATCGACGTGTCGTGCATTCCGGGGACATCATGGCACTCATCTCGGGCTCTTGTCAGAAACCGGGTTCGTGGGTTCGTTGGGTGGCCACGGCGCGGGTGGGATACGCGTTCTACAGGCGTGCAAGCCAGGCGGCGAAGACCCGGGATTCCAGAGACCATACGGGATTCGATGACGAAGTGAGGGAAACGCCAGTGCGCCCATTCGCGGTCAAGGCCTAGTTCGTAGCGTGTGGGGGCAAGTTCGAGGTCCGAGATCCAGGAAAACGCGCTCAACGATCACCACGCGCCGTCCAACCCAAGAAACCCGATGAACGCAATAGACTCGGCGCACTCGGGTTTGATCGGTGAATCCCAGGGCGCGAGTTGTTCCTGACGTCAAACCCTGACTCCGCCGCTTTGCGACTTCAGGTACTGCTTGAGATCCCGGAAGAAGTTCTCGTGGCCGCCGAGGGCGAGGAGGGTGCTTCGTCGCTCCCCTTCGTCGACCCAGTAGGCGAGCAGCTGAAGCTGGCCGGCCAATCTGACCTTGTGGACATGGACGCCGCTGAGATCACTTCGCTTGGGCTCTCCGATCCAAGGATCTCTGCATATCCGACGAACCTGGCGGTCGACCTCGCCCTGCATGGACCTGGGGAGCTTCTTCAGGACCCGGTCGAAGTTGCGGACCGAGACGGGCGTGAACGGCATGGCACTAGCTGAACTCGTAGGGCACGACGTCGCCCTTCTTCATCTGATCCAGCGCCTCGAGAATGTCCGCACGGAACTGCGGATGGAGCTCCTCGTACTGCTCGACGAACTGCTCGATCGCCATGCGAACCACGTTGCTCGGCGTGCGCCGTTCGAGCTTCGCGATCTCGTCGATGCGGGTTCGGAGTTCCTCCGGCACCTTGGCGGAAACGGTTTTCGTCACCATGTCGACCTCCGATGGACCATAGCACAGGTTGTCTACGAAGTTTACCATACCAGACGAACCCTGATTCCGGGGATGCAATACGGAACTCGGTAGTCGAGGAGTTCATTGGAACCCCGACTGCGCGGTGCGGGAAAACCTTGTCGTTGGATTCGTAGACAACCCCCAGGTTCGCAGTGCGCGGTGCGATTGCCCATTCTTTGGGTTCGTAGTATTCGCAGAGTTCGTTGGGTTCGACTGCGAACGGCGAATCAGGGACACCGGACCTTGAACGCTGGATCTCAGCCGGCGAACTCCGGACGTTGGACCTTGGACTTGTCTCCACAGGCGACGGGCTTCGCCCGCGAACTGGAGGTCTCGGGACCTAGTACCTGACTCGATGTGGATCTCTTCCTGAGCTGTTCGCGGCGAGAGGGGCGCCCCTAGAGCCGCGCGAGCCACGCGGCGAAGATTCGATCGGTGATTCGATACGTCCGGTCTTCCTTCGAGAGGATCATCGTCCCCACCAACTTCTTGAGGTTGTAGGTGAGATTCTCCGGCGCCGTGCCTGCCCGTTCGGCGATCAAACCGGAGGTCGCGGGGCCTTCGCCGAGGGCGAGCAGGATCGCCTGCTGTTGCTCGCTGAACCGCGTCGTCCAGCGCTCCTGGAAATCGAGATCGATCTCGTTGAGCAGGGCATCGAAGGCCGCATCGATGTCCGCTTCCTCGATGGTCTGCATGCTGTGGAAGTGGAGGCGCTGTTCGAGCGCGATGCCGAGCTTCTGAACGTAGTAAGGGATACCGCCCACCCGCTCGAGAAACCTCGTGAGGGCATCTTCCGAGATCCCTGCGTCATAGACCGACGCCAGTCGGCGCTTCACGAAGGCCGCGACGCGGCGCTCGTCGAGTTCGTCGAGGAAGACGCGGCCCACCATCCCGTACAGCGGGCTCTCGCCTTCTCGGCCGAAGACATCGCGCAACAGAGAGAGGCTGCTCCCGCTGAACAGGTAGACGACACGTCGCTGCGCATCCATGGCCTCCTTCAGGTGCGAGAAGATGGACTCTCCCAGCGACACGAGGGCCTGAAACTCGTCCAGTGCCAGGAGAACGTCCGTGTCCTGTTCCTCGGCGAAGCGTTCGGCGAAGTCGAGTGCTGCCCGGATCAGATCGTCCGCGTCCGCCTCTTGCGTGCGGAACTTGAGCCGGACGCTGCCGACCGATTGCAGGCTTCCGCCGACCTCTTCGAGATGTTCGAGGGCGCTGAAGACCGGTCGCTTGACGACGTCCTTCCAGGTCGCAAGAAGACGGCGCACACGACCGTACTGGGCCTCGTACGCGCCCAGAACCGACTCGACGATCCGATCATGGAACGCATCCGCCCGGTGAAGGGGAAGGCAGTTGACGTATGCTGCCAGACGTTCGCCCGAGAGTTCAGCGCACGCTTTTCGCAGCAACGCTGTCTTCCCGAACCGCCTCGGAGCCATCAGCACGTTGCTCTGGGAACCCGTACGCGCGTCGCGCAGGAGAGCCACTTGGACTTCGGGGCGATCAACGTAGTACGGCGCCGTGATCCGACCTCCGACTCGGAAAGCCCCTCTTGGCGTGCGCCGATCGGCCATGATGGTAGTGTATGATCACGATCGTGGGTTGTCAATAGCTCCAGTTCGTGGAATGTCACGATCGTGGGATGTCGCGATCGAGAACGGCCATCGAATCCGGAGAGGACGGTCGAGGACCCTACCCGAAGTCCAAGATCCGAGGTCCGAAGTCCGGGGTCGGGAAGACGGACTCGTTGTGTTTCTACAGTTCCTTGGGTTTGCTGGGTGAGACGGAGGCGCGTGGAGACGGGTCCGGGAGACCGGGTACGCGGTTTGTCGTGCCAGAAGCAGGTACTTGGAGTCCATTTGGGAGATCCGGCATCAAGGGGGGCCCGCGGGGTGCTCGCCCGCTCCCCGGCCCCCCCTCGATCGTGGGGGGGGCAGGAACCACACGTTGCTCGATGCAGCCGAGCAGCGATCGGCAGACTGGACGCCGCTCGACCGCGTCCTCACGCACTGGCGAGGGAGCTGAATCGTGCGTTGGGGCGCACGAGGGCCAGGGTGTTCCCCAACTTCGGCGGCGGGCGGCGCTAGACCAAGAGCAGGATGCCGAAGACGACCTCGAAGCCGAAGCTCAGCCAGTTGGTGGAGGTGCCGGCGCCGTCGACGACGATGGAGACGCCGCGGACGAGCGCGATCGTCAGGTAGCCGATGCCCAGCGTGCCGAACGCCGAACCGGTGCGGTAGATAAGGGTGGCGATCGCCAGCCCGACGAACAAGCCGCCGAGAACGGCGCGGATCTCGGAGATCCCACGCGGTCCGGGGGCGGTGAGGCCGGTGAACCGTTCGGCGGCGGGCGGCGAAACGATCGACATGGCACCGAACGCCATGGTGGCAATCGCGATGAGGACCTTCAGCCAGTAGACGGTCATGATGAACTCCTTTCTGTTGGGAATAGTGTAGCGGGAAAGCGGTGATGAGGGATGAGTCACCGGAAGGCCGTGATGGGTGATCGGTGATGGATGGCAGCGCTGGTGCACGGTTGGGGGAGCAGACTGGGGAACGCAAGCGGCTCGTGTGGCGGCCGGACTGGTCTCCGCCGTTGGCCGATCGGGAAACGAGTGAGACGATGAGGGGTAGTCAAGGATAAGGTGAAGTGCATGCCAGCTGTGACGTGCTATGCTGAGGCGAGGTGTGAGCGGCTCCAGGGCACCCGCCCTGCTCTCCCGTGAAGCCGGTGCGTCGCGTACGCAAGGAGGTCGATGATGCAGCGGAATGGTTCCATGGTCTGGGTGTGGTTGCTCGTCGGGATGATGGCGGTCTCGCTGGGGCTGTCCGCCGCGGCGAAGACGCCGAGGAAGGCCCTGATCTCCGGCGTACCCCGCTACTACCAGGCAGATATGCGGGTGGGAGGAAGCTGCTGGTTCCCCTCGGGCTGCGGTCCGGTGGCGGGGGCGTCGATCTGCGCCTGGTGGGACAAGCGCGGCTTCCCCAACCTGATCGACGATACGGAGCGCGAGAGCGACGGCTTGCCACAGGGGGCGATCGTCGATCTGGGCGCCGCCCACTACATGAACCGGGATACGAGCTGTGCCGCTTCCTGGGTGCTGCCAGCCACATTCCAGACGGGGCTCGAGGCGTACATGAACGATCACCTTGGCCCGCGAGCCGAGGTCGCCCGGTTCGAGGTGTTCCGCTACCGGATCACCGACTCGGGCTACGAGATCCCCGACTCCGGGCACACCGGGAGCTACGATGAGCTGTTCGAGATCGTGCGCAACGAGATCTGGAACGGCCGTCCGATGGTCTACCTGTTCCGGCACGACGGGAAGCAGAACCACGACGACACGTTCAAGCCCACCGACCACTACGGGGTGGTCGTCGGCTACGACCAGACCGACGGTGCCCGCCGCTTGGTGATCCAGGCGAACCATTCCGACGAGCATCATACGGCGGTCACCGGCTACCAGAACGTGTACGCCGGGTCGAATCGGTACCTGCGGCTGGGCGACCACACGAAGGACTCCGCCCCGGTCCGGTACCACCTGTACGCCATCCGTCCGATTCCCTCGAGCACGGTCCACATCGGGCTGGGGGCCGCGCCGCTGGTGCTCGACAGCTCGCACGTCGACAACACCGAGTACCACCTCCACGGCAACGACGGCGTTTCCACAACCTGGTTCGAGCCGAAGCTCGACCAGTCCGACGTGTTCAACGAGCGTCTCTGGCACGATCACGACGGCTGGGGGAAGACCGAAGAGCGGATCCTGCAAGACGGCGTCTGCTTCGTCGCCGGATGGCGCGGCGACGTCGGGACCCCAACCGCCGCCGATGGCGACGGCGACGGCATTGCCGACGAGCACGACAAGCCGGATTTCCAGCCCGTCTACGTGCGGACCCATGTGGACACGCTGTCGGGCGGGCAGCGGAAGATCACGCTGGTCGTCGAGCTCCGGAATCTCGGCCAGCCGAGCGAGCCGTACCACGGTGATCTCGACGTGCACTGGGAGCACGTCACCGACGCCCTCCCGGCCGCCCGGCGCCGACCGGGGACATCCGGTTCGGGGCCACAGCCAGCCCCGAACCCGCTGTTCCCCACCAGCTCAACGGAAACGATCACGGTATCGGGCCAGTCGACCGTCCAGCTCCAGCACAGCTGGGTGCTCGGCCGGGACGACGGGAACGCCGGCGATCCATTCACCGCTCCGCTGACGTTCACCGCGAGCGTCGATCCCGATGGCGAGGTGAGCGAGCTCGACGAGGCGAACAACCGCTGCGAGATCGCCCTCGGGGCGTGGTGTACAACGGATGGCCTGTTCGGCGTGCATGCCCTGACCGTGGAGATCCACCTATCTCCTTCGGTCATGGAGCGCCTCGGTCCGATTCGGCGGCGGGGATGGACGTCGCATCCGGTCGATGCGTCCAAGCTCGGCGACGCGAGCTTCACCGCGTTCGACGTCCCCCGCGATCGGCTCGACGAGTTCACATCGGTCCTCGCCGCCGTGGACGAAGGCGACCTGTTCTCGGTCTCCATCGAGGGGACCACCGTGGTCGTGCTCGATGTCCTCCACTAGCGGCGTGGGGCTTCAAGCGAGGAGCGGTCAGCCCACGGGGGCTTGACCCGACGCTCCTCGGCGCATCATGCTGTCAACAAGGTGGTGATCATGCGTCCATTCAGGTGGTTGTGGATCGTAGGTGTAGCGCTCGGTGTGCTGTTGTCCATCCCTATCGGCGCGGCAGCGCAGTGGCAGCAGACAAACGAACCGGGGTATGGCATCGGGGCCAACACGACGGCGTCGATGGCGGTGCTCAACGGTGTACTCTACGCCGGGACGCTGAACGATGGCGGCCTGTTCAAACTCGGAAGTCCGCTCGATCGCGACTGGTTCTGGTGGTCCGAGATCGAGCTTCCGGTCAGCGACGTCCCCGGCGTGTCCTCCGACTTCACGATCTCCTCGATCCCCGCGCTCGCCGTCTTCCACCCGCCGGGCGCGCGGTGGCCCCGCCTCTACGTGGCCGTCAACGGAACCGAACCCTCCGGCGAGCAGAAGAGCTTCGTGATGTACGGGCTGTCTCCGTTCGTGTGGGAGGCGACGGAGGAGGTGTGGACGTTCAACGACCATGGCCAGATTGTCGCCCTTGCGGTGTTTGAGGACCGCTTGTACGTCTCGCTGGGCGACACGATCAGCCGCCAGCGCGAGCGGATGACGCTGTGTCGGACCGACGGCACCACCTGGGAACAGGTACCGACCGACGCCCTCGCGTTGGGCGACGGCGACTACGCCTTCGGCACGTTCACGCTCCACGGCGGCGCGCTGTACGCCGGCACGTCCGGATGGAACGAATGCCCGAGCTGCGATCGCACGGCGGAAGTATGGCGCAGCGAGGACGGGTGGCATTGGTCGAAGCACGCCGAGCTGACCTCGCCCACGATGGCCGAGATCAAGTCGATCGCCTCGCACGGTGACGCCATCTACGTGGGGACGAAGAACCACGCCGGCGAGGGCGGCACGCGCACCGGCCCGGAGCTGTGGCGGCTCGATCGAGACGGCACGGTCAACCTGACCGCGGAGCGGCGGCTGTTCCCCAACGAAGCACTCCATGTCGATGTCCTGTACAGCACCCGTGGCGTCCTCTACACGGGGATCGGCGGCGGCGGGCATGGGCGTATATACCGCAGCCCGGACGGGGAACGGTGGCAGCAGATCACCCCGGAAGGGATCACCGATCCGGCCGACGACCATTACCTCGTGTCGTCGATCGCCGGGGTCGGTGAGTACGTGTTCTTCGGCACGGGGTTCAACAATGCCGAAGGGACGGAGGTGTGGCGGTTGGCGACGCTGCGCTCGGACGTCGGACCGTGCTTGGGATCGCACGACAGTGCCCCACACCTGCTGCATCGGGTGCCCGATGCCGACGGCACGGTATGGGAAACGGTGGTCGAGGACGATGGGCTGCAAGCGCTCGGCCCGGTGCACGACGCGGCGGCCGCACGTGGCTCGGCGTACGCCTCCACCCAGCCAACGGCGTTCGGCTACGATCACACTGGACTGTTGCTGCGCAATCAGTACCTCCAGCTCGTCTACACGGCGCCCGGCGACGATCGGGTATGGATCATGCGCAAGCTGTGCATCGACGGGCGAACCTGGACCTGGGAGGCGCCGACCGCGGTCGACGCCATCCGCACGGATCGCGCCCCGGGAGCGACGGCGCACGACTGGTCGGGCCCGACGGGGCCCCAGCTGACCATCGCCTACGTCGACCCCGGCACGCAGCGGATCCATTTCCGGGTGAAGGAAGGCAGCCGGTGGAGTTCGGAGTACACGCTGCCGGAGGCGGCGCGGACCGCCAACGGACCGGAGCTCATTTCGTTCGGTGGATCGCTGTACTGCTTCTACCGCGGCGTCGGGGACGACAGCTGGCTGTACGTCGCCCGCAAGACGTCGAACCGGGCGTCGCATCCCGGGTGGGAGATCGCGCGGCTGCCGCGGGCGTTCACCCGTCCCTCGGCGACCGACCGGGCCGTGTCCGCGGTGGTTCACGACGGCGCGCTCATCGTCGCCTACCTCGGCCACAACAACGACTACCTGTGGCTGCGCCGGTCGACCGACGGGCTCACCTGGGACCGCCTCGGCTATGTCTACGGACCGATCAGCGACCAAACGCCCGATCTCACCTCCGTCGGCGGCACCCTCTACCTGGCGTTCAACCCGTCCGGCGACGACGAGCTGTGCTTCGGAACGCTCGAGATCGACCCCGCGAACGAGCACGACACGTCGGGCCACACCTGGCGTTCGTCTCGCCCGATGGCCTGCTGCCCGGGCTGCCTACGGATCCTCGAGTTCTTCGTACCGGTCGTGCCACTCGATGATGAGGACGAGGGCGGTGATGGGGGATGAGGGACGGGAACCCGCGCGAGGTTCTGCGTGCTAGGTTCGGAAGGCCGTGAGGCGTGAGGGGTGACGCGTGACAAACCAGTGCGGTGTTTTCGGTGCGCGGTTCGGAGGGCAGAAAAGGAACGCAGACTGCTCGTGGTGCGGCGGAGCTCGCCTCCACCGTTTGGTGATCGGTGAGTTGCGAGATGGAGACGGGCCGCCGGCGTAACGAGGAGGGATGGGCAAGCCCGGAGGGAGCCAGGTCATGACACGCAGGAAGGGTCCCCACAGGACGTGAGCTCGCTCTGCATCTAGCCTCGGCTGGGTGTCCAGATGACCGTGGCGTTCGCACCGAGCTACACCAGCCCCTCCTCGGAGCCGTCCCCGAGAGTTGCCCGGCGGAGCCTGTCGCTCGAGGAGCCGTAGAGCTTCCCCGCGCTCGCTTCGAACGCTACTCCCTAGGGCGCGGTGCTGAGCGCCCCCTCCTGGGCGCGATCCGTCTCCCGCACGTCGCGGGACGTCATGGACGGGCTCGCACCGGGTGATGTAGGGGGCGCCGGCGGAGCAGCCAACGTCCGCGGCGATCGGTCGGACTCCCGGCGGAAGGCGATGCGATCGACAAACGCACCCAGAATCCGTATCCGCGCCGTGGATCGAACGGACGTCCTTGGCCTCCGGAAGGATGATCCCGTTGGCTGGGTTGTGCATCGGCTCGCACCACAACAGCCGACCGTTCTCCGAACCGAGCGCACATGGAGCCGGGACGTCATGCCGATAGGCTCAGCTTCCTTGGTTGCCCATGCAGCCTTCCGACGACCATCCAGGTTGGCCTTCGCGATGCGCGTGCTGTGGGGATCGTCGTAGGCCCCTTCCATCCGACACACCTCGTCCCGGACGGGTCAACAGCGATCGATCAGGATTCGCTCGCCGCGTTCGCCGTGGCGGTCGTCTTCCGCCGGCTGCCATCGAGGTTCGCCCGCTCGACCTTGTCCTTCGTCCAGTCCGCCTTCCCGTCCTGCACCGCGATGGAACCCGGCGCGTCGCTCCCCGTGTCGCGCCGGTCGTGATCCCTCCACCGTGTCGAGGTCCGCTGCGGATCGTGTCCGTCTCGCGATCGAGCCAGACCAGCGCCTCGCGCGATGGCGCGGAGATCGTTCTAGGAAGTATGTGGACTGAAGACAACCTTTTCCTAGGCATCTACCGTACTCTGCACTTCGTTGACTCCTTCTTCTGCACCGTACTAGACTGGTCAACGGAGGTGTGCAATGGCTCGAAGGATCGCTAGGCGCATCGTCGTGCTTGCGGCTTGCGCCCTGGGATTGATGGCGGGGTGCAGCTCGTGGTTCGGGCCCACGGTCGATTTCGACGCATCGGCCGTGGAAGGACTTCAGCCGCTGGTCGTCCAGTTCACGCCAACAAGCGAGGAGCCGATCGTTGCTTGCTCATGGACGTTCGGAGATGGTGCGACGTCCGACGAGGTCGATCCGGTTCACATCTATCGGACAGCTGGAACCTACTCGGTCACCCTGACGGCCGAGTTCGTCGATGGCACGGTCGCTCAGGTGGAGAAGCCCGATGTGGTGACCGTCTCGATGAGGTTGGCACAAGGCAAGCCGGCGATGATCTACTGGACCACGGGGCGGGGGGTTCGACGCACTCCACGAGCCGGTGGCGACACGGAAACCGTCATCGAGCCCAGCTCCCATGTGTTCAACGCCATCGCGGTCGCGGATGGCTGGGTCTACTGGGCCGACGCCACGAGCCATACGATCCATCGGGCACGCACCGACGGGACCGAGGAGGAGACGTTGATCACCGGCCAACAGAACGTCAGCGATCTGGAGGTCGTCCCCGGGACGAACGTGATCCTCTGGGCCGTCCACCCGAGTGAGATGTACAACGGGGGCGATGTCGTCGGAGGAATCTACATGGCGTTCCTCGATCAGCGGGAACCGCTCACCTTGATCGCGTACGAGCCGGGAGCCAGACGCTATGCCGATCAGATCGAGGTCGATGCGGCCGGAAACCGGCTGTACTGGACGATGGAATACTACAACCCCAAATGGCCGAGTGCCTTGGCCACACCGCAGGAGACGAGCTGCCGGGAGGCGATCCGCTACACGGATCTATCCGGATTCCGGCCGCATTCGCTGCAATCCGAGATGTGCGATGTACTGGGCTTGGCGATCGATGCGATTCCCGGCTATCCGGCCGAGCACGTCTACTGGACGGACCAGGTCCTTGGCAGCATAGACCGCTGTCGGATCGATGGCACCGCCAAGCAGCTCGTCGTGGATCAACCCATGCGGTGGCCTGAACTCGTCGCGGTCGACCGGCTCGAGGGGAAGCTGTACTGGACCGATCGCTTCGGTCTGCATCGAGCCAACCTGAATGGCAGTGGGCGGGAGCTCGTCGTCGACAAGAGCACGATCGTGGATATCGCGTTGCCGGAGGGGGGCGGGCCCTAAGCGCGGGGTGGGAAAGGGGGGAAGGAGGTAGGGGAGCGAGCACGAGCTTCGATGGGCCGGGTTCGGGATCGCTCCGAAGCTGCAGCAGCAGGCCGTTGATGTGGCGGTGGAGATTGGACTTGTCCGCTGGTTGTCCATCGGTCAACGGCCAAGCCGTCATCTGACGGGCGATATCGATTCCGCGTATCATCCACGGCCGAGGAGGGCTGGCTGTGGATCTCGTGGCGATCTTCTTCGCCGTCGGCGCCGCGTTCTGTTGGGCGCTGACCTGGCTGATGATGAAGCTGGGGGCCGACCGGATGCCGTGGCTCGGGTTCGGGCTGTTGCGTCCCTGGATCGCGCTGCCGTTCATCGTGCCGTACGCGTTATGGACTGACGGGATTCAGGTAGGATCGCTCGATCTCGTGCTGATCGCGATGATCGCCGGGACAATCAACGTGTACCTGGGCAACGTCCTGTTCTTCTACGCCGTGGCGCGCGGATCGCTGCACACCTCGACGTTGCTGTCCAACACCGGACCGTTCTGGGGCGTTGTCAGCTCGATCCTTATCCTGGCCGAGCCGGTCCGCTGGTTCACGTTCGCCGCCGGGACATTGGTCTTCGCCGGCGCGTACTTCCTGGTCCGGCCGGCGCGGAAGGTGAGGGGCGAGCGGCACGACCTGCTGGCAAGGCTGGCGGCGCTGGGGACGGGCGTGCTGTGGGGATCGAGCGCAGCGGTGCCGACGAAGTACTGCCTCTCCCGCGGCATCGATCCGGTCGACTACCAGGTGCTGTTTTTGTGCGGAGCGGCGCTGGCATGGACGATCGCCGCCGGACCGACGCTGGTACGACGGTCAATCCGGTTCACGTCGCGTGGCGTGCTGTACGCCGCCGGATCGTCGCTGCTGGGGCTGTTTGTCGGCTGGGTGCTGTGGCTGACGGCACTCGAACGCGTCGACGCCAGTCTCCTCTCCCCGTTGTGGGGACTGGCACCGCTGCTGACGGTGGTACTCAGCGTCGTCTTCCTCGGCGAGCGGGTGGCGGCCCGCGCACTGCTCGGCGGTGCCCTGGTGCTGTCCGGCGTCACACTGGTTTCGGTGATGGGGTGAAGTGGTGATCCGTGATGAGGCATGGGAACAAGGACTGCGGTCGATGTGCCAGGTCATGGGGTGACGGCGTGCTGTCAGCGGGGAGCTGAGAGCTACGGATCGGGCCACGTCGACGTCGGTCGGGCCCGCTGGACGTGGGGGGCGCGGTCGACGCGGGAGACGTCATAGACCGTGTCGACGTCGCCCTCACTGAGCCCCCACGGATCGACGCCGAGAGGCAGGTAGCCGCCCTCGACAGCGGTCTCGGCGAAGGCGTAGACGCGTCCTTCGTACGTCCAGAAGCTCCGCTCGGGGTGGGCGTCGACGAAGGCCGGCTCTACCGGAACCCACGCGACCATATGGTCAGCGATGCCGTTGCCATCGGTATCGACGGCCACCATCAGCGCTCCCCGCCCGAGCGTGCGCACCAGGCTGGCGTAGAGGATGGCGGTGTCCTCGCAATCCCCGCTCTCCTCGAGGAGCGTCTCAACTGGGTAGCGCGGGTATTCGAACCAGAGCGGATCGTACACGTAGCGAATGCAGTTCTGCACGAAGAACAGGGCATTTTCCAGCGCCGCGTGGGTGTCTCCGAAGCCGCCCCCGAGGACCTCCTCGGCAACGGTCTCCAGGTAGGGGTCATCGAGCGGATCGAGGACGTACGCATCGTAGTCGCGGTTTGTCCACCCCATCCTCGGTTGGGAACGGTAGTAGGCGTACAGGTCCAGGGGGATCTCCAGCTGACAGCTTTGTGGCTTGCCGTGGTATTCCCACACGTAGCTGCGCGACACCGTCCCCGTGGTGCCCACATCGTTCGTGATCCGAAGATCGGTGGCTGACGTTCGGGTGCCCTCGTCGTTGTCCCGGATCGTCAAGACGACGTCGTAGGTCCCCATCGTGTCGTATCGATGCGACGCCACGACACCGGTAGCGACCGCCCCATCGCCAAATGACCACGCGTACTCCATGATGTCGCCATCGGGGTCGTAGGATGCACTGGCATCGAACCGAACGGTTTGTCCCGGAAACGCCGGAGATGGAGCCACGGAGAACGCGGCCACGGGAAGCGCGTTCGTCTCGCGCACCGCAATGGAGACGGTCAATGTGGAACGGGCGTGCCGGTTGTCGACCACCGTGAGGGTGGCATCATACGTTCCCGCCCGGGTGTACGTGTGCTCGATCTGCGGCCCACGCCCCTCGGCCCCGTCGCCGAACCACCACCGATACTCACGGAGCGTTCCGTCGGGATCGTACGATGCGCTTCCGTCGAAGCGCACGGTCAACGGGGCTGCCCCTGCAGTCCGATCGACGTCGAAATGCGCCACCGGTCTGGTGTTGGGTGAGAACCAACATCCTGCGATCGACAGCAAAAGGAGGCTCCAAAGCCCCACGATCACCCATCGACTCCGGAGAAGGCACCCGCTCGTTGCAGCATTCGCTTTCGCTCCCATCGTATCCCAAGGATCGCCGATGATGTCGCCGGTGCCAACTTCTGGCGGCGGCACCCCCGCGCCCGCCCCCATCCTGTCGGACCGGATATCCTCCAGCGGAACGGAGGTGGCCACAATGCGCAGAGCCAAGTCGGTGGGCGTGGCGGTGATGGCGATCGGGCTGGCGATCGTGGCGCTGGCAGGCACCGCAGCGGAGCTGGAGAGGATCGGGATCGAGCTGTCGGTGAACAGCCATCCGCTGCTGGTCGAGGGGCGTCTGCACCTGGGAACGAGGCTCGGCGTCTACGCAGACGTGAGCCTCGGCGATGGCTGGACCCTCCGAGCGGCGTTCGACAACCCGCTGAGCCTGTGGATGCCGCGAGTCTGCCTGGCGTCGTCGCATGCGGTCGCCGATCGGTGGGTTGTCGTGGGCACGGTCTCGGCGATGGGCGTCGTCGGGGTGGAGAACTGGGCGCAGATCATGGCGGACTTCGGTATTCGCTACGTCCTCGGATCCTCACCGGCAACTCGCCTGACGGTCTCCAGCTTTCCGGTATCCCTGACGGCAACCTGGTACGAGGTCGCACGCTCGTGGGTCCCTGCTCCGGGTCTCTCACCCAACCTCTTCCTCGACCTGGCATGGGCGCCGACCGATCACCTGTCGCTGGAACAGTCGCTCGGCCTGTCGCTGACGGTGCTTCCTGGGCTCGATGAACGCCGGGCGCTGCCGATCGGCTCGTCGGGCGCATTGATCATCCACTCCTGGAGCCGAGCGGGGTTCCTCCCGTAGGCAACGGCGTGGCTGGCGTGGTGCGCCGCGGACCGCCGGTTGGGCAGACCAGCCTGGGCGCTGTATGCTGCAATGCCGATCGGATGGCTTCTCGTCGTTCCCCGCGGGGTATTCTGCCTCACCCCCGAAGAAGGAGGCTGTGATGCGTTGGTTTTCGCTATCGATGATGGTGCTGCTTGGTCTTGCCGCTGCGCTCGGCGTGGGCTGCGTCGGCGCGGAGATCACGGAGGTGGGGGTCCGTCTCCACTTCCTCAACGAGCCGCTGCTCACCGAGGGGCGGATCCGATGGGGGGCACGCCTCGGCGTGTACGCCAAGGTCCACATCGCGCCCCAGTGGACGCTTCGCCCCATGCTCGACAATCCCTTGGAGGTCTGGCTGCCTTCGTTCGCGCTGGCATCGACCCACACGTTGACCGAGGGACTGGCCGTCGAGGCGGTGCTATCGGCACGAGCGGGATTCGAGGAATGGTTGGAGATCGCCCTTGATCTCGGCGGCCGCGCGGCGCTCGGTACGACGGCGGCTACCCGGTGGATGGTGTCGAGCTTCCCGGTGACGCTCGCCGCGATTCGCTATCAAGGGGAGTGGAACGTTTCCCCGATCCTGACCCCGAATGCCACCTTCGAGGTGACGTGGGCGGCCACCGATCGACTGCTCCTCGGCCAGGCAGTGGGCGTCTCGGTGCTGTCCCTGCCAGTGAGGGACAACCCACTTGCTGTGGCGCTCAACGAGTCGATCGGCCTGGTGTTCCACTCGATCACCCATGCAGGGATGCGCTTCTAGCTTTGCATGCAGGCCGGCCGGTCCAACCACGGAAGCCGCGCCCGAAGCGCAACTCGAGCGACAACGGTCGGCGGCCGACCGTCGGCAGCGTACGCGCCGTCGCGGCTCGAGGCCAGCCTTCTCCACCACCGAGCCTTCTCGCGATCTGTTCGCCTCGCGAGGTCGGAGAGACCGCCGGTGCATTGAGATCCTCCCTCACGGCCGGTCCGGCGGCCCTCCGCCTCACACCGAACCTGCTAGTCGTGGATGTCCGGCGTCCCGATGCAGACCGAGAACGTCACGAAAAGCAGCGGATTCGACGCGTTCCGACAGTTCTTGGCGCTTTGCGCGTTGGGGTTGTCGCAGCAGAACCCACTGGGCTCCATGATCGAGTTGACCGTGCTGGTCGACCACGCCCCCGACGGATGCGGCAGATTGAGCGCGTGTCCGAGCTCGTGGGCCAGGTGGTACGGATTGATCGCACCACACAGACACGAGCCGCACGGGCAGTAGCCGCTGCAGGCCGACGGGCATGGGCATGGGACGGCCATCTGCTGGTCGCAGCTGACCACCTTGGCCGACGCCGTCCCGAGCGAGAAGCAAGCTCCACCGCCCCAACTGCAGGCCAACGAGGTCGACATCTGGGCGGCCACGAACACCTCAACGGCGTTGGCGACGTCCACGGTGCCCTTGAAGGCAATCGCTTCCGCCTCATGGTCAAGGATCCGGTAAGCGTTGTTGTTGACGTAGATCGGGTCGTTGACGAGGAACTTGAGGCACCGGACCGAGGCGCATCGGTTCCACATGTCGTGCGAGTGGCTCATCAGGGTATTGAACGCCGTGCCTGACGCGTTCGGATCCGAGGGGCCGCTTCCAACGAACACCGGCTGGATCCGCAGCGCCTCGCTCGACTGGAACAACGTCCAGTTGACGACGATGATCCCAATCACGCGGATCTGATGGATCACGCCGAGGACCTCTTCGGCCAACTCGTACTTGATCTCAAGGTCCAGGACGTTCTTCCCATCCTCGGCGGGCTGGAGCGGTTCCTGGAACCGTCCGATCAGCTCCCCCTGGACCGTCTCAACGTACGACTCGAACCGATCGCATTCGCCCTTGCATTCCTGCGGCCTGTATCCGCGGATGCGGTCGATCAGCTCGTAGTGGAGCGTCCCCACCAGGGGAGCGTGGATCTCCCCCGTCCGTGGGTTGTACTCCACCTTCTCCACGGCCTCCGCCAGCGAGATCCCGATGGTGCCGGTCTCGCCCCGCTCGGTCTTGAATCCCTCGCCGACGAGGTTTAGCGATTCGAGCTGCATCCGGCTTGTGCCTTCGTCTCCCATCGGGACAAAGAACCGGATCGAACCGAACGTCTCGGACTCCGCTCGGCCCTCCCGTGTCTCATAGATGACCTCGCGGACTTCGAGGTTCCCGGACAGGTAGTAGCCTTCGGTTTGTTTCTCGGCCGTGGTCCGTGACGTCCGAACCTGCGCCGCCTGAACCAGGCCACACGCCAGGACCAACCCTACGAGGATTCCCATGCCTACTGTCGCCCTTCGAACCATCGCAACCACCTCCGATCCCGTCGTCAAGGCGGGACGCTACGCCGGCAACCCATCGGTTGCCGAATTCGTGCAATGCGGCAGAGCTTGCCGCACCGCTTCACACACCGCGGACGTCGGCGGCCGTCGTAGGTCCGCCGTCGAGGAGCAAGGGCACGATCTCAAGAGGGAGGCTCGATCGGCTGAGGTCGCTGGAACAAGGACAGGACCGTGACAGAACGGTTCTTGGAACTGCCCGGTCGTACCCCCTTCCCTCGATGCCTCTCGCCTCACATGGACCCCCCGGAGCACTCGCTCCTCTCTGCGAAGGCTGCGATGACGATGGGATATGGCTTGCGATGAACCAACGGCACCAGCTGCCGCGTCAACGATGCATTACAACGACCATAGAAAGCATCCTTTGTCAACACGCACGATCGCCACCATGATACGGCCTCCTCGGAGGGTAGCCTTTCTTCGGCGCTTCTCTACCTCAAACCAGGAGCGGCGGCTACGGTGCGCTGCAATCAGTGCAGCATTCGACGTGGAGCTGTATGGAAAACGACAGCCCGCTGCGCGGCCGCGTTTCGCCGACGGACAGCGCTAGGTACAGCTCCCCGAACGGAATCCGGCACGGCACGTCGCACACCGAACGCACCGCACACCCGCAGTAGCAGGTACACCACGGTCGGCACCGCCCTTGGACTTGGACCGGATAGGAGACGTCGCCGTCCGTCGTCATCACGACGATCGTGTAGTATCCGGGGGGAACGAGCTCTCCGCTGTCGTCGTACAGATCCCATGCCATGTCGATCCACCGGCCCACTGGTCCGTTCGAGTAGGTGACCGAGCGCACGACGCTCCCGTCGGCCGCTTCGACCTGCCAGCCCCAGATGCTCGGCGATACCGAGGTGCCATGACAGACGAAGTAGTCGATCGGGGCGATCAGCTCGAAGGCGATCGTCTCGTTAGGTCGGAACGTCAGGAAGCACGTTGGCGTTTCCCCCTCGACGCAGTCGCATTGCGCCGCCGCCATCACCGACAGCGCCAGCACCCCCAGCAAAGCCCATCCTGCCGATCGTTTCATTGAAGACCTCCCGTCTTGATGACCCTCGTCGCAACGCACGACGCCTCCTCGTACGCTCAAGCTACACCCGACTGGCGGCCGGGTTTCCCGTTACCGCGTTGCGCGACGTTCTCGAGGCAGGCGATGGCGATTCGAACATCATCGACGTCGGCGTCGCCCTCGAGTTCCTTGACGATCTTCAGCGGGCGGGCGACCCCCGTGCGCTTGGCAGCCTCCGCGATCCGCCGGAACAGTGTCTGTTCGACCCACGGTTCGGGCGACGTCAGGTCACGGTCGCGGATGTAGTCGAGCAGGTATCCCAGCGCGATCGCCTTCCGCTTCTCGAGGGTCGCGGCCACCTCGCTCACCGAAGCCCCCCGTCCGTACCGTTCGTACGCGATGCCGCGAGCGAGATCGACGGTCGGCCGCGACCGCCGACGGCTCTGTTTCGGCTTGGGAACGGGACGAACAGAGGGATCGACGTCCAGCTCGAGCCCGCGGCTGCGGGCATGTTCGCGAATGGTGGCGACGAACCGCTCGCCGTACTGGCGCGCCTTGGACTGGCCGACGCCGCTCACGTCGAGGAACCGCTCGATGCCCGACGGGCGGCGCCGCGCCATGTCCCGCAGCGCGGCGTCCCCGAAGACGATGTACGCGGGGACGCCGCGCTGTCGGGCGATCTCTCGGCGCAACGCGCGAAGCGTCTCGAACAGCCCCCGGTCGACCCCGTCCCACGAGTCGGCCGCCGCGGCCCGCGCCCGCGGACGTTCGGCCGGCTTGAGCAGCCGGGGGGTCTGTTCGCCGCGGATCACGCGCCACCCCCGCCGCGTGATGGCGAGTAGGTTGTACTCCCCCCGCCTTTCCAGGCAGCCTTGGCCGACGAGCTGCTCGATCCAATCCCGCACCAATCGCTTCGGGTGCTCGGCAAGCAATCCATACGTCGACAGGCCGTCGTGCCCCGCCGCCAGGATCCGCTGGTCGCGCGACCCGATCAACACCGCCGCGGTGTGATCGCCGCCGTAGCGTTCCTCGAGGCGGTAGACGCAGGAGAGGATCTTCTGTGCGAGGACCAACCCGTCGTCAGCCAGCTCCAGATCGCCGAAGCACACGTCGCAGGCGTTGCAGTTCTCTCGCTCGAGCTGCTGGCCGAAGTACTCGAGGATCGCGCCATGCCGGCAGGTGACCCCCGATGCGTAGGCCGAGATGTCGGCGAGCTTGGACAGTGCGATCCGGCGCGCTTCGTCGGAGTCGGACTGCTCGATGATGTACTTCCACGTGCCGTAGTCGCCCGCCCCGTAGAGGAGCACGCATTCCGCGTCGAGCCCGTCTCGACCCGCCCGGCCGCTCTCCTGTTGGTAGTGCTCGATCGACTTGGGCATCCCGGCATGGACGACGGCGCGGACGTTCGACTTGTCGATCCCCATGCCGAACGCCACGGTGGCGACGATCGTGTCCACATCCTCTCCGATGAACGCTTCCTGCGCCCCTTTCCGCTGCTGTGGCGTCAGCCCGGCGTGATACGGGGCAACCCGATATCCGGCCTGCCGCAGCCGTGAGGCCAAGTCGTCGACGTCGGCCCGTCGAATGCAGTACACGATGCTCGACTCGTTGCGGTGACGGTCGAGGACGTCGGCGACCTGGCGAACCACGTCGATGCGACGTTCCACGGAGTAGATGAGGTTGGGGCGGTCGAACGAGCCGACGAGCACCTCGGGGCGATCGAGCCGCAGCTGCGCCGCGATGTCGTCGCGCACCTGACGGGTGGCGGTGGCGGTGTAGGCGTGGATCGCGATGTCGGGAAACACCTCCTTCAGCCGACCGAGCTGGCGATACTCGGGACGGAAGTCATGCCCCCACATGCTCACGCAGTGTGCCTCGTCGACTGCAACGAACGATAGGGCTTGCCGTTTCAGCAAGCGCAGGAACCCCTCCATCATCAGCCGCTCGGGAGAGACGTACAACACCTTGAGCTCGCCGGCGTGGAGACGAGCGATCACGTCGTTCCGCTCGGTCTCGGTTTGGTTGCTGTGCAGACACGCAGCCGCCACCCCGCACTCGATCAGCGCGTCGACCTGGTCCTTCATCAGCGAGATCAGCGGCGATACGACGATCGCGGTGCCCGGTAGACGGACGGACGGGACCTGATAGCAGACCGACTTGCCGCCCCCGGTCGGCAGGACCACCACCGAGTCACGGCCGGCGACGACCGATGCGATCGCCTCCCGCTGCAACGGCAGGAACTGCTCGTACCCCCAGTGTTGTTTGAGGATCTCGACAATCCGATCCACCTGAGTACCACCCCTCCGCCGTGCGCCGGCGGACCGACATGGTACCGCACGAGCGGGGGGTGACGGAGGTGTCGGATCGGGGTCAGGACAGCACGATGTCCAGCAGATCCCTCAGCATCGTCGCCGCCGACGGCAGCGGCGTCGGCTCGTCGATCCTTGCGGCGATCGTCCCGAACAGGTCGGTCTCGTACACGATCCCCATCCCCTTCGGGCCGAGCCGCCCCAGCGGGTGCTCGGGATCGAGACACGTCGGTGCGACCCGCAGCGCATACCCGCCGTCCGGCTGACGCTCGGCGGTGGCTACGAGCCGGACGCGGCACGCCTTGTCCGCTCGCAGCTGCGCGGGATCGATCCCACGGATCCCGGTCAACGCGACGGCGTCGAGGGGCGCCTCGACACCGAGCACCGACTGGGCGAGGATGACCAGCTTGGCGGCGGCATCCCATCCATCGAGATCCCAGCTTCCATCCCCTTCCAGGGCCCCGCCGGCCCGAGCCTCGTCGAGCGCCGCCTCCCACGAGCACCCAGCGGCAAGCCGATCGAGGACGAAGCCGGTGGTGAGATTGGGGACGGCCTCCAGTCGCGCGATGATCGCCCCGCGTAGGTCGCGCGCCCCGAGGGCGATCGCCGGCAGCCCTCCGGCGACGGTGCCGTCGAACCGCAGCTTCACCCCTCGCTCGGCGGCCAGTCCGACCAGCTCCCGATAGGCGACAACGATCGGTCCCTTGTTGGGGGTGGACACGTGCCATCCCCGTTCCAGCGCGCGTCGGATCACCGAGAGACCCGGCTCGGCGCCGGTTTCGAGATGAACCGGCGACGCCTCGCACAACGCGTCGGCGTCGACCGCATCGATCAACTCGAGGCCGGTCATTCCCGGATGTCCCACACCGGGCAGGTCGGCAACCCCGCCGCCGGCGCGCTTCATCTCCTCCAGCGCCACGCCGTCCAGACCCCCCGGGCAGACTGCCGTCCCGCGGCTGTCGGCCGCCCCGACCAGGCGAAAGGTCACCCCGTACCGCCGGGGGAGCTCGTCCCTCTTCTCCGCCAGCAGCCGGGCAAACCGGCGACCGAGGTTCCCCGCTCCCACCAGGACGATCCGCACCGTCCGTCGCTCATCCATACGCCGAACCTCCCAGTTGGCTCCCAAAACGTGGCGGCCACCGGAAGGAAGTACTCGCGGAGCTGCGGTGGCCGCCATCCAAGGAGGACATGAGGACCCCCTCTCCCACGAGCCTACCACCCGCGCTTCGGCGCGTCGTGGACGGATGGACCGGCCGTTCCGGACAGCAGTCCCGGCCATCCGCTTGTCCCTCGTCCGATCGATCGCCCGCTCACAGCCGCAGACGGAGGAAGTACTCAGCCAGCGACGGCAACGTGTAGCGCTTGGCGAGACGCTCGGCGGCCCGGCGCAGGTCACGGCCCTCACGCTGCCGCTCCCCGAGGAGGTACAAGTGCCGGGATACCCAGACGTAGAGGTCGGCCTCTTCGCGATCGGGGAACCGGTCGAGTAACCCCTGCTCCCGGAAGATCTCGACAACCGGTCGGTAGAGGTTGTCGTACCACGACGTCACCGCTTCCGCATCGCTGACCTCGCGCTGCTCGTCGATCCGGTAGCCGACCACCGGCTGGTTCCACACCTG
>CAZLER010000032.1:0-23072 GCA_964558595.1 uncultured Thermotogae bacterium
CATCGACAACAACGGCGGCGGTGACGGCGACATCGACAACACCGCCACCGTCTCCTCCAACGAGCTGCCGGATGAGTCCGACAGCGCGGCGGTGCCACTGTCGGTTGAGCCCGTGCTGGCAATCGACAAGACGGGGGATGCTGGGCCGGTTCTTGTCGGAGCGACGATCAGCTACGCGCTTACCGTCAGCAACACCGGGAACGTCACGCTTCACAATACGACCCTTGAGGACCCGAAGCTCGGACTCAATCAGAATCTCGGCACCTTGGCTCCCGGTGACAGCGTGATTCTCACGGCGTCCTACGTGACCAGCGAGCCCGATCTTCCTGGGCCGGTCGTCAACACGGCTGTTGCCGACAGCGATGAGACCGATGCGGTAGAGGATAGCCATTCCGTTCCCATCGAGAGCAACGTCATCGACCTGTCGCTGACGAAGGCAATCGACGATCCGACTCCCGATGTGGGGGCGACGGTGACGTTCACCCTCGTCGTGACCAACGCGCCGGACATGGTGTCGGCGACCGGCGTCGAAATCACGGATGAGCTGCCTGCGGGCTACAGCCTCGCCGGCAGTACGGCGACGCAAGGGGGGTACGCCGCCGGGGTGTGGTCCGTCGGCACGCTCGCTCCCGGAGCGAGTGCGACGCTACAGCTTCTCGCTACCGTGCTGGCGACCGGTCCCTACGACAACCTCGCCCAGGTGAGTACCGCCGACCAACAGGACGTCGATTCCACCCCGGCCAACGCGCCGGCCGTGTCGGAGGACGACGATGACACCGTCGTTGTCAGCCCGGGAGTGCCGCTTGCCGACCTGGTCGTCGCGAAGAGCGTCGACAGCCCCACCGTTGGCGAAGGGGACACCGTGACGTTCACGGTCACGGTGACCAACGACGGCCCCGATCCCACCACGGGAGTGGTCCTCGAGGACGCGCTGCCGCTCGGACTGAGCTATGTGTCCGATGACGGCGGCGGCGCCTACAGCGAAGTCACCGATCGTTGGAGCGTCGGGGCGTTGGCGGTTGACGCGTCGTCGACGCTTCAGCTGACGGCGCTCGTCGAGCCGGGGACCGCGGGGACGACGATCACCAACACCGCGTCGGTGACGGCGAGCGACGTCGAGGATCCCGATACCACGAACAACGAGGCTTCGGCCGATGTCACCGTCGTGGCCGCCGACCTCGCGGTCACCAAGACGGTGGACAACCCGACACCGGCGGAAGGGGAGACCGTAGCGTGGACGGTGACGGTGACCAACAACGGCCCGGACGATGCGACCGGCGTGGTGGTCTCCGATGTGCTGCCCGACGGCTTGGTCTACGTCGACGATACCGGCGCGGGTACGTACAACGAGGCGTCGGGCGATTGGGTCGTTGGACTGCTGCCGGTGACAGCCACGCGGACGTTGACGATCACCGCGGAGGTCGAGGCCGGCACCGCCGGCACGACGATCACCAACACCGCCTCCGTGGACGAGGCCGACCAGCCCGATCCGGACTTGACCAACAACGAGGACACGGACCAGATCGTCGTCCGTGATGCGGTGGCCGGCGGTGGTGGTGCGGTCGACTGTGAGGAGAAGGTGATCATTCACGAGATCGCGTGGGCGGGCACCGCGGCCAATCCCGAGGACGAGTGGATCGAGCTGCGCAACCTCGGCGACGAACCGATCGATCTCACGGGCTGGACGCTGCGATGGCGCAAGAAGCGGCCGGTGACCCCCGAGGAGTTCCGGTGGAAGAGCGTGGCGCTGTCCGGCGTGCTGGCGCCGGCGTCAACGTCGGCGTGCGAACTGGCCGAGCGCGACCCGGAGCCGTCGGTCGAGTTCATCGAGCGCGCGGACGGGCGATCGTGGCAAGTAGTCGCTCGCCCGGTCGACCTCGACGAGAGCTACCTGCTGCTGGAGCGACGCAGCGACCGGACGGTGGCCAATATCGAAGCGGACATCGTCTACGATGAGGTCGAGCCGTACGCCATGGAGCTATCCGATGATGGCGATATCATGGAGCTGCTCGATGCTTCCGGCCAGGTGGTGGACACGGCGAACGCGTTCGAGACGCCGGGCAGCGGGTGGCCGGCCGGCGACGTGCGGACCACCGCGACGATGGAGCGGACCGATCCATTGGGACCGGACGCGCCGGACAACTGGCACACCAACCTCGGCATCGTGACGCGGGGGGTCGACGCCAACCAGCGACCGCTGGTCGCCAGCGCCGACGTGATCAACTCGCCGACGCTGGAAACGCTGGAACTGTTCGCGACCCTGCAGCCGGAGCCGACGCGGGCTGGCGAGGTGGTGGAGGTCGAGCTCGACCTGCCGCGAAGCGAGCGGGCCGTGCGGGGATGGCCGTGGATCCGGGTTAGCCGTCCGGCCGACGACGCAGGTCGCAACGTGGCCGGTGCCGGCGGTGGAATCGAACCGGACTACGCGTTCTCCAGCCGGTACAGTAACGGCACCTACGTGCTCGGCATCGAGACCGCGGGGTTGCCGCCGGGTGACTACCTGATGTGGGCGGTCTACGGCGAGGGTGAGACCGTGCTCGTCCCGATCACCGTGCGCTAGGTGGTTCTTGCCGGCGGTCGACGTCAAACTCGTCGGCCGCCGCGCTAGAACCAGTGTTTTCTCTTGAAGTAGACGACCATCCCCGCGGCGATGGCGGCCATCACCCCCAGGACGGCGAAGTAGCCGTATCGCCAGGACAGCTCGGGCATGTACGCGAAGTTCATCCCGTACAGCCCGGCGACGAACGACAGTGGGATGAAGATCGTCGCGATCATGGTGAGGACCTTCATCACTTCGTTCATCCGGTGGCTGGCAGCGGAGAGGTAGACGTCGAGCAGCCCCGACGTCAGATCGCGGTACGTCTCCACGGTGTCGATCACCTGAATCGTGTGGTCGTAGACGTCGCGGAGATAGAGCAGCGTCTGTTCCTCGAACAGCGACGATCCCTGTCGCTGGAGGTCGCTCAAGAGCTCGCGCAGCGGCCAGATCGATCGCCGCAGGTAGAGGAGTTCGCGCTTGAGCTCGCGGATCTCCGCGAGCAACTCGGGGTCGGGTCGCTCCAGCATCTCGGCGTCGAGCGCCTCGACACGTCCCCCGAGCCGCTCGAGGACGACGAAGTACTGGTCGACGATGGCGTCGATCAGGCAGTACGCCAGGTAGTCGGCCCCCGCTCGGCGGATCCTTCCTTTGTGATGGCGGATTCGATCGCGGACGCCGTCGAAGACGTCACCCGCCCGCTCCTGGAACGAGAGCACCCAGCCCGGCCCGAGCATCACGCTGACCTGTTCATCGTCCACCGCCTGAGCTGCTTCGTTGTAGGAGAGCATCCGCAGGACGATGAACAGCGATCCGTCGTACTCCTCGGCCTTCGGACGCTGGTCGGTGTGGACGATATCCTCCAAAGCCAGCGGGTGGAGGCCGAAGCGCTCGGCGATCGTCTCGATCGGGGCAACATCTTGGAGACCGTCGACGTTGATCCAGGAAACCGTTGGAGTCTCCCGCGCCGGAAGCCCGGGCTCGGTATCGACCAACTGCTGCTCGCTCAGCTGATGCTCGTCGTACGCGATGGCCGTAATCCGGACCGGCTCCTCGCTGGCTTCACCGACGTAGATGGGGGTACCGGGGGGGAGTCCGGCCTTCTTCTCGCTCCGCTTCACCAGTCGGACCACGGCACCTCCTTACCTGCTCGGTCAAGCGTAGCCTCGTGCTACCGGCACAGCAAGACGCGCGGTGGCCACCCTCCGGGATCCCGCTGGGTGGTGCCCTACCGGGGGGGGCGATTGCGTGATAGACTCGCGGTATGCCGACGTCGAACGGAGTGCCGCCATCCGACCTTGCGGTCCCAACGCTGGGGACGCCCACGATCCGATCGCCGCTGAAGCGCTCGACGATCAAGGGGGATCGGATTTACAACTTCATCGGCAACGACGAATGCGTGCTGATGGAGGCGCTCATCAAGCGGATCCCGGCCGACGCCTCTCCCGAGCAGCGAATGGCGTTCGAACGTGCCGGTCCCCGGGAGATGCTGTTCTTCGACCCGAACAACTTGCGTGCGGGGATCGTCACTTGCGGCGGTCTCTGTCCGGGGATGAACAATGCGATCCGGGCGGCGACGATCGAACTGCTGAACCATTACCGCGTTCGGGAAGTCCTCGGCTTCCGGTACGGATTTGCCGGGCTGAATCCGAACGAAGGGTACGCCCCGCTTCCACTGACCGTCGCATCGGTCGACGGCATCCACTATGACGGGGGGTCGATCCTCGGTTCGTCGCGAGGACCGCAGGAGCCGGCGGTGATTGTCGATCAGCTCCAGAGGTTGGGTCTCCGCCTCCTGCTGCTGATCGGCGGTGATGGCAGCATGCGGGGAGGGTTGGCTGTCCACGAGGAGATTCAGCGCCGTGGCGCGCAGATCGCGGTGGTTGGCGTCCCCAAGAGCATCGACAACGACGTCCCGTTGGTCGACAAGACGTTCGGCTACGAAACGGCGTTCTCCATCGCCGTGGGGTCGATCCGTGCCGCTCACACCGAGGCAATCGCCTACCGGAACGGGGTCGGCTTGGTGCGTGTGATGGGACGCAACTCGGGGTTCATTGCCGCCAGTGCAGCGGTGGCGTCTGCGGATGCCGACTTCGTCCTTGTGCCGGAGGTCCCGCTGACGCTCGACGGTGTCGGGGGGTTCCTCGATGAGTTGACGAGGCGGCTTCGTGCCAACGGACATGTGGTGGTCGTCGTTGCCGAAGGAACCGGGCAAGAGCTGCTGCGCAGCGACGATGCCCCCACCGAGCGGGATCCGTCGGGCAACGTCCGCCTTCTCGACATCGGAACGTACCTGAAACGGCGGATCGACGATGCGTTGCGCGAGGCGGGGATCCACCACACGGTGAAGTACATCGATCCCAGTTACCTCATCCGCAGCGCTCCCGCCAATCCGAGCGATTCGTTGTACTCATCCGATCTGGCTCGCAACGCGGTGCACGCCGGCATGGCCGGTCGCACGGGACTGCTGATCGGGTACTGGAACGGTGAGTACACGCACGTGCCGCTTCGCGAGGTCATCTCGCGGCGACGTGCCGTCGATCTGGAGGGCGACCTGTGGCATGCGGTGCTGGAGAGCACCGGTCAGCCGGCGCTGTGGGGGGAAGGGTGACAGCGGGTGAGCCGCGCCCCAAGACGATCGTCGTCCACGATCTCATGCAGCAGGGGTATCGGTACACGCTGACGGAGCCGACCGGTGCGCACTTCCACCCGGCGTTCCGCCCCGAGATGACCCCACCGCAGATGCTCGCTGTTGGCGTATTCGGCGGCAAGTACATGACCGACGGTCGAGGGGAATTCCCCGACGCTTGGTTCGAAAACGCCAAGCTGTCGCCGGAAGGGCACAACTCCTCGCTCAACTACTTCGGCGTCAACGCCTCTCAGTCACTGGCCACCTGGAGGAAGAAGGGATGGATCCATCCCGATGACCCGCGCGGCTGGTTTCAGTGGTACTGCCGGTACTACCGGGGCCGGCGCCATGCCGATGACGAACGGCAGATCAAACGATGGAAAGGGATCGTGCGCCACGCGGCCCAGATCCGCAACCACTGCGTTCCCGGCGATCTCGATTGCCGACCGCGACAGCGGCAGGTGCTGCTGCACTGGGCCTACGACGGCCGCGCCATCTAGCGGATGCCGGGCTAGGTGACGTCGCGACCCTTGCCCGAATCGAGCACCGATACGAGCTCCTGGGGAAACGGCTCGAAGTAGACCTGGTCGAGCAGGTAGTCGACGTCGAAGCGAAGGATCCAAGAGCGAATGAGGCTGGCGGGGACGCTCAGCGGGACCTGCTTGGCTCGGTACCGCTCGAGCGTCTCGAGGAAAAACGCCTTCTCCGACGTGGACAAGCCATCGGACACGTAGCCGAAGCCGTGCAGCAAGACGTTCACGGCGCTCGTCCTTCGCGGCGCGGTGGCGAGGGCTTCCGTCAGACGGGTACGGTAGGCGGCTGCGACCTCGGGGAACGGTCGTCGGTCGGCGTTGGCGACGATCCGCCCGAGCTCGCGCATCGCGGTCTGGTTGTAGGCCATCAACAGGAACTTGTGGCTCGCATGGTATGACACCAGATCGCGCATCTTGCCCGAGCGTACGACCTCACGGAACCGTGCCAGGGCGAACAGGCGGGTGAGGAAGTGCTGGCGGATGTCGAAGTTCTGCAGCCGCCCTTCGTCCTCGATCGGCAGGTCCGGGAAGCGTGCTACCACCTGCTCGCCAAACGCGCCCGCCCCCTTGCGATGGCCGGCCCGCGGCGAACGGCTGTTGTAGATGCGGGCCTGGCTTAGCCCACAGGAGGGGGAGCGGTACTTGAGGACGAAGCCGTCGACGTCGCGGAGGCCGTCGAGGAAGCGGTCCGTGAAGCTGGACATCTCCTCGGTGACATCGCGGCCGGTCTCGGGCTGAAGGAGGAGGATGCTCTCGTCCTCTTCGACGCGACGAATTGGCGAGCGGGGCACCCCGAGCCCGATCTCTACCTCCGGACACACCGTCGTGACGTCGACGTACGGCACGATCGACGCCACCGTGCGATCGTGAATCGTCTGCCCGTTGTACCGACAGGTGTCGAACCCGAGACAGCGGCTGAACACGATGTGGGGCGTGGTGTTCGTCGTCATGGTGTGTGCCTCGCCCTCCTTGCCCAAGGATGTCGCGCATCCGGTGTCTGCTCTGCAGCAACGTCCCTCGCGTGGCACTGTACCGCCGTCGACCCTTCCCCGGCAACAGTTGACGGGGGCGGATGATCCCGCGACGATGGTGCTGGAGGCGATCGCATGAGCGTGTTCGCGTTGATCGGCTGGATGGTCGGCATCTCCCTGGCCTACATGACGGCGGTGTGGGTGATGAGCCTCATCGTCCAGAACGCCGGCATCGTCGACTCGTTTTGGGGACCCGGATTCGTGCTGCTGGCCGTCGTCGGTCCGTACCTGGCCGAGGGATGGGGGTGGCGCAGCCTCCTCGTCCTCGCCCTCGTCTCCGTTTGGGGCGTCCGGCTGGCCGTCCACATCACCGTGCGGAACTGGGGGAAGGGGGAGGACTGGCGGTATCGGAAGTGGCGCGAGGACGGCCCGGAGAGCTTCTGGTGGAGGAGCTACTTCCGGGTGTTCATCCTGCAGGGCCTGCTGCTGGTCGTGGTCGCCGCTCCAGTGGTGGTGGTCGCCCGTGCCCACGGCCCCGCCGCCGTGACCGCATTCGACATCGTCGGGGGAGCGATCTGTCTGTTCGGCGTGGTGTTCGAGGCGACCGCCGACGCCCAGCTGGCGCGGTTCAAGCGGAATCCGGCGAATCGGGGCAAGGTGTTCGACGCGGGACTGTGGCGCACCAGCCGCCATCCCAATTACTTCGGCGAATCGGTCGTGTGGTGGGGGCTATTCCTGATCGCGCTGTCGGTGCCCGGCGGGGCGTGGACGGCGATCGGGCCGGTGACGATCACTTTTCTGCTGTTGCGGGTCTCGGGCGTGCGAATGCTGGAGAAAGGGCTGAAGAACCGCAAGCCCGGCTACCAGGAGTACGTGCGAAGGACGAGCCCGTTCGTTCCGTGGCCGCCACGCCGCGGCGCATAGGCGCGAAGCCGGACTGGAACCCGCTTGGTGCATGGGGTATCGTGTCGGCACACAAGGAGGATCCCGTGCGCGATCAGCTGAGCCGAGCCGTCGATTTCGCCGTTGCCAAGGAGAAAGAAGCCGAGGCGTTCTACAAGGAGTGGGCGGGCAAGGTGGAAAGCCCCGCGGTCAAGGCGGTGTTCGCCGAGCTGGCGGCCACCGAGCACGGCCACAAGGAGATGCTCTCCCGTGTGTCACCGGAGGAGATCGTCGCTGTGAACACCGGGGACGCGGAGGATATCGACCTTTCCGACCATCTGATTGACATCGAAGCAAGCGAGGGGATGTCGGTTCAGGAGGCGATGATCCTGGCGATGAAGCGCGAAGAAGCGGCGGTGGCGCTCTACGAGCGACTGGCCGGCTTCGGCGGCGAAGCGAAGGCGTTGTTCGCGGCGCTGGCCAACGAGGAGCGCAAGCACAAGCTCCAGCTGGAAACCGAGTACGACGAGCACATCTTGACCGACAACTAGCCTTTTGTCGGCTCCCCGAGGCGTAGCTGCCCAGGGTACTGTACCACGATGTTCGGTCCGTCTCCGGCGATCCGGCAGCCAAGGAACCCGGTGACCGTGACGGTGGTGCCGAGCAAGGCGTCGGAGACGATGAAGCTCAGGGCTTCGATCAGCAGCTCGGGAACCCGGACGTGAAACCCCGTCGACGCACCGCGTGCCCACAGGACGACGTCGCCGTCGTCCCGGGTGACCGAGCCGACCTCGAACGCGACGGTGACCACCTCCGTGACGTAGGCGACGAGCTGGTTCTCGAGGTCCTCCACGGACAACGTTCCGGGGACTGCGCCCCACAGCCCGCGGCGGGTGACCACCGCCTCGTAGAACGCCGCCTCCAGCCGATCGCGATGTTGGACGTTGGGAGCGAAGAACAGCAGGCGAGCAAGCCCGACACGGACGAGCTCCTCGTTGACCATCGTCATGTCGTCTCCGTCGTCCACGTAGACGTAAGCGAGTAGCCGACCGTAACTGTCGCGCAGCTGCCGGTCGAACTCGAGTCGCAGGTCGTGGTGGGCGACGGCACGCAGCGTGAACAGCTTCGCGTCCCGGGCATACGGCTCCCCCAGCTCAGGCGTATCGATCCCCAGCAGCCGGACCGTTTCACCGCCCCGTAGCCGAATTGTGTCGCCGTCGACGACGCGGGTACAACGGGCATCCATCCAGCCTCCGGGGGTCGGCGTCTGCCCGATCGCCGGGAGGATGCCCAGGAATGAGACCAGCAGCCCGACAAGAAGCGCCTGGATCATTGGTAATGCACCCGCCGCTGGGTCACCAGCATCTGGAACACTGTGAGCGCGAAGATGATCCCGAACAAAATGACCGACGCCGCGGCGGCGCGCCCCATCCGATACGTACCGCGCAGCCCCTGCTCGACGATGTAGTACACGATCGTGCGGGCGCTGCCCAGCGGGCCGGGACCGCCGAACAGGACGTCGACCTCGGTGAAGATCTTGAAGCTGCCGATCAGCGAGATCACGAACACGAAGAAGATCTGCGGCGATAGCAACGGTAGCGTCACCTTCCTCCACACCTGCAACGCGGACGCGCCATCGATCTTCGCGGCATCGTAGTACATCCGGTCGATTCCCTGCAGCCCCGCCAGCAGGATCACCGCCTGATAGCCGACGAACTTCCACACGCTGTAGGCGATCAGCATCGGGATCGCCACCGCCGGCTCCCGGAACCAATTGACCGGGCTGATATCGAGGAACGGGAGCTTGTCCAACTGTAGGATGAAATAGTTGATCAAGCCGTAGTCGGCGTTGTACATCCACCGCCACACCATGACCAGCGCCACCACCGGGCTGATGTAGGGGAGGAAGTACGACACGCGATAGAACGATAGGAAGCGGAGGGCCTTGTCGAGCACACTGGCGATCGCCAGGGCGATCAGCAGGGTCAGCGGGACCGAGACGGCGACGTAGTAGAACGTATTCCACAGCGAGCGAAGGAACACCTTGTTGCCGACCAAGTAGGTGTAGTGCTGGAAGCCGAGAAAGCTGCCGGGCGGGTTGAGCGAGCTCCACTTGAACAGGCTCAAACGGAAGGCGCTGAAGAACGGGTAGAAGATGAACACCGCCAGCACGAGCAGCGATGGAAGCAGATACAAGTACGCGACGCCGGTGTCCGCCCAGAACGTGGGGTTGCGCCAAGTCGGCGGCAGCCGCAGGCGTCCGCAGGTCGGCTTCATTCGTGGCATCGGGCTCCTCGCGCGACATGCGGAGGGGGTGGCTGCCCCCTCCGCGGTGTCGTAGGGATCCTACTCGAGCAGCATCTCGAGTTCGAGCGCGGCGTTGTTGGTTGCCTCGGTGGCCGTCGCCACCCCCGCCAGCACCTCCTCGAACGCGGTGGCGAGCACGTTGCGCATGTCACCGTAGTTCGGATGGAGGATCTGGGAGAAGCCGTCGAGCATCTGGGCGGACATCGCCTCCTGATACTCGTTGGCCGCGACGTGTTCACGCCATTCCTGCGTCCCGTAGGCCGATTTCACCACCGGCTGGTAGCCACTGCGAATCGCCCAGAAGACGGTGTTGTCCGGACGGATGAGGAACTTGGCGAACGTGACCGCCGCCTGTTTCTGTTCCTCGGTCCAGTAGTCGACGTCGAAGATCGCGACGTTGGTGCCCTGGATCATCGATCCCTGGGTAACCGGCCCAGCCGGAACGCGGGCGACCTTCATGACGACACCAGCGTCCTCGGCGGCCTTGTTGTTGTAGTAGTAGCCGGCCGAGGTATCGATGAACATGGCGAGCTTGTGGGGGAAGTGACTGCTCATGTACTCGTTGGTGACGAACGAGAACGGCGCGACCGCATCCACCAATCCCATCGCCATCCGGCCCGCGTCGTCGTTGATCGTGACCTCGGTCCAATCCTCGTTGAGGATCGAACCGCCGGCCTGATCGAGGAAGTTGAGGAACAGCTCGGGGTTCACCGGGCGGAACCCGGTTCCGTAGAAGTCGGCGAAGCCGTCGCCGTCCTCGTCGGCCGTCGTCAGTGCGGCCGCCAGCGCCACGAACTCGCCCCAGGTTGCCGGCGGGTTGGGGACCATGTCCTCGCGATAGTAGAGGACCATGATCGACTTGTTGAACGGTAGGGTGGTCAGCACCCCGTTGTACGTGTTGCTGGGCACCAACCCCTCGATGATGTCGTCCTTCTCGGCCGCCGTCATGTCCTGGCCGATTGGGTAGAGGATCTCAGCGATCGGGGTGACCCAATTCTCGTACACTTGGGCGATCGTCGGCAGCTCGTTGGCGACCACCGCGGCGCCGATCTTCGCTTCCAGGTCGCCGTAGCGGCCCTGGTACGTGGCGTTCACGGTGATATCGGGGTTCTCGTCGTGGAACTTGTCGAGCAGCACCTGGAGGTTTTCCTGGTGCCGGGTGCTCATCGCGTGCCAGAAGTCGATCTCCACGGCCGCGACGGCGCAGCCGAACGCCATGACGCCGATGAGAGAGAGCAGTCCAATCTTGCGAACCATTGTTCCTCCTTGGAATCGTGCCCTTGGGTAGATGAGGTCAACTGCGCGGTGTGCTCCTCGTCGACCACCTCCTGTTGATGGACTACTTGATGCCGGTTCTCGCGAAGCTCTTGATAAACTGCTTTTGCGTGAAGAAGTACAGGATGAGGATGGGGATCACCGCGAGCACCGATGCCGCCATCAGCAGCTCGTACTGCGTGCCCACCTCCGAGCTGAAGCTCACCAGCCCCACCGGAACGGTGCGCATCGTCTCCGAATTGGTCATCACCAGCACCCATAGGTAGGCGTTCCATCCGCCGATGAACTTGAGAATCGCCACCGTGACGATTGCCGGTTTGGCCAGTGGAACCATGATCCTCCACAGGAAGCGAAACCGTCCGCATCCGTCGATCCGCGCCGAATCCCAAAGCTCATCGGGAAGCGAACGGAAGAACTGGCGCAACAGGAAGATGGCGAACACCGAGGCCAGCCACGGGATGATCAGCGCCTGGTACGAGTCCATCCATCCCAGGCGGGAGATCGTGACGAAGTTGGGGACCAACAGCATCTGGCCCGGGATCATCAGGGTGCCGAGCAGCAACGTGAACAGCACGTTCTTGCCGAAGAACGTCATCTTGGCGAACGCGTAGGCGGCGAGGATGGTGAAGATCACCTCGCCGATCGTGGTCATCCCGGACATGAAGAACGAATTGAAGAAGTACCGGGCGAACGGCGCGGTCCCCCACGCCTTGGGGTAGTTGGACCACATCCACTCGCTGGGGATCCACTGGGGCGGCATCCGCAACACCGCCGCCTCCGTCTTGAGCGAGGTGGTGAGCATCCACAAAAACGGCAGCAGCATGATCGCGGCGCCGACGAACAGGAGGACGTAGAGGGTAAAACGGACCGCGGACTCGCGAGCGACGTAGTATCGCGTCGAGCGGCTGGTCATCAGCGACTCTCCTCATTCTCGCCCATCGACAAGGGGAGTATACCTGGCCCGCCGAGCACGACGCAACAGCCGTCTGCGGGCTCAGCGAAGGGGAAAACGCCCAAGGAGAAAGGAGTCACAGGATTCAGACGGCTCGGAGCTTGTGCTACCGGCGAAGGACGATGAACGCCACCAGGGCGGCGGCGGCACCGAGGATCCACCACACCACGGACGGGAGGATCGGCGAACCCGCTCGCCCCTCGGGAAGGGTGAACGCATCGAGCAAGGCATCCGGGGTCGTGACGACGCGCTCATCTCCGGCGTTGGCGACCGAAACCACGTCGACCTCGATCGCCTCGCCGCCGGTGCGAACGCGAGCGTAGAAGTGGTGATCCTCGATGGCGACGATCGATCCGTCGACACGCTCCGCGGCCAGCGGGCGGGGGATGGCGCCGCCACCGCCGAGCACCAGGTAGGTGACGTCATCGCGGCGGATCCGCTCGTAGTTGTGAGCGTGACCGTGGAACACGACGTCGACGCCAGCTTCCACGAAGATCGGATGGAAGATGACGTCGTAGCTGTACCCACCGCCGTGGTAGGCGTCCGAGGAGTAGACGGGGTGGTGGAAGACCACAAACTTGTGCGGCTCGTCGCCGGAGAGGTGCCGCGTTGCCCACGCCTGCTGATCGCGGTACTGGTCGGCCCGCTTGACGTTGCTGTCCAATCCCACGACCACCACGTCACCCCAATGCAGCGCCCACCACTGCTCGCCGGCCTTCCCCCCTCCGGGAGGCAGCGCGAACGCATTGTAGTAGCTGCGGTGGTTCCGCTCGTGGTTACCGGGTACCGGAAGCAGCGGGGCCCGGAGGAGCATCGGGCCAAACGAGGCGAACCAATCGTCCCACATCGCGGTCGTCGGGCTCTCCACCACGTCGCCCGCATGCAGAACGAAGTCGAACGGCACCGGATCTGCAGCGATGGCCTCACCGACCAACCGCAGGCGGTTGATCGCCTCATCCTGCTGTTGGGTATCGGCGAGGACGACGAACGTCACCGGCACCCCGGGCGGCGGTGCGGTGGCGAAGCCGCCGACGTCGCTGACCACGGCACCGTCTCCCTCACCGAGCACGACGCGGTAGACGTACTCGGTGTTCGGTTGGAGGTGCTCGATACGGACATGCGTCGGTCGATCGGCAACCTCGGGCGCCGGGACGTCGATCGTGTCCTGAAGCGCGCCGGTGGCCTCGTACCCCGCCCGCGGCCCGACCTCGACCTGCGCCGGCACCGTGCCGTCAGCGGTCCAGCTGATCGTGACGCTCTCCTCGCTCGGTGCCCCAGTGTACGGTCCGTGGACGAACGAGGCGCCGAACGCGGTGACGGCAACTGCTACGAGCAGGTACACGACGAGAAGGGTCTTGCTGAGCTTCATGGCGGGCTCCTTCGAGGCGTAGCGTAGCCGGAGCGAGCGACAAGATCCAGCGGTCTCTGCCCAACAGCCAGCCGTTTGTCGAAGGGGCGGCGACCGGGGAGGACGTCAGGACGCGCTGGGGATCGAGGGTGATGCCGACCACGAGGGGCAATCCAAGTCGGTGCCATCGCGGGGGACTGGCTGGTCCGTAAGGAGCACGCAGCGTGGTGAACCGTCGGCTGCGATGGGTTCGAGGGACAATGTCGTGATTGCGCCGGACGGCTGGGCGGATGCCAGCGCGGCCTCGAACACTGGACATCGTCGGACGCGAGGAACTCCGCAAACGGATGCCCGATGACGTCGCAGCCACCGTGGTCGAGGAGATGGAGCCACGCTCGGTTGCGAGAAGCGTTCCCGCTTCGTCCAGCGTACAGCGAGGTACGTGGGCCGTGTCCAGGAGCGAACGGCTGAACGCTTCGGCCGTCTGCGGGCGACCTACCTGCCGGGTGTCGGAAGGATCCTACGTGGGCATCGTCATCGTATCGCAATCTGCTAGCATCACCGTGCCATGGATCCATCGCGAAACGTCGCCAAGGTTCGGGGATTGGAGATGCAGATCCCTTCATCGCATCGAATTGACCGGCCGCCCATGATCGCCGGTAGAATAGGGGGAAGCGACACGGAGGTTCGCGATCATGGAAGACTCCAACCAACGCGTCGAGGACGGTCGGTTGCGATTGCTGCTCATCGAGGACCATCCCCCCGATCGCGCCGGTGTGGAACGGCTTCTCCGCTCGGCCGGACAACACTACACGTTGGAGGTGGTGGAGCGGGTCGAGGAGAGCGTCCCGTTGCTCGACGAGCGCCGGGTGGACCTGGTGCTCCTCGATCTCGGACTTCCCGACAGCTCGGGGTTGGAGAGTTTCCACCGGCTGCGTGCCCAAGCTCCCGATGTGCCGGTCATCATCCTGACGGGGGAAGCGGATCCTCGGATCGCTCAACAGGCAGTCCGTCACGGCGCCCAGGACTATTTGGTCAAGGGGAGGCTCGAGGGCAACCTTCTCCTCCACGCCGTGCGCTACGCAGCGGAGCGCCATGCCCATCAGCAGGAGTTGGAAGAGCTGTCGTTGCGCGATCCGCTCACCGGGCTGTACAACCGGCGGGGGTTTCGTCTGCTCGCCGAGCAAAGCCTCCGGCTGGCCCAGCGTAACGGCCGCGAGTCGGTGCTCCTGCTCGCCGATGTGGATCGACTGAAGCGGATCAACGATACGTACGGTCACCCGGCAGGCGACGAGGCGTTGTGCGTTGTCGCTCGCGCATTCGTCACGGCGATGCGGGAATCGGACATCATCGCGCGGCTCGCCGGCGACGAGTACGCGGCGCTAGCCGTGGAAGCGCATCCCCCCGGGATTCCGTCGTTGGTCGGACGGTTACGGGAATGCCTCCGCGCGGAATCGAGGGTGTGCGCGGCCGGTGAGATCACCGTCTCGATCGGGATGGCGCCGTTCGATCCGCAGTCTTCGCCGACGCTTGACGACTTGTTGGCCGCGGCCGATCGGGACATGTACGGTGAGAAGCGCGGGGGGGTCCACCTCGAGCAGCGGCGGTTCGGCGGCGAGGCAGACAGGCCGACGGGGGCTCCGTGACGGAAGCGCTGAGACTGCTGCTGGTGGCACCGGACGCCGCCGTGGCTACGCGGGTGGTGGCAGCGGTCCAGGAGGCGGCGAGGCTCGAGGCCGAGGTGACCGTGGTCGGGGATGCCGTCGCCGTCGTTGGGTTCGATGGCGATGTCGTGTTGGTCGACGTGGATTCCTGCGAGGGGGACCTGGAGACATTCCGTCAAGTTTGCCGGTTGCTACCGCAGGTTCCGATCATCGCGTTGATCGACGAGCGGGACACCCCCGCCTCGCAACAGGCGCTCCTCGAAGGGGCAGTGGACGATCTTCTCAAGCCGCTGCTCTCCGGCGACCTCCTCGAGTGTGCGGTGCGCCGCGCGGTCGACCGAGCCCGGTCGCAACACTACCTGGGCGCGGAGCAGGAGCGGTTGTTCGCGGTGCTCGAGACGCTTCCGCTGTTCGTGTACGTGCTCGCCCCGGATGGCAGCATCCCGTTTGCCAACAGGAGGTTCCGCGAGCTGTTCGGCGAGGTCGCCGGCCGCCGGTGCTACGAGTTGTTCCGCGGCCGGGACCATCCGTGTGCGTTGTGCCCACCGAGACGTGTCCAGCGCACGGGGAAGCCGGTCGCGTTCGAGTGGACCGACGCCGCCGGGCGCACCTATGCCGTCTACGACAAGCCGTTCCCGGGAACAAGAGATATGCCGCTCACCCTGGAGGTGGGGGTCGACATCACGGAGCAGCTCCGAGCGCAACGGCGGCTGGCCGAAAGCGAGGAACGGTTCTGGCGGCTGGCCGAGAACGTACCGGACATCGTCTATCGGTACCGGTTCGCTCCCGAACCGGGGTTCGACTACATCAGCCCGTCCGTGGAGAAGCTGTTGGGGTATCCCCCGGCGGCCTTCTACGCCGACCCGGGGCTGCTGCTTCGATGGGTCCATCCCGACGATCGGGAGCTGCTCCAGTGGAACCTTCGGGGCGAGATGCCCGACAGTCGATCCTACGACATGCGGTGGATCGACGACCAGGGAGCGTTGCACTGGATGGAGGACCGTCACCACACGATCCGCGACGCGGAAGGGCGGATGCTCGGGATCGAAGGGATCGCTCGCGATATCACCGAGTGGAAGCGGGCACAGCTGGCGCTGGCGGAGAGCGAGGCGCGTGTTCGCGCCGTGCTCGATGCCGTGCCCGACCTGTTTTTCCAGCTCGATCACGAAGGCCGGTTCACCTTGTACCATGCGCCGCCGGAGCTGCTGTACGTCCCCGAGGAGAAGTTCCTGGGGCGGCGGATGGAGGAGGTGCTGCCCCGTGATGTGGCCGAACGTTCGGGTGCCGCGTTGCGCCGGGTATTGGCCACCGGTGGCATGGAGGCGATCGAGTACTCCCTGCCGAGGGGCGACGAGCGGCGGGACTACGAGGCTCGCTTGGTGCCAAGCGGCACCGACAACGTTCTGGTCATCGTCCGGGACATCACGGCCCGGCGACAGGCGACCGATGCCCTGGAGACCGCGGACCAGATCGTCCGCTCCAGCCCCTCGGGGATGCTGATCTACCGCTTCGATCCCCCCGATCGCCTGGTGCTTGTCGACGGGAACGTTGAGGCCGAACGGCTGACCGGGATCCGGTTGGACGAATGGCGTGACAAGGCGATGGAGTCCATCTGGCCAGCGGCGAAGACGGCCGGGCTCATCGACAGCTTCCTCGAGGTGCTGCGCACCGGCATTCCCTTCTTCCGGGAAGAGTTGGCAGTGGACGATGCGCGCACGTCGGGGACGTTTCGAGTTCGCGCGTTCCGCATTCCCAACGACCGGCTGGTGGTGTCGTTCGAGGACGTCAGCGACCTCAAGCGCGCCGAGCGGGAGCTGCGGGAGAGCGAGGCACGGTACCGAACGCTGTTCGAGGACGCGGTGCTCGGCATCTACCAGACCACGCCGGACGGGCGGATCCTGGCGGCAAACCCGGCGTTGGTCCGTATACTCGGCTACGACTCGTTCGACGAACTGGCGCGGCGCAACCTCGAACAAGAAGGGTACGAGCCGGAGACGCCACGCTGGCAGTTCAAGGAGAGGATCGAACGGGAGGGGAGCATCACCGGCTTGGACTCGGCCTGGCAGCGGCGGGACGGCCGGACGATCTACGTGCGCGAGAACGCTCGGGTCGTCTGCGATCGAAACGGTATGCCGCTCTACTACGAGGGGACGATCGAGGATGACACCGAGCGGAAACGTGCGGAGCGCGACGCGGACGCGCTGCGGGCTCAGCTCGAGCTGACGCAGTACTCGATCGACTCGACCGAGGCGGTCGTGTTGTGGGTGCGGCCCGACGGGCGGCTCACGTACGTCAACGAGGCCGCCTGCCGGATGCTCGGCTACGAGCGGGACGAGCTGCTCGACATGGCGGTGTGGGAGATCGATGTCGAGTATCCCGAGACGCGGCGCGGATGGGCATGGGAGGAGCTGCGGTCGGCCGGAAGCGAGAGCTCCGAGAGCACCTTCCGCCGCAAGAACGGCGCGTTGTTCCCGGTGGAGATCAACGCCCGCTACCTGGTCTTTCGCGGTCGCGAGCTGGAGTTCGCCGTCGCGTTCGACATCACCGAGCGAAAACGGTTGGAGGCGCAGCTGCGACAGAGCCAGCGGCTGGAGTCGATCGGGACCCTCGCCAGCGGTGTGGCGCACGAGATCAACAATCCCCTGACCGGGATCATCAACTACGCCCAGCTGATCGTCGACCGGATCGACAACGAGAGGCTCAAGGAGTATGCGGAGGGGATCCGGGAAGAGGGGGAGCGGGTGGCGTCGATCGTCCGCAGCCTGCTATCCTTCTCCCGGCAGGAGAAGGAGCCCAGTAGCCCGGCCCGGTTGATCGACATCGTGAACGGGGCGCTGTCCCTCTACGAAGCGCTGTTGCGTCGGGACCGGATTGCGCTGCTGGTGGAGGTGCCCGAGGACCTGCCGACGGTTCGCTGTCGCAGTCAGGAGATCCGGCAGGTGGTCCTCAACCTGCTGACGAACGCGCGGGACGCGTCGGCGTCGGAGCCCTCGGGGGAGGAGCGAGAGAGGTGGATCGCCGTCCGCGGGTGCGTCGTTGACGACGGCCGTGCCACGTGGGTGCGGTTGACGGTGGAGGACAACGGACCGGGGATCGCTCCGGAGATGCTCGAACGGGTGTTCGATCCGTTCTTCACCACCAAACCACGCGATCAGGGTACCGGACTCGGGTTGTCGGTCAGCTACGGTCTCGTCCGTGAGCATGGGGGGACGATGAGCGTCGAGAGCGTGCCGGGGCAGCTGACCCGGTTCGTGGTCGATCTCCCCGTCGGCGACGGTCCTTCTCCCCCGGAGCGTGGGGCGTCGGCTCTGCGAGGAACGAAGAAAGGAAGAGGATGACACCGAACACGCACCCCCATCGGGGGCTCGGTCTGTTCACCGAGCTGCTGTCGATTCCGGCGCCGTCGGGACACGAAGAACAGATGGCTGCGGCGCTGGACGAGCGGCTGCGGCGGATTGGCTACGCACCGGAGCGGGATGCTGCGGGGAATGTGCTCGTGCGGCTGGAGGGTCGATCCCCGGAGCGGCCATCGCTCTGCCTGGCCGCGCACATCGATGAGCTAGGGCTGTCGGTGATTGCCGTCGACCCGGACGGGGCGCTTCGGGTCGATCGCCTCGGCGGGGCGCTGCCATGGAAGTGGGGCGAAACCCCGGTGGAGATCCTCGGCGATCGTCGTTCGCTCGCCGGGGTTACGTCGATGGGTTCGGGGCATTCGCGTTCCGAAGCCGCGGCCTGTCCTTCTTGGGACGGTGTTCGCGTGCTCACTGGGCTGGCGGTCGACGATCTGGCAGAGGCCGGGGTGCGGCCGGGAACGCCGATCGTCCCGGCCAGACAGGTCCGGGGACCGCTTGTGTACGGCGAACCGAAGGCCCCGTGGGTGGCGGCGTGGACCTTCGATAACCGATTATCGGTGGTCTGCCTTCTGCTGGCGCTCGAGCGCCTCCGCCAGGAGAACCGGCGTCCGAGATCGACAACGATGGTGGCGTTCACGGTGGAGGAGGAGATCGGCGGCCTCGGCGCCAAGCAGCTTGCACAGCGCGAGCGGCCGGAGCGGTTCGTCGCGGTGGATGGCAGCCCGCTCGTTCCGGAATGCCCGGTCGTGCTCGATGGGCGGCCGGCGATCCGCAGCCGGGACCGCCTCGCGACCTACGACGTTGCGCTGCTCGAGGAGATCTGCGGCATCGCTTCCGGGGTCGGGGTGGAGCTGCAGCCGGTGGTGTACGCCGGCGCGGCGAGCGACGCGAGCCTCGTCTATTCGGTCGGCGCGTCGCCGAGGATCGCGTGTTTCGGCTACGTACGGGCGAGCAGCCACGGGTACGAGGCGGCCCCGTTGACGACGTTCGACCAGGTGACCGCCGTGGTCGAGGCGCTGCTGGCCGAGTTGTGACCGCCGAATCGAGCTGCGGTCAGTTGGCCATGCCACGGACCGGACATCTGCCGGAATCCTGCCGCCGTCGCACCGGGTTCATCGAGGGAACCAACGTCTGTCCGGCGGCCGACGCGCGGCCTCCGCACGGAGGGACGTCACGCATAGACTGAACCATCGAGTCCTAGCGACTGCGACGCCTCCTTGACTCCGGAGGGAGGGGACGAACGAGAGCCGTACCCCTCCCTCCTTCTCCCTTGCCCCCAGCGCGACGACGATCGGATACACTCGTTTGTGGTGACTCGATGAAGGGAATCTGGTGGATCGGGTTGGTCGTGGTGGCGCTGCTATGGACGGTGTGGGACGGTCCCACAGCGATCGAATGGGACGACCCGAACTTGGAAGTCGCGGTGCGCGATGCGCTCGGGATCGACACAGGGCGGCTTCGCAGCTCGGATCTCCGCCGCTTGACGGAGCTGGAAGCTGTGGGGCGGGAGATTGTCCGTCTGGAAGGCCTCGAGCAATGCAAGAACCTCCGACGGCTCGACCTTGGCGACAACTACATCTCCGACCTAACGCCGCTAGCGGAGCTCGAACGGTTGGAATCGCTGGTGCTGCGCAGCAATCGGGTGACCGATATCTCCCCACTGGCCGAGTTGACAGCACTACGAAAGCTCGATCTCGACTTCAACTACATCACCGATGCGGAGGCGCTGGCCGGACTGACGGGGCTCCGGTGGCTGGGGCTCTGGAACAGCGGGATTGCCGACATCGCGCCGCTGGCTTCCCTCGGCGAGCTGACCGAGCTCGGGCTCAGCGGCAACCCGATCGAGGACTTCGCGCCGCTGGCCCGGCTGAGCAAGCTCACGTGGCTCGGGCTGCCCAACACGGGGATCCGGGACCTTGCGCCGCTGGCCGGGCTGACGTCGCTGATCAAGCTCAGCTTGGGGGGGAACCGGATCGAGGACGTGACGTCGCTCGCCGGGCTGGTACGCCTCGAGGGGCTGGGGTTGGACTCGAACGAGATCGCCGACGTCTCGCCGTTGGCGGGGCTGGTTCCCCTGCGGCGGCTCAGCTTGTGGGGAAACGAGATTGCCGACGTCTCGCCGCTGGCCGGGCTCATCCAGCTCGAGAAGCTGTGGCTCGATCGTAACCCGGTCGCCGATGTCGGCATCGTCGCTGGAATGACGGAACTCCGGGCTCTCGGCCTCTCCGAGACCGAGATCGCCGATCTGTCGCCGTTGGTGGCGAATCCCGGCTTGGGCGCCGGTGACGAGGTGGATCTGAGGGGGATTCCGCTCGATCTCTCCGAAGGGACCGCGGCGCGCGAGGCGGTCGACCGACTGGTCGACCGTGGCGTGACCGTCCGCATCAAGCCGTAGACCTCGAGGCCTACTACTCGTTCATCGACCCTTCGATGTACGCGTTATGGAAGATGAACAGCTGCTCCGAGTCGAAGTCGGTGAACACGAGCTTGTAGCAGTTGGTCAGGATGTACACCCACACCATGATGTTCGGCAGCGGGTCGCTCATGCTCGCGATGTCGTAGTGGAAGTCCTTGTCCGCCCACCACTGCTTGCGCAGCGCCCGCTCGCCCGACCAGTCCTTGAAGCTGCCGAGGTAGCTCTCGAGCAGCCAGACGAAGTCGCCGAACTGGAGCTTCGTGCGCACGCCGAGCTCCGGCTTGGGGAGCGCGGGGAGTTCCTCGCCGTCGACGACGCGGATCCATCCCTCGATCATGTCGCAGCCACCATGGTACGCCATGGTGATCGCCGGCGTGATCCGGCAGTTGCCGTCGACCAGATAGGGACGGCCGCTGTCGGCGTCGACGACGAAGTCGAATCCGCACAGGCCGTGGTAGCCGAGATGGTCGATCAGCCGATGCGCCGCCTCGGAACAGACCGGATCGTCCATGCTCTGGCGGAACATCGTCGTTCCCCCGCTGCGTGGCATCGTCCGGACCCCTCGGTACATCACCTCGCCGAGTACCTGTCCGTGCTGGCACAGCTCGAGCGTGCACGTTGTCGGTCCCTCGATCAGCTGCTGGAGCATCGGCAGGTTGCCGTTGTGGAGGCGGTTGACCCGGACGACGTCGAAGTACTCCTTCTCGAGGGTCCTGCGGTCGCGGACGATCCGCAGCCCGGCGGCCCCCGAGGTCTGCTGCATCTTCACCACGATCGGCAGATCGATCTCTGCGATCCGCCGCCGCGCCTCGTCGAGGGTTCGAGGAACCTGGATCTCCGGGGTGTCGATCCCGACCTCGCGGGCGAGGTCGGCGAGCTCGACCTTGCTGTGAAGCCGCATCAGGGTCGCGGTATCGAGCATGGCTGTCTTGGTCGCCGCGAGGAGCCGGTCTCGGAAGTGGCTCATGAGGATGATCTCCTCGTACGACGGGAAGTAGTACGCGTAGTCCCCCGCCTCGATCGTCTCCAGTAGCCGCTCCGCGTACTGGCGGGGCCGGTGCCGCATGTTCGGCAGGCGGACTCGCTTCGAAACGTACTTCGAGTACGCGGCAAAGGCGAGGCGGTGGCCTTCCGCGGCGTGCACTTCGTAGCCCATCTTCCCAAACCGGCGTATGACGTGAAGCGCGGCGGGCTCGAACAGCCCGGTCACGAGTACCTTCATGGATGATCTCCTCGGTTCATGGTAAGGCCCGCCGACGGCGGGCGCGATTCCCCCTCTTTCGGGCGTTCGCCCGGTCGCCCATGGGAGGGAATCCTACAGCGTTTCCGTGCGAAGTGCCAGCAGACGACAGACCGCCAGGTGCAACGAGAAGAGGGGAAGCGCATCGCGCTTCCCCTCGTGCGTGGGATGCCGGTCGGAGCGAACGACTACCGGCCGGTGACCCGTTGTAGGGTGTTGGCGAACTCTCGCTCGACCTCGATCGGCGCGATGCCGTACCGGAGGCCGGCCTCGATCGCACGCTGCAGCGTGTTGCGCACACGCGAGCGCCGTTCGGCGGTGTTTCGAAGACGCCGCCGCGCGGACTGCTCGAGCCGCTGCTCGAACGATTGCCGCATCAGTTCCTGCTGTTGGTAGACGGAATCCATGAGCCCACCTCGCTTCTTCCTCGTTACCGCCGTATTCGGTTTGATCCTCCGTTGCCTACCGGACCTCGGTGCCACCTGCAGAGGTCTTCATCGTCACGATCGGGTTGTTCATTGGCTTCTCCTTGTAGGTGCTCCTCGAGGGTCGTTCGGTTCGAACCGATCGATACCGCGCCTCAGCCCGAGGCGGTGGAAATCCCGATCGAAAAAGGCGATCGGCAGAACCGGCATGGTCTTCCGCTGGGGCGCGGCTCGTAGGGGCGACCCATCCTCCTCCGACATGGTCGGAAGGGCCCCAGGGGGCTTGATGGATGAAGGGGACGTACGGTGCTACGGTCGGTTACTCGGCTCGAAACCGGAGGCACGCGACGTCATATCGCCCGACGGGACAGATCATCTTACGCACCTCCTTGTCGTACGCGCGGTACCATACCTCGGATGGCGACCGACTCTCGGCCACGTGGATGTCCGAGGCCAGTAGTTTACCGTGTCCGGCCTCCGATGCAAGCGGACAGGGTGGGTCCTCCTCCACGGAAGTCAAGCACGGGGTCCTCCGACCTGA
>CAZLER010000033.1:0-22901 GCA_964558595.1 uncultured Thermotogae bacterium
GCCTGCATCGCCAAGCGAAGCGGGGACGGCGTTCGCCGTCCCCGCTCTGTGGGCGCTCGCAGGGGGGCCTCACCTGGGTGAGGCCTTGGCCGTTGGATCGCGCGGGATCCAACGGCGGGGTCGTCGTGCGCATGGAGCGGGACAGCGGGGCGACCCAGGTTCTCGCCTGCATCGCCAAGCGAAGCGGGGACGGCGTTCGCCGTCCCCGCTCTGTGGGCGATGCAGGGCTCGAACCTGCGACCTTTCGGATGTGACCCGAACGCTCTCCCAGCTGAGCTAATCGCCCTATCGCGCTCCTATTGTACCACGAGTGTCCCGGGAAGGGGAGATGGACGCCGACACCCGCGGGTCACTGCCGTCCTCTTCGCCCGGCACCGAGGAAGTGGAGACGGGCGATCCGCACGAAGGCACAGCATCAGGCCTCGAACTTCGCCCCGTCCAACATGTCGGCGAGGCTCTCCCCCTGCCGTTTGCGCGTGATCTCCACCAACCCGAGGGCGGTCATGTCGACGAAGTCCGCCGATACCCGGTCCTTCTTCAGCTCCTCCTTCATCTTCTCGATGATCCGATGAACGTCCTTGAGATTCTCCATGTCCACGAAGTCCACGATGATGATCCCGCTGATCTGGCGCAGTCGAAGCTGGCGCGCAATCTCCTCGGCCGCCTCTAGATTGGTGTTGAGGATCGCCGCGTGCTGGTTCCGGTGGCGCACGTCGCCACCGGTGTTCACATCGATTGCGATCAGCGCCTCGGTCTCGTCGATCACCAAGGAGCCGCCGCCGGCCAGATTCACCCGTCGTGACAGGCTCCGCTGGATCTGTTCTTCGATGTCGTACTTCCTGAACAGCGGCTCCTCCCCCTGATGAGCGCGGACCCGATCGGTGTAGTCGCTCATCTGCATATACTCGAGGAACGTACTGATCTTCTCGCGAAAGAACGGCGAATCGACGATGACCGCCTCCGTGTCGGGGGTGAGCCGATCCCGGAGGATGGTCTGCACCAGCCCCATCCCCTTGTACAGCAGCCGAGGTTTGGAAGCTCGTTCTGCCGCCACCGTGACGCCGTCCCACGTCTCCAGCAGCAGGCGGAAGTCGCGCTCCAGTTCCTCGCGGCTCGCCCACTTGGAGGCGGTCCTGGCGATCATCCCCTCATGGGGGCGCCGTAGGGAGCGAGCGATCTTGCGGATCCGGCGCTGCTCGCGAACGCTCTCCACCCGTCGCGACACCCCAATCCGCTCTTCGTTGGGCAAGTAGACCCAGAACCGGCCGGGGAGACTGATCTTGCTCGTCCCTTGGGGGTTCTTGTTGCCGATCCCCTCCCGGCGGACCTGCAGCGTCAGCATCTGCCCCTGCCGGAGGATCTTCGTAATCGGCACCTCCGTCTCCCACGGCTTTACGCCGGCGGCATCGAGGAGACTGTCGTTCAACTCGTTGCGCGACAGAAACAGGCTCCGTCGCTCGCCGATGTCGACGAACGCGGAACCCAATCCGGCCAGCACGTCCTCCACCCGTCCGCGGTAGATGTTGCCGACGAGCTTCTCCTGCGATGGGTGACCGTAGTAGATCTCCATCAGGCGATCATCTTCGAGCAGTGCGACGCGGGTTCGTCGGTCTCCTCCTTCCGCGCCATCAACCGAAATCAAGATCCGTTTTGTAGCGATGTTCGCACCTTCTTTCCCTCATCGAGCCGTTTCACGATATCCGCATATCTCGTTCCGTCACGGGGATCGGCGACCTCGGGCTCGAGCTCGACCAGCGGGATCAGCATGAACCGCCGCTCCCCCAACCGGGGATGGGGCACTGTCAGCCGCTCGCCGCGAACCACGAGATCTCCGTACAGCAGGATGTCGATATCCACCGGGCGCGGACCGAACCGCTTGCCGCCCGGGCAACGACCGTGCTGCCGTTCGATCCGCTTGCAGGCATCGAGCAGCGCCTCGGGTGTCAGCTCGGTCCGTCCCCGCACCACCTGATTGAGGAACCAGGGCTGCGCCTCCAAGCCCACGGGCTCCGTTTCGTACACCGAGGACCGGGCGTCGATCCGCACCCCGGACCGCCCCAACTCGTCGATCGCTCCACGAAGCTGCGCGGAGCGGTCGCCCAGATTGGATCCGAGCCCGAGGTATACGGTGGTTTCACTCATCGGCGCTTCACCGTGACCTCCGCTGTGGTGCGGTCCACGTCTTCGAGCCCGGGTGGAGCGAGCTTGGCAACCCGGACGCGGACGTCGACCGCCTGCGGAAACCTCGAGAGCATCGCCTCCGCGATCGCCCCGGCGAGCGACTCGATGAGGTGAAATCGCTGCCGGTGGCTGGTCTGTCTCACGAGGTGGGTGATCTCACGATAGTCGAGCGTATCCTCCAGGTCGTCCGATGCGACCGCTTCGCTGCGCGAGCTGAGGATCTCGAGATCAACGACAAACCGGTTGCCGCGGTGCCGCTCGTCAGGCTCGACACCGTGGTCTCCGGTGAAGTGGATCCCCGATACACCCAACCGGAGATCGGTGACAACGTGCGTATCCCGCTCCCCGCCGTCGGGGCTGTTGTGCGGTTTCACATCTCCGTCCTGTGGGCTCGCCGAACCCGTCCGTTTGCGGGCGGTTCGTTCTGCCGCCATCGAAAGCGTCCACACACCAGGCCACGAATCAATGGGCATGGCGGCCTGCGGCGCCGTCCCGCTCGCGTCGATCCGTCTAGCCCTTGACCGATTCTTCCTTGGCCAATTCGGCCAGCGCCGCGAACGTCGCAGTATCCTGCACGGCGATGTCAGCGAGGATCTTCCGATTCAGTACGATCCCCTTCCGCTCTAGACCTCCGACGAACGCGGAATACGAGATCCCGTGCGAGCGGGCCGCTGCACCGATCCGAGTGATCCAAAGCCGACGGAAATCGCGCTTCCGGCGCCGCCGATCGATGTAGCTGTTGCGAAGCGCCTTCATCACCGCCTGCTTGGCAATCCGGTGGGACGTTCCGCGCTTCCCTTGGTACCCCTTCGCCTGAGCCATGATCTTCTTGCGGCTCTGTTTGCGTTTGTTGCCTCCACGTGCTCGTGGCATGGACTTCTCCTTGTCCGCAGGGAGCTACTTCCCGATCATCCGGGAGATCGTCTTCTCCTGCCCCCCGCACAATTCCTTGTCGCCGCGGGCCTGGCGGATCGACTTGGAGCGCTTCTTGATGTTCTTGTGGAAGTAGTTCGACATGTGATGCATCAACTTGCCGTTCTTCGTCCGCTTGAAGCGCTTCTTCGCCGCGGAATGCGTCTTCTGCTTCGGCACGTCAATCCCCTCCTATCGTTCGGTGGTCAATCCTGCTGGGTTGGGACCAGCATCATCTGCAGGACCTTCCCCCGGGCGGTCGGCCGTCCCTCGACGCGCGCGAGATCACTGACCTCGTCTTCCACCCGCTTGAGCAGGTCTCGGCCTCTCGAAGCGTGGACGATCTCCCGACCGCGGAAGAAGATGCTGACCCTTACCATATCCCCTTTCTCGAGGAAGCTGCGAGCGCGCTTCAACTTGGTCTGGAAGTCGTGCTCGCCGATCTTGATGGTGAACTTCACTTCCTTCAGCTTGGAGCGGCGCTTCCCTTTCTTCTCGCGCTTCTCCTGCTGATAGTGGTACTTCCCGAAATCCACGATCTTGCAGACCGGGGGCTTCGCCTGCGGCGCTACCTCCACCAGGTCCAGCTGCTTCTCGCGGGCCAGCGCCTTGGCTTGGTCCGTCGGCATGACGCCCAGGTTCTCCCCGGTGTCGTCGACGACCCGGACCTCCGGTACCCGGATCCGGTCGTTGACGCGCATTCGTGTTCTCTTGATCCTAACCTCCTATCGCTTGGTGCTGGTACGGATCCCGGTGCATTGCCGGGTTCCGTACAATCCCTTCCTCACGACGTAGGCCGCCACCGGCGGTGGAACCCACGCGCTGATGTCCTCACCGCGAGCGGCCTTCTCCCTCAACCAGGTCGACGACAGGTCGACCTCCTCCATGTCGAGGACGACCATCTGCGCCGCATCGAACGGCGGGCGCCCAAACGCATCCACCGGAATCCCCTCCCGAGGAGCAATGACAAACGGCACACTCCGCAGGAGCGCTTCCGGTTCCCTCCACGTGGTGATATCCAACAGGCGATCCGCCCCGACGATGAAGCAGAGCCCTTGTGGGATATCATCCTTCAAAGCCCGGATCGTGTCAATGGTGTACGACGGTCCTTCCCGTTGGATCTCGATACGAGAAACGCGGAACCGGTCGTGCTCCGCGATCGCCGCCTGCACCATCCGGTACCGGTCCTCCCCGCTGATCCCTTCCAGCGGCCCCTTATGCGGGGGAATGCCGTTGGGGATGAACACCACCTCCGAGAGTCGGCACTGATGCAATGCCACCTCCGCAACGCGCAGGTGCGCATTGTGTAGTGGATTGAACGTTCCGCCGAACAGCCCTACCCTACCCTGCAAGTTCAAATTCGGTCTCCCCGATGCGCACCGTATCGCCCTCGGAGAACCCCTGCCTGCGCAGCTCCCCCAGGACACCCATCTTCTCCAACCGGTCGGCCAAGTACTCCATGGCATCGCGGCTGTCCAGGACAAGCTTCCGCACCAGATTCTCGACCTCGTGCCCGGTGACGACAAGCCCGTGCTCGTCCCGACCGACCCGGAACCCCGATTCCCCGCGATACCGGTACACCACCCGCCGCGTGTCGCCACCCTGTGCAGCGGCCGGTGACCGCCCTATGCCCTCCAGAGCCCTGTACGTTCGCTGCACCAGCGTATCCAGTCCCTGCCGCGTCGCCACCGAGATCGCCTGCAGCTCGCGACCGGCCGATCGGAATCGTTCGCGCAACGCCGCCACCGCTTCGTCGGACAGCAGGTCGATCTTGTTGCCCACCAGCAACTGCGGACGATGTGCCAGTCGCGGTTCGAACGCCGCCAGCTCCTCATCGATCCGCTCGACGTCACGCAGCGGATCCCGTCCCTCCACCGCAGCGAGATCGACCATGTGGAGGAACAACCGGGTCCGCTCGACGTGGCGAAGGAACTGGTCGCCGAGACCCTTCCCTTCGTGCGCCCCCTCGATGAGTCCCGGGATGTCCACCGCGACGAACTGGTGAATCCCATCCACATCGACCACCCCCAGGTTCGGCGCGACGGTGGTAAACGGGTAGTCGGCCACCTTTGCCTTCTTGCCCGAGATCGCCGAGATCAAACTCGATTTCCCGACGTTGGGATAGCCGATGATACCGACATCAGCGATCAGCTTCAGTTCCAGTTTGAGGGTCCGCGCCTCTCCCGGCAGACCTCGCTCGCAGATTCTGGGAGCCTGCCGCTTGGACGTGGCGAAACTGGCGTTGCCCCGACCCCCCTCGCCGCCACGGGCAACGAGGACTTCGTCGCCCGGCTCCGCCAGATCGGCGATCGCCTCGTTGGTTGTCGGATCCCGGACCACCGTGCCCGCCGGCACCATCACCACCCGATCCTCCCCGCGCGCCCCGTGACGGTTCGCGCGCGCGCCGTTCGTCCCATCCTCGGCAGCGAACAGCGGTCGGTGCCGGAAGGAGTAAAGGGTGGACAGGCTCTCCGAGGCCCGCAGGATCACCGACCCTCCCGGGCCGCCGGTGCCGCCGTCGGGTCCTCCGCGCGGCTTGCGGCGTTCCGACGCAAAATGGATCATCCCGCTTCCGCCGGCTCCACCACGGACCCGAACAGTCGCCTCATCGATGAACATGCACGCGAATCGGGAGGGTAGGGGGCGGACTAGTCCCCACGGGAGGGAACCACGTTGACGTACTTCTTGCCCCGGTCTTCGAAATGAACGTATCCCGGAGCGGTCGCGAACAGAGTGAAATCCCGTCCTAGCCCCACGTTCTTCCCGGGCATGAACTGGGTGCCGCGTTGCCGGATGATGATCGTGCCGGCGTTGACCCACTGACCGCCAAACCGCTTCACGCCCAGCCGCTTGCCCGGACTGTCGTGGACGTTCTGGGTCGATCCAGTGCTCGTTTTGTGCGCCATGTCGTCTCCTTCTCAGACCTCGACCCCAACGGTGGCTTCGTGAACCACCAGGTCGGCCGGGTCGTCACGCTCCAGCATCCTCAGCCCGATAGCAAGCGTTTCGAGGATGGCGTCGATCTCTCGGTCCAGGTGGCTGTCGCCACGGTCGATCGTCAGCCCGGCATCGCCGTCCTCCGGCTCGCCGACCGGGACATGCAGGTACTCCACCAACGACGTTGAGGCCGCGTGCAGGAAATGCAGCGCGGTCGCCGTCGCGGGGTTCGACAGTCCCATGTCGCGCAACGTCATGCCGACGATTCTGCCGCGGTCGTCTCGGTGGATTCGTGCTTCACCCACGGGTCCTACCTCTCGATCGCTGTGATGGCCGTCGCCATGAACGGCTGTCGATGCCCGGACTTGCGGCGGTATCCCTTTTTGCTCTTGTACTTGAACACCGTCACCTTCGGCCCGCGGGCATCCTCGCGGATCTCGCCCTTGACGACAACGTTGTCGAGGTACGGCGTACCGACGCGAACCTGCCCGTCGTCGACGAGCAGGAGAACCCGGTCGAATGCGACCGCCTGACCGACCTCGGCGTCGTCGAGCCGCTCATGCTCAAGGACGGCTCCTTCTTCCACCCGGTACTGTTTTCCACCTGTCTCGATCACTGCATACATTTCTTCAACACCCCAATTCCCGTCAGATTCTAGCCGTGGCCTGCGGCCATTTCAACAGCGCTAGCCAACCGGCGTTCCCGGCTCACTGGGTCGATCGGGAACCACCAGCGACAACCTTTCCCCCTTCGCCGCCAGCAGCATGCATTCCGACCGGATACCTCGGATCTCACGTGGCTCCAGATTCGTGACCACAACGACGGATGCGCCCACCATCTCGCCGGCAGCGTAGTCGGCTTTGATCCCCGCCACGCAGTCCCGCGTCTCCCCTGCAAGCTCGATGGTCAGGTGCAGCAGGCGGTCGGCACCGGGCACTTCGGCCGCCGCCCGGACCCGCCCCACCTGCAGATCGAGTTGCTCAAACGCCGAGAACGGAACCGTCTCCACGCCGGCGGCCGCGCCGGCAGGTGGAGCGGCCTGCTTCGACGCCGCGATGCGCCCCCGCAGCTCGTCGATCTCGATCCGATCCAGCAGGACGCGCTGGGAGGTCAATTCCCTGCCTCCCATCTCCAGATCGAGATCCATCCATGTCGGCGCCTCCAGCCCCATGACCGTCAGCACCTCGCCGGCAAACCGCGGGATATGGGGCAACAACAGCGTCGCCATCCCCTTGACCAAGTGGACTGCGCTCCCCACCACCGTCGGATCGAGCGTCTCCCACGGCTTCTTGCGCTGGAAGTACTCGTTGCCGAACACCGCGAGGTCGCACACCGTCCGCAGCGCCAGGCCCAACAACGCTTCGTCCATTGCCTTCTCGTAGGCGGCGACCGCCTCCTCCATCCGGCCCGTCACCTCATCGTCGAGCGGCGCCTCCGGAACGACCCGGTCGAACTTGGTCTGAACGAACGACACGACCCGGTTCATCAGATTGGCGACGTTGGAGATCAACACCCCGTTGACGGCCTTCTCCAGCTCCTCCCACGAGAAGTGGGTATCTCGGCCCTCCGGGCGGTTGTACAGGAGGTAGAACCTCCAGAGCTCGCCGTCCATGAGCTCCAGCGCCTCGTCGCAGTACAGACCGACCCCCCGGCTCTTTGAAAAGCTGTCGCCGCCGATCCAGTTCAGGTACTCGGTCGCCGCGATCTGGTCGGGCAGGTGGTACCCCTTTCCCGATGCGATCAGCTGTCCCGGGAAGATCAGCGTATGGAACGGGATGTTGTCCTTGGCCAGCGTGTATACCTGGTGGACATCGTCCCCGAACCAGAACGTCTTCCATCTCGCGTCCCCGCCATGCTGCTCGATCGTCGCCGACACGTACCCGAGCGCCGCTTCGCCCCAGACATAGATGACCTTCCCCTCGGCGCCGTCGAACGGGGCGGCGATCCCCCAGGCGATGTCGCGGGTCATCGCTCGCGGACGCAGTCCCTCGTCGATCATCTGCTGCGTGTAACGCTCCACGTTCCCCTGGAAGCTGCGCGATCCGACGTACTCCCGCAGCTGCGGCGACAGCTTCGCCAAGTCGAGGTACCAGTGGGTCGTCTCCCGGAATTCGATCTCCTGGTTACCGCAGAACGCGCACGTCGGCGACACCAGTTCCTCCGGCTCGAGCACCGAGCCACAGGCGTCGCACTGGTTACCCAACGCCCGCGGCGAACCGCACCTCGGACAGGTCCCCGAAATCAACCGGTCCGCCAGGAACCGCTGGTCGTGGAGGCAGTACGCGCGTTGTTCGGTCCGGGTGAAGATGTACCCATTCTCCTCCATCTGGAGGTAGATCTCGCGCACGAACCGCTTGTGCGTGTCGGTCATCGTCGTCGTGTAGTTGTCGAATTGGATGCCGAACCCGTCGATGATGCGGCAGATCTTCTCGTGGTTGCGCTGGGCCAACTCCGCCGCCGGCACCCCGGCGCGGAGCGCCTCGAACTCGATCCGCGTGCCGTGCGCGTCGGTCCCGGAGACGTACAGCACGTCCTTGCCGCGCAACCGGTAGTAGCGAGCGATCACATCCCCCGAAAGCAGGCAGCCGACGAGGTTCCCCAGATGGGGTACCCCCGACGCATACGGCCACGCGCTGCACACCAACACCCTGGACTTGTCCATCGATGCCACCTCTCGGACGGGACCTGGTCGGGATTATACCGGTCCGTCGACGCGCCACCAACGGCGCTCCCGCCGACACCGTCGGGTTGCGCCCCGGCCGATCACCCGGTATCAATCCCGGCATGACCGCCGTCAGCCGCTCCAAGAGCCTCAACGTCACCCTCAAGCTGTTTGGAGGATTGCGCCAGCACCGCAAACCGGACGCGGCCCCTCGGCGCCTTCCGGCCGGAAGCACGGTCGGTGACCTCTGGGCCGACCTCGAGCACGACGATCCGGCACTCGTGTCCAAGCTGCGCGAGGGGATCGCCGACGGCTACCTCCACGTCCTCGTCAACGGGCGCAACATCGTCTTTCTCGATGGAGAGCGTACGCGGCTGCACGACGGGGACACGGTCGCCGTGCTGCCGCCGATCGGCGGCGGGTGAAGTCAGAAATCGATCGCGGCCGTCAGCTCGAGCAGCAGGCTGTGGTAGAACGCCCCGTCCGAGCGGGTGCCCGCCAAGAAGGATGCCCCCAATCTCCCGCTCCACGTCGGCGACAGCGCGACGTTCCACGAGGCGGAAGTCGTGGCGTCGATCTCCCGCTCGTCGGCGGATCGTCGGTAGTCCAGATCGGTGTCAATACGCAGGTTGACCGCCGGATACGGGGAACCCCCTTCCCCCTCGTCCCACCAGTCTTCCACCCAACGGCCGAGGTCGAGTCGGTAGCTGTTCTGCAGCCGCGCCGTCGTCCGCCGCTCGGAGCCCGCGCCCTTGACGTTCAGGGTCACGGACAGCTCGTCCTCGTGCACCGCTCCCGGGGTCCACGTCATCCGCCCCGACAGCGCATGCGCGATCGTCTCCTGGCGGCGGGTGCCGTATACGGCCACCGATCGGTCAACGCTGTAGGTGATCGAGGGCCGCAGCGACTCGAGACCAGCGTACGAGCCGGTCAGCGACAGCTTCTCACTCTCCCGCACGACCGGTTCCCCCAGCCCGCTCAGTCCGCCGCGCAGCGTCGCCTGAAGCGACACGTCACCGCGGCGCCCCCGCGCGGTGAGTCGACCGTCCAGGTCGAGCGTGGTCTCGTCCGATGTGGCGCCGAACCGGGCGCCGGGCGTGATCGTCCATTGCAACAGATCAAACGCCGCCCCGTCGACGTCCACCTCGAGTTCGTGGTCGCGCTGGCTGCGTCCGTTTGGAATCGCTCGCCGCCAGCCAAGGACGTAGTCGGCGTCGATTCCCGCACCCAAGGCCTCGCCCGACCAATCGGTGCGCGCCGTCAACCGCTCGCTGCCGCTCAGCTCATTGTCTTCCCGCCGAACCGGGCGGGACCAGTCGAGGCCAGTCGTCCACGATGGAAGGAGCGCTGCGTTGGCGCTCATTGCCAGGCGCGTCTTCCGGTACAGTCTTCCATACCGGTGATCCCACGATGTTCCGTCGCTCCAAGATAGGGTGACGTCCAGACGATCGACGAAAAACTCGTCGTGCAGCGAGAACCGGTACGAGCTCTCGCGGGTTTCCGCGCCCCGATGACGCGAATCGTCGTTGACCGTGGAGAGGTGTCCGTCGACTGTCAACACCGGCCCGAACGACCACTGCAGCGACAGATCGTTGGACATTGAGCTCTGGGCGGCCCCGGTGAGACGGCCGGACACATCGTAGCGATGGGCGATCGAAACGTCGGCCTCGTCGCCCAGCTCCCACCCGGCGGTCACATCCCACCCGGTCGAATCCGTTCGACTGCGGCTTCCGATGCCCCGATACGACGGCGTGTCGTTCTCAAAGCTCCCCGACAAGCTGAACCCGTCGCCCCGATGCTGAAACGTCGCCCGCTGGATGAACCCCTCCCACGTATGCCCCGCGGGGTCGGCATCGACGTAGCGGAACGGATCGCGGCCGGGGATCCCGGTCGTGTCCATCCCGTACGATACGGTTTCTTCGTCGACTGCGAACACGGTCAGATCGTAGTCCGCGTCGGCTCGCGTGCCGATCCACCCGCGCTCGCCGGCCCCGCCGATGGCGGTCACCACAGCGTGCTCGATCCACGGCGTTCCGTCCTCGGCGTCAATCAGCCCGTCGTCGGTCCCGTAGACCAGCCGGTCGCCCACCGTCCCGACCGCGTACACCGGCTCACCGAGCACCAGCCACCCCGTGCTCGTCCCGTCGCGGTAGCCGCGCAATCCCCGGTCGGAGGCCACGTACAGCATCCCATCCACCACGGTCAGATCGTGAACCTGCATCCCCTCGGTGCCAGACACCGTCTCCCACTGATCGACCTGCGGATCGTACCGATGCACGCCGCTCGAGGTCCCCACGGCGAGCGCGCCCCGCCCGTCACCGACCAGCGCCCGCACCACACCTAGCTCGAGCCCTTCGTCCGGACGGGTCCACGCCTCGGGAGTCTTGACCTCCTCGATCGGCACCGAAGCGAGGCCGACATCGGTTCCGATCCACACGACCCCTTCGTCATCGATCCACAAGGCGGTCACTGAGCCGGACGGCAACCCCTCCCCTTCGCCGGCATAGATGCTCGTCCAGTTCGCGACCCGATTCAGCGGCGACGATCCCTGCAACCTCACCACGCTCAGCCCGGCATGGGTGCCGATCAACAGACGATTTCCGATCGCCGCCAGTGCCTGCACGGAGCGCCCGGTCAACCCATGGGGCGTCCCGTAGGTGGTCCACGCTCCGTCATCCAGCACCGTGAGCCCAGCGCGATGGCCGAAGAACATGATCCCGTCAGCCGTCGCGATCGTCGCGATCTCGTTGCGCTGATGGATGCGGGCGTTGTCATCGAACGGGAACCGATCGCGGCTGTAGGCGACGAACAGGTCGGCGGTGAAGTCGTCGGTGTTCACCAGCGCCGACACGCCGGCGACGGTGTGGCGGTTGGGCATCGTCTTGACGGTGGTGGGATCGGCCACCGAACCGGGATCCTCTTCCGTGTGTAGCAGACTGCCCTGGAGGATCAGCTCGTCGGAGATCGGCCAATCGACGCTGGCGCCGTAGAAGTACGTCGCGTAATCGGTGGCCGAACCGAACACCCCGCCGCTGAACCGTTCGTACTCCACCCGGAGGACATCGTTCTCGTCGATCTCCACCAACAGGATCAGCATACCGATCTCATAGTCCACCATGTAGTCATCCTCGGGCTCGAGCAGTTCATCGTTGAGCGTGACGCGTTCGCTACCCGGAATGATTGACAGGCCGAGCATGAACACGCCGCCGGTCACGGTGTAGTCGAACGAGACCCGTATCGCGCTGTCCTCCGTGAAGAACGCCTCCGGGAAGTCGACCTCCAGCACCCCGGTGTTGGCGAGCAGCTCCACCCTGTAGTCGTCGAGTGCGGGATCGCTGATCGGCTCGAAAGGCATGCCGCCGACGCTCACCTCCACCGCGAGCGACGGGGGCACGATGCCGTCACGCCCCAAGTCGTAGTAGCGATGCCGAACCGCGTCAAGGACCGGATGCCGTTCGTCGTCCACTTGCACTGCCGCATGCTGCCCGATCGTCTCGAGGAACTGCAGCTCGTACTGTGTGCCCGCGGCGAACGGGTACTGCTTCGCCTGGTCGGCGGGCAGATCGTTGATCTCGTTGTAGCGAGCGATCGCGTCCTTGAGCCGTGCCCGAACCAGGTCGTTCGCAGGTTGGGAGAGGAGGAGCACCTGGACATCGTCCCCTACCACCTCGAACTCCCATTCGTCCAGCGGGAGGTTCGGCTCCTCCGCCAATACCTCGGGCAGGTAGCTGAGCCCGTACTGCGCGAGGTCGGCACGGAGTCCCTCCGAGATGTCGAACGAAAACACGACCTCCGAGAACTCCTGGACGTAGTACACCTCGAGCGGATACGCGTACAATCCTTCGATCGATCGCTTGTAGGGACGCGGCCGCGGCGGTTGCTCGTCGGTGGTCGCCGCGAAGACGACCTGATCGCTCGCCTTCTCACCGACGAACGTCTTCGATGCAGAGATCCCCTCGAGCTTGGACGCCGTCGCGGTGATCAACGCGTCGCCGAGCGTGTACTCCAACTGCAGCCCTGTCATCTTCTTCCCGTAGGTGGCGAATCCGCCCACTCCTGCGGAAGTGAAATCGCCAAGAACGCCGTCCAGGCGATCGGTGTCGAGATACAATGACAGCGATTGGAGCGTGTCCGCCACCTGGTCATCGAAGTGCGCCTCGATCCTGAGAATCGACAGCGCTTCGCCGGTGATGTCCACCGCCAGGGTTTGGTCGAGGAAGATCTGCCCAGGGGCGCCCCCGGATGCCGCCAATCCCGTCGGATCGCCCAGTCCGTATCGGAGAGTCCACGTCTTACGGCCGTCAAGCTTCACCGCGTACGCGTCTTCCTCCTGCCCTATCCCGGTCCAGGAGATCGCCAAGAAAGCCACAAGCATGCTGAGGATCAAGCGCTGGGTCGCTGCCGCTACGATAGGAATCCCTCCTAGAGCCGGAACGTGAACGAGACGCGATGGCTGTCGCCGAGATCCTCGCGCATCGCGTAGGCCCAATCGAACTGCAGGCTATCAAACGCTACCGAGAGACCGAATGTCGCACCCCGACCATCGAATCCCGCGCGCGCGCCCAAGCCTCCGATCCACGCTTCCACGCCGGCGGTCGCCTGCGGCAACGAGGTGAAAAGCCCCGCCGCCTCGAACGTTGCGTTCCACACGACGTCATCCGAAGGGGACACGCTGAACCCTGCCCCCACGCGGACCGACGGTTCCCACGCTTCGCTGGTGCCGGTGGCATAGACCATCGGGGAGGACGCGGCCGCCTCCACCATCACCGCAGCGCGGATGGACCCCGTCGAAACGAGGATCGCCGGATCGACCGACCATCCGCTCCCCTCGACCGGAGACGACACCCGCAACAGCCGCCCACGAACACCAAACGACACCGGCCCCATCGGGAGCCCGATGGCGCCCACCACGCCCTGGCTCGCGTAGCGTAGCGTCCCGGCCTCGGTGGGAATGGGGCCCGAATCGAGGACGAGAACACTCACCCCGAAGTAGGGCACAACGAGCCCGATCGCACCATGCACCGTGCCTCCAAAGCCACGTGCCACAAGCGACGTGAGCCCAACCCCTTCGTACCGTCCCAAGCCGGAAGGGTTGTGCAGCACCGAACCCTCATCGTCGGCGAGGGCCAGGAAGGCACGGCCCATCCCGAGCGCCCGCCCCGAGGAGCCCAGCGAGAAGATCGCCCCCACTCCTTCCACCGCCACGAGTTGCGCGGACCCCATCATCAGCAGCCCAACCGCGACGAGGACAACAGCCCACCGTTTCATCGAGCGATCACCAGCCTTCCGACCTCCGAGGTTCCCAGGTCGGTAACCAGCACGAACAGGTAGAGGCCCGAAGCTACCGGTACACCGCTGCGTCCCGTGAGCAACCCCCAGGTTACGAACCGGTCTTCAGGCTCGACGGGTGCCTCGAAGACAAGACTGCCCGCGACATCATAGATGCGCAGCACGGCATCGTGCGCTCCCTCGGGAACGGAATAGGCGAACTCGGCGCGACTGGAAACGGGATTGTCCAGCAGCCTGATGATCGGGCGATCGCCCGGCGCTGGCGGCAAGGACATGGCCCATGCCTGTTCCACTGCAGCCAAGGCATCGAGCTTGCCCCAGCCCCATGAGACATTGGGCACAAATCCGGTCTGCGCGTCCTGGACCGCGGTCGACGTAAGGATGTCGCGGATTTCCGCCGTTGTGAGGCCCGGATTGGCGGCCAGCATCAAGGCGATCGTCCCCGCCGCGTGCGGAGCCGCCATGCTCGTTCCCAGCTCCACCACATGAACCCCATCGGGATGCGCAAAGGAGGAGATCGAATCTGCGTCCTCCGACAGCGCCGCACAGATCCAGGCTCCCGGAGCCGCCACTTCGGGTTTCGTACGACCATCTCGCGTGGGACCGTGACTCGAGAACTCGGCTAGCGTCCCCACCGTGTATTGCGAGGTGTAGTCCTGAAACCCCGCCTCCGACGGCCATGTCGCCTTGGTGACGTACGCGCCCACCGTGATCACCCGGTCGGCGTTGCCCGGCTCATCGATCGTTAGCGAGGCGTCGCCCCCGGCCAACGTCGCTGTACCGCTGGTCACCCACATATCGAACCGTCCACCGCCGCTTGCATCGGTGATCCGGATCGTCCAGTCGGCAAAGCCGCTCAGTCCGTACATCCGAAGGTACACCTCGTTGTCCCCGTTGTTCGGGTTGGGGCCAGCCCAGGCGTTGTCCACCCGTACCGCGCCCGCACCGGTGGTAATGACGCCGGTTTCCGTCCCCCAAGGCACCACGATCGCGGACTCTCCCGGCGGCTCGATCGTCACCGTGAACCGGGACGCGCCCGGGTACCACAGGCTCAGCTCGACCTGCGTATCGTCGGGGTCGATTGCGTACTCGACCGATCCTCCCGCGAGGGTGGCGGCGGCGTGGATCGCGCGATCCCCTTCATTGCCCGCTGACACGGTGATCGCCCGCCCCGACGCCGCTTGAAGCAGCTCATCGAGCCCCTGTTCGAACAGGCTGGTCCCATCGTGCGGCCCCTCATGACCGCCGAGGCTGAGATTGACCACTGCGGGCATCCCGTGGGCGTCCGCGAGGTCGAACACGTAGTCCACGCCCTCCAGGATGTCGGTGGTGTAGAACGTGGTCTTTACCATGACGATCGACGCCTCCGGCGCCACCCCGACAAATCCCGCCGCCGACGACGACCCGTCGCCCGCCGCGATCCCCATGACGTGCGTGCCGTGGCCGTCCCGGTCGGCCTGCCGCACCGTCCCTTCGTCGGCACCGTATCCCGCAGCCAGGTCGGCCTCGATCTCCTCCTGCGAGTAGCGAACGCCGAACGCACCGAACGTCTGGTCCCAGATGGCGAGGATCCGGGACGACTCCTCGAACCCATCCCCGTCCCGGTCGTTGCGGAAATCGAGGTGCGCGTAGTCGATCCCCGTATCGACGGCCCCAACGATCACCCCTTCGCCGCGCACGGTGCCGGCGCCGTGGTGGACCTGTGCCGCTCCGATCGCCGGCACGCTGACATCGAGGTGAGGCCTCGCTTTCCATGCCGGCTCGATGTACACCACGTCGGATGCCGCCACCAGCTGCACCAGCTCGGCCGCCGTGAGTTCCATGCCCAGGATGCTGCCCGTGCTCCCCAGCACCGGCAGCCCAGCGTAACGGTCTCCGAAGAACGGCCGATCGAGCTTAACGAGCAGTCCGTAGCGGATCTCGCCCGTCTGCGGGGAGCGCAGGACTCGGTAGCGATCTGGATCGAACAGCGATTGCGCTGCCACGGCTGGATCCCGCTCGCCGGCGGCCTCGAGTACGAGGATCCGTAGCGACGGATCGAGTCGCGCCAGCTCGTCGCGATCGGTCGCCCCCGCGCCGACAAAGAAGAGACCAATCGAAAGAAGACACAGAATCCCGATGATGGGCTGTTTCACGCGTTCCCCCTCAGGTTGGGGCGCATTGTAGCACATCGGATTTCCCCGCCACAACGCCGGTCCGTACGCCGGTTCCGGCGAGGGCCGGCCGCTTCGTTCCTTTACACGGCCGCGACCGCTATGGTATGATCCGCAACGCCGGCCAGATCCGGGCTTTCGAAGGACATCCCACCTCGACCACAGCGTTCGACGCACGAGGCGGCGCCGGCGGCCGGAGGAAGGCGCCAGAGGAAGGCATGGATAGCGAAACCACGGGAACGATCGAGCACGGGGTCAACGGCGAGGAGATGCTCGCCAGCTACAAGCAGGCGGTCGAGCGGGCGATCGCCCGTCTCCCGGTCAAGAACGGGGTGGTGGACATCGATGCCATCTGGGTCGAGACCACGATCCCCTACGACCTGCTCCGCAACCTGCTGGGCCGGGGCGATCTCGTGCTGCCAGACAACGTCGACCGGGTCAATCTGAAGTCCAACTTGAGAAAAGGAGAGCGACGTGGCAGATCGAAACGGCGAACCAAGCGTTAGCTTCGGCACCGACGGCTGGCGGGGGGTCATCGCCAGGGAATTCACCTTCGACAACGTTGCCCGCGCCGCCTACGCGATCGCTTCTTTCCTCCGTTCCGAGGAGCGCCCCTCCGATCCGATCTACACCGACTGGGGCAGCGCATGCCGTGATCCCTCCCACGGCGTCGTCATCGGCTACGATACCCGCTTCCTCTCCGAGCGGTTCGCCCTCCACGTCGCCGCCGTTCTCCAGCAAGAAGGGATCCCGGTTGTCGTTTCCGAGCGGTTCGTTCCCACCCCCGCGGTCTCCTTCGCCGTCGTCGACCGAGAAGCCGCGATGGGGATCGTCATCACCAGCAGCCACAACCCGCCGGAGTACAACGGCCTCAAGATCAAGGCCGAATACGGCGGGTCCGCGGCCGGTACGATCACCCGTCAGGTGGAGCGGCGCCTGCCCGATCGCCCTCCCATCGTCCAGGAAGCTGACATCGAGCGCGTCGATCTGCTGCCGCCGTACCTCGAGCGGATCGGCGAGCTGATCGATCGCGACCGGCTGACCGCCTCCCCGATCCACCTCGTCATCGACTCGATGTACGGGGCGGCGCAGGGGCTCGTCGGGCGTCTGCTCGGCGACTACGGGATTCCGTTCACCGAGGTTCGTGGGACCGTCGACGTCACGTTCGGCGGCCACGGCCCCGAGCCGCTCGAGATCCACCTCGGGCCGCTGCGCGACGCCATGCGCGCCGTCCGCGGCGCGGGACGCCGGGCGATCGGAGCCGTCACCGACGGGGACGGGGACCGCGTGTCGGCGATGGACGAGAACGGAGAGTTCATCGATCCCCACCGCACCTATGCGCTGTTGCTGCGCCATCTCGTTGAGGAGCGGGGATGGCGCGGTCCGGTGGTCATTTCGTTCAACCTGTCCGATCTCATCCGACGGATGGCTTCAGCGTACGATCTGGAGCTGATCGAGATCCCGATCGGCTTCAAGCACGCCGCCGAGCACATCGTCAAGGGCGACGTACTGATCGCCGGCGAAGAGTCCGGCAGCTACGCGATCCGCGGCCACATCCCCGAGCGTGATGGCGTCTACCTGTCGCTGCTGCTCGCCGAGATCCTCGCCACCACCGACAAGACGGCGTCCCAGCTCGTTCGCGCCCTGCATGACGACTTCGGGCCGCAGGAGTACACGCGTCGCGATCTTCACGTCGAGAACCGGATCGAAGTCGTGGAGCGCCTGAAGGCCTCCCCGCCCGATGCGTTCGCCGGTCGATCGGTCCGTGCCGTGGAGACGCTCGACGGCGTCAAGCTACGGTTCGATGACGGATGGCTGCTGCTGCGCGCGTCGGGGACCGAACCGATTCTGCGCGTCTACTGCGAGATGCCGACCGAAGGGGAGATCGTTCCGGTGCTCGACGCCGCCGAGCGGTTCGCACGGGGGAAGTGACCATGCCCAACAAGACAACGGAGCCGTACGACTTCGCCGCCATCGAGGCACGGTGGCGCGACTTCTGGTCCGAGCGCGGCTTCTTTCGGATCGACTCGACCACCCGCGACAACACCTACTACTACCTCAACATGTTCCCGTATCCGTCCGGCTACCTGCACGTCGGGCACGGGCGCAACTACATCATCGGCGACGTGGTCACCCGGATGAAGATCATGCGCGGCCTCGAGGTGCTCAACCCGATGGGATGGGACGCGTTCGGTCTGCCCGCCGAGAACGCCGCCATCGAGAACCACACCCATCCGTGGACGTATACGAAGCGCAACATCGAGCAGTCCAAGGCCCAGTTCCGGGCATGGGGTGTCCAGTTCGACTGGGATCGCGAACTGACCACTTGCCTGCCCGACTACTACCGGTGGACGCAATGGCTGTTCCTCGAGCTGCACCGCAACGGGCTCGCCTACAAGAAGGTGGCGACCGTCAACTACTGCCCCGCCTGCGAGACGGTGCTCGCCAACGAACAGGTGGTCGGGGGAGCGTGTGAGCGGTGCGGCACCCCGCCCGAGAAGCAGGAGCTCGAGCAGTGGTTCTTCAAGATCACCGCCTACGCCGACCGGTTGCTGAACGATCTCGACGGACTGACCGAGTGGCCGGAGAACGTCGTCAAGATGCAGGAGAACTGGATCGGGCGCAGCGAAGGCGCCGAGGTCACCTTCGCCACCGAGGCCGGCGATCGGATCCCCGTGTTCACCACCCGCCCCGATACGCTGTGGGGGGCGACCTTCATGGTGCTCGCCCCCGAGCATCCGTTGGTGGAGCGGTTGACGTCCGAAGAGCAGCACAACGCCGTCGACGCCTATCGCCGGCAGGCCGAACGGGAAACGGAGATCGACCGTTTGTCCATCGAGCGCGAGAAGACCGGCGTGTTCACCGGGGGCTACGCGGTCAACCCGGTCAACGGGGCCCGGATCCCGGTGTGGATCGCCGACTACGTCCTGATGAGCTATGGCACCGGTGCGATCATGGCGGTCCCCGCCCATGACGAGCGCGATTTCGCCTTCGCCCTCACGTTCGGCCTCCCCATCCTCCCGGTCATCGAGCGGATTGACGGATGGGTGCGCTCGTTCGTCCCCACCGACGCCGTCGACGAGCGGTTCGAGCCGGCCCTGCGCGACGCCGGGATCCCGTTTGACCCGATGGCCGACGGGGTCATTGTGGAGCCTCGGATCGACGCCATCGATCGCTACGCCGAGCTCGCCCGCGCCCACCTACGCCCCGGGCGGTGGCTCAGCCTCGTCGGGGCCCGCTGGCGGTTCGTGTTTCCCGATGCGATCCTCGAATGGGACGGGATGGACGCCGAAACGCAGATCCTCAATCGCTGCCGGCTGCTCGACCCCGCCCTCGCGTCGGCGCGAAGCGTCATGGAGATCCTCGCCCGGTACGACAGCTACCGTGGCCTGCTGTTCCACGCCGATCGGGGCACGATGGTCCACTCCGGTGCGTTCTCCGGCACCCCCGGCGCCGAGGCGAAGTCGGCGGTCACCCGGTGGCTGGAGGAGCGGGGGATCGGTCGCGGGTCGATCCATTTTCGCCTTCACGACTGGCTGATCTCCCGCCAGCGCTACTGGGGCGCCCCGATCCCGATTGTCCACTGCGAACGCTGCGGCGAGGTCCCCGTCCCCGACGACCAGCTCCCGGTGCTCCTTCCCGAGACCGAGTTCATCGGGAAGATGGGGTTGGCCGATATCCCCGGCTTTGCCGACACCACCTGTCCGTCGTGCGGCGGCGCGGCGCGACGGGACACCGACACCATGGACACGTTCGTCGACTCCGCCTGGTACTACCTGCGGTTCATCAGCGCCCGCGACGACGAGCACGCGTTCGATCGGGCCGACGTCGATCACTGGCTGCCGGTCGATCAGTACGTCGGCGGCGTCGAGCACGCCATCCTCCACCTCCTGTACGCTCGGTTCATCACCAAGGCGCTGTACGACCTCGGCCACGTCGGCTTCGAAGAGCCGTTCGCGCGCCTGTTCACCCAGGGGATGGTCTGCCACCCCGCCTACCGCTGTCCGCATCACGGCTGGATGTACCCGGGCGACGTCAGCGACGGGGGGGGGTGTCCCACCTGCGGGACGCCGCTGGAGAGCTCCAGCTTCAAGATGTCCAAATCGAAGCGTAACGTGGTCGACCCGACGGAGATCCTCGAGACCTACGGCGCCGACACCGAACGGTTGTACACCATGTTCATGGGACCACCCGATCGGGACATCGACTGGTCCGATGAGGGGATCCGCGGCTCGTTCCGGTTCCTCAACCGCGTATGGAACCTCGTCATCGGCCATCTCGACGCCCTCGCGCCGCTCGGGGCCACCCCCGATCCGGCGACCCTCGACGACGCCGGCCTCGCCATGTGGCGGCGCTACCACCGCACGGTGAAGAAAGTGACCGAGGACATCGAGAAGCGGTTCGGATTCAACACCGCCGTCGCCGCGATCATGGAGCTGGTCAACGACCTCATCCCGTATGCCGACGGTCGTCCCGACCCCGCGCTGCTGCGCGAAACCCTCGATGGCCTCGTCCTGCTGCTGTCGCCCTTCACCCCGTTCGTCTGCGAGGAGCTTTGGCGGCGGATCGGCCACGACGACGCCGTGCTCGAGCAGCGCTGGCCGGTCCACGCCGAGGCGGGCCTCGAACAGGAGACCGTCGAGATCCCCGTGCAAGTCAACGGGAAGCTGCGCGCCCGCGTGACCGTATCCGCCGACCGCGCGGCCGACGTCGAAGCGCTGAAGGAAGCGGCGCTCGCCCATGAGCGGGTGCGAGTCAACCTCGAAGGCAAGCAGATCGTCAAGACGATCGCCGTGCCCGGCAAGATGGTCAGCTTTGTGGTGAAGTAGCGATGGACCGACAGTTCAGCATCGCCGAGGGGACCGTGGCCGTGCGGCTGCGGGGGCCGCATCCCGACGCGCCCTCCTGCTTGACCAGGCGCGACGCGCGTGCCGCCTTCTTGGATCGCGACGGGGTCATCAACAACAACGGCTGGTACGTCAATACCGCCGAGGAGTTCGCCCTCCTCCCCGGCGCCGCCGCGGCGATCCGTAGGCTCAACGACGCCGACATTCCGGTGGTCGTCATCACCAATCAAGGGAGCGTCGCGCTCAAGTATCTATCGCGCGACGAGCTCGAGCGGATCCACGACAAGATGGACCGACTGCTGGCCGAGGCGGGAGCCCACGTCGACGCCGTCTACGCCGCTCTCGCCTATCCGGAAGGCAAGATCCCGGAGCTGACGCTCGTCTCCACCTACCGCAAGCCGGAGACGGGGATGATCGTCGCCGCCAGCGACGAGCTCGGCCTCCGTCCCGATGGATCGTTCATGGTCGGGGACGCCACCACCGACATCCTCGCCGGACAGCGCGCCGGCTGCACCACCATCCTCGTGAAGACCGGCTTCGGCGGCAGCGACGGCAAGGCCGTCGTCGAACCCGACCACATCGCCGCCGACCTGCCAGCCGCCGTCGATCTGATCCTCGCCGGACTCCGCGGGTAGCGCGGAGCCGTCATGGTCCGGCGCACGTCCCACTACCCTGACGGCAGGCCGCGCATCGAGCAAGACAACCGGCTCCCCGGCCCGTAGGCGCCACGTGTGCAGCCGATTGAGCGCTCCCCACCGAAGTGATAGAATGCACAGCAACCGGGGCCTTAGCTCAGCTGGGAGAGCGCTTGCATGGCATGCAAGAGGTCAGGGGTTCGAATCCCCTAGGCTCCAAACCGCCCTGTTCATGCAGCTTCTCAAACGATTGATTTGGCTGATCCCGCGCTGTCGGAGTCATTGGATAGGGTTCGGGGCTCCAGTGTCTTGGCTCTTCAAAGCCCACTGGTCCCCTCCAGCGCATTGCGCTCGGCCGTGCGTTCGTACACTTCTAGAGCCTTGGACGATCTGCAGCTGGCTTGTCGATCAAGGTACCAGGTGGAGTACATGAGTCTCATGCACATCGAAGCATTCCTCTAGCACGAACTGCGTGCCCCAAAGGTGAGAGAACAAGAATCTCCCTACCGACAGCCACCGAAGCTGACCTGGCCGAAGCTGAAACGGAGGATCCTTCACTAGGGATCGGAAGCTCTCTCTTGCCTTCGGGCTCTCATGAGCAATAGCGTTGCGAATCCTCTTCATGACAACGAGATCGCTGCTCCGGGGCAGGGCCGCAGCAAAACGGTGATTCGCTTCCAGATACTGGTCTGCTCGCCCTTTCACCCGGTCGTAGTCCCACTCAATCCACCTAGTCGGGTGGTCTGGATGAGTCAACAGCAACTCTGCAAGCCTTGCTGAAGACAGCCCGTGCCGAAACCCCTGCACGTCTTTGCGGAGTGCGCCCTTTGGGCTCTTGGCGAGATCCGCCACAAGAACACGTCGAATGAACGCCTCCCAGTCCGTCCATGCGGACAGAAACAGCCCCTCGGACAGCTTGTGGGCATCGGCAAACGAGAGAATTCGTCCTCTTCCCGAGTTGACCCTCAGCTTCTGGAGAACAAGCCTTGCATGGTTCAGGCTGGACAGAAACGCATCCCGAAGATCAGTCTGTTCCGACATTGCCGCCGCCTCTTCCACCCTTGAGGGCCAATGCCCCCCACTCGCTATCCGCCATCAGGCGCCCATTCCTCGAGACTTGCACCCAGTCCATCCGCCACGCAATCCAGCATGCACTCACCGTAGTAGCAGGTCTGCTCCAGTAGAAGTGCTCGCGTGAAAGGGCTTTCCAGTTCCTCCGGCTCACGGTTCACCGAGTATGAAGTGGGGTGCACGAGCTTCGAGAAGAGCTTGAAAAGCGCCTTGT
>CAZLER010000034.1:0-3274 GCA_964558595.1 uncultured Thermotogae bacterium
TCGGCTGTCCGTTCGTGAACGACGATGACTCCGACGACGACGGACTGCAGGATGGCTACGAGGACCGGAACCGCGACGGGACCATCACCAACACGATTGGGGACAGCACCACACAAGGCAGTGGCGAAACGAGCTTCTGCCTGTGGGATACGGACGGGGACGGCTTGAGCGATGGGGAGGAAGAAGCGCTGTTTGGCGACGGCCCCATCACCGCGCTCACCGCGATGGGGGCGGTGACGACCGTGGCTGCCCTCGACGACGACTCGGACAACGACGGCTTGTCTGATTACGAAGAAATCAATATCACAGGAACCGATCCACTGAATTGGGACACCGACGGCGACGGCATCAGTGACGCTGAAGAACTGATTGTGCTCTCTGGAAGCTTTCCATCAAGGACGTTTGATCAGGAAAGCAACCCGCTGGATCAGGACACAGATCACGACGGGCTCCCCGACAACATCGAGTACTCCGGCACAGGGGTGACAAGATCCTCTACGTCGAGCTCGAACCCAGGAACGCGTGACCAAGACTGCCCGTATGTAAGCGATGCTGATTCGGATGACGACGGCCTGCAGGACGGCTACGAGGACGCGAACCAGGACGGGGTCATTGACAACAGCATTGGAGATAGCAGCTCGGAAGGGAGCGGGGAGACCGACTTTTGTGACCCGGATTCCGATAACGACGGCTTGCTGGACGGCGAGGAGGAGGGGTTGTTCGGCGCCGGTCTGATCAGCGTAGGCACCCCCACGGGGACGGCCAGCACCGTCGCAGCCCTTGACGACGACTCGGACAACGACGGCCTGTCTGATTACGAAGAGGTCAATATCACAGGAACTGATCCGCTCCACTGGGATACAGATGGCGATGGAATCGGCGATGCCGATGAGTTGATCGCCACCGGCGGGACGTGGCCGAAGCGGACGTTCATCCAAGAATCCGACCCGCTCGACCCGGACACCGACGACGACGAAATCCCGGACGGGGTCGAGTGGACAGTCGGCCATACCTACGCGGGAACTGGCCTTGGCGACCCGTCTTCGGGATTCTTCCGTGGGATCGGCGGGAGTCCGGACACGGTCTGCCCCTATGTCAACGACGACGACTCGGACGACGACGGACTCCAGGACGGCTACGAAGACAAGAACCAGGACGGAATCTGGAACAACTACACGCTCGGCGACAGCACCTCCGTGGGAAGCGGCGAGACGGATCTGTGCCACTGTGACACAGACAGGGACGGCCTGAGCGATGGCGAGGAGGAGGGCCTTCTCGGCCGTACCGCCACGCCGCAGGGCGTCTCGACGGCGTTCGGCGTCCACGGCGCGCCCGGCCCGGCGACAGTCCCCGCGCTCGACGACGACTCGGACAACGACGGCCTCTCCGACTACGAGGAGGTCAACGTCACCCACACCGATCCGCTCGACGCGGACACCGACGACGATACGTTGATGGATGCCGACGAGCTGATCGCGACGGGTTGGCTCGAGCTGAGCCTGGGCTACACGTTGACCTTCCCGCCACGGGAGTTCCAGCAGGAGTCCGACCCGCTCGATCCGGATACCGATGACGACGACCTTCATGACTACATCGAATACCCGGGCTCCGGTCTCGGCACGACGCGAGGACTCGGCGGGACACCCGACCTCATCTGCCCATACGTCAACGACGACGATTCCGACGATGACGGGCTGCAGGACGGTGTGGAGGATGCCAACCACGACGGGACCTGGGGAGTCAACGGCTCCGGCATCACGGTCGGGGAATGGGACTCCCAAGCGTCAAAGAGCGTCGACTACTGGGAGTGCGACCTGTGCAACCCCGACACCGACGGGGACGGGCTCCTCGACGGGGAAGAGGTCCAACTGATCGGCGGCGGGCCGATCCTCGGTCGACCACGGGCAATCCCGGGGTTCTACACGGTCATCCCCGAGGCGGTCTCGACAGCTTTGCCGATTGGCACCAACCCGGTGCCGGCCGGTTTCACGCATCCCTCACCGATTCCGGGCACGATCGGGGACCTCATCGCCCCGTACACGTTCGTCCCAGCCGTCGGGATATCCCTGGGCGAGACGATCCCGGCGCTGGACAGCGACTCGGACAACGACGGGCTGTCCGATTACGAAGAGGTGAACATCACCGGGACCGATCCGCTCGATCAGGACTCGGACAACGACACACTGATGGATTCCGATGAGTTGATCGCCACAGGGGGGGCATGGCCGCAGCGGACGTTCGATCAGGAGTCCGATCCGCTCGACATCAATACCGATGATGACCACCTGTTCGATCCCCAGGAGTACGCAGGGAGCGGCCTGAGCGCGCTCGCCCCTGCAACCGGCGGTACGAGAGATACTCAGTGTCCGTTCGTCATCGACGACGACTCCGACGACGATGGAATCCAGGATGGTGCGGTCGTGACGATCACTCCGGCGGGCGTGATCACGGATACTGGTGCCCAGTACTCCTACACCCACTACGAGGACTTCATCGACCTGGAGGCCGCGGATGTAGAGCATCCGGGTACCGTGCGCACGGTGGCCACCTCCGGGTACGGTGAACAGCAGGACGATTCCCTGTGGAATGTCTGTGATCCCGACTCCGACGGCGACGGCCTGAATGACGGCGAAGAGATCGCGATCGGTACGAACCCGGATGACTGGGATACCGACGACGATGGGCGCAACGACTGGCACGAGGTGACCGGTGGCGGTCCGATCCCCACCGACCCGTTCGATCCGGACACCGACGACGACGGCCTGCTGGACTCGGCCGAGGTGTTTGGGGCCAACCCCACGAACCCGACGAACGCGGATACCGACGGCGATGGGCTCTGCGATGGTGGCGCGGGGACGCCGTGGATGACGAGCGGCGACGCGCGGGTGCTTGTGAACCCGATCTGCAAGTCGTGCGCCATCCCCGGCCTGGGCGACTGCGGAGCCACGGGCGGCGTGCGGACGGGAAGCCCAGACGGGATCGGCGATCATCCCAATCCGCACGGCTACGGCGAGGACAAGAACGGAAACGGGCAATGGGACGGGGCGATCGGGCAGTTATGGCAGTCGGGTGAGCCGGGTGCACCGGAGACCGATCCCAACCAGTACGATACCGACGGGGACGGGCTCGCTGACGGCATCGAGGTGCTCGGGTTCTCCACCTCCCGCCAACATATGATCCCCACCCACGACCTGTTCGGCCGGCCGATCACGGTGGAGTATCCGGCGTGCGGATGCCTGGAGCCGCTGATCCTGGACACCGACGGGGACGGGCT
>CAZLER010000034.1:3374-22822 GCA_964558595.1 uncultured Thermotogae bacterium
AACCCGCTCGACCATGACACCGACAACGACTGGCTCCTCGACGGCGAGGAGGTCTATTGGGTCTGCGTTCCTCTGACCTGCAGCCAGCTTGACAATGACACCGACGGCTTGATCAACGAGGATCCGATCGATGGGATCGACAACGACGGCGACGGCCTGATCGACGAGGACCCGGTGGACTTCACCATCCGCTCCATCCCAATGCTCGATCCGACCAACCGCGATTCGGACTCCGACGGCTACCTCGACGGCCTCGACGACGATCCGTGCAACTCCGAGTGCATCCCGGTGCTTGCCCCCGTGCAGGCGGAGCCGATCGATACGGACGGCGATGGCTTCTCGGATGACGATGAGATCCTCGCCGGGACACATCCGAACGATCCCGAAGATCACCCGGCGGCGTACATCGGTATGAACCTGGATCTAGATGACTGCTTTGATGATCGATTGTGGCTCGAGCCGGCCGTCTGCTGCGGGATTGCCAACTCCGTCGTGATCGACATCGACAGCGACCTGTTGGTGGACATGCGAGTGCAGATCATCCAGCCTCGCAACGTGAAGGTCGGCGACTTCGACGAGGATGGGCACGAGGATGATGTCCGCTACGTCGTGGAGTACGCCCTTGCCATGTATCGGGTGGCGCAACCGCGGATCGTCCTGACGATCGACGACTATGACCGCGATCTGGTGATCGATGCCGTGACGCTCGACCGCAAGTAGCCAGGGATTGCAGACTGGAAGCGTGTAGGCCGCCTCGAGGCATCGCTTCGGGGCGGTCGCTTGGTTGCGGGGTCAGGGTCCCCGCGCAGAAAGCTGTCGCGCGGCTGTTCTCAGCATCGCGAGGCGCTGCTCCGCCTGGTCTGCGGTACTGCCGGTGTGCGGCATCCCGCACGGGAGGGTGATCAGGTCGCCGGGGCGGAAGTCGCGGAGGTGCTCGAGGGTTTCGATTCCCCAGGCGATCCGCTTGCCGTTGCGGTCGGTGTAGTACTTGGTGATGTCGTACTTCGACGCATCGAAGCTGATGATGTCGATCTCCGCGTCGAACAGATGATCCCACTGCATGTTGCCACAGACGTGCACCCCAGGTGTTACGGGGAAGCTGGCAAACAGCGGCTCCCATAGGCGCTCGACATCGAATCCCGCGTACCCGAGCGCCGGCTCGTCCAGGAAGAGGATCGTCTCCTCGGCCGTCAGTCCGTCAAGGAGCGCCTCGATGTGGGCGTAGATCCTCGCGATCGCGTCGTCCTCCTCGTAGCCGTTTTGGATCAGCGTGGCCGGACCGACGCATTGGACCTTCACGATGTCGAATCGGTGTCGCTTGAACGCGACGAGGCAACTGAGCGCTCCGGGGGTTCTGATGTAGTGCATCATCGCGTCGCCCAGCGCGGTCAGCTCGGGCAGGAATGGAATGTCGTGCTTCAAGCTGTAGGCGATCGCTCGGTCCACGTCGGTGAACGGGAGCGATCCGATCTGGGTGATCAGCTTCCCCTGCTTTTCGTAGCGATGCACACCCCAGTATACGCCACCCCCGAAGGACACCTCACGCTGTCGTTCTCGGCCTGATCGCGAGTGCGGATGCGACGTGAGAAGGGTTCTCGTGTGATGCCCCAAGGGAACGCTTTTCCCCTGGAGGCTCCCCGGCAGTCCCTCGCCGGCGACTGCGCCGACGTTACGCTCGTACGCGTACGCAAACAACCTGCCGTGGATCAACCCGAGGCAGAGGAGAGAAGAGGAGAGTACGATGAAGAGGGCGTATCTCGTAGGGTCGGTCCTACTCCTGGCCCTGATTCTGTTGGCTGGCTGCATGCGTATCAGGACGCTGATCGTGGCACCGCCTTCGGCGATCCTGGAGGCTGGGGAGACCGTTGCTTTCTCTGTAACTGATCAGCTCGGCAATCCCGTTGTGGTGACCTGGTCGGTGGATGCCGGTCCCGGCACCATCTCCACCGGCGGCGTGTACACCGCTCCGCCGACCGCGGCAGAGGTCACCAACGCGACGGTCACGGCGACCTATACAGGACCCACTGCTGTGACCGGCTCGGCGATCGTAACGGTAGTCCCGCCGAAGACAGCGGAACTCGTGGATGCCGTCGGAGACGCATTCGGCCCAGCGACGTTCGACGTCGTCAGCATCTCTACGGCGCGGACGTCTACCCAGCTGACGATCACCGTGCTGTTTGACTCGACGACTCCCCCGGTACTTCCGGCTGCCAATGCGATTGCCGGACCGGGCGAACTGGCCGGTTTCATCGATTTCGATCTTGACGAATCGAGGACCACGGGTGCTGCATCGGCGAATGCGACCTACTGCCCGTGTGCACCGATCTCCGCGATCGGTGCGGAGCTGTTTGTCTCGCTGTTCCAGCGAAACGCAGCGGGCAACTACGATGTCATCTCGGCGGCGACCCTCGCGGACGTGGGGGATGCCATCCCCAGCGTCTCGGGAAACGCTCTTACCCTCAGGATCCCCCTCACCGATCTCGGTGGTGATGATGGGATCACGAACCTGAGCTCGGTACTCGGCGATTTCCTCGGCCCGACGGACTGCATGCCGGATGAGGGAGCAGCGGTCACGACTTCGCTCGGGCCCAAGGGGATCGAACCGGAGATTCACCAAATCCACGCGTACTACTTGTGGACCGAATACAATGAGTTTGAGTGGGGGGTCCAGACCGCACCGATCACCCTCTAGGAAGAAAGAAGAAGGATTCGAGGAGCCGAGAGTAAGGAGCCCCCCCTCTCGGCTTCTCCTGTTCTCGCTGGCTTCCGCCAGGATGCGATCCGTCTTCGAAACCGGTTGCGATGGCCCCAAGCCGAGGCGAAGACGCCCGGATTGCAATCCTCTACAGTCCTCCCGTATATTGGGTGCGTAGCAGCCTCGATACGAGAATCGAACGGCGAGCCTGCCTCGAGGGGAGGGCGATACGATGGCAGAAACTCGAGAGATCCCGGTGGTCTGGATTCAGGCTGCCTCCTGTAGCGGTTGTTCCGTGTCCGTGCTCAACTCGGCGGCGCCGAAGATCACGGACCTCCTGTTGAGCGAGGTGATTCCGGGACGCCATATCAACCTCCGATTCCAGTCGACGGTGATGGCCGGATCCGGCGAGCCGGCCATTGCGGTGTTGGAGAGGGCACGCAACGAGGCTCCGGGATCGTTTGTGTTGGTCGTCGAGGGGTCGATCCCGACGCGGCACGGTGGCGTCTACGGGACGCTGGGGGACGAGCCGATGGCCGAGCGGGTGCTCGATGCGGCGCGTGCGGCGATGGCGGTACTCGCGCTCGGGACCTGCGCCTCGTTCGGAGGGATCTTCGCTGCCGAGCCCAACCCGGGCGGCTGCGTCAGCGCCGGAGCGCTCCTCCGCGAGCACGGCGTCGACGTCCCGTTGATCAACATCCCGGGATGTCCGCCACATCCCGATTGGTTCACCGGAACGGTGGTTGCCATCCTGCGTGATGGCCTGTCGGCGGTGAACGTCGATGCGCTGGGACGGCCCACCCGATTCTTCGGCCAGCTGATCCACGAGAACTGCCCGCGGCGCGCCGACTTCGACGAAGGGAAGTTCGCCGGTCAGCTAGGCGACGAAGGGTGCCTGTACGAGCTCGGATGCAAGGGCACGGTGACGCACGCCGATTGTCCGCTGCGGCGGTGGAACAACGGGATCAACTGGGTCATCGGCAGCGGGGCGCCGTGTAACGGCTGCGTCGAGCCGGAGTTCCCCGACCTTATCTCGCCGTTCTACGAGCGGCTCCCGGAAGAGGCGCTGTTGACGCCGCCGAGGAAGGAATCCTGACCATGCGCACCATCGTGATCGATCCAGTCACCCGGATCGAGGGTCATCTCAAGATCGAAGCGACGGTCGATGACGGCATCGTCCGCGAAGCGCGTAGCAGTGGCACCCTGTTCCGTGGCCTCGAATTGATCCTCCAGGGGCGTGATCCGCGCGATGCGCCTCGGATCACCCAGCGGATCTGCGGCGTCTGCCCCACCGCGCATGCCACCGCGTCGTCGTTCGCGCTCGATCACGCATTCGGCATCGACGACCGGATCCCCGATAACGGCAGGGTGCTGCGCAATTTGATCCTTGGCTGCAACTTCATCCAGTCCCACGTTCTGCATTTCTACCATCTGGCGGCGCTGGACTACGTCGACGTGACGGCGGCCGCCGATTATGAGGGGACCGATCGAGGACTGCTGGCAGCGAAGGCGTTCCTGGCGCGCGGGGAGCTCGGGCCGTTCGTCCCGCGGTACGAGGGGGACTACCGATTGCCGATGGAAACCGCGCAACGGCTCACCTCTCACTACGTGCAAGCGTTCGATATCCGTCGGCAAGCGCACGAGCTGTTGGCGCTGTTCGGCGGCAAGATGCCGCACAACGTGGGGATCGTGCCCGGAGGAGCGACGCAGACACCGGAGGTCGACGCCATGGCCGCGTTCCTGTGGCGTCTCAACGAGATCCGACACTTCATCGATACCGTCTATCTCCCCGACGTGATCGAGGTCGCGGCGGCCTACGGTGACTACGCGGAGATCGGCGGCGGCTCGGGCCGGTTCCTCGACTACGGGGGCTTCCCCCGCCCGGAGGACGGCCGACTCCTCGAAGCGGGGACGATCTCGATGGATCTGGCGCCTCAACGGCTGGACGCGGGAAGGATCAGCGAATCGGTTCGCCACAGCTGGCTCACGTCCGATCGGGATCCGCTCCACCCCGGGGAGGGGGTCACCGCACCCGACCCGGACAAGGAAGACGCATACACTTGGATGAAGGCGCCCCGCTACGATGGAGAGGTCCACGAGGGCGGTCCGCTGGCGCGGGTGCTGCTCGCCTATGCTCGCGGAATCGAGCCGTTCGTATCGGCAGTCGATGGCGTACTGCATGTGCTCGGGGCAAAGCCGGCGGCGCTCAACTCGGTGCTCGGGCGACACGCGGCGCGGGCGATCGAGTGCAAGGTGATCGCCGATGCGATGGCCGACTGGGTCGTGAAGCTGCAGCCGGGCGAGCCGGCCTACGCGGCGTACACGATCCCGGACGAAGGGGAAGGCGCCGGATTGGTGGCGGCGCCGCGGGGTGCCCTGGGCCATTGGGTCCGGGTGCGCGACGGTGTCATCGACCACTACCAGTGCGTCGTCCCAACCACCTGGAACGCGTCGCCACGGGACCATCACGGCGCTCCCGGCCCGATCGAGCAGGCGATCGTGGGGACCTCGGTGCGGGACGAGGAGAACCCGTTCGAGATCGTGCGCATTGTGCGATCGTTCGACCCGTGCCTGGCCTGTGCTGTCCATGTGATCACACCGCGCGGGCGGGCGCTCGGGCGGTACGTGGTGAGCTGACGATGGCACCGCGTACCGCAGTGGTCGGCGTGGGCAACTGCCTGATGCAAGATGACGGGGTCGGCGTGCATGTCGTCCGCGTGTTGGCCGAGCGGCCGCTACCCGATGATGTCGACGTGATCGACGCGGGGACCGATCCGGACACGGCGTTCGACGTCGAAGGGGCCGATCGCGTGATCGTGATCGATGCGGCGCGAGGCGATCGGCCGCCGGGCACTGTCTACCGATTCTCCGATGGTGTCTCGTTCGAGCCCCCGCGGCGGCTGTGTCACGATGTCGGCTTCCTGCAGACACTGCGGGACGCGTCGCGGATCGATGGGGGACCGGAGGTGGTGGTGATCGGCGTCGAACCGCAGACGATCGCGTGGGGGATGGAGCTATCGCCTGCCGTCGCCGCTTGCCTGCCTCGTATCGTCGATAGGGTGGAAGAAGAACTCGGGAGGACCAGATGCTCGTAACCGTACGAAAGCCGATCGACGAGATCACGGAGTTCCTGACCGGCGAGCGGTCGGTCTTCCTGCTCGGCTGCGACGGCTGTGCCGCCGCGTCCGGGACGGGAGGGGAGCCCGAGATCCTCGAGCTGAAGGCCGAACTGGAGGAGCGGGGAACGAAGGTCGTCGACTGGGCGGTGCTGGACTTCCTCTGCCAGAAGGCGCTGATCCGGACCGGCTTGCGGCCGTACGCGGAGCCGCTGCGCGCGGCGGACTCGGTGGTCGTGTCGACCTGCGGGATCGGGATCCAGGCGACCGCCACCGTTCTCGACCGCCCCGTTCACCCCGCGTGCAATACGGTGTCGCTCGGAGGGATCCGTGGCGAGTGGCAGGGCGAGGAACGGTGCGACGAGTGTGGACAGTGCTTCCTCGAGTACACCGGGGGGATCTGCCCGCTCACCGCGTGCGCCAAGGGCTTGGTCAACGGTCCGTGCGGAGGCGCCAAGGACGGGCGCTGTGAGGTCGAACCGGACGTGCGCCGCTGTGCGTGGGAAGTGATCTACGAGCGGCTCGAACGTCAGGGCCGGGTCGACCTGCTGCGCGGCGGTTCGGTGCACGTCAAGGACTACGCGCGGATGCGGCCGCCGAAGAGCCTTCGGGGAACCCGGCGATGGGCGATCGACATGAAGACGACGGAGGACGTGGCGCCATGAAACTGAGCGAGCTGTTTCGCGATGGCAGGTTTGTCATCACCTCGGAGGTGGCTCCCCCCAAGGGGACGGACACCGGGGAGATGCTGGAAAACGCCGACCGGCTGAAGCCGCGCGTGGACGCGATCAACCTCACCGACCAACAGTCGTCGGTGATGCGGCTGGGGTCGCTTGCCGCGTCGCAGCTGCTCAAGGGGCGGGGGATCGAGCCGGTGTTCCAGGTGACCTGCCGCGACCGCAACCGCATTGCCTTGCAGTCGGATCTTCTCTCCGCATGGGCGCTTGGCGTGGAGAACGTGCTCTGCCTGACCGGCGACCATGTGACCCTCGGCGATTTTCCCGACGCGAGGGCGGTGTTCGGACTCGATTCGGTTTCGTTGCTCGCCGCGGCGACCGGCTTAAATCGTGGCTACGACATGGCCGGCAACGAGCTGTCCGGAAAGCCGTCGTTCTGCCTCGGTGCGGTGGTGACGCCGGGGGCCGACCCGTTGGAGCCGCAGCTGATCAAGATGGAAAAGAAGATCGCCGCCGGGGCGACGTTCTTCCAGACCCAAGCGGTGTTCGATGCTGAGCGGTTCGGTCGGTTCATGGAGCGGGCGAAACCGCTCGGTGTCCCGGTGATGGCGGGGATCATCCTGTTGAAGTCCCCCGGGATGGCCCGATTCATGAACAACAACGTCGCCGGCGTGCACGTTCCCCAGGCGCTGATCGACGAGATGGCGGCCACCGACGACCGCCCGGCGAAGAGCGTGGAGATCGCCGCTCGCCTCGTCCGCGAGATCAAGGACGTTTGCCAAGGCGTTCACCTCATGCCGCTCGGCTGGGAGCAGCGGGTGCCCGAGGTGCTCGACCGCGCGGAGCTGTAGAGCCGCCCTGTCTACAGCGGTAGCCGGGTGCCGACCGATCGCTCGACGGCTCGCCGGTAGATGGTCGGCGCCAGCGCCACATCGTCGATCGCCAGACCGAGGTTGCAGGCGATCGTTCGCTCCTCGTCCGTTTCCCGGCCGGGCTTCTGGCCGGTCACCAGCTCCCCGAGGTCGGCGTGGATCGGCGGGATCTCCTGGAAGTACCCGAGCGTGCGGTAGTGGTCGAGCTGGGGGATGTCGTCCGTGCAGAACTTCGACGCTTCCCGCAGCGCGTCGGGGTGCCAGTAGGCATCGAAATCCACCAGCGAGGCGAACGCGCCGCGGTCCCACCATCCGGCCTTGATCGTCCGGTGGGGGGTCTTGAGGATCGGTCCCGCGGTGACGATCAGGTCGCAGCCGGCGACGGCGTCCTGTGGGGTATCGACCACGGCCACCGCGAGATCGTGACGGGCGCTCACCTCGTCGCAGAAGGCGCTGGCGGCGGCAGCGTCGACGTCGTAGGCGAGTACTTGGTCGAGGGGGAACAACGCACGAAGTGCCTCGACATGTGTCCTCCCTTGCACGCCGCAGCCGAGCACGCCGAGCCGCCGCGATGCCGACCGAGCGAGGAACCGCGCCGCGACGGCGCTGGCGGCGGCCGTCCGCATCGCGGTGATCCATACGCAGTCCATGACGCAGACGGGTAGGCCGGTGTCGATGTCGTTGAGGATCAGCAACCCAGTGATGTACGGCAGTCCCTTCGGAGGATTGCGGGGGTAGCCGCTCACCCATTTCAGTCCGGCGGCCCGCATCGCCGGAATCGAAGCGGGCATTGCATGGATGAAGCTGTCGCCGCCCCCCGGGTGGATCCCGGGCTTCGGCGGCATCTCGATCCGGCCGTTCCCCTTCTCCCGGAACGCCTGCTCGACGAGTTCGATGGCCTCGTCCATCGTCAGGCCGACGGACGAAACGTCATCCCGCGACAAGTACAGCAGTTCGCTTCCGCTCACATCTCCTCCTTGTTGACCGCCGTGTCGCGGTCGTCTCCTCCCCGGGCTTCGGCGACCGCTTCGGCCGACGGTCGTGGGCCGGTGCCGGAACGGACCATCTCGTCCTCGGGCACGTGTCGGTACCGGCAGTCGAGGCGATCGCACCCCGCGCAGGAGAACGGATGGGCCGCCTGAACCATGTCGCTTCCGATCCCGATCACGAACGACACGCTCTTGGACGGCTGCATCAGGTGGTGCTCGGTCAGGCGGACGCCGAGCCGATCGTCCGGCAGGTGGGCGAACACGAACCGCTGGCGTTCGAGCGGCCATCCGCTCGACCCGGCGCCCGGCGAGAATGAACGGCTGGCCGCCAGTCCATGGGCGGCGGCCCATGCGAACACCTCGTGACCGAGGGCGTCGGCGACGCGCGACAGCGCCGTCATCGCGTAGGCATCGAGGATCAGCGCATCGATCAGCCGCCCCTCATCGCACAATGCACGCGCCCGCTCGTCGATCGGGCGTCCGGCGGTCGCCACACAGAAACAGACCAGCTCCGCCTCACGGATCGGGAGCGGAAGGGCCGAGCGTTCGTCGGAGGTCAGATCCGAGGCGCCGACCCGTCGACCGATCCCGCGCGTCTGGAGGAGCGATGCGGCGGGCGAGCGTAGCGCCTCGACCCGTCGCTGCATCGGCTCGGTGCGGCGGAAGCGTCCGCGTTCGAGCGTCAACCACACCGAGGCAGGATCGAGGACAGATCCGCGTTCGTCCACCGCAAAGCAGTCCGCGTCGCTCGTCCGGTTCATCATCGTCCCGTACTCACGCTCAGCCGGATCCTCCCGGAGGGGGGACCGGAAAGACGGGGATCATCGACGCCTCGCGGACCAGCGCATCCATCTCCGCGTCGGTGGGGCGGCTCCCCGGCGCGTACTGCTCCGCCGCGTCGAGCAGTCGCGGCAACAGGTCCATGTCGGCGACGCTGTTCAAGAAGACGTCCTGCCGGCCGAGCACCCAAGCTGCTGCCCGTCCGATCTGTGCCGGGTCGGTCAGCGGTTCGTACCAGGTGGTGAACCGGTCGTCGTCCTCGGCCCGAGGGCGCCGTGCCATCGCCTTGATCGTCTGCATCGGGACGTCGCGCTCGTGACACCGCATCGCCAGCCGTTCGAAGTCGGAGGCGTAGTTGCGGTGTTGCATCAACGGGTAGTTGTACGGGACCAGCACCGTGTCGAAGTCGAAGCGGTCGAGGCTGCGGATGAGCATCGCCGGGGCGACGGTCCCATGGGCGGTGACGCCGATGAAACGGGTGAGCCCCTCCTCCTTGGCCCCGACCAGCGCCTCCAGCGCACCGTCGGGTCCGAGCGCCCGGGACCATTCCTCCGGGTCGATCAGGCAGTGGAGCTGGAGAAGATCGACATGATCAACGCCCATGCGCTCGAGCGAGCGCGCCAGCTCCTCGCGGGCGCCTGTCGCGTCGCGCTTGCCCGTCTTGGTGGCGAGGAAGAACTGCTTGCGGTGCCGTCCGATCCAGCGCCCCAGCAGCTCCTCCGATGCCCCGTAGCTCGCCGAGGTGTCGATGTGGTTGATCCCGTGCTCCAGGAGCAGGTCGAGCGCCCGATCGGCTTCGGCCGGCCCAGCGTGCATCAGCGCCGCGCCTCCGAAAAGGACGCGACTGCTGGGGTGTCCGGTTCTCCCGAAACGGTTCGTCACGATCATCCGGTCCCCTCCTTCGAACGGAACGTAGTTCGGTACCCCCACCATACTACGCGACATCGTTGTCGGGTGTTGCGGCCTGTCCCCGTTGGCGGCTAGGATCACGAATCGAATATCGGGAGGGGTGTCATGCTGCTGATCGTAGGCGAGTTGATCAACTCCACCAGAAAGCGGGTCGGGCAGGCGATCGCTGACCGGGACGAAGCGCACATCCGGAGTTTGGCCCGCCGCCAGGACGACGCCGGGGCGGACGTCATCGACCTCAATGCGGGGCAGTCGATGGACCGGGAGCTCGACGATCTGTTGTGGCTGATCGGGATCGTCGAGGACGAGCTGGGCACGGATGCGAAGCTGGGGATTGACACGTCGGATCCGGCGGTGATGGAGAAGGGAATCGCCGCATGTACGGGCGCGGCGTGGATGAATTCGATCAGCAACGAGCCGTCGAAGGCGCCACTGATCGAGCTCGCCGGCGACTGCGGCTGCGACGTGATCGGTCTGGCGATGGGTGAGCAGGGGATGCCCAAGACGGCCGACGATCGGGTGCGGGAGACCGCGGCACTGGTCGAGAAGTGCGAGACAGCGGGAGTCGACGTCGACCGTTTGTACGTGGACCTGATCTGCATGTCGGTCGCCAGCTCCGCCGAGCAGGGACGGGAGCTGCTCACCGCGGTGCGGCGGGTCGATGATGAGCTGAAGGTGAAGTCGTTGGTCGCGGTGAGCAACGTGTCGTTCGGCCTTCCGAACCGTCGGCTGCTCAATCGGGCATTCCTGGCGATGCTGATCGAGGCCGGACTGAGCGGGGCGATCCTCGACCCGACCGATCCGCGGATCGCGGAGACGATCTGCGCGTCGCACGCGCTGTTGGGTACCGATCCGTTCTGCATGGACTACATCCGTCACCAGCGGGCGGGATCGTCCAAGACGTAACGCGGCGCACGAGGCGCGCCTCGATCCGGAATGGCGACATACGCGGGCGAGAACAACGACAAGCGAAATGCCGACTTGGGCGTCTTGGAGATCGTTCCCGACGGTCGGCGCCTTGAGGCCAGGCCCCAAGCAACGCTGCTGGAGACACTGCAACAGCACGGGGTGGCGGTTGGGTGCTCGTGCGGGGGGCACGGTCGTTGTGGCGAATGTCGCGTGCGGTTCGTCGATGAGCCGCCGTCGCCGACCGATGCGGATCGCTTGCTGATCGACGCCGAGTTGATCGCCGTGGGATGGCGGCTCGCCTGTCGACACCGGGTCGAGGGAAAGCTGCGCATCGAGCTGCCCGAGGCGGTCGGAGATCTGGATCAGAAGGCATCGCACGACGGCGGGGCGCCCACGGGGGCACCGCGGCCGGCGGTCCGGGCGGTCGATGTGCAGCTCGATTCCCCCACCCGCGACGATCAGCGTCCGTGGGTCAAGCGGCTAGTCGATGCGCTGGGCGAGCCGCTGGTCGTCCCCCTCGAGGTCGTGCGAGAACTCCCCGCCGCGATCGGGCAGCGAAATCGGGCCACGGTGATTCGTAGCGACCGCGAGGTCATCGCCGTGCGCGGGGAACCGAGGGGACTGGCGCTCGGGATGGCGATCGACGTCGGCACCACCACCCTCGCGACCTATCTGTTCGACCTCGCTTCGGGACGACAGCTCGCCTGCGCGGCGTCGATCAACCCACAGCGGCGTTTCGGGGCCGACGTGATCTCCCGCATAGCCCACGTCCGGCGCGCCGAGACGAGCGGCCTGGCGACCCTGCAGGACGCCGTCATCGGTGGACTGAATCGACTGATCGCCCGGATGAGCAAGGAGGCGGGAGTCGGTGCGTCCTCGATCGTCGCTGCATCGGTGGTCGGCAATCCGACGATGCTCCATCTGCTGATGGGGGTCGATCCACGCGGGATCGACGTCAGTCCGTTCGCTGCTGTGTTCGGCGGCCGGTTGCCGTGCCGCGCCGGCGAGCTCGGTCTGGCGATCCACCCGCGAGCTCCGGTGGAGGCGCTGCCCGCAGTCTCGTCCTACGTCGGCGCCGACATCGTCGCCGGGGTGCTCGCCACCGGGTTGGCCGGCCGGGACGGCAGCAGCCTGTATCTGGACATCGGGACGAACGGGGAGATCGTGTTGGGGTTCCAAGGGCGGCTGATCGCCTGCTCGACCGCGGCCGGACCGGCCTTCGAGGGCGCGTCGATTGCCCAGGGAACGGCGGCCGTGGCCGGGGCGATCGAGGCGGTGCGGCTGGATGATGGACGGGTCGAGGTGGTGACGATCGGCGATGCGTCGCCGATTGGCGTGTGCGGCACCGGGCTCGTGTCGACGGTTGCCGAGCTGCGTGCGGTCGGGATCGTCGACACCTCCGGTCGGCTTGTCGATCCCGGTGGGCCATGGTCGGAACGTCTCGGGGGCGATGGTTCCAGACGGTGGTTTCGACTGACCGGCGGCGAGCACCCGGTGTGCCTGCACCAGGCGGACGTGCGCGAATTCCAGCTGGCCAAAGCGGCGATCCGCAGCGGGATCGAACGGCTGCTTCGACACGCCGGTCGGCGGGGCGAGGATCTGGATCGTGTTCTGTTGGCGGGGGCGTTTTCGGCTCGGCTGGCCGCTCGGGATCTGATCGCCACCGGCCTGCTGCCACCGATCGATCCCGAGCGGATCGAGATCGTCGGCAATGCCGCCGGACAAGGGGCGAAGCAGACGTTGCTCGATCGTGCGCGTCGGGAGGAGGTGGACCGGCTGTCGCGTCGGATCGAGTACGTGGAGCTGTCGGCCGATCCGCGGTTTACCGAGCTGTATATCGCCCAGATGCGGTTCCCCAAGCTCGGCTACCCCCCGCCGGCCTACGGCCCGTCTGTTCCCAACGATGGGAGGACGTAGACCGAGCCGAGGTCGGGATGCTCGCCGACGATTGCCGTGACGCCGAACGCGCGGTGGACGTTGCGGGGCGTGAGGACATCGTGCGGCGTGCCGATCTCCACGATCCTCCCGCTACGCATCAGCGCGATCCGATCGGCGGCCTGGGCGGCCAACGTCAAGTCGTGAATGGCGATCAGCACCGTCATGCCCTCCCGGGCCCGCGCCTTGACGATCGCCATGAACTGCACCTGATGGCGCAGGTCCAGATGGGTCGTCGGTTCGTCGAGGAGGAGGGTGTCCGGCTCCTGGGCCAGCGCCATCGCCAGGTGGACGCGCTGTCGCTCTCCGCCGGAAATCGCTCGAATCGATCGTTCGGCCAGAGCCGTGACATCGGCGAGTTCGAGGGCGCGGTCGATTGCCCGGCGGTCGTCGGATGAGGTGCGGACGAATCGTGGACGGTGGGGAAGGCGCCCCATCGCCACCACCTCGCGGACAGTGAAGTCGAACCCGACCGTGCGCTCCTGCTCGACCATCGCCAACCGCCGCGCGACCTCGCGGGGAGACATCGACCGGATCGGCGTCCCGTCCAGGAGCACCGCACCGGCATCGGGCCGCAGTACCCCGGAGGCGACTCGCAACAGGGTGCTCTTCCCCGAGCCGTTGGGCCCGATTAGCGCCACCGCGTCCCCCGTCTCGGCGGTGAGCGTCACTCCACGAAGCGCCGGGGTGGCCCTGTCGTACGCGAACGCCACGTGGTCGAGCGCGATGCGGGTCATAGCGTGGCGCCCCGCGTCCTGAGGAGGTAGAGGAAGAACGGCGCCCCGAAGAACGCTGTGATTACCCCGACCGGCAGTTCGGCCGGGGCAAACGCCGTGCGAGCAGCGAGGTCGGACCACACCAGGAAGCATCCGCCGGCCAGCGCCGACACCGGGATGAGGCGGTGGTGGTCGGGTCCAACCAGCAGCCGCATGACGTGGGGGATCACCAATCCAATGAATCCGATCGTTCCCGCCATCGCTACCGCCGCCGCGGTCAGCAGCGTCGTGATCCCGAGCAGCCACCGGTACAGCGTCTCCGGATGCACACCGACGTGGTGGGCGGCGTCCTCGCCGAGCGATAACGCATTGAGATCACGAGCGAAGTAGAAGACGGCCCCGATCCCCGCCGCCACGATCGGGGTCAGTACCCCGACCGCCGCCCAGCTCGCCCGGCCGAGCCCTCCCATGATCCAAAACAGAACGTCGGAAAGCCTCTCGCCGCCCGAGCTGAGGAAGATCAGGAAGCTGGTGATCGCGGAGAACAGTGATCCGACGGCGACACCGGCGAGAATGAGGGTGAACGTCGACGTCGGGCGATGGCGCCTTCGGCCCAGGCCGTAGACGATCGCTGCCGCGCCGGCTGCACCGAGAAACGCCCCGGCGGGCAGGATGGCGGCGGAGGCGGAAGCGAACAGGATGGCCAGCGCGGCACCGGTCGAGGCCCCACTGGCGATGCCGAGAACGTAGGGGCTGGCGAGCGGGTTGCGGAACAGACCCTGCATCGCAGCGCCGGAGACGGCCAGCGCCGAGCCGACGAGCAGCCCAAGGAGAACACGGGGCAGACGGATCTGGCGGACGATCACCACGTGAATTCCGCCGCCATCACCGGTGGTGGCTCCGAACAACGCACCAATCACGTCACCGGCCGGGAGGGTGACCGGACCGACGATCACCCCAGCTACCACGGAAAGGAGGACGGCGGCGACGAGGGCGCCGACGAGCCACCTTCCCGCGCGACGGTTCGGGGAACGCATCCTACGGCTCGATTCCGTGGAGGGCGACGACCATCGACCGCAGGGCTGCGGCGACGCGGGTCGAAGCGGCGTCGCTCGCCCGAATGCCGACGACCCGTCCCTCGGCGACGGCCGAGACGCCCTGGAATAGGGGTTGACCGGTCACATGGTTCACCTGCGACGGGGCGGTGAAGATCACCTGCGGATCGCGGGCGACGACCTGTTCGAACCCGACCTGCGGCGAGAACTGCAGATCGGAGAAGACGTTGATCCCCCCGGCGCGGGCGATCAGTTCATGCTCGATCGCGTCGCCGCCGGCGGCGTACGGCGGATCGTCCGGTGACGAGGCGTACAGGAATGCCGCCGACACCGGCGGGCGGCCCAGCACCGCAGCTTCGATCTCGACGATCTCGGTGGCGATCCGTCCGACCGTCGCCTCCGCGGCGTCCTCGACACCGAGCGCCGCTCCGATGGTGCGTACCGTCGCGAAGATCGAACCGATGCTGGTCAACCACGGTGTGGTGAGGACGGTGATCCCGGCATTCTCCAGCGCCGGCCGCTCACCGCCCCAATCGGTGGCGCCGAGAACGAGATCCGGCTGAGTACCGACGATCACCTCGATGCTCGGGGCGAAGCTCGGGCCAACCGTGGGCAGGGTGGCCACCTCGGCGGGGTTGTCGTCGGACGCGGCGACGGCAACGAGCCGATCGACGACGCCCAAATCGACGACGATCTGCGCGTACAAGGCGCCCACCGCGACGATCCGTTGGGGAGCCCGTTCGATCGTGATCTCCCGTCCGCGGTCGTCGACGACGTCGAGCGGGAAGTCGGCCGATGCCGGCACGGCCAAGGCGCCGAACGCAACGAGAAGGAGGACGAAGGACAACTTGGATGGACAAAAGGGCATGGATGGCATCCTTTCGTGGTGGGATGGTCCATCCCACAGCGGTTGGGATGCATGGTATCCACAACCGCTTCCTCCGACAAGACCGTCGCTAGCGCGTTGCCGTCAGCAGATAGCCGATCGCCCGCCACAGCCCGAGCCCGGCGGTACGTAGGTCGGGTCCGAAGGCGATCAGCAGGGTGTCCGACGGCTGAGCGTCGGGGAAGGCGGCGTCCAGCAGCCGGGCGTCCTCGGGGTTGCGCCGGCCGACCTCGTCGTTGTCGTGCGCGAACTGCCAGGCGCCTCGTTCCCGGCGCAGCAGCAGCAGTCCCGTCGCGCCAGCTCGAACCGCCTCGTCACGAACCGCCCACGCGGTTGCGGTGCCCGGCGCCTCGAGGTGAGCGGCGGCGCCGACCCGGTCGAGCGCAAGGGACGTCAGATCGAGACGGATCACGGCGCGGATCGGCGACAGCAGCTGTCCCAGACGGCGCTGGCCGGCGGCGGTGAGCTGCGCCCCCGCACGGGGCAGGGCGACGAGCCCACGCTGTCGAAGCCGGTGGAGCTCGGTTCGTACCGCCATCTCGCTGAGCCCGGTCCGTTCGGCCAGGCGACGCCGGCCGAGGTGGGAGCGGTCGACGTGGTATGCCAGTTGCAGCGTGATCGGATCGAACGCCACGGGTCTCCTCCTTAGGAGAAGTCTCACTTTTCCGGCGCGCGGCGGCAACCGGACGCCGCCGGCGGGGCGATTGGCTCGTCTGCTGCGTTCCCCTATAGTGGGAACATGACGCACGTCGATGCCGACCGCGTTCGACCGAGCGGAAGGGCGGCCGCCCTCCAGGAGGCATGCGACTGCAGCGGCGCGTGCCGGCTGCGCGACGGAACGGAGATCCGGGTTCGCCTCGCTCGGCCGGACGACGCGACAGCGTGCCGTGCGATGCTGGAACGCTGCAGCCCCAAGAGCCTGTACGCTCGTTACGAGAAGATCGTCGCCGAACCGCTGGATGCGCTGGCGCAGCGGCTGTGCTGCCCCGATCTCGAAGGCGAGCTGACGGTTGTTGCCGTGGCGGGCGGCGACGGGACCGGGTCGGTGGTCGCGGTTGCTCAACTGTTCGCCGATCCAAGCCACCAAGCGGCGGAGTACGCGGTGTTGGTCGCGGACCCATGGCAGAGCCGGGGCGTGGGCAGCGCGCTCACCGACCGATGCCTGCAATTGGCTCAAGTGTGGGGGATCGAACGGGTCGTTGCCGAGTTCCTCCCCGAGAACATGCGCATGATCCGGATCCTCGAGAAACGGGCATTCGAGCTGATGCGGAATCGCCAGGAGCACGTGGTCTCCGGGCAGAAACAGACGACCGGGGATGGCCGGTCTCCGGTGTCGGCGTCTCGGGGCTGCTGACCTGCGGCGAAACGGACATCCTCGGCAATCCGGTGCGGTGCGCGGCGTTCCTCCGCTACCTCCGCGCGGCTTCTTCCGGTACGATGTCGACACGGCTGAGGGTTGATATCCAGGGAGGAGGGCGTGATGAACAGACGAGCGATCGGGTTGACCATGGTTCTGGTGATGGTCGCGTGGGGGCTGACCGCGTACGGAACGGCGACCGTTGTCACCGCCGGCGGATCGGTGTTGAGCGGAGAGATCGAGTCGGGACTTCCGGCGGCGGTGAGCGTTACGTCGGAGACCGGCGACGTGTTCACGGTCCAGAGGGCGAACATGAAGCACGTCCGCTTCGGCGAGGAACGGAAGGTGACTGTCGAGACGTTCGACGGCAACATCATCGTGGGAACGATGGGTGGAATCAGCGACGTGTTTGGGCTGCGTACCGAAGGCGGTGATGTCCAGTCGCTCAGCGTGGACAGTATCGTCGAGATGCGGTTCGAGCCGGTGAAACCGTCGGCCGCCGAGCCGACCAGCCTGCAACCGGTGCCGCCGCCGGTGGGGGAGCCGGCCGGCGTCGCCGCCGTGATCGAGGCGTACGAGGATCGGTCGGGTTCGTTCACTTTGGGGATCGATTCCGGTCTCCAGCTTGGCTTCTCGATGAAGAACGGGTTTGGGCTGCCGCGGTTCACTGTCGGCGTCAACGGGATCCTCCTCGGGGCGGTGGGGCGACTGTACTTCCCACCGTCGGTGCGCCGCGTGGAGCGGATCGCCCGGGGATTGATCGACGACGGGGTCGGTGACAGGGACACCCTGCTCGAACAGACGCAGGCCGCGGCGACCCCGCTTCTACTGCCCTATGCCCAGCTGGGCACCGATATGTTCATCATTCCCCATATCGGCGGCGGGGTACTGCTGCGGCTGGGACGGCTGGTCTATTTCGACCTCGGTGGCACGTTGGACACCGTGGGCGTGCCGTGGCCGTCGGTAGGGCTGCTGATCTTCTTCTGAGGCAGCCGCCCGGGGTACGGATGCGCGCCGGGATCAGGGAGCGACACCGTAGGTCAGCTCGCTGCCTCGCTTGCCGAGTTCATACTCGTGGAGGTTCTCGATTGTCGTGTCGGCCAGATTTGCCTGCGCCACGTCGGTCAGCGACCCCTGGTGACCGGTGATCATCACGTTGCCGAACGTCGTCAGGCGGGCGAGCACGTCATCGGAGATCCCGCGATCGGACAGGTCCTTGTAGAATGACGTCGCCTCCTCCTCGTAGACGTCGAGGCCGGCGTAGCCGATCCGCCCCGATTTGAGCCCGTCGATCAGCGCTTCCGTGTCGACCAGCCCGCCGCGGGCGGTGTTGATCAGCATCACGCCGGGCTTCATCTTCTCGATTGCCGCGGCATCGATCAGATGGCGGGTCTCCGGTGTGAGCGGAGCGTGGAGGCTGATCACGTCCGACGTCGCCAACAGCTCGTCCAGACCGACGAACGCCGCCCCGAAGCGATCGGTCAGCTCCGGTTTGGGGGTGCGACTGTGGGCGAGCAACCGACAGCCGAAGCCGTGGAGGATGCTCAGGGTGCAGACGCCGATCTTGCCGGTGCCGATGACCCCCGCCGTACGGCCATGCATATCGAACCCCACCAACCCTTGGAGGGAGAAGTTGCCGTCGCGCACGCGGACATGGGCGCGATGCGTCTTGCGGTTCAGGGCCATCATCAACGCCACGGCGTGCTCGGCGACCGCGTGCGGTGAGTACGCCGGCACCCTGGCCACGCTGATCCCGAACCGCTGGCATGCCGCCAAGTCGACGTTGTTGTGCCCGGTGCAGCGTAAGGCGATCATCTCGACGCCCAGCGCGCTCAACGCGCGGATGACGCCTTCGTCGGCGCAGTCGTTCGCGCTGATGACGATCGCCGGAAACCCTGTCGCCAGCGGGACAGTGTCCAGTTCGAGGCGCGGGGTGAAAAAGTGCATCGCGAAGCCGTACCGGTTCTTGCGCCGGTAGAGCTCGTTGCGGTACGGGCTGGCGTGGAAGAACGCCACCCGCATGCCGCGCTCGGTGTCCCTGGCGAGCAGCCGGGCCACGGTCGATGTCTCCCGGGCCAGGTGGCCGGACAGGGTGGACAGCAACCCGCGCGCGACACACGGCTTCGTCTCGAGCAGCCGTCCGAACACGTCGTAGTCGAGCGTCCACACCGTGCAATCGGTGCGAGCCCGTAGCGTCGCGGTCCGCGTGTCGCGACCGAACAACCCCATCTCACCGGCCACGTCGCCGTCGCGAAGCACCGTCACCTCGATCGGCTCCTCCCCCTCGACCGCCTTGAGCACCGCCACTTCACCCGAAGCGATGATGAACATCCGGTCGCCGGGCTCTCCCTCGCAGCACAGATCGTCGCCCGCGACGAAGGCAGACTTCTCTACCGCCGATTCCAAGGCCGTGAGCGCGTCGTTGTCGAGTTCGCAGAACAACTGAACTCCTCGTAGCAGCTCTCGCATCTGGATCCCCTCACGTGATGACATACGTCACAGCATAGCACGGCTCGGGGCGAGAGGATAGAAAGACCGAGGTGAACCGCTAG
>CAZLER010000035.1:0-21102 GCA_964558595.1 uncultured Thermotogae bacterium
CTTGACTTCCGTTTGCTGGGTTCTGTAGCATCCTGCCATGAGCGGCGGGGCGGGGCTGTTCTTGATCGTCAACCTGATAGCCGGACACGGCCGTTGCAAGGCGTTGTTCCCCAGGATCAAGGCCGAGCTCGATCGGCGTCGCCTCGACTACGAGTTGCACTACACCAACGAGCCGCTGGAGGCGACCGACGTCGCCAAGTGGGGGATCGACGCCGGCTTCCAACGGATCGTGGCCATGGGCGGCGACGGGACCGTCAACGAAGTGGCCAACGGGATGCTCGGCAAGGACGCGGTGTTGGCCGTGATCCCCGCCGGCAACGGGAACGACTTCGTCCGTATGCTCGCCGTCCCCTCCGATCCGTTCCGAGCGCTCGACGCCCTCACCAGTCAACACGAACGGACGATGGATCTGGGGAGGGTGGCCGACGATCGCTGCTTCGTCAACGGATTGGGTATCGGAATCGATGCCCAGGTCGCTCGCGACGTGCTCGATATGCGCCGTCTCACCGGCGCGCCCGCCTACCTGGCGGCGGCGATTCGGGAGGCGTTTCGGTTCAAAGCGTTTCTGGTCTCTATCGACACCGACGAGGGGCGATACGAGCAAAGCTGCCTGTCCGTTGGGGTAGCGAACGGGAGGTACGCCGGTGGCGGCTTCCTGATGGCACCCCGCGCCGACGTCTACGACAGCCGCATCGACGTGTACGCGATCGAGGACTATACGCGATGGGAGCGGCTCCTCCGGCTGCCCCGTGTGCGGGCGGGCGCTCACCTCGGATGGCGTAAGGTGCACTACCGGCAGGTGACCACGGCGACCATCGCCTCTCCCAGCAAGCTGATTGCGCATATCGACGGAGAGCCCTATCGGCTGCCAAGCGGCGAGTTCACCGTATCCGTCCTCCCACAAGCACTCCGCGTCGCCGTGCCGGGCTAGCCTCGGCGGAAACGCCGATCGAGTTCGCCTCGAGACAGTGGGTAGATGATCGGCCTACCATGCGGGCAGAAGTTGGGGTTCTCCAGCGCCGTGAGCCGCTCGACCAGCACCTGGGCCTCGGCCAGCGGTATCGACTCGCCGGCCTTGATGGCCGCGCCGCACGCGAGCGCACTGAGCAGTCGATCGTACAGCGCGTCCGCCACGCCGTGCTCTGTCTCCAGCGCATCCACTAGGGCCTCGATCACCTCCTGGAACCCCCGTTTCGTCTGTTCATCGGCCAGGGTACGCGGATACTCGCGGATGAGGAATGTGCCCCCGCCAAACGCATCGACAAGGATGCCGACGCGTTGCAGCGCCTCTTGGTGGGCGGCGACAACTCCGGCAGCTTCGAACGATAGCTCGACGCGAGCCGGGATCAAAAACAGCTGTCGTGCCACGCCATCGGCGCCCCATTCCGCGCGCAGCCGCTCGTAGAGGACGCGCTCGTGGGCGATGTGTTGGTCAACGATCTCCAGCCCGTCGCAGGTCTCAACCAGAAGGTACGTCGCGTGAAGCTGCCCGATCACCCGCCGGTCTCCGGCGACCCTCACTTTTTCCGCTTCACGCTGCTGCGAGGAGAGCCGAATCTCCCGCGGTACATCAAAGGAGAGCGCTTCGGTGCGCCCCCCGTACACCGGAGAAGCTTCCGCCGTTGCGCCGGTGGCACCTGGACGCTTCGCTGCCGGCCACGGGGCCACCGCATGCCCCCCGGAGAGGGCCTTCTGGAGCGCCGAGGCCAGCGTGTCCTGAACGTGGCGGCCCTCGGCGAATCGAACCTCTTCCTTGCGTGGGTGCACATTGACGTCGACCCGGTCGTGCGGCAGGTCGATCCGCAATACGGCGATCGGGTAGCTCCCCGGGCGAAGGAGTCCGCGATAGGCACCGGCGAGCACGAACGACAGTCCGCGGTCGGTGACGAAGCGGCCGTTGACGATGAAGCTCTGGTCACGGCGGTTACCCCGTCTCACGTCGGGGCGGCTGATGTAGCCTCCCACGAGCACCCCCCCCCGTTCTGCCGTCACCGGGATCAGACCCTCCGCGATCGTTGCCCCGTAGATCTGAGCGAGGCGATCGAGCAGTTTCCCCACCGGGGGGGCGGCGAATACCTCGCGGCCATCATGGACAAGCCTCCAGCCGATCGCCGGGGAAAGCAGGGCCGACCGGTGGACCACGCGATGGGCATGCATGAACTCGGTGCGCGGGGCGCCGAGAAACCGGGCTCGCGCGGGGACGTTGTAGAACAAATCCCGGACTTCCACCGTGGTGCCCGGCGGCCGTGCCGTCGGATGGGGCTTCCCGATCCGGCCGCCGCTCACTTCGATGACATGAGCCTCGCCGTCGTCGCGAGGCTGCGAGGTGAGCCGGGTATGGGAAACGGCTGCGACGCTGGCGAGCGCCTCCCCGCGAAAGCCAAGCGTCTCGATCGCCATCAAATCGCTCTCCGTCTCGATCTTGCTGGTCGCGTACCGCTCGACCGCAAGTCGCAAGTCGTCCGCGTCCATCCCCATCCCGTCGTCGCGCACGACGATGGCCGACGTGCCTCCCTCGTGGAGCTCGACGTGGATGGTCTCACTTTCGGCGTCGATCGCGTTCTCCACCAACTCCTTGACGACAGAGGCCGGGCGATCGATCACCTCTCCAGCAGCGATCTTCAGCGTGAGCGGCTCCGTTAACCGTCGGATCGGCATGGTGCGGCTAGGCTATCCGATCGATCGGAGTCGAACAATCGACGGTTGTCCCCCGTGGAGCCGGTCGGGTATCTTCTCCGCAGGAGGAGCATGCACACGATCAGCAGTCTGCGACAGACGCTGGGTCTGTCCAGCGCCAACCAAGTTCGCAATCGGATGGAGGCGATCAAGGACCTGCTGATCGCGCACATCCGCCGGGGCCCCAACAACCAAATCCTGCTCACGGATGCCGGCGCCGAGCTGCTGCGGGGATTGCAGGATCTGCATGAAAGTGGACTGACCATGAGCGAAGCGAGTAGTGTAGTACGAGCAAAAGCCCATCGTCACGACGGTGAGGTGAGACGTGTTTCATCGCGTTTAGCACCAAACGACACCCTACCGGATCATTCCAGCTCCCAGCTCCGGACCGTGCTCGACGAGCTCGCCGCCCTCCGCCGCCGGATCGCTCTCCTCGAGCACCGGATCGACACCGCTGGAGGGCCGGCTGCTCCCTCCGAGCCGTGGTGGTCGCGCCTCCGGGAGGATCTCGATGGCGCTTAACGTCCCGTGCCTGCAGAACGAGCGCCTTCGTCTCCTCGTGGACCGGATCGATGCATCGCCGCAGCTCGACGCCTATTGGGCAGCGTCCAACATCACGGCGATCGACCGCCTGGGGATCAACGATCATGGTCCCGTCCACATTCGCATCATCACCAACATCGGCCTCAAGCTGCTCCGCCTGCTCGTGGAGGCGGGCATCACGCCCAACGCGGTCTCCGATCACCACCTCGAGGGCGCTGACGCCGAACTCATCGTGGTTCTGGCTTCCGCGCTCCACGATGTCGGACACGTAATCCACCGGGAAGAACACGAGCTGATGTCGCTCGTCCTGGCCGCCCCGCTGATCGACGAGCTCCTCGCTCCCATCTATGACCCGCGCACCCTCACCGTGGTCAAGGGTGAGGTCCTCCACGCGATCTACGCCCACCAGCGGGAGATCCCAACGCTTACCCTCGAGGCGGGGGTCGTCAAGGTCGCCGACGCCCTCGACATGGAGTCCGGCCGGGCGCGCATCCCGTTCGAGGTCGGTGGTCCGACGATCCACTCGGTGTCGGCGATGGCCATCAAGAAGGTGCGCCTCGAGCGGGGCACCGAGCGCCCGATCCGCATCGCGATCGAGATGTCCAACTCGGCCGGCATCTACCAGCTGGATAGCCTCCTGCGCGAGAAGCTCCTCCATTCGTCGCTGTCGCCGTACGTCGAGGTCGAAGGAAACGTCGTCGGCGAGGAGAAGAAGATCCTCCAGCGCTACGCGATCGACTGAGAGGGGGCGTAAACGCCCCCAGACGGCTCGACCGAGCCTCCGGTCGGGGCCGTCGGCACCCCTCCCGAACGGGTGGAAAACCCCTCGGTTTCGTAAACCCCCTGCTCTTGGTTCTTCTAGGCGCTTCCACCGGATGACGCAACAAAAGTACCCTTTTGTTGCGAAACCTGTCCCGGCAGCCGCCACCCGGCCTCGCTACCCTTTCCCCACCACAAGGAGGCGACACGATGCCGCTGGAGATCACCCACGAGGACTTCCTCTCCCCCGACCAGGTCCAGGCGCTCAAGACCTACTGCCAACGTAACAGCGCCGATCCGGTCCGCGACCGGCGCGCCGACCCGGTCCGCGATTGGGCGATCCTCCACGTCGCCCTCGATGCCGGGCTTCGCGTCTCGGAGATCTGCGCCCTCCAGCTGCGCGACGCCATCCTCGATCGGGCCCATGCGTCGCTGATCGTCCGCGACGGCAAGGGGCACAAGAAACGGGGGGTTCGTATCGGCTCCGCCCTACGCAACCATCTCGAGGCATTCATCGAATGGAAGACGGCTGTCGGCCAGTCGACGGCGATCCGCGCGCCGTTGTTCGTGTCGTCACGCGGCGGACCGTTGACGCGGAGCGCGGTGTACAGGATCTTCCGCAAGCACGCCGATGCAGTCGGCATTCCCCGCCGGTTCTCGATCCACTCGTGCCGTCACACCTACGCGTCGCTGCTGTATCGAGCCTCCGACTTCAACCTGCGGTTGGTCCAGAAGCAACTCGGGCATCGCTCGATCCAGACCACCCAGATCTACGCCGATGTCCTCAGCGAGGACGCTGTTCTCGCGGTGGAGCGGCTGCCCCAGTGATCGCCACCCGATATCCCGGGCGACCGTTCGGCGTGCCCTCCTCAATTTCTTGACATCTCAACGCTAGAGTAGGCCGATGAGCACACGGCGATCCGGCAGCGGCCGGACGAGCGTCCTGTGGCTGCTGCAGCTATCGATCCTCCTGACCTTAGCATGGCCCCTTGCGGGCGCACCCCCTGCGATGGAGGCGGAGGTCGGATTCGCCGGCCATGTCGTAGCTGGCCGCTATGCCCCCCTTCGTATCCGACTCTGGAACGCCCCAGCCGGCGGGTCGATCGAGGTGCGCCAATCGCTGGGAACGCCGTGGCGGGGCACCGGAACGGTCGTCCACGTGCTGGATCGGCCGGTCCCTCGCGAGGGGACGCTGGAGAGCGCCGTCCCGATCTACGACGTGCTCCACCCGGTCACCGTCACGCTGCTCGATGCCGGGGGAGACCCGATCGCTTCGGCGGTGGTCGACCTCGGCTTGACGCAGCACCAGCTCGGGTTTCCCCTCGTCTACGGGAGCGTTCCCCACCTGCCCCGTTCCCTGTCGGCGGTGTCCACCGCCGTCCTCCCCACGGACTGGTGGGCCTACGATCCGACGGCGTGGTTGTGGATCGCGACCCCCCCGCCCCCCGACCGGTGGCCGGCGGTTGCCCGCTGGGTGACGTCGGGAGGTACGCTGGTGCTGTCAACCGGCACCGACTTCTTCCGACTGGATACGGCAGCCGTGCGGGAGCTGTTGCCGATGGTCGAGCCGGTCCTCACGTCGACGGCCGCTGGCGAGCGGCTGCTGGGGGGAGCGCTCAAACCGGGGGCGACAACGAGGCTCCGCCGAGGGGATCGCCCATTGCTGGTCGTGGGAGGCTACGGTGCCGGCCGGGTGGTCCTGGTCACCGTGTCCTCCGCCGCACTCACCAAGGAGGAGGTGACGTCGATCATCGGGTCGATCCCGGCACGTCGCCGTCTGGCGCTGGTGGGACAGGCCGAGACGGCGCTCGGCGGGCTCTCGCTCGCTCGTCCCGGCTACCCCGCCGCTGTGTGGGTGTGGGGAGCCTCGGTCGTCGGGTTGGGCCTCAGCGCGGCGGTGGGCCGACGGCGGGCCCGCCTCGGCATCGCGATGACCATAGCCCTGGTTGGAGGGTTGACGGTTTGGTCCGGTCTATACGCTAAACCAAGCCAAGCTCTTACGCCGATATATGGCTATAAGACGTCCTTCACGCTTCATACGAGGTTCGGTATGCAAGTCGAAGCGTTCGCTTTCGTCCCCGTCGAGACGGAGGCCACCTTCCGCTGGACGTGGGCGGGTGAGGCGATCCCGCGCCAAGCGGAGACAGGGGGCGTCGCCGACCCGTTGCTCGCCGACCTCCCACCGGCCCGTTCGGCCCCCGCCTTCTACGACCATCGCTACGAGCGGCAGCTGTCGGTCGGCCGTACGCCCCGGGGCGTGCCCAAGGCGTTCACCGGATATGGTGTGCCGAACGGGACGCTCGAGGTCAGCTACGACCGCCGCGCCGACACGCTCACCCTGACCCATCGGCTCGATCCTCCGCTCGACGAGGGATGGTTCTTCATCGACGGGTACGGCCACAGGCTCGCCCCCGTGCCCACTGGCACCAGTCGGTCGGTTCCCGGGGATGTCGAGCGATGGGACCACCTGATCGAGGCTGCCGAGGGCGATGAGCTGCAATGGCTGTCCGCTTGGCTACCACTGGGAGAGGGCGTATGGTTCGTGGGCCGATCCGCGCGAACCGATGCTGCCGGCGCGGAGGCGGCAAAAGTGAGACATATCGAACTCCACGCCGCGAGGGGGACGGTCCATGAATAGGAAGGCTTCCGTGTTCGCCGCACAGGCCGTCCAGCGATCCTACGGCCTGCTCGTGGCGTGCGGGGCGGCGCTGGTGCTGTCGATCCCCCCGGCTGTCCGCGTCGCCGACTTGCTCAACACCCCGTGGCGCATCTCTCCCCAGCTGTTCTTCTTCGTGTACGTCCTCGTCACCGCGTTGGCGGGGCTATCACGCGGTGCCGTGGCGGCAGCTGAGCCGCCGCTTCGCCGCAACCCGATGCCGTTCTTGGCGCTTCATGCGGCGTTCGACCAGCTCCTTACCGTGCCGCTGCTCGTGTTCGCTCGGATGCTCCTGCCACCCGGTCACGGGATCGCGCTCCTCCTCCTCGCGATCTACGCGTTCCTTGTCACCTTGCTGACCTCCTTCCTCGCGTTCCGGGTGGATCGTGCGCCCGCCGCTCCCCGAGCCCGACCGTTCTTCGTCCGCTACGCCGCATTCATCGTGCTGTTCCTCGCGCCCTGGCTTCTCGGCGCCTCCGCAGCTATCCCCGACTGGGTGGCCCGCCTCAGCCCGATCGGGGCGACCGCCAGCATCCTGCGCCTCGGTTCCGCTGCCGATCTCGTGGTGGCGTTCGGATTCGTCGGAAGCGTCGTCGCTGCACAGCTGGCCATCGCCCCGCTGCGAAGGAGGCGACATGGTGTCTGACTACTCGTTCCTGCTCGGCGCGATCGAGCGGCGTGCCCGCCGCCTTCGCGGCGCCCGTACCGCGGTGATCGTCGCCGCATCCACTGCCGCGCTGACGCTCGTCGCGGCGGTGGTCCTCCGGTGGACCGGAATCGGTCTCCCTCTCCTGGTCCAAGGCGCCCTGGTGGGCCTCACCCTGGCCGCCGCGGCGATCGCGTACGTCGTAGGGCGAACGCGTCGAGCCCGGCTCGACACGCTGCTTCTACGCATCGACGAGCGTCTCGGATTGGACGCCCGCCTCAGCTCCTTGTACGAGTTGCGCCGCCGCGGCGGCGATTCGGTCTTCCGACGCCGCCTCGAGCGGGAGCTTCTCCCATCGCTGGTCGGGTGGAGAGGGGCGCTTCCTCTCGGGGTGCAGTCGGTCGCCGTCGCCTCGGCCGCCGTCGCCTGCCTTGCCGCTACGTTGGTTCTCGCCGCCCTCCCGCCGCTCCCGTCGTCCGCCTCCCTGCTCGACAACGTCGATCGAGCGGCATCGGTCCCCCCGGCGCCCGCCTCGGGCCGGCCCCAGCGCACCGAGCCCGCCGATCGGGCGTCGCCCCCGCCACTGACGGCCGGCGACGAACCGGCGCTCGACGAGCCGGTGTCCCCCGCGTCCGGGGAAGCGTCGCCCGATGGTCCATCGCTCGCTGACGACCTCGGGAACACCGCGGCCCGGTCACCGACCGGTGCGGCCTTCGGCGACTCCGCCCACGACCTCGATGAGCTGGCTCGACGCCAGCAGGAGGCGGCGCGGGGGCTCGGTGAATGGCTCGAACGGATCCGTCAACGGATGGAGGATGACGGCGATTCCCGGCTCACGGACGAAGAGCGGCAGGCGCTCGAGGAGCATCTGGCACGCGGTGGGATCGCACCCGAGGTCAGCGAGGCGGTGCGCGAATGGTCCGAGCGCCCGCCATCCGGTGATGGACGCCAGCGGGTCGAGCAGCTCCTCGAGCAGCTCCTCGGCGACGACGAAGACCGGGACTCCGGCGAGGACGGTCGTCCATCTTCGCCTCGGACCACGGCGATCGCGCCCGGTGAGCGATCGGACGAGGAGGGTCTCGAGACGTGGCCTGGGGAGGACGGGGCGGAGGCGGGCCCGCCGCCCGGACACGGGGACCGGACCGCGGGTCGCCCCGCCGACGCCGGCCCCACGACCGACATGGACGGGCGCGGCGAGCCCAGCGCGCCCGGTGAGAACGGCAACGAGAGCCCCGACCCGACCGGGGGAACCACGGGGGCGCCGGGCGCGGTCGCGGATCGCGGAGAAGAGCCGGGCTTCGTTCGAGAGCGCGACCCCGCCGCCTTCGGTTCGGAAGGGGCGTTTGGGGACGCATTTCTCACCGAGGGCGTCCCGGTCGATCGCGCCGCTCCCGCCGAGAGTAACGACGGCGAGCACGTCTTGGCGATCCGCTACGACCGGATTGATGCCATCCTGCGACCGCGAGGGATTCCGGAGGGCGCCATCGACATCGTGCGCGCCTACTTCGACGCGATCACGGAAGGAGACGTATGATCACAGAGGAGAAGCTCCAGAGCGCACAGATGGTGTTCGGACGGCTGCGAGCGGCGATCGAGGCCGTCATCGTCGGCCACGACGAGGTGATCCGGGCGGCGTTGATCGCACTGCTTTGTCACGGCAACGTCCTCCTGGAAGGCGTTCCCGGCCTCGGTAAGACGCTCCTCGTCAAGACCCTGGCAGCGGCGTTGGGGCTGGACTTCTCGCGCATTCAGTTCACCCCCGACCTGATGCCCGCCGACATCATCGGTACGAACATCATCAGCGAGGAGTCGGGGCGTCGCGAGTTCCGCTTCTCTCGCGGTCCGGTGTTCGCCCACGTCGTGCTCGCCGACGAGATCAACCGGGCCACGCCGAAGACGCAGTCCGCGCTGCTGGAGGCCATGGAGGAGAGAACGGTCACGGTGGGCTCTCACACCTATCGGCTCGAGGAACCCTACATCGTGCTCGCGACGCAGAATCCGATCGAGATGGAGGGAACGTACCCGTTGCCCGAGGCGCAGCTCGACCGGTTCCTCCTCCAGGCGAACGTCCGCTATCCGACGCTCGACCAGCTGATCGACATCACCGTCCGCAATACCGAGGGCGAGGGGATCCGCCTCCCGGATCCCGCAGCGAGGGCCGAGGACATTCTCGCCGCGCGCGACGTGGTGCGCGCCCTCCCGATCGCGTCGGGGCTGCGCGACTACGTCGCCCGTCTCCTGCTGGCGACCCATCCGACCAGCGAACACGCGCCGGTGCGGGTCCGTGAGTACGTCGAGTATGGCGCCAGCCCCCGCGCCGCGCTGGCGATGATCCAGGGCGCCAAGGCGCATGCCTTCCTGGCTGGCGAGGTGAACGTCCGCCGCGCCGACATCGAAGCGCTGTTCGGTCCCGCCCTCGTCCACCGTCTGGTGCTCAACTTCCGCGGTGAGGCCGAGGGCGTGTCGATCGAGGAGCTGCTCGCCGACATCTGGGCCCACGTTCCCCTGACCACGCGATGACACCGGGCATCGAGGAAGGGTTCCTGCGCCGTCTGGCCAATCTGCGGTTCATCGTCAACGGCCGCCGTCGCGGCCGCCTATCGGGCGCCCATTCCTCTCCGAGGGCCGGAGTCAGCCTCGAATTCGCCGACTACCGTGCCTACACGCCAGGCGACGACTTCCGTGCCATCGACTGGAACGTCGTCGGGAGGCTCGACCGCGTCCTCGTCAAGACCTACGTCCACGAAACGGCAGTCCCGATCCGCCTCCTCGTCGACCTCAGCGCATCGATGGCGTTGGGCAACCCTCCCAAGGGCCAGTACGCCATCCAACTCGCTGCTTCGCTCGCGTACCTCGGGCTGCGCGGCCTCGACCGTGTCGGCGTCTTCCCGCATGCCGACCGACTGCTCCCCAGCGTTCCGGCGCGTCACGGCATGGGTCAGATGGGGAGGATCCTCCGGCTGCTCAGCGGCATCGAGCCCGCCGGGGCGACCTCGTTCCATCGCACCGTGGCAGAGTACCTCCTACAGACGCGGGAAGGCGGCGTGACCGTCCTGATCAGCGACTTCCTCACCGACGAAGACCTGGGGCCGGTCCTGGCGCGGCTCGCCCACCGCCGGGACGAGGTGGTGCTGCTTCGCGTGTTCGATCCGGCGGACCTGCGACCCCAGCTGCGAGGGGCCACCCGCCTGGTCGACGTCGAGTCGTCTCGGGCCGTGACGCTGAACGTCGGTCAGGCGACGCTCCGCGCCTACGAGCAGCGGATCGATCGCAACCGGCACGGCCTGCGTGAGCTGGCGGTCGAACAGGGCATCCCCTACGTGGAGGCGACAACCGATCTGCCGATCGAGCGGTTCCTGCACGAGAAGCTCCGGCGGGCGGGGGTTCTGCAATGATGTGGCTGCGGCCGGCGGCGTTCGCCCTGCTGCTCGTGTCGTTTCTCATCGTGCTGCTTCACCTCCTGCGCGCCCGAGCGCAGCCGCACCTCGTGTCGGCGGTCAGGCTGTGGGAAGGGCTCCCGACGGACCCCCATACCCGCGCCGCCAGGCTCCTCCGACGATTCGATCTGCTGTTGTGGCTTCAGCTGGCTGCTCTCCTCGCGCTGGTGGCGGCCCTGGCGCAGCCGATGTGGGAGACGACCGTCCGCTCGGCCGCCGGCTTGGCCGTCGTGATCGACGGGAGCGCCAGTATGCGCTCCGTCGACGAGAACGGTCGCAGCCGCTACGAGCGTGCTGTCGACCGGGCCACCTCGATCATCGACCGTCACCCGGCCGCGCAGCTCGCCGTTGTCCAGCTGTCGGCCCGCCCTCGCATCCTCGCCGGTCCCGACCTTCCCCGGCCCGACGCCGTAGGGCGACTCGCCGGGTCCGAACCGACATGGTATGCCGACGGGACCGCCGCCACGCTGGACGTGCTGCTGGCCAGTCTCGAGGCGCAGGGACCCCTCGACCGGGTGGTGTGGCTATCCGATCACTCGCTGCCCGATGCGCCGGCGGGGATGGAGACCGAGATGGTCGGCGGCACGGGCAATCTGGCCGTGACCGGGTTCTCGGTGCGGCAGAATCCGTCGGGCCGGGGGGTCACCGCATTGGTGACGGTGATCAACGGTGACGAGGTGCCTCACGACGCCGTGGTGCGGATCGATGACCGCCGCGATCAGACGACGCTGTCGCTCCTGCTGCCCCCGGGAGCGGAGCAGCGGTTCGTCATCCCGTTTCCCAACTCGACCGGCAGTCTGTTCACCGCCATACTCGAGCCGTCCGACGGTTTCCCCGCGGACAACCGGCGCTACTTCTCCCTGGAACGATCGATCGATCTCCGCGTTCGCTGGATCGGTTCCGACAACCGCTATCTGCTGGCCGCCCTCCGCTCGGTCGCCCCGGTTCTCCTCGTTGACAGCGGGGAAGACGCCGACCTGACGGTCGTCTACGCCGGCGTCGTGCCCCCATCGATCGCCGGCACGGTCCTGGTGGTCCACGGCGAGATTCCCGGGCAACTGGCCCTGGGAGCGGAAGAAGAACCGGTCGGCGAGGTCCGCGCCGTGCGACATGACCATCCGCTGCTCGCGGGGGTCGATGCGGACGATCTGCGGATCCGCCGAACGCCTCGCGCATCCCTGCCACCTTCGGCCGAGCTGCTACTCGTTGTGGGGGATCTTCCGCTGCTGGCCGTATGGGAAGACGCGGCGGCCGCCTACGTCGCCATTCCGCCCGATCTGCTGCAGACCAACCTCCCGGTGACCGTCGACTTCCCACTGCTGATCCGCAACATCGTCGCGCGCGTGGCCGATCCGTCTCCAGCGCTTGCCTACCGCGCCGCCGAGGTCGGCGAGCCGGTGTCGGTCGGCGGACTCGGTGTTATCGCATCGTTGTTCGATCCCAGCGACCGCCCAATCCTGCTCCCGCTCACCGCCGCGACGTTTCGTCCCGACATGCCCGGCTTCCACACGGTGTTCACCGATCGAGGCGCGTTCGCGCTCGCCGTCAACGTCCCGCATGGGGAGTCACGCCCCCCCTCTCCCGCCGGTCCGAGCGCCAACCGTCCTGGGGCGTGGGCACCGCAAGCGCTCCGCCAGAACCCGCTATGGCCGATCGCCGCCGCGTTGACCATCGTTCTGCTGGCGGTCGAACTCTACCTCTACGTCCTTCGCAGTGGGGCCTCTCGGAGGGTGCGATGATCACCTGGGCGACCCCCCTCGCCTTCCTGGCGGCGGTTCCGATCGTGCTGCTCGTTGCCTATGCGGTTCGGCGCCAAGGGGTCCGGCTCTTGTTCCGTGCCGCCCCCCTCCTCCTGCTACTCGTCGCCGTGGCCGGACCGCAGATCATGCGGTCGCAGCTTCAGCGGCACGCAGTCCTTCTCGTCGATCGTTCGTCCAGCGTCACCCGCACCGTTCCCGATCAGGCCATCGCGGGGATCCTCGATCGGATCGTCCAAGGGCATCCCGATACGACGTTCGGTGCCATCGCGTTTTCCGACACGCCGGCGCTGGTTGCCCCCCTCGGAACCATCGGATCGGTGGTCGAACTTCCCCCCGGCAGCGATGCGACGAACCTGGCCGCAGCCTTCGATCTGGCGGTGTCGGTGCTGCCCGTCGGGGAGGGCCATCAGCTCGTCCTCATCAGCGACGGCCGCTTCACCGATGAGGCCATGATCGCCATTGACACAGCGCAAGCTCTTGGCATCCCGATCTCGATCGTCCCCGTCGGCGCAGCGGTCGACGCGGATGTGGCGATGGTGGCGATTGAAGGGCCGTCCGAGGTCGGCATCGGGCGTCCCTTCTCCGTCGATCTGGAGCTGTCCGCGGCGCACCCCATGGCGGCGACCGTGGCCGTCTATCGCGACGACGAGCTGCTGCAGGTCGACGAGGTCGATCTCGTCGCCGGACGGACCCCGCATGCGTTCACCGACACGATCCGCGAAGCGGGGGGGCACACCTATCAGGCGATCGTCAAGGCCGCCGACGACCCGATCCCTGAGAACGACGCGCTCTCGCTGCTGGTCTCGGCTACCGAGCGGCGTCCCGTCCTCCTCGTCGATCGCGAGGGGAACTCGGCGATCCCTGCCCTGCTCGACGCCCTGGGCCTCGGTTTCTCCCGTACCGCTGGCGTCCCGTCGCTGGAACGGTTGTCCGCAGTTCGTCACCTTGTGCTGACGGGAACGTCGTTGGCCGCCCTCACCGGGGACGAACTCGCTGCCCTCGACGGCTTCGTCCGCCGCCTGGGAGGGGGGCTGATGGTCGTCGAGGGTGAGGAGGAGGTGTGGGGGCTCACCTCCGGGGGCATCGAGCGGCTGTTGCCGGTGTCCTACACCCGGCCGGAGACGGGGCGCGAGGCGGAGCTGGCCTTGGTCTACGTCCTCGATCGCTCCTCCAGCATGCGATCGCGGGTCGGCGGTATCCAGAAGATCGAGATCCTCAAGGAGGCGACCGCCGCCAGCGCCGCCCTGCTCGCTCCGACAACGCGCGTCGGGATTCTGACCTTCAACCTGGATCACACATGGACCGTCCCCATCGGGCCGGCCGAGGACGTGGAGATCTACGAGCCGCTGCGCGCGCTCCAAGCGATCGGCGGCACCGACATCTACTACCCGCTGGTCGAAGCGCTCGATCGGCTCGACGAGATCGAGGTTCCCTCCAAACACCTCCTCCTGATCAGCGACGGGAAGACCCTCGATCAGCCGCGCAACTACCCCGGCCTCGTCCGCCGTCTTGAGGAGCTCGACGACGTCACCCTCTCGGCGATCGGCGTGGGGCGGACCATGAACGTCCCCCTCCTGAGCGCCCTGGTCGAAGCAGGGGGAGGGACGCTGTATCGAGCCGACGACTTCGCGCTGCTGCCGCAGGTGTCCATCGAGGCCACCCAGCGGATCACGCGCCGCCGGTTCGCCGAGGGCCCGGTGGAGGTCGCGGGTGGACTGCTCGAATCGCTCGGGCTCGATGTGCCGCCGCTCGAAGGTTACGTGGTCACCTATCCCAAGCCGACCGCGGAGACCCACCTGTGGGCCAACAGCGACCCGATCGTCAGCACGTGGCGTGCCGGCCTGGGAAGGGTCGCGGTGCTCAATACCGATCTGCGGGGCGAGGGTTCGGCGTCGTGGCTCTCCTGGCCGGAGCTCGCCCGGCTGTTCGGCGCGATCCTGGATGCCGTCGAACCGGCGGTGGGTTCCCAACTCGGCCTGAGTGCCTCGATCGTGACCCGCACCCCGACCCTCGAGCTGCTGATCGATGCCCGCGACCCGGACGGCGGATTCGCCAACTTCCTCGACCTCGAGGTCACGCTGCTCCCCGACGGCGAGACCGTCACCGCGGTGCAACGCGCTCCCGGGCTGTACGTCGCCTCCCTGGCCGCCCCTCCGCCCGGTGGCTACGCCGCCCAGGTTCTCGATCGCGACCGGGATCGCCGCGCCATCGTCCCCCTCACCGTCGCCTATCCCTCCGAATACCGGGGCTTCGGACCCGATCACGCGGCCCTGGAGCGGATCGCTCGGGCGACGGGCGGTCGGGTCCTCGATGCGGGCGATGCACTCCCGGTGGACGAAGGCGCCGCCTCGATGGAGCGTTTCGACCTCCACGTCCCGTTTCTGTTGGCCGCACTGGGCTTCTTCCTCATCGACCTCGGCGCCCGGAAATGGCCGCGACGCCGCCCTCGAGGGCATCGCGGAGAAGGTCGGTGACGTCGTGAGCGCGCTCGATTGATCGGTCTGTTGGCCGCTTCTATAATGGCCACGCCGTCGCGGGGAGTGGCGCAGCCTGGTAGCGCGCCTGCTTTGGGAGCAGGAAGTCGCTGGTTCAAATCCAGTCTCCCCGACCCGGGAGTGAGGACCATCGTGACCAACCACCAGGAGAGTCTTTCTATCTACCGTCGCTGGCGACCACAGCGATTCGCCGACGTGGTGAATCAGGAGGGGATCGTTCGCACGCTGCGCAACGCCGTGACCTCGGGCAGCGTGGCGCACGCGTACCTATTCGCCGGGGAACGGGGCATCGGAAAGACATCGATCGCCCGCATCCTCGCCCGGGCGGCCAACTGCCTGGAACCCGCGAACGGCGAGCCGTGCAACCGCTGTGCCCGCTGCACCACGATCCTCAACGGCCGATCCCTGGACATCGTCGAGATCGATGGCGCCTCGAATCGTGGCATCGACCACATCCGGCGACTCCGCGAGGAGGTCAGTTTTGCTCCCACGGACCTGTCCCGCAAGGTGTACATCATCGATGAAGTCCACATGCTGACGAACGAAGCGTTCAATGCGCTCCTCAAGACCCTCGAAGAGCCGCCGGCCCACGCGATGTTCATCTTCGCCACCACGGAACCGTACAAGGTGCCCCGGACGATCATCTCGCGTTGCCAAGCGTTCGAGTTCCGCCGGATCTCCCCGTCGCTCATCGCATCGCATCTGATGCAGGTCGGAGCATCGGAAGGAACCACTGTCGCCGAGGATGCCGCCCGCCTGATTGCGGAGCGAGCCCGCGGCGGAATGCGAGACGCCCTCGTTATGCTCGAACAGGCGATGAGCTACCAGGGGAAGGAGATCTCCGCCGCCTCGGTGCTTGACATGCTCGGTCTCGTCGATCGCTCCGTCCAGGAGGGGTTCATCGAAGCGATCCGCACCGGCGATCGTCCCACCGTTCTCGCCACCGTCGACGGCCTGGTCGATCGGGGCAAGGACTTGGAGACGTTCCTCACCGACGTCGTCCACATCCTACGCGATCGGCTTGCGGAGGGCTCCGATACGCCGGCGATCGATATCGACCTCGCCCGGCGGCTGCTGGCGATCAAGGCTGACCTGTACCGGTCGCTCGATCGCCGGATTCGCATCGACGTCGGACTCCTGGAGCTCCTCTCCTCGCTGCCGACCCCGGTCCCTTCTTCGGCGTCGGCCGTTGCGTCACGATCGTCCCCTGCGAGCGAGTCGGCACCGGATGATTCGATCCCGTCTGCTGCGCCGATGCCCCCCCCGAACGAGCCGGAGCCTGCTGATGAACCCGAGCCCCCTCTGCCCGACGGTGTGAAGGGGAAGTGGCAGGCGCTCCTGCGCGAAATCGAGCAGGATCGGATCGCCATCGCGGCGTTCCTTCTCGAGGGGCGCCCACGTCTCGACGCCTCACGGTTGACAATCTCCTTCCACCCCGAGCATACGTTCCACAAGGACAGCATCGAGAAACGGGAGAATCTCCAATACCTGGCTGGCGTCGTACGTCGCCACTTCGGGGACGACGTGCGCGTGGACGTCGAGCTCGACGAAGACGTGATTCGCAAGCCGCTGCCTCACGAAGTGCTCCACGAGAAGGCACGCCTGGTGTGCAAGGTATTCGACGGCAAGATCGTAAAGGAGGAACTGTGAAAAGCGCAGGCGGATTCGGCAACCTCATGAAGCAGGCCAAGCGCATGCAGGAGGAAGTCCAGCGGGCACAGGCGGAGATCGCGGAGATGCGTATCGACGCTTCCGCCGGGGGAGGGATGGTCACCGCCACCGTCACCGGGCAGGGCGAACTCACGAACCTGAAGATCGAACGTGAAGTCGTCGACCCCGAGGATGTCGAGATGCTGATCGACTTGATCGTGGCCGCTGTCCAGGAAGCCCAATCCAGCGCCCAGCAAGCCGCCCAAGAGAAGCTCGGTCCGCTCACCCAGGGACTCAACCTGCCCGGGATGCCCGGCTAACCCACGGCATCGCGCACCCTCCCTTGCAGCCGGTCTCCCCGGCCCGTATAGTGCTGGAAATCCCGGTCTGGTGTGAGGAAACCGTGCTCGCTGAGATCCAACAGCTTCTCGAACTCCAAACGATCGATGGACAGCACCACGAGCTGTCCGTTCAGATCGAGCGGCTCCGGGCCCAGCGACGTCAGGTCGAGCAACGGATCACTCGCGAGCGAGCGCAGGTCGATCGACTTCGGGAACGCCTGGCGGAGCTGGAGCACGAGAGCCGGATGAAGAACCTCGAGGTCGACGAACTCGATGACAATATCCGCCGGTATCAGGAGAGACTGGACACGGGGATCATCAGCTTCAAGGAGATGGAGGACCTGGGGACCAAGATCGCCAGCGAGCGGGGGCGGATGTCCGCGATGGAGGATGAGGCGCTCACCCTGATGGACACGATCGAGGAATCGAAACAGGCCCTCGAAGACGCCATCACAACCTGCGCCTCCAAGGTCGCTGTGTATGAGGCACAGATCGAGGAGATCTCCCGACGTCTCGAAGACACACGCCAGGACGTCGAGCAACTCGACCGGCAGCGTGCGGATCTGCGCGAGCGGATCCCCGACTACCTGATCGGCCAGTACGACACGCTCCACCAGCGCTCGTCGCAACCGGTCGCTACCGTGCACAACGGCACCTGTTCCGGCTGCAAGCTGAGGCTCAGCGCCAGCACCGTGGAGAGGGTGCGAGGGGCGACGGGAATCGTGACCTGCGAGCACTGCTCGCGGATCCTCTACATCGACGATTTCGACGGCCACGGTTGACGCCGCCGGGAGGGCTCACCGCTCGTTCCCTCCCGGTCAAGCAATCGATTCGGTATACTCTTCGTGGAATCGAGAGGGCTAGGGAGACGCGGATCGGAGTACCCACAACAGGCCGATCCGAGGAAAGTCCGGACTCCAAAGGGCAGGTCACTGAGGAAAGCTCAGCGGGGGCGACCTCGGGAAAGTGCAACAGAAAGCAGACCGCCGATGGCGGGCTTCGGAGAAGCCCGTACAGGCAAGGGTGAAACGGTGGTGTAAGAGACCACCAGCGGCTCGGGCGACCGAGTCGGCTCGGTAAACCCTGGCCGGAGCAAGGCCGAATAGGAAGGCGCTGGAGAGTGGCCCGCTCGACGCCTTCGGGTAGGCCGCATAGATGGATGTCTCCCCATGACAGAATCCGGCTTATCGGCCCTCTCGCCACGATCGATGACGGAGCGGCGTATCGCGAAGATCTTGTTGGCGGCCTACGCGGCGGCGGTGTTGGTCGCATCGCATCTACCGGTGGGAACCGGCGAGATGCCGTTCCCGCTGTACGATAAGTGCCTTCATGTCGGCGAGTATGCGGTGTTCGCGGTGCTCGCATGGCTGGCGTTCGGACGGCGTTTCGGGGTCGCCTTCGCGATCACCGTGCTGTACGCGGGCACCGATGAGCTTCACCAGCTGTTCATCGTCTCCCGTACCGCCAGCGCGCTGGATCTCCTCGCGGATGTGATCGGGGCTGCGCTCTCCTTGACCGTGGTGGAGACCGGCCGCCGGTTGTGGCGTTTCTGCACCCGCCGTATACTCGATCCAGACTCATCGAAGGTGGAGACCTAGCAACATGGTGTGGGGAGCGTTGTTCTTCGGGCCCAGCTTGTTGATCCTTCTGCCGGCGGTGTTGTTCGCCGCGTACGCCCAGTGGAAGGTCCGATCGACCTATGCGCGCTACGCGCGGCTCGAGACGACCCAGCGGATCACGGCGGCGGCGGTGGCCCAGCGCCTTCTGCACGGCGCGGCGATCACCGACGTCTCCATCGATCGCAGCCGCGGACGGCTATCCGATCACTACGACCCCCGCCGCAAGTCGCTCCGCCTGTCGGCTCCCGATGCATCGTCGATCGCCGCGATCGGCGTGGCTGCGCACGAGGCCGGACACGCGATCCAGCACGCCACTGCCTACACCCCCCTCTCCCTGCGCACCGCCATCGTCCCGATCGCCAACTTCGGTTCACAGCTCGCGCTGCCGTTGTTTCTGCTCGGCCTGTTCTCCCGTTACCAGCCGCTGATGACCGCCGGCATCATTGCCTTCTCCGCTGCGGTGTTGTTCACGTTGATCACCTTGCCGGTGGAGTTCGACGCCAGCCGCCGTGCGGTGGGTGCACTGCGGAGCGCGGCGGTGGTCAACGAGCGGGAGATCGGCGCTGTCAAGGAGGTGCTGTTCGCCGCCGCCCTGACCTACGTCGCCGCTGCGGCCATGGCCGCCCTCCAACTCGTGCTCCTGCTCTCGTTGGGGCGCCGACGATGAAGCTCTCGCCGTCGCTGCTATCGGCCGACTTCTCCTGTCTCGCCGACGACGCAGAACGGGTAGCCGCGTACGCCGACTCCTTTCACTGCGACGTCATGGACGGCCATTTCGTCCCCAACTTGACGTTCGGCCCGCCGGTGGTCAATGCGTTACGTCGACGTCTGGCGCTGCCGTTGGTCATTCACCTGATGATCGACCGTCCCCTCGAGTATGCACCCCGTTTCCGGGTCGACCCCGACGATACGATCGTGTTCCATGTCGAAGCGGATGACGATCCCGATGCAGTGATCGAGGCGATTCGCGTCATCCCGGCGCGCCCTGGGGTGACGCTTCGCCCCGGCACCCCGCTCGATCGTATCGCGCCCTATCTGGACGCCATCTCCATGGTGCTGGTAATGAGCGTCGACCCCGGCTTCGGCGGCCAGTCGTTTCTCCCCGGCTCGATCGACCGGATCCGCCAGCTGCGGGCCCGCCTCGGCGAACGCGACGTAGAGATCGCAGTGGACGGTGGCATCGACATAGGTAACGTACGCTCCGTCCTCGAGGCGGGCGCCGACGTCATCGTCGCCGGTTCGGCGATCTTCGGTCCACCGGATCCGGCGGACGCGGCGAGGGCGCTTCGACGCGCCGCAGGGTGATGGACGCCGCGTGGATGCGGCTCGCTCTCGAACTGGCAGCCCTTGGGGAGGGTGACGTTCACCCCAACCCCCTGGTCGGTGCCGTGATCGTCCGAGATGGCAAGGTCGTCGGGCGGGGATACCATCGCCGGTTCGGCGGACCGCATGCCGAGGTGTTCGCCCTCCTCGAGGCCGGTGATGCTGCCCGCGGCGCGACGTTGTACGTCAGCCTCGAGCCGTGCTGCCATCACGGGAAGACGCCGCCGTGCACCGATCGGATCATCGCCTCCGAGGTGGCTCGTGTGGTGGTCGCCGTCCGTGATCCCCATCCCCAGGTCGACGGCGGCGGGCTGCGATGTCTGCGGGACGCGGGGATCGAGGTCACGGAAGGGGTGCTCGCCGCCGAAGCCGAGCAGCAGAACGAGATCTTCTTCACGTTCGCCCGATGGCACCGTCCGTTCGTCCAGCTGAAACTAGCGATCAGCGTCGACGGCCGCATCGCCACCAAGAGCGGTGACGCTCGGTGGATTTCGTCGTTGCCGTCACGCATCGAGGCCCATCGGCTTCGCCGACGGTTCATGTCTCTGCTGGTCGGTGTGCAGACCGTGCTGCAGGACAACCCGTTGCTGACCGTTCGCCATGTGATCGGGCCCGACCCGGTACCGATCGTCCTCGATCGCCGGGGGCAGACCCCTTCGGATGCCCGTCTGTTCGAACTCCATCCAGCGCCGATCTTTGCCACCGCAACCATGGATGCCGGATACGCGCAACGGCTGGAGCAGCGCGGCGCACGGGTGTGGCGGCTTCCCGACCGCGAAGCCAGGATCAACCTGCCCCTACTCCTGAAGCGGCTCGCCGAGGCGCGGATCGACTCCGTGTTGATTGAGGGCGGCGGCGAGACCGCCGCCGCATTCCTGGAAGCGGGGCTCGTCGACAAGCTTTCGCTGTTCCTCGCGCCGCTTGTGATCGGCGGCCGCGGTGCCGTTCCGGCCGTTGGCGGCGCCGGGGCCGAGCGGGTCGCCGATGCGCTTCGCCTGGACCGGATGGCGTCGACGTGGGTGGGGGAGGATCTGCTGCTTACCGGGTATCCGCGCCGCCCCGCAGGCGGCGGACGCGGTGGGGCGTCAACCGTCGCGTGAGTCCTTGCTTGGTCGCGGGCCCTCGTGCAAGCCGCCCCCGCCCTGTGGGCGCTCGCAGGGGGGCCTCACCTGGGTGAGGCCTTGGCCGTTGGATCGC
>CAZLER010000036.1:0-20011 GCA_964558595.1 uncultured Thermotogae bacterium
ACCTCCGATCACGGCTCCAAAGGCCGCTGCCTTACCGCTTGGCTACGCCCTAGAAGGTTGCATCCTCGATCGGGAGATCCGCCGCGATCGCTTGGCGCATCTCACCGACCACCTGATAGTATTTCTCGAGCACCGTATCCTCCAGTTCGAGGCGAAACGCGTTGTCGATCGGATGGGCGGTGTCCCGGAACTCCCCGTCCTTTCCCTCCCGGCTGGGCATGGCGACGAACAGCTGCTCCTTGCCCTGAATGACCTTCACGCTGTGCACGACGAACACGCCATCGAACACCACCGAGCAGAACGCCTTCAGGTTTCCTTCGTTCCGCATGGGACGGATGTCGACCTTGGTGATCCTCACCCTGGGTACCTCGCTTGCTCGCCCTGGCCCCTCCGCAAACAGCATAGCGAAGCAGCGAGACCGTTTCAATTCTCGCTCTCCCCGCCGGCGAGCTCGAACTCGGTCACCCCCTCGCCTCCTTGACTCGGCGGGGCGAACCCATGCTCCGCCACGAAGCTGCACGAGCCGAGGTAGGCGCCGACGGCCTCCCGCAACGCTCCCGTTCCCTTCCCGTGCAGAATGCTGGCACGCCGGACGTCGGCCCGCAGCAACCGGTCCATGTAGCTGTCGATCTCCCGCAGCGCCTCGTTCACGGTCATCCCGCGGACGTTGAGTTGAAGGGGAACGTGGCCGGCCCGCGGAGGACGAGGGCGGTGGCGCCGTTTCTTCTTCGCCGGGGCCTGGGACGTCGCCCTCCCCCTTGGCGGACCGAGGTCTTCCGAGCCGGTGGTCACCCGAACGCCGTCGAGGTCCACGGTGACCCTTCCCCCCCCCGCCACCTGGACGATCCGTCCATCCGAGGCCACGCTGCGAACGTGAACCCACGCTCCGGGCTCGATTCGCTCCGGTGCCGGGGCATCCCGATCGGCCGCACGCTGTGCCTCCTCGCGCCGCTGCCCGGCGACATCGCGGAGTTCGGTGACCTCCCGGAGCCCTTCCCGCGACGCCCTGGCCTCGTCGGCGCTGGCCGTGGCGAGGATCTCCTCGAGCCGTTGCTGGCCGTCGCGGAGGAAGCGCTCGAAGGTCTTGAAACGCTCCGACAGCGCCGCTTCCTTCTCCTGCTCGAAGGCACCGAGTTTCCGTTCGTACGACGCCTTCATCCGCTGGGCCTCAGCGCGATCGCGTTCCGCCGCCTCCCGGTGCCGCCGCATCGCCTGCCGCTCTCGCTCGAGCTCGTCGAGGATATCCTCGGCCCGGATCTCTCCCTGCGAGAGAAATCCACGAGCACGATCGATCCGGTCCACGGGCATCCCCAGCTGTTCGGCGATGACGAACGCGTTGCTGCGCCCGGGGACGCCCTCGATCACGCGGAAGGTCGGCGACAACGATTCCACGTCGAACTCCATCGACGCCGTCTTGACCTCGGGATGACGGATCGCGAAGAACTTGAGCGGCGTCAGGTGCGTCGAGATCCCGACGAGCGCCTCGCTCTCCAGCAGCGCCTCGATCACGGCGAGGCCGAGCGCCGCCCCCTCCTGCGGATCGGTCCCCGCGCCGAGCTCATCCAACAGGATGAGGCTGTCTTCGTCCGCCTCGGCGAGCAGGGCGACGATATTGCTCATGTGCGCGGAGAACGTCGACAGGTTCTGCGCAATCGACTGCTCGTCGCCGATGTCGGTGCGCAGCCGCGCGGCGAGGGCCAGTTCACTGTCGGGCGACGCCGGGATCGGAATCCCCGCCTGCACCATCATCGTCAGCAGGCCGATCGTCTTCAGCGTCACCGTCTTGCCGCCGGTGTTCGGCCCGGTGATCACCATCATCCGGGCGTCACGCCCCAGCGAGAGGGAGACCGGAACGACTCGGTCGGGGGGCAGCAGCGGGTGTCGCGCGTTCCGAAGGGAGATGCGCTGCCCCAGCGACGGGAAGGCGCAATGCCGATCGGCCGCGTACGCCGCCCGCGCGAACAGCGAGTCGAGATGGGCCAACACCGCGCGGTCCCGCCGGAACGCCGACTCCGATCGCAGCAACGCCTCGGTCAGCTCGCGCAGCATCCGACGGATCTCGTCGCGAATCTCGTCGGCGAGTTCGGCGGCCGCGTTGTTGTCGGCGACCAGCGAGGTGGGCTCGGCGTACAGCGTTTGCCCGGTGCCGGAACGGTCGTGAACGACGAACTGCATCGCGCCGACCGCGCCGCTGCGGATCGGTACGACCAGCCGCCCCCTTCGCCGGGTGATCACCGGCTCGCTGATCAACTCCGGATTCCGGTCGATCAGCGACCGTAGCCGCTCCTCGATCCGCCGCTCGAGCGTCCGCTGCCGCTTCGTCAGCTCCGCCAGCTCGGGCGAGGCGTCGTCGCGTACCGACCCTCGTTCGTCGATCGTCCGCACGATCGCCCGCCGGAGCGTCGTCCCGCCCGCGGACAGGCGTTCCGCAATCGCGCGCAGTCGCGGCCGTTCGCCCTCGTCCTCGACGAGCTGCCGGCGGACATCCAGCGTCGCGTCGATCGTCTGCAGCACCTCGAGGTGCTCCTCGCCGTCGAGGAAGGCGTTCTGTTTGGCCCGTTCCAACATCGGCACGAGGTCGCGCACCCCGCCCAACGAGAACCGCCCGTGCCGCTCGAGGTAGCCGATCGCCTCACCGACCTCGGCCGCGGCGCGGTCGATCGTCGCCCGGTCGGTCGTCGGGTGGAGTTCGGTGATCCCCTCTTCGCCGAGCGGCGAGGAGGCGTACCCGCAGACCAGCGCCTTGAGCCGGTCGAACTCCAGGTCGCGCAGCGTCTTCGCGTTGGCGATTTCGTGCGTCATCGGATGGCCTCCTCTCCTGCGCAGCGGCGCTCGATGGTCGATGATACTGCACCTTCGGCGGTGCGCGGTTGCGCTGCTCGGATCGCCGCCGGACAATCTCGCTTCATCCCCGCATCCAAGGAGGAACGTTGAACGTTTCCACCGCGATTCGGGTCTACGGTGCCCTGCTGGCGGCGATGGTCGTGTGGGGGTTCTCGTTCCTCGCCATCAAGGACGCGCTGGAGACCGTACCGCTGTTCGCCCTCTTGTTCTCGCGGTTCGTCCTCGCGGTGCTCCTCCTCGGTGCGATCGCCCTGTCGCGACGCGCTCTCCGCCTTCCCCGTCGGGATCTGCTGGCCCTGGTGGGCCTGTCCGCGCTCAGCCCGGTGGGCTACTTCCTGTTCGAGACGTTCGGTGTCGCCCGCACCCAGCCGAGCCACGTCGCGGTGATCATCGCCACCATCCCCATCGCCGTGTACCTGATCGCGTTCGCCCGCCGCCAGGAGACGGCCGACTGGAGGAAGACGTCCGGGATCCTCATCGCCTACGCCGGGATCCTCCTGATCGTCGGGTTCGGCCACCAGGAGGCCGGGGTCAGCCTTGTCGGGGATCTCCTCGTGCTGGGCGCGGTGCTGTGCGCCGCGTCACGCACGACGTTGATCGTGGATATGCTGCGGCGGGTCACTCCGTTGCAGCTGACGTTCTACCAGTTCTTCTTCTCGCTGTTCGTCTTCGGACCGTTGGCGGCATCGGACGGCTTCGCGTGGCTGGGCCGGCTCTCCCTGCTCGCCGGTCTGGAGATCCTGTTTCTCGGCGTGTTCTGCTCGGCGGGGGCGTTCCTGGCCATGCACTACGCCCTGTCCCATCTCGCCGCCACCCGCGTCGCGGTGTCGGCCAACCTCGTGCCGCTGATCACCCTGATCGCCGAGGTGACCCTCCTCGGTGCCCCGCTGACCGCGGTCAAGGCCATCGGCACCGTGGTCACCATCACCGGGGTCGTGCTCACCCAGTGGCGTGTCCGTTCCGATCCTCGAGGGGGGATCCCCCCTGGATCCCCCGACGTCGCGTGATGACCCGGATCCCGATGCGTCCCCTCGCCGCGTCGCGGCGGAGCGGGTATCCGGCGGCTGGATCCGATAGGAGGGCTCGATGAGCGTTGGCGACCGTCTTCGGCAGCTCGGTTGGGGGGCGTTTCGGTTGTCGCGGCGCGACAGCCGTCGCGTGCTCGATCTGGCGGTGCCCGTCGTCCTCGGCATGTCGTCCCTCACGCTGCTCAACATCGTCGATACGGTGATGCTCGGACGGCTCGGTCCGGCCCCGCTGGCGGCATCGGGCATCGCGGGGGTGCTGTTCTTCGCCATCGTCTATGCCTTCTCGTCGCTGCGCATCGGGGTGCAGGCGCTGACCTCCCGCCGGTACGGCGAGGGACGGCACGACGCCTGCGGCGCGGTGCTCGCCAACGGCGTGGTCCTGGCGCTTCTCGTCGGCGTCCCGCTCGTCATCTCGGCGCCGTGGGTCGCCCGACTGGTCGCCCCCCTGTTGTCGACCGATCCGGCGGTGCGCGCGATGGGCGCCGACTACCTCCACTACCGGCTGTACGGGACCGGGTTCATGCTGATCAGCTCGGTGTATCAGGGCTTCTTCGCCGGCATCGGACGGACCCGCCACCAGATGCACGCGTCCATCCTGATCACCGCCGTCAACATCGTCCTCGACTACCTGTTGATCTTCGGCCGCGCCGGCTTCCCGCCGCTGGGGATCCGGGGAGCGGCGATCGCGTCGACGATCGCGCTGGGCACCGGGATGACCTATCTCGCCGCCGTCGCCGCCCTCCCCGGGTATCGGGAGCAGCTCGGCACCAGCTTCCGGCGGCTGCGCCTGCGTTGGGTACGACCGATCCTCCGGTTGTCTCTCCCCGTCTTCGCCCAGGGAGGGCTGTCCCACGCGAGCTGGTTCGCCTTCTTCTTCGTCGTCGGCCGGATCGGCACCGACGAGCTGGCGGCGACGAGCGTCATGCGCTCGATCTACCACCTCCCGATCATGGTCGCTGTCGGACTGGGAACGGCGGCGTCGGCACTGGTCGGGCAGAATCTGGGGGCCGATCGGCCGGACCGCGCCGAGCGGCTCGGCTGGGAGGCGTCACGGCTCGCCGCCCTGTCGCTGGCGGTGATCGGACTGCTCTTCCTGCTGGCGCCCACGTGGGTGTTCCGGCTGTACACGTCGGATCCGGACGTGATCGCCGTCGGGCGCCTGTCGCTGATGCTCCTGGGCATCGTACAGGCGTTCGCCGGGGTGGCGCTCGTTCTCACCCAGGCGCTACAGGGGGCGGGCAACACCCGCTTCGTCATGGGGATCGAGTTCGCCGTATGTCTGGGGCTGTACCTGCCGATCGTCTATGGACTCGGCCTGCACAGTCCCCTGGGCCTGGTCGGCGCTTGGACCGGTGAATACGTGTACTGGACGGCGCTGGCCGTCATCACCGCGTGGGCGTTCCGACGGGGGCGATGGAAGACGATCGTCGTCTAGCGCACGTCCACGAATACGACGCAAGCATCGGCGACGTTGGTCCGCGTCGGGCCACATTGCAGCAGATCGTTCGAAGCGGCGAGGCAGGAGTGGGTGTCGTTGTTCGCCAGCGCCGCCTCGGGATCGCATCCCCGGGCCGCCGATCGCGCGACCGTGCTGCCATCGACCAGCGCTCCGGCGGCGTCGGTGACGCCATCCGTCCCGTCGGACGCGAGCGCGGCGACCGCCACGCCGTCGTGGCCGGCGATTTCCAAGGCGGCCGCCAACGCCAGCTCCTGATTCCGCCCGCCCCGGCCGTCTCCGCGAACGGTGACCGTCGTCTCGCCGCCGGCCACCCACACCGTCCGCCGCGCACCCCGCGCGGCCAGGTCGAGGCCCCGCCTCCCCACCGACCGGCCGATGTCTCGCGCCTCCCCCGTGAGCGGCTCGACCGCGCGCAGCACGCGACATCCCCGCCGGTTCGCGGCCCGGGCAATCCCCGCGAGCAAGGTGAGGTTGTTCCCGATCAGGTGGAAGGCGGTTCCGGCGAGCTTTGGATCGCCCGGCTTTGGGGTCTCCGGGATCTCGCCGGCCGCACCGCGCTCGAGGTGGCGTCGTATGGAGACGGGAACCTGTTCCCACAGACGATGCCGGCGGAGAACCCCGACGGCATCGTCGTACGTCGTCGGATCCGCGACCGTCGGACCGGAGGCGATCGCCTGCGGACGGTCCCCGATCACGTCGGATAGGGCGAGCGTCACGACCGTCGCGGGATGGAGACGGCGGGCGAGCGACCCGCCCTGCAGCGTCGATAGATGGCGGCGCACCGTGTTGAGCTCGTCGATCGCCGCCCCCGACGCCAGCAGCCTCCGGGTGGTCGCCGCCAGGTCGTCCAGCGTCACCTCCTCCGGCGGGGCGGCCAGCAGCGCCGATCCGCCCCCCGAGAGGAGGCAGATCACCAGGTCGTCCGGTCCGACGGCGTCGGCCAGCTCGCCCACCCTGGCCGCGGCGCGCTGCCCGTGCTCGTCGGGAAGGGGGTGTCCGGCCTCGAGCACGTCGACCCCGTCGACCGCCCCCCCGTATCCGTACCGCGTGACCGCGATCCCCCCGGCGAGGGCGCTGCCCAGCCGCCCCGACAACCCTTCGACCATCGGCACGGCCGCTTTGCCCACGGCGATCGTCTGAACCGCCGACGTCGACGTGCCGTAGATCGCCCCGCCGATGCGCAGGCCGCTTCCGTCCCCGCCGACCGCCCGTGCCACGCATCGCGCCGGGTCGACCGCCGCCAGCCCTTCCTCCAGCAGCTCGAGCAGCAGCTGGCGCCCGAGGCCGTCGCGAACCGCCGCTCGATCGAACCGGATCATCGCCGCACCGCCTGGTCGCCCGCCCCCGGACAGATCGCGGCGATCGGACAGTCGGGGCAGATGGGGCGCACGCGGCAATGCTCCTTCCCGTGGCGGACGATCAAGGCATGGGCCTCCCCGAGGAAGGCGGCGTCCGGAGGCAGGGCATCCAGCCACCTCTGCCGTAGCGCCCCGTACGACGGATCACCGTCCATCCAGCCCAACCGGTCGAGCAGCCGGACGGTATACGCGTCGACGACGGCGCTCGGCCGGCCGGCGGCGTAGACAAGGATCGCGTCGGCGGTCTCCTCTCCGATGCCGGGCAACGCGAGCAGCTCGTCGCGCAACCTGCCCGTCGGAGCGGCGAGCATGCGCGACAGCACGCCACCGTGCCCCGCCGTCACATGAGCGGCGAACGCTTTGAGCCGCCGGGCTTTGACGTTGTAGAACCCGGCGGAACGGATCGCCGCGGCGACCCGCCCCACCGGTGCGCTGTCCATCGCCGCCACCGACATCAGCCCCGCGGCACGGAGCCCACCGATCGCCGACTCCGCGTTACGCCACGCCGTCCGCTGCGTGAGGATCGCCCCGACGATCACCTCGAACGCTCCGTCGCCGGGCCACCATCCCTGGGGACCGTAGGCGGCGTGGAGCCGGTCGATGAGGTCGCGGAGTCGCTGTTCGGCCATCGGGGCCCCGAGGATACCGTCACCTCATCATGGGAGGCAACGCCGGCCGAGCTTGTCTTGAGAATGATTCTCGTTATCATATCCAGCATGACGCTCGACCAACTCGCTCCGGGCGATCGGGCCCGGGTGGCTTCCTTTTCGGGGGGCTGCGGCCTCCGACAACGCCTCAACCACCTCGGCATTCATGTCGACGATACGATCCGCCTGTCGGGGCGGGGAGCGTTTCGCGGTCCGCTGCTGGTCGAGGTCCACGGGATGCGGGTCGCGCTGGGACGCGGCGTCGCTCGCCACGTGGTCGTCGAGCCGATCGGCCGGGTCAGTGGAGATCCTCGGCATCCGCCGGACAATCGACGGGCGCATCGCGGTCGGAAGAGGCGCGGCCGATGAGCGTGAAACCGACCCCGATCGACCGGCTTCGCGCCGCCGGCAAGCGGGTGACCCCGGAACGCCAGCTGCTGGTGCGGATTCTCGATCGCCATCCCCATCTCGATGCGACCGCCCTTCACCGGATGGCCCAGAAGGAGCAGCCGCGGATCGGCTTGGCCACCGTGTATCGGACGCTCGGCTTGCTGGAGCGGCTCGGCGTGATCCGTGCTTGCAGGCTGGGAGAGGGCCACGCCCACTACGAGTTGCGGCGGGACGATCACCTTCATCTGGTGTGCGCCGAGTGCGGTCGGATCATCGATCTTCCTTCGCCCATGCCGCTGCGCGAACTCGCCGCATCCCAAGGCTTCCACGTCGATCGATCTCGGCTCGAGCTGATCGGCATGTGCCGCGACTGCGCGGCGACAAAGCGCTCCCGCGGTCGCCGGAAAGCCACCCGACAATGAGCACCGCCCCCACCCTTCGCGTCGCTTTGGTCGGCCAGCCGAACTGCGGCAAGAGCACGATCTTCAACCACCTGGTCGGCTACAAGGCCAACACCTCGAATCTCCCCGGCACCACCGTCGAGTACCTCAGCAGCGTGGCCCTGGTCGGCGGACAGCAGGTCGAAGTGATCGATCTACCCGGCAGCTACTCGCTGACCTCGCTCGACGAGGCCGAGGCCCAGACCCGCAACTACCTCCTCCATGAGCCGATCGACGCCGTCCTCAACGTCGCCGACGCGTCGCTGCTGTCGAGGAGTCTCGAACTCACCTTGCAGCTGCTCGAACTGGAGATCCCGATGGTGCTGTGCCTGAACATGGACGACGAAGCGCGGCGGAAGGGGATCGCCATCGACGCCGACGCGTTGTCCGAGAAGCTGGGCGTTCCGGTGGTTCCCGCGGTCGCCGTTCGCGGCACGGGGGTGACCCAAGCGATGCTCGCCGCCCTCCGGGTCGCTCGCCGCCAGTCCCCGCCGCCGTCCCCGAGGTACAGCATGGACATCGAGACGGCGATCGGCACCGTCGAGGAGGCGTTGCGCGACACGACCTGCCCATCGCAACTCCCCGGCCCCCGACTGACCTCCATCAAGCTGCTGGAGAACGATCCGTTCTTCATCGAACCGATCCGTTCCGGCTGCCCGGAGATCCTGGAGACGGTGGCCGAAGTCCGTCAGTCGATCCGCGATCGACGTGGGCGAAGCGGTGAGGGGGCCCTGTCCGCCGAACGACACGGGGCCGCGATGGAGCTGTTCGAGGCGGTGGCCACCGTCGGCTCGCCGATCCGCACGCTACGCGACCGACTGGACCGCGTACTGATGCACCCGGTCCTCGGGGTGGTGCTGCTCGGCGCGATCCTCTACGGCTTGTTCTATGTCGTGTTCACCGTCGGCTCGTTCGTCGAGGAGCCGTTGCTCAGCGGATTCGAGTACTCGGTCGACCTCCTCGCCGGCGTGATTCCCCGCGATCACGTCGGGTTTTTCGCCCTCCAGGGGCTGATCCAGGGGGTGGGAGGCGCCATCGGAATCGTCCTTCCCTACCTCCTCCCGTTCCTGGTCGGGCTCGCCGTGCTCGAAGACGTCGGCTACCTTCCGCGCGCCGGCTACCTCGCCGACGGCCTGATGCACCGGATCGGCTTGCACGGCAAGTCGGTGATCCCGTTCATCCTTGGCTACGGCTGCAGCGTGCCCGCGGTGATGGCCACCCGGATCCTCGAGTCGCGGCGCGACCGGTTCGCCACCGCGCTGCTCGCCACGATGATCCCGTGCGTCGCGCGAACGACGATCATCTTCGGCCTGATCGGTTACTTTCTCGGGCCGCATTTGGCGTTCCTGCTGTACGTCATCAACCTGGTCGTCATCGCTGCGGCCGGGAAGCTCCTCATGGTGCTGTTCCCCCGGGTGACTCCCGGCCTCATCCTGGAGATCCCCACCTACAAGCTGCCCTCGTTGCGGGTGATCGTGGCCAAGGTCTGGCTGCAGCTGCGGGGGTTCCTCCGCTACGCCGTCCCGCTGTTGGTCCTCGGCACGGTGGTCATGAGCCTCCTGGAGTACGCCGAGATCGACCGCTACCTCAACCTGGCGGTGTCCCCGATCACGTGGATGCTCGGCCTTCCGCTCGCCCTCGGCGTGCCGTTGATCTTCGGCGTGTTCCGCAAGGAGCTGTCGCTGGTCATGCTGTTCCAGGCGCTCGGCACGGCGCAGGTCGCCACCGTCCTCACCGCCGGTCAGATGATGACCTACACGCTGTTCGTCCTCTTCTACATCCCGTGCTTGGCGACGATCGCCGTGCTCCGCCGCGAGCTGGGCAACGCCCAAACCGGGTTGGTCATCGCGACGACCACGGCCATCGCCCTGATCGTGGCGCTGCTCGGTCGCGGGGTGTTCGCCGTCGTCGGCTAGAGCGACCGCGGAGACCATCCACCGGGAGCGGGTACCGGGCGCGGGTGGGGGGGTGCGGACGCGAGAAGGAGAGGATGGGTATGGAGTTCGTCCACTATCGCGGCGTATCGGTTCCGGTTCTAGGCTTCGGGACGTTCCGGATGAAGGGCCGCGAAGGCACCGAGGCGGTCCGCCAGGCAATCGAGGCCGGCTATCGTCATCTCGACACCGCCGAGGTGTAGGGCAACGAGGACGCCGTCGCGCAGGGGATTCGGGAGGCGGGCCTCGATCGCAACGAGCTGTTCGTCACCACCAAGGCGTGGTGGGAGGACCTGTCCCCGGACGGTGTCCGTCGCAGCTTGGAAGGCAGTTTGCACCGTCTGGGCACCGACTTCATCGACCTATGGCTGATCCACTGGCCGAACCCGAGCATCCCGCTCGAGGAGACCCTGCCGGCGATGCACGAGCAGGTCGACGGGGGTCGCGTCCGGCTGCTCGGCGTCAGCAACTTCCCTCCCCGCTGGTTCCGGAAGGCCGCGGCGATCGCCCCGATCGCCTGCAACCAGGTGGAGTACCATCCGTACCTGTCGCAGTCCCACGTGTTGGCGGCGCTCCGCGAGCCGGGCACCTTCCTGACAGCGTACACGCCGCTCGCCGAGGGGCGGGTCGCCGATGACCCGGTCCTACAGAGGATTGGAGAGCACCACGGTAAGACGGCGGCCCAGACCGCGCTGTGCTGGTTGGTGCAGCAGGGCGATGTGGTGGCAATTCCGAAGGCGGCCGATCCCGTCCACGCCCGGGAGAACCTGGACGTGTTCGACTTCCGACTCACCGATCACGAGATGAAGGCGATCCACGGCCTCGCCCGTGGCGAGCGGTGGGTCGATCCCGCGTTCGCCCCCGACTGGGGTGAAGGCTGATCGCCTCGTCCCGCTGGCGGGCGCGCCGCTCGAGCGCCGCCCGCCGCATCGATGCGGCGCGTTCGAGGGCCTGTCGATCGCGGTCCTCCCGCAGCGCCCGGCTGTGCTCCAGCAACCGTCGATCGCGCTGTCGCGGATCACACGGCCGTTCCCAGACGTCGCGGATCAGGCGGCGTACGTCGGCGGGCACCGAAACCGTGCGGTGATGGCGAGCAAACGAGGAAGCCCGATAGCTCACGGTGCCGTGGCTCGGGAACCGGACGTGCACCCGGAGTATCGGCCACGCGCCGCCCCCGCCGCTCCAGCGGATGTCCTCGACGCGCCCCACGCCCCATCGGGGATCGATGGGGGTGACGTCGCCCCCCACCAGCACCCGCCAGCGTTCCGCGTCCTCCTCGGCGTAGGTCGAGAACAGCCCGGCATCCACGCCGCACCGCTCGGCTTCGCGCGGATCGCCCGCATCCTCTCCCCGAGACATGGTCGTCGACATCGTATCACCCCCCGTCACTTCGTGGCATCCCGGCCCCCGCGGCGACCGCGCCGCGGGGCGTGATCGACGTTCCGTTGCCGGCCCTTCCGGGCGGGCCGATTGTCCTTTCTTCGGCGTGGTCCGCCGTCTTGTCCGGAGCGGGCACACGGGGGCGGCGGCGGCCGCCGCATCCGGTAGGCTGCCCTTGAGACGCGAGGTCGTGGGGAAGGGGGAGGTACGGCATGCGACGGGCTCTGGGGTTCATCATCCTGCTCCTGATCGGCTCCGCAACTGGCTGCAGTCTTCTTCCTAGCCTATCTGCCGACCGACCGCCGACCGCCGTGATCGCCGCGGAGCCGACCCGCGGACACGCCCCGCTCACCGTGATGCTCGACGGTTCCGGCTCGTACGACGACGGGGAGATCACGGCCTACCGGTGGACGGTCGAAGGGTCGTCGGGCGAGCCGCTCGACGGTGCCCGCGCAGAGCTCACGTTGACCGCATCCGGAGACCACACGGTGCGGTTGACGGTCACCGACGACACCGGCCACAGGGACACGGCCCAGATCACGGTTCACCTCGAGAACAGACCACCCCTCGCCAGCTGCCGATTCTCCAGCGACGCACCGGTCGTCGGGGAATGGATCCTGTTCGATGCGTCCGCGTCGTACGATCCCGATGGACAGCTCGTCGACTTCGTGTGGGCGTTCGGCGACGGCACATCGACCCGAGGCACGCGTGTCGGCCACAGCTACGAGGAGATCGGCGTCTACACCGTACAGCTGACGATCGAGGACGATGCCGGGGCCACCGCCTCGATCGACCACAGCTTCACCGTCCATCGGGGCGGCGGAGGCGGCGGGTGCGGAGGCGGAGGCAGCGTCTGCCTCGACGCATCGTAACGCCGGTCCGTCAGCGGTTGGCTTCGCGCTTTCCCACCGCGCTCAGGTACACCGCGAACCGCTCCACCCCATCCAGCCCGAGCAGCTCGGCGACCTGGGCGTCATCGTACGCTCCGATGGCGCAGGCGCCGGCCCCGATCGCCTCGGCCGCCAGATACAGGTTCTGGCAGACATGACCGGCGTCGAGGAACAGGTACCGGAGGCCCCGCTCGCCGTAGCGCCAGCTCATCCGCTCGCGGATCGCCACCCATACGAACGTCGCCGCGCTCGACGCGACGAACCCCTGTCCCAGGCAGGCGTCCGTCAGACGCTCCGTCGGCGACTTGGCGTCCAGGCGCATCAACGCGTGCTCCAACGCGAGATACTGATACAGCCCCGGTGCTAGATCTTCTATTCGGTTGACCAGGACTGCCGTTTCGAACGCGTGCCGGGCCCCGGCCGAGGGAACGGTCCGAAACGTCGCGCGCCCGGGGACCGTCCGGCGGACGCCCTGCGTCGCCCACAAGAGGTAGGAGAACTCGGCGAGCGACAACGGCGCGTCGGCGTACTCACGGAGGCTCATTCGCCGTTCCATGGCGTCGTGAACCGTCATCGCTCCTGCCGCCGCGGTCGCGGCGGGCAGCTCCACCCTCGCCCCGTCGCCGAGTCGCACCTCGAGCGGCGGCTGGGGCTCTCCTCGCTCCTGCGCCGATGCGTCCAAGTGTCGATACTGCGTCTTGTCCAAGAATTCCCGTCCGATCCCTTCCACGCTCGATCGTCCTCCTTCCGTGCAGCTGTCGATCGCTTCGCGTTCCGCCCGTTGGCCGCTCTCCCCATCGTACCGGGTGCCGAGGGCGAGCGCACCACCCCGGCATCGCGCCCACGCGCTCTCCCTTTCGCCCTATACTGGGGGCATGAAAACGCGAGCAACGATCCTCGCGGCGGCCCTGATCGTCGGGATGTCCGTCGGTTCGATCGCCACCGCACGGGAGATCTTCCGCCTGTCGCTCGATGGCTCGATCAACCCGGCCAGTCGCGACCTCGTCGTGCGGGCGATCGACACGGCGGAAGCGGCGGGCGCCGAGCTCCTCCTCATCGAGCTCGACACGCCCGGAGGGCTCGAGGCCTCGATGCGCGATATCGTCGCCGCCGAGCTGGCGGCCTCCGTCCCGGTCGTCGTCTTCGTGGCCCCGTCGGGCGCCCGGGCGGCCTCCGCCGGAGTGTTCATCACGATGGCCGCCGATATCGCCGCCATGGCCCCCGGAACCAACATCGGGGCGGCCCACCCGGTCAACCTCGTCGGCGGGGAGGGGACCGACGGCGAGCAGGGCGCGTCCATCGACAAGGCGGCACAGGACGCGGCGGCGTTCGCGCGATCGATCGCCGAGCAGCGCGGGCGCAACGTGGCGTGGGCGGAGGCGGCGGTGCTGGAATCGAGCGCGCTCAGCGCCACCGAGGCGCTGGAGAGGGACGTGATCGACCTTCTCGCCGCCGACACCGGCGAGCTGCTGGAGAAGCTCGACGGTAGGACGCTGGACGACGGGCGTGTCTTGCAGACGGCGGGGGCGGCGATCGAGGAGATCCGTCCGACATGGCGCGAACGACTGCTCGGCCTGCTCGCCGACCCCAATCTCGTCTACATCCTGTTCATCCTCGGGCTGTACGGGTTGATCTACGAGTTCTTCCAGCCCGGGGTCGGGCTGGGCCTGGCCGTCGGCGGGGTCTGCTTGTTGCTCGCCCTGTTCGGCCTGCAAGTGTTGCCGGTGAACATCGTCGGGGTCGGGTTGATTCTGTTCGGGATGGCGCTCATCGTGCTCGACGCGTTCACCCCCACCGACGGCATCCTCACCCTCGGCGGAGTCGTCGGGCTGCTCGCCGGGTCGTTGACGCTGTTCGACTTCCCCGACCGGGCGATCGGGCTGTCGTGGGGCACGATCCTCGCCGTCGTCGGGGTAACGGCCGCGCTGTCGGTGTTCGTCGTCTCCAAGGGGCTGACGATCCAATCGAAGCCGGCGGCCACCGGTCCGACCGGGCTGATCGGCGCCACCGGCACCGTCCGCCGATGGATCGACCCCGAGGGCACCGTGTTCGTTCGCGGGGAGTACTGGACGGCGCGCGCCGCCGACGGACCGATCGCCCCCGGCGAGACGATCCAGGTCCAAGGCATCGACGGCAAGACGCTGGTCGTGAAGCGAGCCGGGTGAGCGGGATCCGAACTCCGACTACAATCGCCCCGGACGAGGGAGGGCGCGATGAACCGAACGCTTCAGACGATCGCTCTGCTGGCGTGCGCCGGGCTGCTGCTCGGCCTCCTCCTGGTGATCTCGGGCATCGGCCGTAACGGAGTCCGTATCGAACTCGCCGGCGACGTCCACGTCACCGGGATGCACGAGGAAGTGAGGTTGTCGATGCCCGATCCCGTCGAGCTGGTCATGGAGCAGCCGGCGTCGCTCGTCGCCGCCGGGCCCGACGGTGGAGCCGTCCCCACCGAGGTCACCCTGCTGCCGTGCGCGGAGTGCGGCGGGTCGATGCTGCCGGTGCGCTGGAACCCGTGGACGGGGGAGATCGAATGGGCGTGCACGGCGTGCGATGAGCGCGTCGTGCGACCGGCCGAGCCGAAGTAGTCCGAGCGGCCGTCACGGGACGATCGGCCGACCGTCGGCCCATAGCGCCTCGAAGTAGGCATCGAACGGCTCGGCGATCGCCGGGATCCGCAGCAGGCCGACGCTCGCCTCCACATTGCGCTCCAGCGCGTAGTAGTTCCAGTTCGTCGAGCCGAGGACGACCGACTCCCCGTCGAGCACCACCAGCTTGGTATGGGTGGTGCGCTCGGGCCGATCGAACCGGACCTCGATCCCGTGCTGGTAGAGATGGATCGCCGACGCGAGATTCGCCTCCGCCGAGGACGCGTACGTCCGGCAATCGTCGATCAACACCCGCACGTCGAGCCCGCGCCCGGCGGCGGCGACCAACCCCTTGACCAGCTCGTTGGCCACGCTGTCCGGGTAGTTGGGATACACCGAGAGTCGGTACATGGCGACGTGCACCGAGCGCCGGGCGCGCGCCAGCAGGTCGAGCAACAGCGTCGCGTACAGGGACGTTCCGGGACCGTCGGGAAGCGGCACCAGGGTGGGGCCGTCGGAGCGGGTCGCCGCGAGGTCGAACCCGACGCCGTCCTCGGCAAGGCGACCGTCCCACAGGCGATCGAAATAGGTGGCGAACGCGGCCCCGACCTGGTCGTTCTCGATCGCCACATTCGCCTGCTCGTGCTCGGCGAACGCGTACCGGTTCCAGTTCGTCGACCCCAACACCACCACCGCGCGGTCGACCACCACCAGCTTGGCATGCACCGTGACCTCGGGATCGTCCAGCCGGCAGGCGATCCCGTGTTCGGACAGGTACGTGACGACCCGCTGGTTGTCGACGGTGATCTCCGGCGCCCAATCGCTGGCATCGAGCAGCACGCGGACGTCGACGCCGCGTTCGGCCGCGGCGACGAGCGGCGACCACAACGGCACGTTGGCGACGTCGGCCGAGGAGAGCAGCAGGTCGATCGACGCCGAGGCCGACGCGAACGCCGCCGTCACCACGTCGCAATAGCGGGTGACCCCCGGACGGTCGATCACCGGCGTCAGCACCGCCGACGGCGCGGCGATCGCGGCCACTCCGACGGCCGCAACCAGCGAACCGATCGCGATCCAGCGTTGTACCGATCTGCGCATCCCGGATAGAATCCTAGGCGAAGGAGGATCGAATGGTCAATGAGCTCGATGCAACCCAACTGCGGTATACATGCGATGCGTCTTCGTTCGCGTTCGAGTCGACCGCCGAACTGGAGCCGCTCGATCAGATCATCGGTCAGGAGCGGGCGATCGAGGCGCTCAAGCTCGGGCTGGGGATCAAGGACCGGAAGAACCAGTACAACATCTACGTCGCCGGCACCCCGGGCACCGGGAAGATGTCGGCGGTGGAGCAGTTCCTCACCCAGGCCAGCGCCACGGAGCCACAGCCGCCCGACCTGTGCTACGTCCACAACTTCGACAACCCGTACAACCCCCACTACCTGGAGCTGCCGGCGGGGATGGGCTGCCAGCTGCGTACCGACCTCGAACAGCACATCGATCGGCTGAAGCGGGAAATCCCCCGCGCGTTCGATTCCGATGAGTTCAAGGCCCGCAGCAAGAAGATCACCGATCGCTACGGCGAGAAGCGCACCGCCCTGCTCGAGGAGATGGAGCAGAAGGCCCGGGAGTACGGCTTCTCCCTCCAGCGGACGCCGATCGGGATCAACACCCTGCCGCTCGACGAGAACGGCGAACCGCTCAGCCAGGAGGACTACGACAAGCTCCCCGAGGAGAAGCGCGACAAGATCCGTGAGAACCAGGTTCAGGTGCAGACGTTGATCCAGGAGCAGTTGCGGGCGGTCGCCCGGCTCGACGAGGACCGGGAGGCCGAAGTCAAGCAGCTGGCGAAGGAGGCGGTGTTGTTCATGATCGAGCCGCACTTCGCCCAGCTGAAGGAGCGCTACAGCGACCTGGAGAAGGTCGTCGACTACCTGGAAGCGGTGCAGAAGGACGTCGTCGACAATCTGGAGATCTTCCAAAACAGCGGGAACAAGAAGCAGGCGTTCCCGTTCCCGATGCCGCAGTCCGATCCGTTCAAGAAGTACTCGGTGAACGTCCTGGTCGACAACGCCAAGACCGTCGGCGCCCCGGTGATCGTCGAGCACAACGCCACCTATCCCAACCTGTTCGGCTCGATCGAGCGGCGGGTCCAGATGGGCGTCGCGGTGACCGACTTCACGATGATCAAGCCCGGGGCGCTGCACCGGGCCAACGGCGGCTACCTGGTGGTCCATGCCAACAACCTGTTCCGCCATGGGCTGAGCTGGGAGGCGCTGAAGATCGCCATCAAGCGCTGCGACATCCGGGTCGAGGACCCGATGCAGATGATGGGCTACTCGACCGCCGAGAGTGTCCGTCCCGAGCCGGTCCCGTTTCGGATCAAGCTCGTGATCATCGGCAGCCCCTATATCTACGAGCTGCTCCACTTCTACGACGAGGACTTCGGGAAGCTGTTCAACGTCAAGGCGGACTTCGGTACCGAGATGGATCGCACCCCCGAGCGGGAGCAAGAGATGGCCCGCTTCCTCGGGAGCTGCTGCGCGCAGGATCCTTCGATCCTCCCGTTCGACCCGAGCGGGGCGGCGAAGATCGTCGAGCACGCGATCGACATGACCGGCGATCGGGCCAAGCTCTCCTGCCAGTTCGGCGACCTGGTTTCTACCGTCAAGGAGGCCTCGTTCTGGGCGCGATCCAACGGCGCCGGACGCGTCGCCGGCGATCACGTCCAGCAGGCGCTCGATCAGCGGGACTTCCGCCGCGATCGGATCGACGCCAAGATCCGCGAGATGATCGAGCGAGGTCGGATCCTCGTCGACACCGAAGGGGAGCGTCCCGGTCAGCTCAACGGGCTCGCCGTGCTCCAGATGGGCGACTACGCGTTCGGGAAGCCGTCCCGGATCACCGCCACCGTCCACGCCGGCAAGTCCGGTCTGGTCGACATCGAGCGCGAAGCGAAGCTCGGCGGGAAGACCCACACCAAGGGGATCATGATCCTCAAGGGGTTCCTCGGCGAGCGGTTCGCCCAGGAGCGGCCGCTGTCGTTCTCGGCCAGCTTGGCGTTCGAGCAGAGCTACTCGATGATCGACGGCGACAGCGCGTCGAGCACCGAGCTGTACGGGCTGCTGTCGGCGCTCGCCGGCGCGCCGATCCGCCAAGGGCTCGCCGTCACCGGCTCGGTGAACCAGAAGGGAGAGATCCAGCCGATCGGCGGCGTCAACGAGAAGATCGAGGGGTTCTACCGCGTCTGCAAGGCGAAGGGGTTGACCGGCGACCAAGGGGTGCTGATCCCCGCCGCCAACCTCGACAACCTGATGCTGCACGAGGAGGTCGTCGAGGCGGTCGAGAACGGCCAGTTCCACATCTACGCGGTGTCCTCCGTCGAGGAGGGGATCGAGCTGCTCACCGGGATCTCGGCCGGCGAACGGCGGGACGACGGCACCTATCCCGAGGACTCGCTGTTCGGCCGCGTCGCCGCCCGCCTCGAGGCGATCCACGAAGCGCTGAAGGAGGCGAAGAAGGAAGAGGGCGACGAGGAAGAGACCGACAAGGAGAAGGGGTCCGAGGGAGATGGAGGAAACGATGCGTAGACCGTTGCGACGGGCCGCGATCCTGGCCGCCCTCCTCGGCGTCGCGGTCCTCCTCGGGGCCTGCACCCGCACGATCGGTCCGCGGGCGGAGTTCACCGCCACCCCGGCGTTCGACTACCCGCCGCTGGTGGTGGCCCTCGACGCCTCCCCCTCCTCGAGCCCCCACGGGGCGATCGTCACCTACGCGTGGGAGCTCGGCGACGGCACCACCGCGTCCGGGCGCACCGTCACCCACACCTACGGGGAGAAGGGCGTCTACGACATCACCCTCACCGTCACCGACACGACGGGGGCCACCGGCGTGCGCACCCGATCGGTGGAGGCGTTGAACCGGCTCCCCTCGCCGCGGTTCACCGTGGACAAGATGTGGGTTGGCGCCAACGATCCCCTCACCTTCGACGCCTCCGACTCCGAGGACCCCGATGGCGAGATCGTCCAGTACCTCTGGGACTTCGGCGACGGGACGACGGGAGAAGGGATGATCATCACCCACGCCTACACTCTCAGTGGCTGGCAGCCGATGGTGACGCTGACGGTGGTCGACGACGACGGCGGCTCGAACTCCTCGTCGCCGCGGCAGGTGAACGTCGTCGGCTGTCCGAGCTGCGGCTCCGCCCTGCCGTAGGGGAGCGCCGTCGCTTCCGCTCCCGAAGTCAGTCGTCGGTGAGGGTGATGTTGAGGTTGACCGTGTCTTCCTCCCCCTGGTCGTCGTAGACGGTGAGGGTGGCGACATAGGTGTGGGTCGGCGTCCGCAGCTCGTACAGGTGCGTCAGCTCCAGGTCGGTGGTCTCCACCTGGAACGTTCCGTCGCCGAAGTCCCACGCGTAGTACTCGATGGTGTGACCGGCGGCGGAGTACGACCCGCGCGGATCGAAGTCGACCTCGAACAGCGACGGCACATCGGGACGCTGATCCGACGAGTAGATCAGCTCCGGATCGGAGGTCGTGACCTCGGCATGCGGTCCCTCGTCGCCGGTATCGTTGTCCGGCACGATGACCACGATCCGCTTCTGGAGGGTATCGACCTGGTCCTCGCTGTTCCATACGAACAGCGTCACGGTGACCTCCTCCGTCTCGTCCGGGGTGTAGGTATGGGTGACGACCTCACCGGAGTCGGTCTCCCCGTCGCCGAAGTCCCAGTTGTGGGCGGCGATCGTCCCGGTGCCCGCGGTCGATCCCGACGCGTCGAACCGGACAGTGACTGGGGCGACCCCGATGAATCGATCCATGTCGAACGCGGCGTCGGGGAGGCCGCCGCCCTGGCCTCCCCCGTCGCCGTCGCCCGGTCGTTGGACCTCGATGCTCTGCTGGGCGGTCGCCTGGGCGCCGTCGTCATCGGTGACCGTCAGGGTGACGGTGAAGATCTCGCGCTCCTGGGTCGTCGTGAACGTATGCTGCACCGACGGTCCGGTGTCGACATCGCCGTCGCCGAACGCCCACCGGTAGCGGGTGATCTCGCCGTCGGGGTC
>CAZLER010000037.1:0-19571 GCA_964558595.1 uncultured Thermotogae bacterium
AGCATCCTCATGGAAAGCACCTCCTAATGGTTTTGTGAGTGCATCTAGCGACTCGGCCACCATCAGGCGCTGCGGCAGCCCGGCTGTCTGGCGGGGAGCGATGAGCTCCTCGACCAGACCCGTGGCGTTGCGTCCCGGGGTCGCCCCCGGTTTGCGTTTGTCACAGTGTCCAGACGAGCGAAATGCCCGCCCGAAGCGCTGCCTGTAGGTCCGTAGCTTTGCGTCCCGGCCTTTCGACCGGTTTGCCTTTGTAGATGCTCCCGTGAGGATTCGTGCCTTGCAGCGGACCGCCCGCTGCAATCTCTCGATCTTCTCGCATCTATCCGTGGCGGAGAGTTTACCTCCGTCTTGAACTCGGTTCACCTGTCAAAGACCTACAACACAATGATACCTAATCGAGCTCTCCCTCAGACAGCCGCGCCGATCCGAAACCAACGCGCCCCGGAAGTGTTCATAGGAACGAGGGAGGAGACTTGCCAAGAGGGCCTCATTCCCGCTATCAGTGGAACGCTACACAACCCATCGGAGTACAGGGGGCGATCATGAAGGCAGTACCCAAACGTACGGCAGCCGCGGTGGCCGGGGTCCTCGCACTCGCGTTGCTGGTCTCGCTTGCCATGCTCGGATCGGCTGAAGGGCCGACGGTGCTTCAACGGACACCGACGCCCGGCGAGGAGCTCGCGCTGGACGCGCCGATCATCATCGTGTTCGATCGGCCGATGGACCGCGCCTCGGTCGAAGCGGCGTTCTCCCTCGCCCCCACGGCTCCCGGCCGGTTCTCCTGGAGCGACCTGCGCACGTTGCGCTTCCTCCCCGCCGCTTCGTGGGAACGCAATACCGAGTTCTCGGTGACGATCTCAACCGGAGCCGTCAGTCGCACCGGCGAGCGGCTTCCAGCACCCCACGCATTCTCGTTCCGTACCGTCGGGTACCTCGACGTCGTCCAGACGGTTCCTGCACCCGGTACGAACGATGTTGCCGTCGACAGCACCGTGGTCGTATCATTCAGTCGCCCGGTCGTTCCGTTGACGGCGTTGTCCGATCCCAAGCGTGGACAGCTGCCCGAACCACTCAGCTTCGATCCCCAGATCCCGGGCAGCGGTACGTGGCTGAATACGTCGGTGTACCGGTTCACTCCCGACGAGCCGTTGCACGGCGGCGCCACCTACACCGTCTCGATACGCTCCGGTCTCTCCGGCCCCGCCGGACGGATCGTTCCCGAAGACGTGGGCTGGCAGTTCACCACCGAGCGTCCCCGGGTCGTCCGCACCTCCCCGTCGTCGGACGAGCAGCTCGTACCGATCGACGCCGACATCCGGATCGCGTTCAACATGTCCGTATCGCTTGACGCCGCTCGCTCCCGTTTCCATCTCCGGTCCAGCCGGCCGTTCGGCGAACCCGCCGCCGCCGAACTCACCGGGGAGCTCATCGTCGATGGCAATACCCTGGTGTTCACCCCCGCGGAGCCGCTCGGCTTCGACCGGAGCTACGTGGTCTCCCTCGACGCCGGGATCACCGATCGCCACGGCGGACTGGGCACGGAAAAACGTACGGAGTGGCGATTCCAGACCGTACCGCTTCCGAGGATCGTAGCCACCCGTCCCACGGATGGGGCTTCCGACGCCGATCCGCATACCGCGTTCGTCCTACGGTTCAACACCCCGATCGAGCCCGCTTCGGTGCTCGCCAACGTCACCATCGAGCCCGCTCCCGATCCGGACGCGATCTCCGGGTTCTTCCGCCCGTGGGACAAGGAATACGTCCTCCGCTTCGGCGCCCAGCCCAGCACCGAGTACACCGTCCATGTCGGTCCCGATATCGCCGACCCCTACGGCAACACCACCGAACAGCCCATGACGGTGCGGTTCCGCACACGCGCCCTCGATCCGGCGGCGTGGCTGCATGTTCCCGGCTGGATCGGCACGTTCAGCAGCCACGAACCGGCCCGGCTGTTCGTGGCCCACCGCAACGTCGACGCGATCGAGGTCACCCTGTCGCGGATCTCCCTTGATGGGTACTTCGAAGCCGCCGAGGACTGGTACGACTACGCGCCGCCAAGCAGCGGCAGGCTGCGACGCTGGTCCGTCGGCGTCTCCGCACCCCTCAACGAGGTCGGGTACACCCCCGTCGATCTGACCCCCACCGGAGAGCCCCTCCAACCGGGGATCTACGTCGTGGAGCTGGGCGCTCGCGGCCTCGACTGGAACCGTTGGCAACACCGGCACCTGCTCGTCGCCAGCCCGCTCAACCTGACGATCAAGAGCGCCGACGACGACGAGACGCTCGTCTGGGCCACGGATCTGGAAACCGGAGCCCCGCTCGGCGGGATCATCCTCCGGGCCTACGACGCGCGCGGGAATCCGACCGGCGTCTCGATCACCGACCGGGACGGGCTGGCCGTCTTCCCCGATGCCGGGAAGGACGATTGGCGCGGCACGACGTTCGCCAGCAACATCCCCTTCTCCATCACGAGCTCGCGATGGGACGAGGGGATCTCGGTCTGGGCGTTCGACTACCCCTCGGGCCGCCGGCAGACGATGCGGGTATTCCTCGACACCGACCGTCCGATCTACCGTCCGGATCAGACGGTCTACTACAAGGGGGTCGTCCGTGCCGAGGACGATGTCACCTACCACCTGCCCACCGCTGCTGAAGCCGACGTCGTCATCAGGGACGGCGCATGGAATGTCGTGCGCGAGGCGGCCGTTCCCCTCGATGATTACGGGGCGTTCTCCGGCGAGCTCCAACTCGGCGACGACGCTGTACTCGGGGACTACGTCATCGAAGCGACGATCGACGGACGTCGATTCAGCCACCGATTCACCGTGGCCGCCTATCGGCCTCCCGAGTTCGGCGTGTCGGTCACCCCGCAGAAGGAGGCGGCAGCCCTCGGCGAGCCGGTCGACGTGACGGTCGCGCTGGAGTACTTCTTCGGCGGTCCGGTCGCCGGCGTCCCGGTCGCGTGGAGCGTCTTCTCCGAACCGTATCGGTTCTCTCCGCTCCAACTGGAGCGCTACACGTTCACCGACAGCGAGGATCCGTGGATCTGCCGGTCGTGTTGGTGGCGCGATCCCCAGCCGCCCACGTCCGTCCTCGAGGGCCGCGCGACGTCGAACGCCGACGGCACGGTCCGCATCGAGTTGCCCCCGAGCATCGGAACGCTCCATCTCGACGAGACCGGGTCATTCGCCGGCAGCCGCCGCTTGACGGTCGAAGCGACCGCCACCGGGAACGATGGATCGGTGCTGTCCGGACGAGAGTCGCTGGTGGTGCACGCGGGAACCTACTACATCGGTGTGGCGACGCCGGGATCGATCGCCCGAGCCGGGGATCCGGTCGACGTCGACGTGATTACCGTCGATTGGGACGGCAACCGCGTCGGCGATCGCTCTCTTCGCTACACGGTCTACCGCCGGGAGTGGGAGAACGCGTTCGAGGAGAACGCGGCCGGCGGAGGGCGGTGGACCTGGACAACGGTCGACACCGAGATCGACGCCGGCACCATGGAGACCGCCGGCGACGGGGAAGCGCATTTCTCGTTCGTCCCGCCGTCCGCCGGTACCTACCGGGTGGTCGCCAGCGGGATCGATGCTCGCGAGCGCACGCTTCGTTCCAGCCTGTTCGTTTGGGCCAGTGGGCCGGGAACCGTGTCGTGGCGTCGAAGCAACGACGATCGGATCTCGTTGATCAGCGACAAGTCGGACTACCGCGTCGGCGAGACGGCCGAGATCCTCATCCCCAGCCCGTACGCCGGCCAGCCGTGGGCGTTGATCACCGTGGAGCGCGCTGGGATCCTGTCGCGGCAGGTCGTTCAGCTCGATTCGAACAGCTCGGTGTTCAGGCTCCCGGTCACCGAGGAGCACATCCCCAACGTGTACGTCAGCGTCGTGCTGGTGCAGGGGGCGGAGGCGGCCCGCGCCGCCCTCGACGGGGCCCCGCCGGCCGCGTCCACCAAGGTCGGCTACGTCGAGCTCGGCGTCTCGACAGATCCGAAGACCCTCCACATCGACCTTTCGCCGTCCGATCCGCTACCGGAACCCGGTGAATCGATCCGCTACCGGATCGAGGTCACCGACGATCAGGGTCGTCCGGTGCAGGCCTCGGTGGCGGTCGACGTCGTCGACAAAGCGGTGCTCACCTTGTCGCCGCGATCCACCGACGCGATCGTCGACGCATTTTACGGACGCCGTGGCCTCGGCGTCGACACGGCCAGCGGACTGACGATCTCCATCAACCGCCTGGTCCTCGAACAGCTGGAGCAGCTCGCCGTGGCCGACGTGACGTCCTATTCCGCAGCCACCATGGATGCCGGGGCGATCGCGCCGATGGCGGCTCCTCCCGGAGAGGCCGCCGAGGAGGCAATCCGCGGCGCGGGTGATGCGAAGGCACAGCTCCCGGCGGGAGTGGACGTGAGGGAGAGGTTCGAGGACACGGCCTATTGGAACGCTCACGTCACCACCGGTGCCGACGGACGGGCCGAGGTGACAATCGAGCTTCCCGACAACCTCACCACGTGGGTCGCCCGAGGGGTCGGTGCAACCCTCGAAACCCAGGTCGGCGTGGCAACGGATGAGTTGCTCGTCACCAAGCCGCTGCTGATTCGGCCGGTCACGCCGCGGTTCCTCGTGGTCGGCGATCGCGTCCGCCTCGCCGCCAACGTCAGCAATCAGACCGCGGAAGACCGGACGATCGATGTGAGCCTCGGACAAAGCGGTCTGGAGATGGAATCGCCCGCCACCCAGTCGGTGCTGGTGTCGGGCGGAGGCGAGGGCACGGTCATTTGGTGGGCGACCGTCCTCGACACGGCATCGGTCGATCTCGCGTTCAGCGCCGTGTCGGGGGAGTTGGCCGACGCCGCCCGCCCCCGCCTGGCCACCGGCCCGGACGGAACGCTTCCGGTGTACCGCTACACCGCACCGGAGACCGTCGGCACGGCGGGACAGCTTCCCGAGGCCGGGAGTCGCACCGAGGTCGTCGCCCTCCCGCACAACGCCGACGCCGACAACAGCGAGGTACTGATCCGGCTGGAAAGCTCGCTCGGTGCCGCCATGCAGAAGGGGCTCAGCTACCTCGAGCACTTCGAGTACGAGTGCACCGAGCAAGTTGTCAGCCGGTTCCTCCCCAACGTGCTGACGTATCGAGCACTACAGCGGCTCGGTATCGAGGATGCCGCACTTGCCGAACGGCTGCCAGCGCTGGTCGCCGAGGGTCTGGAGAAGCTGTCCGTCCGGCAGAACGGCGACGGCGGTTGGGGCTGGTGGTCCCTCGACCGTTCCAGTCCCACCCTCACGGCCTACGTGATCTTCGCCCTGCACCACGTCCGCGAGGCCGGGTATGCCGTCGACCCCGATCTCCTGGATCGGGGAATCGACTTCCTTGCGGAGCGGCTGGTCGCCGCCGAACAGCTCTCGACCACCGGCACCGCCAACCGGCAGGCGTGGATCCTCTACGTGCTCAGCGCGGCCGGATGGGACGGGCCGGTGTCGCGGCATGCCGCGGTGCTGATCGATGAGCGCGCTCTGCTCAGCCACTACGCTCGCGCCTACCTGGTGTTGACCCTCGCGCAGGTCGGGAGGGAGAACCGATCGATTGACACCCTGGTCTCCGATCTGTACAGCAGCGCCATCCTCACCGCAAGCGGTGCCCATTGGGAGGAAGAGACCGTCGACTGGTGGGCGATGAACACCGATACGCGATCGACGGCGATCATCCTCGCCGCGCTGGTCAAGCTCGATCCTTCGGCCCCGTTGCTCCCCAACGTCGTGCGGTGGCTGATGGTGGCCCGCCGAGACGGGATCTGGGAGACCACCCAGGAGACCGCGTGGGCGCTGATCGCTCTGACCGATTGGATGGAGACCACCCGCGAGCTGGAGGGCAACTACAGCTACGCGGCGACCCTCGACGGGCGTGCGCTGTACGAGGGGACAGCGTCGCCACAGACGCACCTGGAAACGACGGAGGTCATTGTGCCCGGTGCCGATCTCGACCCGGTCGGAGGAAACCGCCTGACATTCTCCCGCGAAGCAGGCCCGGGAACGCTCTACTACACCGCGCACCTCAGCGTGCGCCTTCCCGTCGAGGAGGTCGCACCGCTCGATCGCGGGATCGTCGTTCAGCGACAGATCCTCCCGGCGGACTGCCCGCTAGAGGAGAGCTGCGAACAGCTCTCGAAGGTCGAGGTCGGCGAGACGTTCCAGGTCCGATTGACGATCATCGCACCTCACGATCTGTATTACGTGGTCGTTGAGGATCCGTTCCCGGCCGGCTGCGAAGCGGTCGACACCACCCTGGCGACCACCAGCCTCACCGAAGAGGAGCCTCGACTGTACCGAGAGACCGATGACGGATGGCCATGGTTCTACGGTTGGTGGCGCTGGTACACGCGCAGTGAGCTGCGCGATGAGAAGCTCGCCCTGTTCGCCGACTACCTTCCCGCCGGAACGTACACCTATCGTTATACGTTGCGGGCCATCGTCCCCGGCACCTACCACGTGCTGCCGTCCTCGGCGCACGAGTTCTACTTCCCGGAGGTGTTCGGGCGCTCGGATGGCCGGAAGCTCGTCGTCGAGGCGCCCGACTAGGGGGCTACCGCCCGCGCAGCAGTTGCACGGCGCGACCGTTGTCGGAGCAGGTGAACACCACCACCCCGGTGCTTCCCTCCTCCGATACGGTCGCGTGGAGATCGATCAGCGAGATTCCCTTGCGTGCCAACGCCTCGCTCACCCGACCGAGAAAGCCGGGGTAGTGCGGAAGCTCCATGACCACCACCTGGCGTTCCTCGACGCGATATCCAGCGTCCTGTAACGCGTCGAGCGCGTACGATTGTGAGGTCGCCAGCAGTCGCAGCGTCGCGGCATCCTCGGCGCTGTCCAGGACGATCGATAGCAGGTTGATGCCCATGTCGCCCAACAGCCGGCTGACATCGGCGACGAGCCCGACGTGATCCTCGCCGATCAGCACGATCTCTCGTCGCAGCTGTGCGTCGAGCATGCGAACCTCCTTCGTCGCGGTCGTGCAACGCCAGACGATAGCGCGGATGGACGGCGCCCGGCCTCAACCGCTGGCCGAATCCCGTGGGACATTTGGCCAACGGCGCGCGCCGCTCGAACCACGTCACCCCCGGTTCGGACCAATGTCATCTCCGAACCGGGGTCCGGTCCTCTCGAGAATCCCGGCAGGAACCTATCCTGTGGCAAATGCTGGCCCTTCCGAGGCGACCACGAACCGCGGCGGCTGTCGCCGTCTTGCTCCTCGGCTCCGTTGCCATGGCGGCGACGGCGGTGGAGCTCTCCGTCCTCTCCGAAACCAAGGAAGAGCCGCCCGGCTCATTCGTGACCCATGTCTTCGCCCTCTCCCATGAGGCCCCAACGGCAACGACGTATCGCCTCGCCTACGACGCACCGCCCAACTGGGGGCTGCTCGGCGCTCCGGACTCGATCGCTTTGGCGGCGGGAAGTGAGGAGACGCTGTTCATCACCGTGACCATCCCCCCGGGGGCATTGGCCCAGACCTATGAGATCGCCATCACCGCGACCGCGGAGGAAGACCCGCGAACGACCGCCTCCGCTGCAGCCCGGGTCGTAGTCACCCCGACGCGCGCCATCGAGCTGCTCGCACCGACCGGCGCCGCGGGATCGCCGGGCGACACGCTCACCTACAGCTTCGTCCTCGTCAACCGGGGCAACGCTCAGGACGCATTCGCTATCGAGGCCTCCTCGTCCAAGGGGTATACGGCAACCATCACACCGACCACCATCGATCTCGCCCCACAGGAACGCGTCACTTTGGAAGCGCGGATCGAGTTCCCGAGCGATGCCGTCCCCGGACGCGACGTCACGACCGTCCGCGCTGTGTCGACGTTGTACGAGGCTGTCGAGGCACAAGCGACGGTGTTCACCACGATCCTTCCCCCCGGGCCGGACCAGGTGGGACGACGACTGATGGAGACCCTCCCGGGCCGCATCAACCTGTCGTTCGACCAGGACGTGTTCACCCGCGACTTCTCCAGCCAACTGACGTTTTCCACCTCCGGGGAGATCCTCGGTGGCTTCTTCTCGTCGTCGGTCAGCGCCTCCAGCCCGCTCGGGCCGGAGCCGTTTGCCGTCGAGTCGTTCTCCATCCTCTATCGCCGCGAACCCGCCACCTACACCGTGGGAAACGTGTCCCAGCGACTGACGGAGCTGGTACGGCTTGCGTGCACCGGAGGCTCGGTGGTCATCGACGAACAGCTGTTCTGGCTCGGCATGATCGGTGGAGGAAGCGACGACGAAACCCGGTTCGCCGGTCGTCTCGCCGTCGGTCCGGAGCGGGCACGGCTGGGCGTCAGCTATCTGGGGATTCGCGACCCCTCGCCGTCGGTCCGCTCGGTGTGGAGTGCAACGGCCGATGCCGAGCCGCTGGAGGATTGGACGATCGGCCTCGAGGCGTCGCTGGGACTCGACGGATCGAGAACCAGCCGCGCGTTCCTGTTCGACACGAGGATCGACACCGCCGACCTGTTCTTTCACGGGATCGCCTTCTCGGTCGGGTCGGGGTTCCCCGGCACTCGTAGCGACTCAGCTGGAATCGAGGCGTCCTACAGGCTACGCCTGTCCGCCTTCTCGCTCAGCACCTCGCTGCGGCACGTATGGGATAACGTGATCCGGGATCCGCTCGCCGAGACGAGGATTGTGGATGAGCTCGGATTCAACCTGTCGACGACCCCGCTCGACGAAGGCCCGACATTGAGCACGACCGCCGAACTGACCTGGCAACGGGCCCCGGATGTCGCCGAGCACAGCGAGATCGACACCCTGCTCGCGGCCAGCGTGACCGAGACTGACGGGGTGTTCCCCTACGCACTCTCCGGGAAGCTCACCGACCGGATCGATCATGTGCTCGGAACCCACGTGCGAAGGACGACCTTCAGCGAAGGCGCGGGCCTGTCGATCGACTCGTTGTACCTGTTCCTCAAGCTAACCCAGGAGAAGCAGGTGGACGTCGTCAGCGATCTCATCCTCTCTTCGTCATCGGACGTCGCCGTTCGGTTCCGTCCGGAAGGGACGCTCCACGCGGCGTCCCTCCGCTTCGGCAACACCGTGGACGAGTTCGACTTGGCTGCCTCGCTGCAGATCCGCTTCCTCGACTGGCTCGACCTGGTGTTCGACGGTTCGATCTCGTGGGAACGCGTCGATGCGCAGGAGATCTCCTTCGGATGGGGGATCGCGTTGAACGCCGACGTCGCGCTCCCGACACCGTTCTTCGTCACCAAAGGGCAGATCGAAGGACAGGTGTTTGTCGACCGCGATGGCGACGGCGTCTTTGGACCCGCCGATCAGCCGCTCGGCGACGTTCTCCTGGTCGCCAATGGATCCGAGGCGGCGAGCGCCGCCGACGGGCGCTTCCGGTTCCGACCGTTCTATCCGGGCACCTATACCCTGACGGTGCGCGACCTACCGGTCGGTGCCTCCGTCCCCGATCCGATCGATGTCGTCCTCCAAGCCGGCGAAGTCGAGCGAATCGACGTCGCGCTGGCCCCGGTGGTCACCGTCACCGGCCGTCTGTTCGACGATCGGGATCGCGATGCGATTCCCGATGAGGACGAAGGCGGATTCGCCCAGGTGCGCGTGCAACTCCTCGACGGGGAGCGCGTGATCCTCGATGCCCGGACCGACCTGACGGGCCGGTTCAGCTTCCCGGATGTTCAACCCGGGGACTACACCGTCGTGATCGCCCCCGACACCCTTCCCGATCGGTTCGAGTTCACCACCGACCAGGAGGTGACGATCGAGGTCGGCGCGCAGCCGCCCCCTCCAGTCCTCATCGGCGGCATCGTCCCACCGCGCGAGATCATCATCACCTTCCAACCACCGACCGCGGACTTCGAGTTCGAGCCCCCCTCGCCGCGCACCGGCGAGGCGGTGACGTTCGACGGCTCCCTGTCGTTTGACTTCGACGGTGAGATCGTCTCCTACGCTTGGGATTTCGACGATGACGGCGAGATCGACGTCACCGGCCCGATCGTCGACCACGTGTTCGCCTCCCCGGGAAGCTACGAGGTATCGCTCACGGTGCAGGATGATGGAAAGAACGAAGACACGTTGACCCGTACGGTCGAGGTGGGAGACGCGGGGGACGCGGTTCGCGACGCTGCGGTGAAGCCACCGATCGCCGATTTCACCTTCGCCCCCGAGCCCCCGGTAGTCGGCGAACCGGTACAGTTCGACGGCACAGCGTCCTCCGATCCCGACGGCAGCATCGTTTCCTATGCCTGGGATTTCGATGGCGACGGGGAGGTCGACACCACCGGAGGACAGGTGCAACAGACGTTCTCCGCGCCGGGGACGGTCACGGTGTCGCTGACCGTCGCGGATGATGAGGGCAACCGCGACACCCTTGAGCGTACGCTCGACGTCGAGGAGGCCTCCGACGCGGGGTCCCCAGTGGCCACGTTCCAGGTCTCTCCGCGCGAGCCCACCGCCGGTGAACCGCTGCAATTCAACGGAACCTCGTCGCTCGGTCTCAGCGGCCACATCGTCGAATTCGCTTGGGATTTTGACGGTGACGGCGCCATCGATTCCACCTTACCGATCGCCGAGCACCGATTCGATGCCGCGGGGACGTACCCGGTATCGCTGACCGTGACGGACAACGAAGGCAACACCGACACCGTCGAAGTCCAGGTCGACGTCGCCGTCCCGGCGGACGGTGGCGACGACCGCGGGTCGTTCCAGCCCCCGGTCGCCGATTTCGCCTACATGCCGACCTCTCCGGCTCCCGGCGAACTGACCTTGTTCAACGCGACGTTCTCCTCGGATTTCGACGGACAGGTCGTTCGCTACGCGTGGGACATCGACAACGACGGGGAGACCGACCTCACGGGGGCGATCATCGAGCACAGCTTCCCGGAGGAGGGCCCGTATCCCGTGTCGCTCACCGTCACCGACGACGACGGCAACTCGGATACCCTCACCTTGACCGTCGTCGTCGATTGACACGGTCCCGGGGGCAAGCACCGCAAGTGCCCTATCCATTCGACGTTTCTTGACACCCCATCGATCCCTCAGGTAAGATGACGCCGCTCGACGGGACGCACGGCGGGAACCGCTGAACCCGTCGGGAATTGTTCTATCGGGAGGGTGGGAATGCTCGCTACTCTGATCACTGCCGGCGTTGCCTTCGGCTTCTACCTCGTCCTGACGCTCGGAAGCGGGACCCTAGGAGCGTGGAGTCTGGAAGAGTTGATCGCCGGTGCTGTCCTGTCCCTCGTCGCCGGCCTGATCGCCGGGCGCGTCGTGCTGCACCGAGAGGGAGACGCTCGGGGCCATCCGCTGCGCATGCTGAACCCGCTGCGGATTCTGCTCTTTCTGGTCTACGCAATCGGGCCGTTCTTCTTCGCGATGGCCAAAGCGAACCTCGACGTCGCCTACCGCGTTCTCACCGGGAAGATCCGTCCGGGGATCGTCCGGTTGAAACCGGGACTGAGCACCGATTTCGGGATCACCTTGTTGGCGAACTCGATCACGCTCACCCCGGGTACGCTTTCGGTCGACGTCGACGAGGACAGCAGGGACCTGTACGTGCACTGGATCCACGTCACCGACCCGGATCCGTCCGCCGAGGCGGTCTGCGGGTCGTTCCCGGACTGGGCAAGGAGGATCGCGGAATGATCATCGATCCGATCACCTTCTTCGTCGTCGCGGCGTGCCTCGTGTTCTTCGCGCTGTTCTCCATGGCGCGGATCGGGCTCGGCCCGACCGCGGGAGATCGCGTCGTCGGGTTGGACACGCTGAACACGCTGGTGGTGTCCGCGATGATCGTGTTGGGAGCGGCGTTCGATCAGGTGGTCTTCATCGACGTGGCGATCATCTACGCGCTGCTTTCGTTCGTCGGAACGCTGTACATCGCCCGGTACCTGGAGAGGGGGCTGTAATGCGCGTCTTCTTGTACGTGCTGTTCGGGATCGGGGTGGCCTTCAACGGGTTGGGAGCGATCGCGCTGCTGAGGTTCCCCGACGTGTACACACGGCTCCATGGCGCGACCAAGTGCACCACGTTCGGGTCGATCTTCACCGCCGCAGCGGTCATTATCTACGGCTTCGTCCGCGGCGGCACCGCCTACCAAACGCTGGCGATTCATGCGCTTGTCGCCCTGCTGGCGCTGCTGATCACCAATCCAACCGGATCGCATGCCATCGCGCGGGCCTCCTACCGAAGCGGGATTCGGCCCAAGGGGGCCGTCGTCGACAAGCTGGAGGACCGATCATGATCGTGCAGAGCGTGCTCCATGTGATCGTCCTGGGTTTGATCGTGGTCGGAGGAGCGCTGGCGGTCTGGTTCAAGGACCTGCTCTCGTCGGTGCTGGCGCTGGCAGCAGCAAGCCTCCTGGTGGCGCTCGAGTTCTACATGCTGCAGGCACCCGACGTGGCGATCGCCGAGGCCGGGATCGGGGCGGCGTTGACGACGGCGATCTACGTCGTCGCCATCCGCCGCACACGTAGGAAGGAGGAGGAATGAAGAGGGCTGTCATCCTTGTCGCGTTCCTGTTGGTCGGTGCGTTCCTCCTGCTCGCCGCCACGTCGATGCGGCCGTTTGGCGAACCTGTGTTCGCCGAGATGGACGACTACTTCATCGACAACGCCCAGGAAGAGGCCGCCGTCAACAACGTCGTGACCGCCGTCGTCTTCGACTACCGCGGATTCGACACCCTGGGCGAGGCGACCGTCCTGTTCGCGGCCGTGGTCGGTGTTCTGGGGCTGTTCCGGAAGCTGCGGGAGGACGAGCGATGAACACGGGGATGTCTGTCATTGTCCGGACGATCACCCGATCGGTGTACGGTCTGGCGCTCGTTTTCGGGTTCTACCTCATCATGCACGGTCATCTCACGCCGGGCGGTGGATTCCAGGGCGGCGCGGTGGTGGCGAGCGCCTTCGCGCTCTTGCTGGTCGCATTCGGCGCCGCCGGCATCCGCGGACGGTTGAACCGTCACTGGCTGCAGTCGTTCGAGGAGATCGGTGCGCTGGCCTTCCTGGCGGTCGGCTTCCTCGGGATCGGCACCGCCTTTCTGTACAACCTGCTGGCCGGCTCGGGGTCACCGCTGTTCGGTGGGACCGTCCCCCATCCGGGGCTGCCCAACCCGGGCGTGTTCAACGCCGGTGGGACGATTCCCCTGCTCAATTGGGCGGTCGGGCTGAAAGTGATGACCGGAATCGCCGCGGCGGTGATCGCGATGCTCGTCGGAGCACGGAAGGAGGAGACCGAATGAGCCTAGGAAACCTTCCGTTCGTAGTGGCGGCATTGCTCGTCGTCTTCGGTCTGTACACGTTGCTGTTCAAGCGAAACCTGATCAAGCTGGTCATCGGGATCTCGCTGGTCGAGGTGGGGGTCAACCTGTTCTTGGTCACCCTCGGATACCGCACCGCCGGGGTGGCGCCGATCTACACGTTTGCCCCAGCGGGGGAGCACATGGTGCTGCCAACGCCCCAGGCGCTGACACTGACCAGCATCGTCATCGGCCTGGCGACAACCGCCCTGCTCCTCTCGTTTGCCGTGTTCATCCATCGTCACTACGGCACGCTCGACGTACGCAAGGTAAAGGAGCTGCAAGGATGAGCGCACTAACCCAGCACGCACCGGTGTTGTTGATCGCCGTTCCGCTGCTCGGCGCGTTCGCCGTGCCGTTGATCGGGAAACTCGGTCGGAACGCGCGGGACGCGTTCGTCGCCCTGGTCGCGCTGTTCACCGCCGCGCTCGCCGGACTGCTCGCCGCGAGCGTATTCGGACAGGCCGGAGCTCCCAGCCTGTACGTACTCGGCGGGGGGGGCTTCGGCGTGCCGCTGCCGTCCGGGGCGAGCATCCCGATCCGCATCATCCTCGAGACGGACGGGATGAGCGCCTTCATGGCGCTGATTACTGCGCTGGTCACGCTGACGGGAGCCGTGTTCAGCTTCTCGACCTGGCGCGACCGGTCGGGGGGCACCCTGTTCTACAGCCTGCTGATGCTGCTGACGGCGGGGATCTTCGGGCTGGAGCTGACCGGCGACATGTTCAACTTCTTCGTGTTCCTCGAAGTCACCTCGATCGCCGCCTGCGGACTCATCGGGTTCCGCGTCTGGTCGAAAACATCTCAGGAAGCGGGATTCAAGGTGATGGCCCTGTACACGCTGTCGGGGCTGTTCGTCCTGCTGGCAGTCGGTCTGTTGTACGGCCAGTACGGCGGACTGAACATCGCCTATCTAGCCAGTGCCCTCACGGGGAGTACGATTGACATCGTCGCCCTGGGACTGTTGCTGACGGGACTGGCCATGAAGGCCGGTGCCGTTCCGCTCCACATGTGGGCTCCCGATGCCTACGGTGAGGCCCCCGCGCCGATGTCCGCGGTGCTCGTCGCCAACAGCCAAGCCAGCCTATACGGGCTGTTCCGCGTCTTGTTCACGCTGTTCGGACTGACGGTCAGCGTGGCTGCGCTGGGCTGGATTCTGATTGCCCTCGCCCTGTTGACGATCTTCGTCGGCGTGACGATGGCCCTGATCCAGAACGACATCAAGCGGCTGATCGCCTTCAGCGCGGTCTCCCAGGTCGGCTACATGCTCCTCGGCGTCGGTGTCGGGCTGGCGGTGAGTGTCGCGAAACCCGAGTACGGATTCGTGGCGATGCAAGGGGGCATTTTCCACATGTTCAACGATGCCGCCTGCATCGGCCTGTTGTTCTTGGTCAGCGGGGGGATCATCCGCGCCACGGGGACCCGCGACCTGAACCAGATGGGAGGACTGGCCCACTCCATGAAATGGACGAGCATCCTGTTCGTCATCGGAGCGTTCGCCCTCGCCGGCGTCCCGCCGTTCAACGGGTTCGCCTCCAAGTACCTGATCTACGAGGCAGCGTTCAAGCTCAGTCCGTTCCTATCGGTGGTGGCAATCCTGTCGAGCATCCTGCTCTTGGCGGTGTTCGTGAAGGTCTTCCAGGCGGCGTTCTTGGGAGCGAAGCCGCAGCAGCCACCGGCGGAGGTGCCGATCGGCATGATGGCGCCGATGGTCGCCCTCGCGTTGGTCGTCATCGTGTTCGGATTGTTCCCGGGGTTCTTCGTCGAGAGGATCGTCACGCCAGCCGCGAACGCCCTGTGGTACGGACGTGACGCGTACATCGGGCTGGTGCTGGGAGGAGGTACGCCATGAACGGGCTTACGACGGGTTTTGGTGCATGGAACCCCCTCGCATGGGCGCTGCTGTTCCTCGGTATCCTCGCGGCAGGGTACGTCGTGCGCTCATTGGGCAACAAGCAGTACAAGAGGGGCACCGGCCAGAGCAAGGTGTTTCTCTCCGGAAACGAGGAGCCGGACGATTCCTCCTCGCTACATGTCCGCGGCCGTCATCTGTATTGGGGCATGGTGGAGGGGTTGTCCGGGTACTACCGGCGCGTGCAGAGGATCCATACCGGTGTACTGAGCGACTACGTTGCCTGGTTCGTCGGGACCCTCGCCGTGGTGTTCGTGATTCTGGCATGGATTAGGTGAGTGATATGGCGCTACCACGATCGTTCAAGCGGGCCCTGTGGGTATTCCACGTCGCTACGGGATCCTGCAACGGATGCGACATCGAAATCGTCGCCGCCCTGACACCGCGCTATGACGTCGAGCGGTTCGGGATCATGCTGACGGGAACCCCCCGCCATGCGGACGTCCTGTTGGTCACCGGTCCGGTCACCCGGCCGATGCTGCCGCGCCTGAAGAGGATCTACGATCAGACGCCAGATCCCAAGGCCGTGATTGCCGTCGGCGGTTGCGGCTGCACCGGAGGCGTTTTCTATGAATCCTACAACGTCGCGGGGCCAATCGACGAGGTGATCCCGGTCGACGTCTACGTTCCCGGTTGCCCCGTCCGTCCCGAAGCCGTCATCGACGGCGTCGTCAAGGCGGTGGCCAAGTTGGAGACGTTGGAGAAGGCGGGGGTGAGCGGATGAGCCCGCAACAGCTGCTGTCCTCGTTCCGTGATGCCCTCGGGACGAAGGTACTCGACGACCGGACGATCGAGCGATCGGTCGGGACGGTCGATCCGAAGCCGGTGTACGACCTATGGGTCACGGTCGACCGCGCTGATCTCCATGACGCGGTGGCCGTCCTATGCAACGGATACAACCCTCACCTGACCGTGATCTCGGGCGACGAACTCGGCGATGAGGTGGCGTTCAACTACCACTTCTCGGTCGGGTGGGGCGAGCGGTATGCGGAGGCGACGTTCACCATCCGCACGGTCGTCCCGAAGAACGACTTCCGCTTGCCGACGATCTGCGATCTCCTTCCGGGGGCGCAGTCGACGGAGCGGGAGAAGCGGGAGTTCTTTGGATTGGAGATCGAGGGAATCCCCGACGCTCGCAATCTGTTCTTGCCCGAAGAGATGACGATCCATCCATGGAGGAAGGATCGTGAGGACGAGACCGCCCAAGAGGTGAAGCGGCTGGTGAAGTGGGAGACACGCGATGAATAACCGTTCGATCCAGTTGGAGGTCGGAACCGGCGCCGCGTCCTACAGCATCCCCGTCGGTCCGGTCCATCCGGCGCTAAAGGAGCCGATCAAGTTCCAGTTCGATCTCGACGGCGAGCAGATCGTCGGCGTCGACATCAAGCCGGGGTTCGCACACCGGGGGATCGAGTACATGGGCGTTCGGCGCAACCTGATCCAAACGCTGTACTTGGCGGAGCGGATCTGCGGGATCTGCTCGATCTCGCACCCGTTGGCGTTTACCCAGGCCGTGGAGAACGCCACCGGGATCGAGGTCCCGCCGCGGGCTCAGTACATCCGGACAATCATCGGAGAGCTCGAGCGGATCCACTCCCACTTGCTGTGGGCTGGGGTCGGCGCCCACGAGCTGGGGTTTGACACCTTGCTGCACCTGGTGTGGAACGTCCGCGAGAAGTCGATGGACCTGCTCGAACAGCTCACCGGGAACCGCGTCGACTACGCGATCCCCATCTTCGGCGGCGTCCGCCGTGACATCCCCGAGGACAAGGCGCCGCTGGCCTACGAAGCCCTCGACTACTACAAACGGCTGCTCCAGAACCTGATCGACGCGTTCCTCCACGACAAGTCGGTGGAGGTCCGCACGCGCCACGTCGGCGTGCTCGACTACGACGACGCCGTCACCCTCTGCGCCGTCGGTCCGACAACCCGGGCGTCGGGCGTGAAGAAGGACGTGCGCGTGGACATGCCGTACTTGGCCTACGCGGACATCGACCTGCACGCGATCACCCCGCATGACTACGGGACCGAACCGGTCGGCGACGTGTTCGACAACATCATCGTCCGCCTCCTCGAGGTCGCGCAGTCGATCGAGATCATCGAGTTCTGCCTGGAGAACCTGCCCGAAGGCGAGCTGACCTCGATCCCCAAAGTCCCCGCTCTTCTCGCCACATTGAAGAAGGCGAGCGGCGAGGGGATCGGGCGACACGAGGCGCCGCGCGGCGAGGTGTTCCACTACGTGCGGCTCGAAGAAGGTGTTGAGGAGATGACGGTGTGGAAGGTGCGCGCCCCCACGTACGGCAACCTGATGGCGTGGGTGCCGAAGTTCCTCGGTGATGAGGTGGCCGACATTCCGATCATCGCCGCATCGATCGACCCATGCATGTGTTGCATGGACCGGGTTCACCTCGTCGACGAAACCGGAACGCCGTCGATCAAGGCCAAGGAGGAGTTGATTCGGTTGTCGCGGGAGAAGACAAGGAGGGTCTGCGGATGACCGTAACCATCGCCAACGCCGTCTGGCAAGGGCTGGTGATCTTGTTCGGGGGCGCGTTGCTCGGCCTGATCTACAAGGGGTTCGACCGCAAGCTTGCCGCCCAGATGCAGGGTCGAATCGGCCCTCCGTTGCGGCAGCCGTTCTTCGATGTCGTCAAGCTGATGGTCAAGGAGAACGTCGTCCCCGACCATGCGGTCGCTTGGCTGTACAACCTAATGCCACTGTTGTCCCTGGCGGCGGTGGGGACGCTGTTGTTCTACATCCCTCTCGGCGGGTTCCAACCGTTGCTCGGAGGGTACGGCGATCTCATCCTGGTCCTCTACCTGCTCGCCGTGCCGTCGCTGGCGATGGTCGTCGGCGGCTTCGCCGCCGGTTCCCCGTTCGCCACCGTCGGCGCACAGCGGGAGATGGTCATGATGATGGCGTACGAGTTCCCGCTGGCCATCACCTTCGTGTCGATCGCCTGGCGGCTATCCGCCGCCCTGCCCGATCAGCCGACGTTCTCGTTGGCGGTGCTGGCAGCGAATCCGCTATGGGGGATCGTCGGCCCGGTCGGGATCATCGGCTTGCTGCTGTTGTTCGGCGCGCTCCTGCTGGTGACACCGGCCGAGCTGGCGAAGATCCCGTTCGACATTCCGGAAGCAGAGACCGAAATCGCCGGTGGACTGGTCGCCGAGTACTCGGGGCGGAACCTCGCGGTGTTCTACCTCGGCGACGCGATCAAGATGGTCGCTATCGCGGCGCTCGTCGTCGCCCTGTTCTTCCCCTACGGGTTGGCTTCGGTCATCGGGGTGGCCGGGGTGGGGGGGGCCGTCATCGACGTTGTCTTCTTCCTCGTCAAGGTGTTCGTCGTCATCTTCGCCGCGGTCATCACCGTGCGGGTCGGATTCGCCCGATTGAAGATCGGGCAGGTCGCCCGCCTGTTCTGGCTTCCGGTCACGGGGGTGTCGCTGTTGGGGATGCTCCTGTTGACGCTCGATCGTTTCGTCTAGGAGGGACCGTGATCTTCGGAACGCTCATCAAGCAGCTGTTCAGCAAGCCGGCCACCAATCCGTTTCCGGTGAAGTACATGCCACGCTCGGTCACCGCGCTGCTGGAGAAGGTCGCCGCCGGCCAAGCCATGATCCATCCCCCAGTACCCACCCCCCCCGACCTGCGCGGCAAGATCGCGTACGATCGCGAGACGTGCATCGGTTGTCAGATGTGCGTCCGGGTCTGTCCGGCCCGCGTCATCGAGTTTCTCCCCGAGGACAAGAAGATCAGGATGTATGTAGCACGGTGCACGTTCTGCGCTCAATGCGTCGACGTCTGCCCCGTGAACTGCTTGTCGACGACCGAGGAGTTCCTCCTCGCCGACACCGACCGCTTCTCGGAGAACCTGATTGTTCAGTAAGCTTCGCCGAGATCCTGATCTCGGCGAGAACGGCAAGTCACGGGCGGGCGCCTGAGGCGCCCGCTTCTTGTTTCGCAGGCACGCACCACACATGCATTACCCCGTGATCGCCAGCACATCGTGACTCCAGAATTCCGTGGTGCGGAAGTAGCGGATTGTCTGATGGGTAGGGGCGCAAGCTGTGGAAGGCGATGTCGAGTTTCTGGCTACGAGACGAGGCGTACGCCGAGGAGACGGAGGACTTCCTGCTGCAGCGGGGTGGGCTCGGTAACCAGGGGGAACTCGGCGACGTGACCGGAGGGGGACGTGGTGCGCATCGTGTTGTGGACGATGGTGCCCAGGTTCTCAATGAGACCACGGAAGCTGTGCAAGGGGTAGCCCTCGTCCGTCTTCTTGCGGCTGACCTTGCGCTGCGCGGCAGGGGAACGCCGGGCCGGCGCCACCACCGAAGTCCGCAGCGTCTCGGCGAC
>CAZLER010000038.1:0-19203 GCA_964558595.1 uncultured Thermotogae bacterium
CCTCGATACCGTGCTCGAGTCGATTGAGGCCGCCGCCGAGGAGGCGTACGGCAACGACCTGTTCGAGTAGGCTGCCAGCCCGACTCGCCAAGCGGACGCGACCCGGGGTCCGACCGGCCCCGGGCCGTCCGTCTTCACAGGAACTCGGGAGGTTCGATCGTGCTGATCGTACTGATCGTGCTGTTCGCGCTGGCAGTGCTCGCCGCGCTGTTCGGCTACATGCCGCTGGCCGTCGGGCTGATGGGCGCTGCACGACTGCTGTTTTTCGTGCTGGTGGCGCTGCTCGTCATCGCGCTCATCCTGCGACTGTTCGGCGTCGGGGTACCGCCACCGGCCACGGTCTGACCCGGAGCGACACAAGCGGAAGGAAGAACGGAGACCCCGATGGAATCGAGAGGAGCGGTGTTGGGGATCATCGGGGGAACGGTGACGTTGACCCTCGGAGCGATGGCGATCTCGTTTCTCTCGATGATGTGGGGGAGAGCCTCGGCATCTCCGGTTCGACCACCGACAGATCCTGAGTCTGGCGTTACCGATCGCGGCACTGCTCGGCGGCGGGATCGCCCAGCAGCGCGTGGTCGGCGGGTTGCTGAGGCTCGCCTCGTGCGCCGGGATCCTGGCCGTCCTGGACATCGGTGTCTTCTCGCTGATGTGACGGCGATCCCGATCGGCCTGGGCGGCGCCCTGGCCGTGTTCGACGGTCTGGGTCCCGGCGCGGAATCCTGAACGGAAGGGGCGCGACGCCTTGTCGGTCGGCCGCCCCCAGGATCACCCGGACAGGTAGTGGGGCAGCCGCAGTCGCACCCACGGATCGCCGTACCAGCCGTACCGCGATTCCACTGTCCTCGCCCGCAGATCGAACAGGCTGAGGCTCCCGAAGATCACCGCTCGCTCCCCGTCGGAGCTTCGTGGGTTGAGGCGGTAGTAGTCGGGGTAGTCGCCGCTGGGCTCCAGAAACGCGAGCAGATCCCTCGCCCGCTCGTCATCGACCGGCCCCTCGTCGAGCGCGGTGAGGATCCGGTGATTCAACTCATCGTAGCGCCACTGGCTATCATTCAGTCGGGCGCGGAAGACGCGGTGGGCCCACGGGTGCATGGAGCACAATCTCATCTCGGGGATCACGTAGTGGTTGGTGCCAACCATCACCTCGCCGGGCTTTCCCCGCGCCGGGGCGAAGTAGAAGCCCCCGGGGCAGTTCCGGTCCGCGGGGGTGCGGTTGATCCGCCCGCGCGGTCCGAACGCCCCGTCTCCTACCTGCTTCCGGAACCGCTCACACAAACCCACGTTGAACGCCGAGTACGCCTCCGGCACCCGGTAGTCGTCCCATCGCATCATCGCCCCGCGCACCGCCTCCGCGGTGGGGTGTGCTTCAAGGAACGCCCGATCCGGAAGCAGCGGTTTGATCCGCTCCGGCGGATAGCTCAGGACATCGAGGCGGTCGATCGCCGCCCCGGCCTCGATGACGCAGGCGCGATCACGCCCGTTCCCATCCCCCGACCCGGCCAACAGGTACACCCAACTGACGCCCCGCTGGGCGGCGACGATCCGCCGCGCTGCCGCCTCGATGTCGACGCCTCGTTCGAGGGCGTCCCGGACCAGCAACAGCGAGTTGAACCCGGGGCGCGCCGGATCGCAGTTCCCGCCCACCGCCATGTTTACGCCGGCCGCGACCCCGGCGTCATTCACCCCGGCGATCGATCCGAGAATCCCGGGGGCGGTGACGCTGACGAACGGCCGCGGCGGCGGTTCCTTCGGCCCCGACACCGTCGGTCGGTGGATCACGTGGCAGGCCAGCCGGTGGAAAACGCCACCGGTGGGAAACATGAAGTCCCGGCCAAAGAGCGCCCCGTCGGCCGCGGCCTCGTTGAGCAGCGCGAATCCGTTGCACGCGATCGGCATCCACACGTCGCGAGGACGCAGCGGTGCCGGCAACAGGACCCCCGTGTAGGTGCGCGACAGCACACAATCAAGACCGGCGTTCAATACCCACAGCTCCTCTTCGGAGACCTGGGTCGACCGCCCCGCGATCCGGGCCGTCTCTCGGCACCCGGCCACGATCCCGCGGATCTCTTGATGGAAGCGTACCGGGATGTCCGCAAGCACGTGGCGCGCTCGGATCATGTCCCGCACCAGGCCGACGAGCATCCCATGTCCCGACACGAGCTTCGGTCCCTTCGTGCCGGTGAAGTCCACCCGCTCGCCGGTCACCGCCTCGCGAATCATCGCCCGGAATACCCGATCGATATACAGCTCGGTCATCGTAGCGATCTCAGGTTCGGCAAGGCGGCCGAGCAGATATCCCATCTCGAACGGGCTGCCCTCGACATAGTAAGCGGTCTTTGGCTCGTCTTCCTCGTAACTCCGCGCCGTCCGGTGGATCGCCTTCATCCCGATCCGGTCGTGGGTCACAACGACGTTCTCGGTTGGCACGTCGAACCCGTCGTTGGCAAACGATGCACGCAACTGTTCGATCCTCGTTTCCACCCGGATCCTCCGATCTCCGTCTCGCGCGGCGTCGCGCGCCCGGCACGCGGGGCTACGCTGCCCGCATTCGGGTCACGTCGCTCCCGTCTCGCCGATGGCTTTGGCGGAATCCGAGCCTCCCTCTCCCGGCTCGGCAGAGGGCGCGAGGGTGTGGATCCGCACCCTCCCCTCCTCGTCGTCGTAGCGCAGCTCGACCCGGCTGTTCTCACCGACCTCGCCCTCGAGCATCGCCGTCGCCAGCCGCGACTCCACCTCAGTCCGCACACGCCGTTTCAGCTCGCGCGCCCCGAACTCCGGACGGTAGCCGACATCGGCGAGATGCTCCACCACCGAGCGATCGATCTCCAATTCGATTCCCTGTCCGCGGGCGGTGCGACGCACCCGATCGAGCTGCAACTCGACGATCGATCGGATCTGCTCGCGTGACAAGGCGTGGAACACGATGATGTCATCGATCCGATTGACGAACTCCGGCCGAAATCGGCGGTTGACCACCTCCATCAGCCGCTCCTTCAGCCCGCCGTAGGCCAGCCTGTCGCCCTCGTCGGCCTGCAGATTCTGCTGGATGAGATCGGCCCCCAGATTGCTGGTGCAGATGATGATCGTGTTGGTGAAGTCGATGATCCGCCCCTTGCCGTCGGTCAGCCGACCGTCGTCGAACACCTGCAGCAAGATGTTCTGCACGTCATCGTGTGCCTTCTCGATCTCGTCGAGAAGGACGACGCTGTACGGACGACGGCGGACCCGCTCGGTCAGCTGACCTCCTTCCTCGTACCCCACGTAGCCAGGCGGGGCGCCGATCAGCCGGGCAACGGCGTGACGCTCCATGTACTCGCTCATATCGATACGCACCATCGCTTCCTCGTCGCCGAAGATCGCCCAGGCGATCGTGCGCGCCAGCTCCGTCTTTCCCACGCCCGTGGGCCCGAGGAAAAGTAACGCGGCGATCGGCCGTCCGGCCTCCTGCAGCCCGGTCCGGGACAGCCGCACCGCCTCGCTGACGGCGTGGACGGCCTCTTCCTGGCCGATCACCCGCTCATGCAGCCGTTGCTCGAGCTTGAGCAGCGTCTCCCGTTCCTCGGCGGTCAACTCGCTGACGGGAATCCCCGTCAGACTGGCGACGATCTCCGCTACGTCCGACAGCTCAACGGCTGGCGTATCGGTTGACGTCTGGGCCCGCCACCGCTCTTCCTGCCCATCGCGCTGCTGCTCTTTTTTCTCGATCTCCTCTTCGATCGATTGGGCCTTGTCGAACTCCCGGCGGGAAGCAGCGGAGTCCAGCTCCCGCTTCAACTGCTGGATCTCTCCATCGAGGTCGTGCAGCTCGTGCGGTCGGGAGGTCGCTCGTATCCGCACCCGCGCCGCCCCCTGATCGAGCAGATCGATCGCCTTGTCCGGCAGATAACGGTTGGAGATGTAGCGATCGGACAACTCCGCGGCAGCGACGATGGCCTCATCGGCGATCCGGACCTTGTGGTGCGCCTCGTAGCGGTCACGCAGCCCACGCAGGATCGCGATCGTCTGCTCGACGGTCGGCTCGGAGATGAACACGGGCTGGAACCGCCGTTCCAACGCCGCATCCTTCTCGATGTGTCTCTGGTACTCGTTGAGCGTCGTCGCCCCGAGGAGATGCAGATCGCCGCGGGCCAGCGCCGGCTTGAACACGTTGGCGACATCCAGACCCCCCTCGGCCTGGCCCGCCCCGGTGATCGTGTGCAACTCGTCGATGAACAGCAACAGCTCGTCACGGTGGGCCACAATCTCGTCGAGCACCTGCTTCACCCGTTCCTCGAACTCGCCCCGGTACTTCGACCCGGCGACCAATGCGTTGAGGTTCAGCTCGACCAATCGCTTTCCCGACAGCACCTCGGGAACCTCCTCGTGGACGATTCGCTGCGCCAACCCCTCGACGATCGCCGTCTTGCCGACACCCGGTTCACCGATGAGCACCGGGTTGTTCTTCTTCCGTCGCGCGAGGACCTCGATCGTCGTCTCGATCTCCTTGGATCGGCCGATCACCGGGTCGATCCGACCTTCCCGCGCAGCCTCCGTCACATCGCGGGAGTACTTGGCGAGGTTCGGTGTGGTCGCCGACGGCTCCACCGCGCCCGATTCGGCTCCACGGCCGACCGTCTTCACCGTTTTCTGCCGCAGTGCGTGGGGGGTGAGCCCGTACTTGCGCAGCAGCTCCCCGCCGAGTCCCTCTCCCTCCTCAGCCAGCCCGATCAAGATGTGCTCCGGTCCGATGTAGCTGTGGCCAAGGTCGCGCGACACATGAAACGCACGCTCCAGGACCCCCTTCACCCGCGGCGTCACCTGCAGACTGCCCGGGCTTTCCGCGTCGTGGTCCCCACGCGGCGCGTTGTGCTCGAGGTATTGGCGAAGGTCCTCGGTCGAGATCCTGAACTGCTTGAGGATCCGTTCGACGACCTCGCCGTTGAGCAGCGCGTGGAGGACATGTTCGGTGTCGACGTGGCGATGGCCGTACTCGACGGCCTGCTCGGCGGCTTCCTGCAGCATCTCCTTCGCCCGGTCGCTCAACAGGGAGCCCACGTCCACCGACTCTTGCACGTTCCGCCGACCCGGTGACTCCTCCCCATCGATCGGTCCATGCTCGTCGCCGAAAAACCGACCGAACATCCGGTCCGCCGGGTTTCTTCGAAACAGCGAGTCGACCGGCGACGGGAACAGCCCCGTCTCCGATCGGGCCCGCTGATAGCAGCTCTCGCACAACTCGAGCACCCGTCGGCGACCTCCTACCGTCGCCGCCACCCGCACCTCCGCCGGCCGCAGCCGACAGACGTCGCATCTCGTCGCCACTTCGATCTATCCTCCTTTCGGTGCGGCACCCTCTTCCTCGGCGCGCCGCTTCCGTTCGTGTTCGGCCTCCTGGCGCTGCTGACGCTGCCGGCGCACCGCTTCGTCGCCGGCGGCGCGATCGTGCTCCCGATCGCCGCTCGCCCCCTCCCGCCGGGCACGCAGCTGCTGCAGCGCATCCTCGTGTCCGTACAGGACCACGGTGTCTCCCGGGTACAGCTTGGTCTTGTCCGTGGGCACCGCCACGTACGCTCCGTCGGCTCGCTCCACCGCCAACAGCAAGATCCCCTCGTCACGCAGTCGCACGTCGTCGACCTGACGATTTCCCAGCCATGAGTCCTCGTCCAGCCGCAGTCGGGTGACACGGTAGCCTTCCTGCAGATGCAGAAGCCGGGCATAGTCGAGCAGCTGCATCCTCGTCCATCGATGCAGGGCCCGCGCCATCGCTCGGTCGAGCAGCCGTTCCACCCATCGACTCCTGGCGAACACCACGAACACCGTCAGGCCGCCGGTCAGCCAGGCCAGGCGGGTGGCGATCGACAGGCCGTCCTGCGACGCGCTGAACGACAGGACAAGTGACACGACGATCGTCGCCAGCCCCCCGCTTTGGGCCACCATCAGCAGCTCGATGATCCGCCGCCGGGCCGGGTGTTCGAGCACCGTCTCGCTCTCACGCGTCGTGAATCCCGCACCGGTGAGCGCGGACCGCGACTGGAATCGGGCGATGTCCTTGGACAGGCCGGTCATCATCAGCGCCATCGCCGCCAGCCTCCCGACGATCAGCAGGATCACCAACGCCGTCAGAAACGCGACGATCCCCAACACGGCGATCATGTCTGCCGGTACCTCCTTGACTCGAATCCTCTGCCCAGCCGACCCGGCCAACGTTGCCCACGCAGTCGGATCGCGATCGCGGCGCGGCCATCCGGCGCCGTCGTGCCGGACCTGTCGGCGTATCCAGAGAAAGGTGTGCGGGCAACGCGACGCGGCGCCCCTTGAGAACCTACGCCGTGAGCCTACCGGATCGACGGAGGGGGTTGCAACAGACTCGACCTGTGCTTCGGTACACGACGCATCGGGCGTTCGCCCGCCAAGCCATGCCGGTTCCGGTAGGCGGAGGATCGCCGCGGGGAATCACAGCTCCATCGTCTCACCCAACGCCGGGACCTCGACGGACATTTCGAGCTCGTCCCGGAGCACCTCGGCGAGGGCGGCACACGCCGGTTCGTCCCCGTGGACGAGCGCCGTCCGTCCACCGCGGCACGGCTGGGCCCAGCGCAGCAGCCCCGCCTGGTCGGCGTGGGCGCTGAAGCCGTTGATGGTGCAGCGAGACGCCCGCGCCTCGACGTCGCGTCCGTGGATCCGCACCGACGGCGCGCCCTCGACGATCCGCCGACCGAGCGTTCCCCGGGCCTGATAGCCCACGAACACCACGGCTGCCTCTTCCTTCCACAGGTTGTGGCGCAGATGGTGGAGGATCCGTCCTCCCTGGCACATGCCACCGCCGGCGAGCACGATGACGCCGCGCATCCCGTTGATCGCTTTGGACTGCTCCGGCGTCTGCGCGAACTCGACGCCCTCGAAGCGGAACGGATCGTGTCCCGCCTCGATCAGCTCCTGCACCGCCCCGTCGAGCAGCTGAACGTGGCGTCGGTAGATCCTCGTGATGTCGATCGCCAGTGGGCTGTCGAGGAAGATCGGAACGGCGGGAATGCGCTGGAGACGGACCAGGCCACCGAGGTAGAACAACACGTCCTGTGCCCGTTCGAGAGCGAAGGTGGGGATCAACACGTTGCCGCCGCGGCCGACCACGTGCGTGATCGTCTGGCCCAACTCGGTGATCGACGCCTCCACCGAACGGTGATTCCGATCGCCGTAGGTCGACTCCATGAGCAGCAAGTCGGATCGCTCCGGCAACACCGGATCGGGGACGACATGTGGACCGAGGTTGCCGAGATGGCCGCTGAACACCACCGCCCGACGCCCGTCGCCGGTTCCCGACTCGATGGAGATGAACGCCGAGCCGAGCACGTGACCGGCGTCGCGGAACGTCGCCCGAACGGACGGCGACAGCTGGACCGGCTGGCCATAGGAGGCCGGGGCATCGAACCGTTCCATCGCGCGCTCCACGTCGTCCTCCGTGTACAGCGGTTCGGTCGGCCCGTCTTCTTGCCCCCGTTCTCGACGCCGACGGGCCTCGTCCGCCTGCACCTGGGCCGAGTCGATCAGAATCGATCGTACAATATCGCGGGTTCCCGACGTGGCGATCACCGGACCGTCGTACCCGTTGCGGACCAACAAGGGCAACCGGCCGCAGTGGTCGAGATGGCCGTGCGTGAGCAGCACGGCATCGAGCGCCCCCGGGTCGAACGAGAAGCCCGCGTTCTTCCCCGCCATAGCCTCCTCCCCCTGGAACATGCCGCAGTCGACGAGCAGCCGAAGCCGATCGACCTCGACGAGGTGCGACGATCCGGTCACCCCCTCCGCGGCACCGTGACTGGTGATCCTCACCGGCCTCCTCCTTTCGTCGGCCAGGCTCATCGGCAACTACAGCCCCTTCTCGGCCTCCCGGAGCGAAACGGCAGCCTCCTCGAACCCTGCCCACGGGTCGTCCTTCTGTCCCAACCGACGAAACAGGTTGCGCAGGCCGTACCGATCCGCCCGCAACTCGGCGTCATGAAGCTCCTCCCAATCGAGCGGGGTGGCCACCGGCGCCCCCGGCTTGGCCCGCAGCGAGTACGGACAGACCCCGGTTTGCCCATAGGCGTTGCGGAGGATATCCAGATAGACGCGGCCCTTTCGCTTGTCCTTGCGCTGTTCGAGCGTGAGTTCGTCGGGATGATGCTCCACCGCCTGTTCGGCAAGCCGGCGGGCGAAGCCGCGTACGTCGTCGTACGCGTTCTCCGGCGCGATCGGCGTCGTGACGTGGGCCCCCTTCGAACCGGTGGTCATGACGAACGGATGGAGTCCGGCGTCCTCAAGCACGCCACGAAGCCGTTGCGCCGCCTCTCGCACCGGGGTGAAGTCGTCCCCGGGAGGATCGAGATCGAAGATGAATCGATCCGGCCGTTGCGGGCGGTCGACCGTGCTGAGGAAGATGTGGATCAGCACGGCCCCCTGGTCGGCAAGGAACACCAACGTCGCCTGCTCCTCCACGATCACGTAGTCCACCTCGCCGTCCTGCTTCTCGAGCGTCGCAGTACGCATCCAATCGGGGAAGTAGTCGGAAGCGTTCTTCTGGAAAAAGTGCGTGCCCTCGATGCCGTCCGGATACCGTTCGAACGAGACCGGCCGGTCCCGCAGATGCGGCTGCATGTAGGGGTAGACGCGGGTGTAGTAGTCGATCACGTCCCCTTTGGTGATCCCGCTGTCGGAGTAGAACGTCTTGTCTCGGTTCGTGATATCGAGGGAGCGGCCACCGATCGTCTCCACCATGATCTCACCTTCCGCCGGGGCGCTCGCGGTGAACGTCCTCGGGATCCTTGTCCTCGCGAAGTCCGAGAAACCGGGGATGACGCAGCATCCCGTCCGCCGTCCACTCGGTGAATCCGACCTCGCCGACCAGCTCGGGGTCGACCCAATGCACACCCTTTGCCTCCGCCTCGTCCTCCTCGACGAACGGGCAGTCGTCGATCTCCCGTTCGTCGAACCGAGCTCGCATCCGTTCCAGGGTCTCGTCGTCGAATCCGGTCCCCACCCGACCGGCGTAGCGGAGTTCACCGTTCTCGTAGGTCCCGATGAGGATCGCGCCGAAACCGATCCGCTCTCCTTGGGGCTCGGTGAATCCGGCGATGACGAACTCCTGTCGGTTCACGCATTTGAACTTCAACCACTGGGTCGACCGGGAGCGAACGTACTTCGCCGTCCCGTCCTTCGCGATCAGCCCCTCCCAGCCGCGTTGACAGGCCTCCTCGTGGAACGCGGTGCCGTTCTCGCGACGATACGCCGTATAGCGGATCGGATCGTTCCAGTCGACTGCCGACCGAAGGAGTCGCTTGCGATCGAGCAGTGGGAGATCCGTCACGTCCCATCCCTCGAGGTAGAGGAGGTCGAACACGTAGTAGTACACGGCTACGCTGCTCCGCTCCGCCTCGTCGCGATCCTTCACCTGCATCCGCTCCTGGAGGCGCTCGAAGCTCGTGATGCCCCCGGAGAAGGCGACCACCTCGCCATCGACGATGATCCGCCCGGCGGACTGGCGCCCCAACGCCTCGACGAGCTCGGGATAGGTGTCGTTCAACGGTTTCTGGTTGCGCGACATCAGCCGGATGGCGGCGCCACGCTTGTAGCCGATGGCCCGCTCGCCGTCCAGCTTCCGCTCGTAGATCCAGTCCGGATCGTCGAAGCTGTCGTCCGTGAGGGTGGCGAGCATCGGCGGAATCCATTCGGGCATCGACATCTCCGACAGCCGCTCCCGCTGCTCGTCGGACAGCTCGGACAAGGGCTCCTGGTGGGTCATCCTGCCTCGCTTCGCGGATTTACCGAAGACGGTTCGTCGACAAGGGGACGCCATGACCGGCCGATGAGAAAACAACTGACCCTACACCGTTCCCTGCGGTCTCGTCAAGCGTCTCTCGAGTCCATTCTTCCGTGCGGCAAGACGGCGGCCGGCGGTGGCGGCGTCCGTTCGACCGGGACCGGCCTGCTCCTCCGCGCCGATCGTGCCGCCATGAACACCACCGCACACCGGGCAAGAACCACGCGGCGCACCCTCCCCCAACACGGACACGTTCGTTGACTCGTGGAAGGGGCAGCTCGCCCACGCCGTCATCCTCCGGCCCGCCGTCGCGATCGTGAACGCTCCCGGGGGGGATCGAAGACAGCCGGGAGGCAGGAGACCGGTTGACGATCCGGCGGGATCCAGCTACGATGAACCCGTTCTCGCCTGTCTCGTCGCTTCTCATCCTACCACGATCCGACGTCGATCCCGCGCGACGGCAACCCCGGAGCCCGTCCGGCACCAGCGGAAGGAGATCGCTCCCGATGAGTGGCCCTATCGAGCTTCGCAATCCCCTCCTGGAGAGCCCATGGAGTCGATCCAGCGATGCCGTGCTCGAACACGCCGGCTCCCAACGCGAGGGCCTGTCCAAAGAAGAGGCACACCGGAGGCTCGAGCGGATCGGACCCAACCATCTTCAGCCCCCGGAACGTCGAAGCCTCCTCGACATCCTCGGGGACCAGCTCAAGAGTCTGTTCGTGCTGTTGCTTGGAGCGGCCAGCGCCGCGGCCTTCCTGTTCGGCGAATGGCTACAGGGGGTGGCGATCGCGGCCGCGATCGCCGTCAACACGGCGTTGGGGTTCGTGGTCGAATGGCGCGCCGCCCGGTCGATGGAGTCGCTGCGCAAGCTCGGCGGCGTCACCGCCAAGCTCCACCGCGCAGGGGAGACCCGCACCGTCGACGCGGAGCAGGTCGTTCCCGGCGACATCCTCCACCTCGACGCCGGAGATCTGGTGAGCGCGGACGCCCGGATCGTGGAGGCGTCCAAGCTACAGGTCGACGAGTCGCCGCTCACCGGCGAGTCATCGCCGGTCACCAAGAGCAGCGACCCCGTCGAGGCGCAGACCCCGCTCGCCGAGCGCACGAACATGCTCTACCGGGGCACGACGGTCACACGGGGAGCCGCCGAGGCGGTCGTGGTCGCCACCGGCATGGCCACCCAACTCGGCGAGGTGTCGACGCTGGTCGAGCGGGCCCAGCACGAAGCCACACCGCTCGACCGGCGCCTGCGCAAACTGGGGCGCCGGCTGATCTGGCTCACCCTCGTGGTCGCCGCCGCGGTCGGCGCCTCCGGGCTGCTCGCCGGCAAGGAGCCGTTGCTGATGATCGAAACGGCGATCGCCCTGGCGGTGGCGGCGATCCCCGAAGGTCTACCGATCGTGACGAATATGGCGTTGGCTCGTGGAATGTGGCGGATGGCCGGGCGCAACGCCTGGATCAACCGGCTGTCGGCCGTCGAGGCGCTGGGTACGGTGACGATGATCTGCAGCGACAAGACCGGGACCCTCACCGAGAACCGGATGACCGTCCGGCGGATCGTCGTCGCATCCGCCGAACACACGATCGACCGGGAAGAAACGTGGAACGAGCTTGCCGACGATCCGCTGGTCGCCGAGGCGGTCCGCATCGGGGTGCTGTGCAACAACGCCTCCCTCCCCGAGGAGGAGAGGGACGAGCACACCGTCGGCGATCCGCTGGAGGTGGCCCTGCTCGAGGCCGGCCGACGGATGGGGACCGACCGGGCTTCCCTTCTCGCCGACCACGAGGAGGTGCGCGAGGTGTCGTTCGATCCCGAGCTACGGATGATGGCGACGTACCACGTCGGCGACGACGGCCTGCACCTCGCGGTCAAGGGCGCGCCCTCCGCCGTGCTCGACGCCGCGATCTCGGTCGCCACCGCGGACGGCAGCGCCCCGCTCGATGGCGAGGGGAGGGCCAGCTGGTCCGAACAGGCCGACCGCCTCGCCGCCGACGGTCTACGGGTCCTGGCGATGGCCCACCGCACCGTCAGCGATCGGGAGGTCGAGCCGTACGAGCAGCTGGAGCTGATCGGACTGGTCGGGATGGAAGATCCGCCGCGATCCGGTGTCGAAGCCTCGATCGCCGACTGCGCCCGGGCGGGGATCCGGGTGGTCATGGTGACCGGCGACCAGCCCCCGACCGCGGCGCAGATCGCCCGAGCGGTCGGCATCACCGCCGACCCCGATCCCGACGTCGTCATGGGACGGGAGCTCGAGGACCTCGACACGATGGGAGAGAACGACCGCGACCGCATCCTGCGCTCCAACGTCTTCGCGCGGGTCAGTCCTCGTCAGAAGCTGGCGCTGATCCAGCTGTTCGGGGACGACGGCGAGATTCTGGCGATGGTGGGGGACGGCGTGAACGATGCCCCGCCGCTGAAGAAGGCCAGCGTCGGGGTCGCCATGGGAGGGCGGGGCACGCAGGTCGCGCGGCAGGCCGCCGATGTCGTCCTCCAGGATGACCGCTTTCACACCATCGTGCATGCCATCCGAGAGGGACGGATCATCTTCCGGAATATCCGCTCGTTCATCATCTACCTGCTGTCGGGCAACCTCGGCGAGATCGTGGCGCTGGGCGTCGCGTCGGTCGCCCGTCTTCCGTTGCCGTTGCGACCGCTGCAGATTCTGTTCATCAACATCCTGCTCGACGTGTTTCAGTCGCTGGCGTTGGCCCTCGGCCCCGGTTCCCCGGGCATCATGAGCAAACCACCACGGGATCCCGACGAGCCGATCCTCCCCCCCGCAGCCTGGCGATCGATCGGGGGGTACGGCGCACTGATCGCCGCCGGCGCCCTCGGAGCCTTCGCCCTCGCCCTCGGACCGTTCGGTCTGTCCGAGCCGGAGGCGATCAGCGTGTCGTTCTTCGCGTTCTCCTTCGCCAGGCTCTCCCATGTGTTCAACATGCGCGATCCCGGTTCGACGCTGCTGCGCAACCACGTGACCCGCAATCCGTTGGTGTGGGCGGCGCTGGGGCTATGCACCCTCCTGTTGGTCGTGACGCTCTACCTTCCCGGCCTGGGACGGATTCTGTCGGTCACCGACCCCGGCACCATGGGATGGGCGTTGGTCGCCGGTGCCGCATTGCTCCCCCTGGTCGTCGGTCAACCCCTGAAGGAGCTGTACGATCGCCGGCGAGACCGCGATGGCGATCGGGACATCCGCTGATCGTCAACGTCTAGCGGTCCTGCAGCGCCGCCACTCCCGGGAGCTCCTCCCCCTCGAGCATCGCGAGAAAGGCTCCTCCCCCGGTCGACACATGCGTGAACCGTTCGGCGTTCCCCGAACGGGCGACCGCCGCCGCGGTTTCGCCGCCGCCGACGATCGTCTTGGCGTCGAGTTCCGCCAGCGCGCCCACCAGGGAGAAGGTGCCCTCCGCGAACGGCTCCACCTCGAACACGCCCATCGGGCCGTTCCACACCACCGTCTTCGCGTCGGCGACCGCCTGCCGATACCGCTCCACCGTCCGGGGCCCGATATCAAGCATCTTCCATCCGGTCGGGATCTGATCGATGGACACCGTTCGCCAGTCGGCACCCGGCTCGGCCTTCTCGGCGATCACGGCGTCGACCGGCAGGACGAGCTTGTCGCTCGCCCGCTTCAGAATGCGTGCCGCGGTTTCCAGTCCCTCCTCGTCGACGAGCGATGCCCCCATCGCCTCGCCACGCGCAGCCAGCAGGGTGTTGGCGATACCGCCGCCGACCAGCAGCCATTCAGCTCGTGTCAACAAGCTTTCCACGACCCCGATCTTGTCGGAGATCTTGGCGCCGCCAAGGATGGCGACGAGCGGGGGCTCCGGCTCGTCGATCACCGCACGGACCGCGCTGAGCTCCTTCTCCATCAACAACCCCGCTACCGCGGGAAGATACCGGGCCACACCCTCGGTCGACGCGTGGGCCCGATGGGCGGCGGCGAACGCGTCGTTGACGTACAGGTCCGCCGGTTCGGCAAGCTGCTTCGCGAACCGCGGATCGTTCTTCTTCTCTTCGGGGTGGAACCGCGTGTTCTCCAAGAGCAGCAGCTCGCCGGACCGAAGAGCGCCGACTCGCTCGGTCACTTGGGGGCCGACGCAGTCGTCGACCTTGTCCACCGATCGACCGAGCAGCTCGGACAGGCGCGCGGCCACCGGATCGAGACGCAGTCGCTCCACCACCTCGCCGCCGGGACGGCCGAGGTGGGAGCAGAGCACCACCGTCGCTTGGCCTTCGAGCAGCCCGCGGATCGTCGGCAGCGCCGCCCGGACCCTCATGTCGTCGGCCACCTTGCCCTCGGCCAGCGGCACGTTGAAGTCCGCACGCACCAGCACCACCTTTCCCTCGACATCGACGTCTCGGATCGTCCTCTTCATCGCTCCTCCTTCTCGGTGATCGCGGCGTGGATCGCGTATCGTGCGCCGCCCGCCTAGCCCTCGCCGCCGTCTTCCTGGTGCCCCATCCCGATCCCAGCGATCACCTCGTCGCACGCCGGGCAGGTCATCGAGGCGGTGACGAAGCTCTCGACCCGGCCGGGCCCGGCGCGGCGGATCAGCAGCTCTCCACACGCCGGACAGGCGGTGGACTCCGATCCTCCCACGTTGCCCGTGTACACGTACTGCAACCCGGCCTCCTGCCCGATCTCGGTCGCCTGGATGATCGTCTCCACCGGCGTCGGTTGCACGTCGGTCATGCGGTAGGCCGGGAAGAAGCGGCTCACATGCCAAGGGGTCTCGTGCCCCAGTTCGTTGGCGAGGAAGCTCGCCAGCCCGCGCAGCTGCTCGTGATCGTCGTTGACGCCGGGCACGATCAACGTCGTCACCTCGACCCAGATCCCCAGCCGCTTCATCCGCCGCAGCGTCTCCAGCACCGGCCGCAGTCGCGCCCCCGTCGTTCGCTCGTGGATGGGCTCGGAAAACGCTTTCAGGTCCACACTCGCCGCCCCCAGGACCGGCGCGATCGTCCGCAGTGCTTCGTGGGTCATGTAGCCATTGGTGACGAAGACGTTGGCGATCCCCGCCTCGTCGGCACGGCGGGCGATATCGAGGGCGTATTCGAAGAAGATCGTCGGCTCGGTGTACGTGTACGAGATGCTCTTGCATCCAGCACGTCGTGCCCGGTCGACCATCCCATCGGGGGAGGCCGGCTCCCCCCATGTCGCGGCCTCCGGCGGAGCGAACTGGGAGATCTCCCAGTTCTGACACCAGAGGCACCGCATGTTGCATCCCGGAGCGGCGATCGACATCGACCGACTGCCCGGATAGAAGTGGTAGAGCGGCTTCTTCTCGATCGGATCGAGGTGCTCGGCGATCACCCGTCCGTATACCAACGTGTACAGCGCGCCGTCGCGGTGGATCCTCACGCCGCACCGGCCTCGCTGGCCGTCACCGATGAGGCAGTAGTGGGCGCACAGTCGGCACCGGATCCGCTCCCCCTCGGGGGCGGCGAACAGCGCCGGATGCTCTGCACGGAATGTCTCCGCCATCGTCGCCTCCCTTCGGCCCGGCACCGTTTGACACGGTCCGTCCTCGCTTTCTCTCAGTACCCGAGGAACCAGTCGGATCGGATTCGCGACCGCCGGATGCCGTCGTCCCGCAGCCGCCGTTTCAGCGAGCGGACCACGGCGACCTCCCCGGACACGAAGTACCGTCCGTCGTTCTTGCGTAGCGAAGCCATCTCATCAACGCAACCCTCCACCTTCGTCGGCTCCACCCGCGGCAACAGCGTGAATCCCGGGAGCTCGTCGATGGTGTTCTCCAGCTCCGATCGGAACGGAAACGCATCCTCCCATACCCCGTAGACCAGGTCGACCGATTCCGGTATCACCCGGCGCCTTAAGCGTAGATCGGAGAGGATCCCCAGATACGGCGTGATCCCGATCCCCGCGGCGACGAACACGACCGGTCGCGACGGGTCGTGGATGTAGAACGGACCGAGCGGTCCCCGCATCGTGATCCGCTCCCCCCGTTCGAGCGCCAGCAGCTCCCGTTTGAACCCGCTGATCGGCTGACGGATCCGGGTGGCGATCCGGAGGGTGGCCTCCTCGGGCGACGAGGCGATGCTGAACACCCGATACGACCGCCCGCCAATCTTGGTACCCGGAAATGTGAACACACCATGCTGCCCTGCGGTCCATGTCAGTTCCGCCGGCCGCACGAAACGAAACGATACGACGTCCCCGTCTTCTTCGGCCTGGGACACGAACTCGAGCTCGGCGGCGTGCAGCATCGGCAGCATATCTCGGATGATCCCCATCGTCCCTCCAGACTACGACGTTGATGGTCGGTGTCTCGCGGCTCCCGCACTCTCCCCAGCGACATGTCGTTCGCTTCGACGGCCAGGCATCCGCTTCGGCGTGATGGAAGAGCAGATCACAGAGGCGCAAGCGCCTCCGTCCCATTGAGAAGGTTGCCATAGCCTACGGGGATCGCCGAGCGAACGCAAACACCGGTCCGTGAACAGCGCCGGGTTGCATTCCCGCGTGCGGAACGCGATGCTGTGGCCGAAGGTGTTGGAGGCGCCATCGCCGCCCTTTCGGAAGGAGGAAGCACCGATGCCGGAATTCGCCCACCCGTTCGCCGGGCTCGCCCGCAAGGAGAAGATCACCCACGAGGAGTTGATCCGCGCCATCCGCTACAGCATCGCCGCCGAGTACGAGGCGATCCAGCTGTACATGCAGCTGGCCGAATCGACCGACCATCAGCTGGCGATCGACGTGCTCAAGGACATCGCCGACGAGGAGCGGGTGCACGCCGGTGAGTTTCTCCGGCTGCTCCACGAGCTCGCCCCCGATGAGCAGTCGTTCTACGACGAGGGTACCGAAGAGGTGGAGGAGGAGATCGAGCGGGGTCGCTCGGACTGACATCCCCGCCCGTCCCTCGACACCGCCGACTCGCCGTCGCCCGCCCGAGCGCTCCGACCGACCGACTTGACATCGGCGTCCCATTCCGGTTTGATATAGCTGTCGTTCTCAATCGCGGGAGCCGGGTTCGTCCCCTTCCCCAAGCCCCGTAACCCATCCCTTTCTTGTAGCGCCGAGTCCGCCATCGACGGATTCGCCGTTCGCCACCGCACGATTCCGACTAGGAGGTAACCGCATTGAACGCGCCATCGCAGCACGTCGACGCCGCCATCCTCGGCGCCGGGCAGGGCGGTGTGCCGCTGGCCGAGGCGTTTGCCGACGCGGGATGGAACACCGTCCTGATCGAGCGAAAGCATGTTGGCGGCACGTGCGTCAACGAGGGATGCACCCCGACGAAAACGATGATCGCCAGCGCCGAGGCGGCCGATTGGGTCCGGCGCGCCGGGGCGTACGGGGTGGAAGTCGGAGCGCCGTCGATTGATCTCACCGCCGTCCGCCAACGCAAGCGCGACCTCGTCGCGTCGTTCCGTTCCCGCAGCCGCGAACACCTGGAGAACGTCGACGGACTCGAGCTGATCGAGGGCGAAGCGTCATTCACGGCACCGCACACGTTGTCGGTCCGGCTCCACCAGGGCGGAACGCGCAGCATCGAAGCCGAGACGATCGTCATCGATACCGGGGCCCGCCCCTCGATCCCTCCGATCGATGGCATCGACGAGGTCCCCACCCTCGACTCGACATCGATCATGGAGCTCGACGCGTTACCCCGGCATCTGGCGGTGCTCGGCGGCGGCTACGTGGGGGTCGAATTCGCCCAGATGTTCCGCCGGTTCGGCGCGACCGTTTCCGTGATCGAGATGTCCGACCATCTCCTCGCCCGCGAGGACCACGACATCTCCGAGACGATGGAGAAGATCCTGACCGACGAGGGGATCACCGTGCGCACCGGGTTCACCGCGCAGTACGTCGAGCGGTCGAATGAGAAGCTCCGGATCCTCGGCGCGCAGGGCGACCGCGGTCTCGTCGTCGTATGCACCCACATCCTGGTCGCCACCGGGCGGGTACCGAACAGCGAGACCCTAGGCCTGGAAGCCGCCGGGATCGAGACGGACGATCGCGGGTATATCGCGGTCGACGATCGCCTGGAGAGCTCGGCCTCCGGGGTGTATGCCATCGGCGACGTCAACGGCACCGCGCCGTTCACCCACATCTCCTACGACGACTACCGCATCCTCCGCGACAACCTCCTGCGCGGCGGGGCAGCCTCGACGAGCGACCGCCTCGTCCCCTACGTCGTGTTCACCGACCCGCAGCTCGGTCGGGTGGGCCTCTCCCAGCGACAGGCCGACGAGCGGGGACTCCGCTATCGGGTGGCCAAGATGCCGATGTCGCACGTGGCCCGCGCGCTGGAAACGGAACGGCCGGAAGGGGTCCTCAAGGTGATCGTCGACGAGCAGAGCGATCGCATCCTCGGGGCGGCGATCCTCGGCGCGGAGGGCGGCGAGATGATGTCGATCATCCACTTGGCGATGCTCGCCGACCTCCCGTACACGGTGTTGCGGGATGCCCCGTTCACGCATCCCACGTTCGCCGAGGCGTTGAACAGCCTGTTCGGAGCGTGGTCGGACGCATGAGCGCCCGACACGCCACCTCGCCCATCGAGCTCGAGCTGGAAGGGAGGATCGGCCTGGTCACCGGAGGCAACAGCGGCATCGGCGAGGCGATCGTGTCGAAACTCGGTCGGGCCGGGATGAAGATGGCGATCAACTATGTCACAGACCGCGAGGCGGCCGAAGCGTTGGCCAGCGATCTCCCGGATGCCCTCGCGATCCACGCCGACGTTTCCGATCCCCACGCGGTGGCCGCGATGTTCGAGCAGGTCGACGACCATTGGGGAGCGATCGACGTGTTGGTGAACAACGCCGGCATCGAGGCCGATCCCTCCCCCGGTTGGGAGACCGATCCATCCAGCTGGGACCAGGTGCTGTCCGTCAACTTGAGCGGGGCGTTTCACTGCGCCCGCGAAGCGCTTCGGCGGATGGTGCCTCGCGGATCGGGGGTCGTCCTCAACGTGTCCTCGGTGCACGAGATCGTCCCGTGGTCCGGCCGCGCCGCCTACACCGCGTCCAAGGCGGGGCTGTCGATGCTGACCAAGACGCTGGCCCAGGAGGCCGGACCGTACGGCGTCCGCGTCGTCGCCATCGCCCCCGGCGCCATCCGCACTCCGATCAACCGAGCGGAAGTGGAGGATGAGACGAAGCGGGAGCGGATGCTCCGCAAGATCCCGCTGGGTCGGATCGGGGAGACCGAGGACGTGGCGACGATGGCCGCGGTGCTCGTTTCCGACCTCGCCGCGTACGTGACCGGATCGACGGTGTTCGTCGACGGCGGGATGATCGACTACCCCGATTTCGCGCGAGGGGGGTGACGGCGTGGACGACGGACCCGACATCCGCGATCTCGCCCTCATCGGTGACCGACGCACCGCAGCGCTCATCGACCGTGCGGGGACCGTGGTGTGGTACTGCCCGGGCCGGTTCGATGCCCCGTCGC
>CAZLER010000039.1:0-19139 GCA_964558595.1 uncultured Thermotogae bacterium
TTCGGTCTTCTTTCGCAGCGGACTTCCCTGAACCGGCCTCGTAACGAGCGAGGTCCCTTCAGGGGAGTCGAGAGGGCTGCAGGCGATGGCCTGCGGTCCTTTTTTGCTTGGGGCGGCCGACCGGTGGTCGGTCGAGGAACGAGGGTCTGGAGGGATCTGGTCCTCCCGGAGGAACGACATGGCATGTTTTGCAATCCGCGGGGCGATTGACGTTCCGCGCAACGAGCCGGAGAAGATCCTGGACGCGTCGCGGGCGCTGCTGCAGCGAATGGTGGAGGCGAACGCCGTCGCCGTGAGCGACATCGTAAGCGTGATCTTCTCGGTTACCGCCGACCTCGACACGGCCCCGCCAGCCCAGGCGGCTCGACAGATGGGCTGGACGTGGACACCGCTGTTTTGCGTGCAGGAGATGAGCGTTCCCGACGCGATACCGCGCTGCATCCGGGTCCTGATGCATGTCAACGGCGCAAGGAACCTCGAGGAGGTGCGCCACGTCTACCTGGCTGGTGCCCGGGCGCTGCGACCGGATCTCGCGGAGGGGGTGGTGCGCTCGTGACCCGGATCGCCTACCAAGGGTTGGCAGGGGCGTACAGTGAAGCAGCGATCCGGCGGCAGTTCGGCGACACGGTGGAGCCGGTGGCGTGCTCCACGTTCGACGATCTGTTGGCCGCAGTCGAGAGCGCTGCCTGCGACCACGGCATGCTGCCGATCGAGAACGCGATTGCCGGTTCGGTGCATCGGGCGTACGAGCTGTTGATGGAAGTCGATCTCAGGATCACGGCGGAGGTCATCCTGCCGATTGCGCATGCGTTGTTGGCAGCGCCCGGAACGACGCTCGCCGACGTTCAGATCGTGCGGTCACATCCGCAGGCGCTGGCGCAGTGTGCACGGTACCTGAAACGCCACGGGCTTGCGCCGGAGCCGGCGAGCGATACGGCGGGAGCGGCGCATGACTTGGCAGCGCATCCATCGCCCGGCGTGGCGGTGATCGCTGCGAAGCCCGCTGCCGCGCTCACGGGGCTCGAGGCGATCGACTGCGGCATCGAGGACCACCCGTACAACTCGACCCGGTTCTTCGTGCTGTCCTGCCACGATGCTCCACGCACCGACCGCAGCAAGACGTCGGTCGTATTCACGACGCCCCATCGACCGGGGGCGCTGCATGCCTGCCTCGGCGAGTTCGCGTCGCGCGGGATCAGCCTATGCAAACTCGAATCCCGGCCGCGGACCGGTCGGCCGTGGCAGTACCTTTTCTACCTCGATTTCGAAGGCCACTGCGAGGATCCTCCGTGTGAGCGTGCGCTGGCCGGGCTGCTGCGCCGGTCGTCCTTCGTCAAACTGCTGGGATCGTATCCGGCAGCGTTGCCGGACTAGCGGATCGACAGAAGGTGGACGGCGCAGGCATCGCCCACCATGATACAGGAGACGGCATGCGGTCCAGTGGGATACCGCACAGTGTAGAATGGTGAATCGAACCGAGCCAAGGAGGTAGAGAGTGGAGATGCCCATGGCCGATCGATTGGACTTCACGGGCAAGGCGGTAGTGGTGACCGGCGGTTCGGGAGGAATCGGTGCGGGGATCGCCCGCGGATTTGCCGTGGCCGGAGCGAACGTGGTGCTAGGCTACCATCGCAGCGGCGAGGCCGCCGAGCAGGTGGTCGAGGGCCTCCGCGCGGCGGGAGGTGAAGCGCTGGCCGTTCGGGCGGATGTCCGGGGCGTTGCCGGGGCCGAGTGCTTGATCGCAGCGTGCGTCGAGGCCTTCGGGGGGCTTGACGTGCTCGTCAACAACGCCGGCGCCTACCCGATGACGGCGTTGCTTGACATGACCGAGGAGGAGTGGGACGACATCCTTGACGTCAACTTGCGATCGACGTTCGCGTGTACCCAGGCGGCGGCGCGGCGGATGGTTGAGGCCGGAACGGGAGGCGCGATTGTCAACATCGCGTCGATCGAAGCGGAGAACCCGGCGCCGATGCACGCCCACTACGGCGCGGCCAAGGCCGGCGTCGTCATGTTGACGCGCTGTTCGGCGGCGGAGCTGGGGCGACACGGTGTCCGCGTGAACTGTGTCTCGCCGGGGCTGATCTGGAGAGCGGGAATCGAGGAAGCGTGGCCGGAGGGCGTCCAACGCTGGCAGGCGGCTGCGCCGCTGGCGCGTCTCGGACAACCCCAGGACGTCGCCGATGCGTGCCTGTTCCTGGCCTCGGACGCGGCCGGCTGGATCAGCGGTGCCGAGCTCAAGGTGGACGGTGGGGTGATGACCCATCAGATCTTCTAGCGACGCGAAGGGAGGCGGAGTGAGCAGACCGCTCGAAGGCCGGGTTGTCGTGGTGACCGGGGCGGCTCGGGGGATCGGACGCGGCATCGCGAGGGCAGCCGCGGAAGCGGGTGCCCACGTGGGGCTGATCGATGTTGACGCCGAGGGTCTGACGGGAACGGCGAAGCGGGTGGAAGAGACCGGCCACCGGGCGATGACGGTCGTCGCCGACGTGGTCGATCCGGAGGCGATGGAGGGGGCGACCGATCGGATCGTTGAGGGCCTCGGCCGACTGGATGGTTGGGTGAACAACGCCGGGGTGATCGAGATGGCGCCGGCGGTCGAGATCACGCATCCATCGTGGGGGCGGCATGCCGAGGTCAATGCGTGGGGCGTGCTGAACGGCTGTCAGGTGGCGGCGCGCTGGATGATCTCCCACGGCGCGCCGGGCGCCATCGTGAACGTGGCGTCGAACGCGGGCAAGGTCGGCTACGCAAACATGGCGGCGTACAACGCCAGCAAGGCGGCGGTGATCAACCTGACCCGTACGCTGGCCGCCGAGTGGTCCGAGCATGGGATCAACGTCAACGCGGTGTGCCCCGGTGGGGTCGAAACGCCGATGCTGCGGGAGGCCGCGGCGTGGGTCGCCGAGCGGATCGATGCCGACGCCGGCGAGCTGTTCGGCACGATGAAACCTGCCCTCATGGATCGGCATGTCCAGCCGATCGACGTGGGGAGGGTGGTCGCGTTTCTCCTGTCGGACGCCGCGGCGATCATCCGGGGACAATCGATCAATGTCGACGGGGGGGACACACCGTACTAGATCCTCCGGTATCGAAGACGGAGTCGTCTTCGGACCACGGCGGGGCACTGACCGCGAGGAATACGAGATCGTCGTGCCGGTCGTTGACGATCTGATGGCGCTCCCCCGGCTCAATCCAGACGGCGTCGCCCGGTTGAACCCGATGCTCACGGCCGTCGATCGTTAGCCGCCCCTCGCCGCGGAGCACATAGTACGTCTCCTCCGAGCGGAGATGGGCATGGGGGCGGGAACAGCCGCCGGGACGGATGACGATTTCCGCGACGCTGTGGTGCGCAGCACCCCCGAGCGACGTGGGGGCGCCGACGAACTCGTAGACGACCTCCCCGGAGGGCTTGACGAGCGGGAGGTCGATGTCGGAACGCCTCGCTCTACGCATCGGCTTGGCGTTGGCGGTGCAATCGGCGGATCGCTGCCAGGGCCACCTCGATCTCGCGGTCGACCGCTGCGCGCACGACGTCTCGATGCGGATCGTAGCTGCCATCGGCAGCAGCTCCCGGGGGGGCGTCGATGGCGACGATGGCGCCGGTGCGGACGCGGCGAAGCGATCCGATGACGAACAGTACGGAGCATTCCATCTCCACGCACAGGGCGCCGGCCTGGGCAAACTGCTCCAACCCAAGGTCGAGGACGCCCGGATAGAATGCGTCGACGGTTACCCCGATACCGCGGTGGACGCGCCCTGTGGCCGCACACGCCTCGCTCCACAGCGCAGCGGTCACGTCGGGGTCGGCCACGGCGGGTAGCTCGACGGGAACGAGCTGGCGGCTGGTTCCGTCGGTGCGAACCGAACCGAGAACGACGACGAGATCGCCGGGTTCGATCGAGCGCTGCAGCGAGCCGGCGGTCCCGACGCGGAGGAGCGTGTCGGCGCCCGCGCGGATCGTTTCCTCGTAGGCGACCGCTGCCCCCGCGGAGCCGACCCCGGCGGAGACCACGCCGACCGGGACACCGTCGAAGTGGCCGCGATACGAGTGGTACTCGCGGTTCGCGGCGATCCGGCGGGTTCCATCGAGACGTTCGGCGATCGCCGCCGCCCGAGCGGGGTCGCCGGGTAGTAGGACGGCCGCGGGGAGATCCCCCGGGGATAGCTTCAGGTTGGGACAGCGCAGCGGCATCATGTCATTCCCTCACCTCGCGCCAGTTCGCCATCGAGGCGAGCACCAGTCGGGCGACGTCGCGTTCGACAGCATCGGGAACGGGGTGGACCGCCGGCGTGAGCTCGGCGTGGTGGCGGGCAAGGTGCTCGAGGCTGAGCGCCTGGAGGCCGAAGGAGATGTCCATGATCTCCACCGGATGGCCGTCGGCCGCCGCGAGATTCGCGAGCTCCCCGTCGGCGAGAAGGTGCACGGTCCGTCCATCCGACAGCGCGTAGCTGCGGACCCCCGGTCGGTTCTCGGTGGTGTTGGCGGCCAGCCCCTCCAGCGCCTCCTTGTCGATCTCGAATCCGAAGTGCCCGGCGTTGGCCAGGACCGCACCGTCCTTGACGAGCGCTAGGGCATCGCCGCCGATCACCCCCGGCTGGCCGGTGGCGGTGATGACGATCTCCGCCTTCGGCAGCGCCTCGCGAAGCGGCGACACGGCGAACCCCTCCATCAGCGCCTCCACGCACGCGATCTCGTCGAGGTCGGATACGATCACCTTGGCGCCGAGTCCACGGGCCCGTAGCGCAAGTCCCTTGCCGCACCATCCGTACCCGACCACGAGGACGGTCTTGCCGGCAACCAACAGGTTGGTCGAGCGCAGGATCGCGTCCCAGGTCGATTGTCCGGTGCCGTAGCGGTTGTCGAGCAGATGCTTCATCCGCGCGCTGTTGACGGCGATCGCCGGGATCGGAAGCTGGCGCGCGCCCTGCAGGGCCGTCAGCTGCTCGACGCCGGTCGTCGTCTCCTCACTGAGGCCGAGAAGGGAAGGGGAGTGGTCGATGCCGCGCTCGGCGATCCGGGCGACGACCTCGCCCCCGTCCTCGACGATCAGCGTGGGATCGTCGTCGAGCAGCGCTTCGATGTGGCACCGATGCTCCTCGGGGCTGACCCCGTGACGGGCGGTAACCTCGATGCCGTCGAACGCGGCAAGCGCCTCGGCGACGTCATCCTGGGTCGCCAGCGGGTTGCTCTCGATGACGTGAAGCGATGCCCCACCGGCGTGAAGCGTCAGTGCCAGCACGGCGGTCTTGGCTTCCAGATGCAGCGACATGCCGATCCGATGATCGGCGAGGGGGCGCTCCGTGCGAAAGCGGTCGGCGATCGCCTGGTGCACCACCATGCGCTGACGTGCCCAGTCGATCTTCGCCCTCCCGGTGCCGGCGACGCTCACAAGGTCGCCTCGTGTTCCGGCACCAGGGCGCGGTATTGGCGCTCGAGCAGGCACAGACGGGCGATCTCCTCCAGCTTCACAGCACCGAGCAGCGCCTCGTCGAGATCCACGGCGACTGCGACCGCCCCGTGTCGAGCGATGAGGACGAGAGGACCTTCGCCGAGGGCGTCGGCCACCGCGTGGGCGAGCTCCCAGCCACCGGGCGGATGATGCACGGAGACGGGAACCGAGGGCCCGTACAGGATGCGCCCTTCATCGTGGGGGATCGGCAGCTCGGAAAGAGCGATCGCTGCCGCGGTGGCGTGCAAGGAGTGGGTGTGGACGATCGCCCGAACCTCGTCTCGCCGCTGGTAGATCGCCGCGTGCATCCGCCACTCCGACGACGGCGCACCGTGGCCGGAATACTGCTCTCCTTCGAGATCGATCTCGACGATCTGCGCGGCGGCGATCCGCTCGTACGGGATGGCACTCGCCGTGATCAGCATCCTCTCCCCAAGGCGACAGGATACGTTGCCCGAACTGCCGGTGGCCAGTCCGCGGGACGCCATCGCCACAGCGGTGTCGTGAACGGCGGAGCGTGCTTGGTCGATCGAACGGAGCTGGTTCATGGAGCGTTGCCTCCTGCGAAGAAGTCGTAGGGGGCGCGGTGCACGCCCGTTTCGGTGATGATGCCGGAGATCAGCGCGGCCGGGGTGACGTCGAACGCCGGATTCCAGCCTTCGGCCCCCTCCGGTGCCACGCGGGTGCCGCCGATCGATAGGAGTTCCTCGACGTGGCGTTGCTCGATGGGGATGGCGTCACCGCCGGCGGCGGCGGGATCGATGGTCGAGGTGGGGGCGACGATGTAGAAGGGGATCCGATGGTGGGCGGCGAGAACGGCGAGCGCGTACGTCCCGATCTTGTTCGCCGTATCCCCGTTGCGGGCGATCCGATCGGCCCCGGCGAATACGGCGGCGACCGGCTGGGACGTCATCAGCGCCCCGGCGGCACCGTCGGCAAGGAGCCGAAACGGGATCCCGTCGTGGAGGAACTCCCATGCCGTCAAGCGGCTCCCCTGCAGGCGGGGACGCGTCTCACAGGCGTAGGCGAGGCGGAGCTTCCCTTGGTCATGGGCCGTGTGGAGCACCCCGTAGGCCGTGCCGACGCCGCCGGTGGCGAGCGCCCCCGTGTTGCAGACGGTCAGGACGACGGCGTTGTCGGGCAACAGGGCGGCGCCTTGCGCCCCCATCGCGCGGTTGGCGGCGATGTCGTCGCGGTGGATCCGACGCGCCTTGTCGAGCAGCGCGTCGACCACGTCTCGCGGAGGATCAGCACGTACCTCGCGGTAGACGCCCAGCATCCGATCCACCGCCCATCCGAGGTTCACCGCCGTGGGTCGGGTGGCGCGCAGCAGCTCGCCGGCCGACGCCATCCGCTCCTCGTTCAGCTCGTCCGCCGTCTCCGCGGCGAGGACCATGCCGTAGGCGGCAGTGATCCCGATCGCCGGGGCGCCGCGGACACGCATCACGCGGATCGCTTCCGCGACCGCCTCCACGGTCTCCAAGCGTAGCACGGAGGTCGCGTGCGGCAACAGCGTCTGGTCGAGGAGGTCGATCGCTCCATCGCGATACGCTACCGGGGCGAAGACCCCCTCGAAGGACGGAAGGTGGTTTCGATCGTTCATTGTTTCACGTAGTGCTGTCCGAGGGCCGCCGGGACTTGTGCCCGCTTGATGAGGAACGCCAGCACGAGGACGGTGATCAGGTAGGGTAGCATGATCGAGAACTGGCTCGGGATGTAGGTCTGCAGCCGCATCTGGAGCGCGTCGATGAACCCGAACAGCAGCGCGGCGCCGAGGGCGCCGACCGGGCTGTAGTTGCCGATCACCATCGCCGCGATCCCGATGAACCCTCGCCCGCCGACCATGCCGGTGGTGAATCGGCCAACGTTGTTGAACAGGAAGGCCCCGGCGAGCCCGCACAGCATGCCGTTGAGGATCGTGTACAGGTACCGCGTCCGATGGACGTCGATCCCGGCGGTGTCAGCGGCCTCCGGCTTCTCGCCAACGACCCGCAAGCGCAGGCCCCAGCGGGTCCGGAAGATGAACAACTGGGAGAGGAAGACGAGGATGAACATCGCGCCGACGATGGTCCACGCGTTCAACGTATCGGAGTAGGTCGAGGTTCCCCGCCATCCCCACACCGAGCTGGTGATGAACAACGCCAATCCGGCAACCAGGATGTTGATGGCGATTCCGGACACGACGTGGTTTGCGCGGAAGCGGATGCACCAGAGGGCGTGCAGCCCGCCGGCGAGCCCTCCCGCCAGGACGGCCGCCACCAGCGCGATCCACGGGCTGCCCGTGAAATAGGCCACCAGGGCCGAGACCAGTCCGCCAAGCACCGCGGTGCCTTCGACGCCGACGTTGATGATGCCGACGCGCTCCGAGAACGTCTCGCCGAGGGCGATCAGTCCGATGGGCGTCGCCAACCGCAGCGTGGCGAGCAGCAGATGGATGGTGAAGATCCCTCCCAGCGTTTCCCACAGCGTCATTCCGGTCTTCGCCTCCCCCAGCGCCATCGGACGAGGGCGCGCACCAGTGTCGGCGCGATGATGAAGAAGATCACCAGCCCCTGCAATACGGAGGCGATGTCGCCGGGTGCCGCCCCCGATCGTTGCACCTGCATCCCTCCGGCCCGCAGCGCCCCCACGAGGAGGGCGGCGAAGACGGTGCCGACGGGATGGGCGCGGGCGATGAGTCCACCGGCGATGCCGTCCCATCCGTAGCCCGGCGAGAAGCCGTCGACGAAGCGGAAGTGGGTCCCCAGGACTTCGCCGGCGCCGGCGACCCCGGCGAGCAGTCCTGCCAGGCTCAACGCCAGGATCATCTTGCGCTGCACGCGAATCCCAGCGTACTCGGCCGCCGGCGGGCTCTGGCCGACCGAGCGAAGCTCGTAGCCCGAGGCGGTGCGGAACAGGTAGTACCACACCAGGACCACGGCGATGCCGGCGACCACGATCGCCCAGGAGACCTGGGTTGGCCGCAGGATCCGCGCGAACCGGGCCGTCGCCTGGACGGCCATCGTCTGGTTGGCCCACGCTGCGTGGTCGTGGAGCGGCCCCCGAGGCGCGACCAGGTAGTCGGTCAGCCCGATGGCCACGAAGGATAGCATCATGGTGGTGACGAACTCGTTGACCCCCCGTTTGGCGCGCAAGTAGCCGGGGATCCATCCCCACACTGCTGCTGCCAGGGCCCCGGCGCCGAGCGCGACGACCGCGTGCAACACCACCGGGAGACGGAGGAGAACGCCGACGGCAGCGGCGGCGACCGCCCCGATATACATCTGCCCCTCGGCACCGATGTTGAACAGTCCGCAGCGGAACGCGACGAGAAACGACAAGGAGGTCAGGATGATCGGGGTGGCCTTGGTCAACGTCTGGCCGAGCGCCAGACGGTTTCCGAACGCCCCCTTCCACAGGTTGGCGAACACCGCGGGGATGGAAAAGCCTCCCGCCCACAGGATGAGACAGCCGACGCCGAACGCCAACACGATTGAGGCCAACGTGATGCCGATCTCGCGCAGCAGCGACGAGCCGAGGACCGCGCGGCCCAGCGGCCTCATCGTACCTCTCCCGCCGGCTGATCCGCAGCCACCCCGGCGAGCATCAGCTCCCCGAGCTCGCGACGATCGGTCTCTTCCGGGCGCTTGATGGCGACGATTCGACCCGCGTACAGCACCGCGATCCGATCGCTCATTCGCAAGACCTCATCGAGATCCATCGAGATGAGCAACACCGCGGTCCCCCGGTCGCGCATCACGAGCAGCTGCTCGTGAACGTACTCGATCGCACCGACGTCGAGTCCTCGGGTCGGTTCGGCGGCGATGATGACGCGGGGACGTTTGGTGATCTCTCGACCGAGGATGAGCCGTTGTTGGTTGCCCCCGGAGAGATGGCTCGCCTGGGTGCGAACCGATGGGGTCTGAACGTCGAACGCCTCGACGATCTCACGAGAGAACCGGGTGATCGCCCGCTGGAGATGCCAGAACGGCGTGGGTCCGAACTTCGGCTCACGCTGGCGACCGAGGATCGCGTTTTCCCGGACGGTGAACCCCATCACCAGTCCGCGTAGGTGGCGATCGGCCGGGATGTGCGAGATCCCGGCCTCCAGAAAGGCATGCGCTCCCCGCCCGGTGAGATCGACGTCCCCCAGCCCGATCGTGCCTGCCGTGAGCTGGCGCAGGCCGGTTAGTACCTCGGCGAGTTCGGCCTGCCCGTTTCCCTGGACCCCGGCGATTCCCAGCACCTCGTGGGCGCGCAGATCGATGTCGATGCCACGGAGCGCCGGCACGCCGCGGTCGTCCCGCGCTTCCAGCCCGCGGCCGGACAGGGCGACCTGCGGCTTGCCGCGCGTCTCGCTTCGCCGGACGGTGAACACGACATCTCGGCCGACCATCATCTCCGCCAGCTCTCGGTCGTTGGTCTCCTCGGCGTTCACTGTTCCGATGACGCTCCCGCGGCGCAGCACGGTGATCCGGTCGCACATCCCGAGCGCCTCGCGCAGCTTGTGGGTGATCAGGACGGTGGATTTGCCCTCGGATTTGAGCTTCATCAGGGCCTCGCGCAGCCGCTCGACCTCCTGTTCCGTGAGCACCGCCGTCGGTTCGTCGAGGATGAGCGTTTCGGCGCCCCGATAGAGCGCCTTGATGATCTCGACCCGTTGCTGCTCGCCGACCGGCAGCTGTTCGACGCGGGCCTCTGGGTCGACCGGAAGGCCATATTGGTTGGAGAACGCCTCGATTCTGCGGACGCCCTCGTCGCGATCGAGGAATACGCCGGAACGTGTCGGCTCTTGACCGAGCATGATGTTCTCGGCCACGGTGAGACGGGGCACCAGCATGAAGTGCTGGTGGACCATCCCGATGCCCATGCGGATCGCCTGTACGGGCCGGTAGTTGGCCTGGGGCGTTCCCTCGATGAGGATACGGCCGGCCTCGGGAGCATAGAGGCCGTACAGAATGCTCATGAGCACGGACTTCCCGGCGCCGTTCTCGCCGAGAAGTCCGTGGATCTCTCCTTGCTTCAGGTCGAAGTCGATGCCGTCATTGGCGACGACCCCGGGGAACCGTTTGACGATCCCCTGCATCTGAACCGCGAATTCCGGCATCGACTTCCCGACTTTCTGTCAACCGGCGGGGACCGACCGCCTACTCGGGGCTACCCTCGGGGTAGACTTCGATGGACGCATCATGGATCCCGTTGGCCGCCTCGATCAGCTTCATGATCACTTCGCACGGCACATCGACTTCGGATTCGCTTGCCGTGATCCAGTCGTTGATGTCGTGATCGCCGATCGCGATCCCAGTGCCGAAGCCGAAGTTGGTATCGATGCCGTAGCCGAACACGCCTGCATCCCAGGTGCCGTTCAGGACGGCGAGGATCTGGGATTCGACAGCCAGGTCGACGCGCTTCAGTCCGCTCCCGACGATGACGTCGGCGTGCTCGGGCGCGGTGGCCGCCTGATCGACATCGGTGCCGAACGCGTAGGTCCCGAGCTCCTCGGCGGCCGTGAACACGCCCAAGTGCGATTTTCCGGCCGCGCCGTAGACGATGTCCGCGCCGGCGTTGTACATCTCACGCGCCAGCTCCGCACCCAAGGTAGGGTTGGCCCAGTCCCCGACGTAGCGGACGAGCACTTCGGTCTCCGGGTCGACCCACCGGGCGCCCTGCGTGTAGCCGTTCATGAAGCCGATGATCAGCGGGATCTCCATGCCTCCCTCGAAGCCGATGGTTCCGGTCTCGGACATCATCGCCGCGGCGACCCCGACGAGAAAGGCCGATTCCCAGTCGTTCATCACGACCGACGCGACGTTGTCACCGAGCACCACCATGTCGACGATGGCGAATTTCACATTCGGATACTGCGGCGCGACGAGTTCCAGCGCCGACGCCTGGTCGAAGCCGATGCACACGACGATATCGTACTCGCCCGAGTCGGCGAATTGCAGCTGGAACCCCTCGTATTCCGCAATGTCCGTCGGTTCGACGTAGTCGAGGACATCGTCGACCGTTACTCCGTACTGCTCCGCGATCACAGCGGCTGCCCGGGTTGCCCCGGCGAAGCTCTGGTCGTTGAACGACTTGTCGCCGAGGCCGCCGGTCGCCAGCACCAGGCCGACTCTCGGATAGTCGGCTGCCGTGGCGACGAACGCCGCCAGCGCTACGAGCACGATACTCAGCGTAAAGAAACGCTTCATCTCTGCCTCCTTTGTGCACTTCTCCCTTGAATGCCACGTACTCCAGCACCCTGCCTACGCCGTCATTGTAGTGGGGACGGCCGGCGACGCCAAGCGGAGACAAGGGGCGGTGAAACGGTCTCGGCCTTGCTGCAATCCGCGCTGTGTTCGCAGTGGCACGTCGTGGAGATGGTGGGTGGGGCTCGCGTGGGGTACAGTGATCTGTGGAGTGGAGGTGCGACATCCGATGAGAATCCATCCCTTGTTTGTGGTCCTCGCGGTCGGTGTACTGGCCATGCTGACCGTCCGAACGGAGTGGTGGCAACCGGTCCGGCTCGATCCGATGCAACAGAAGCTCCACGCGGCCCACGATGCCGCGCAGCGTCTCATCGATGTCGTCGAGCGGCGGGAGGCGGCCGGCGATGGAGCACTCGGTGCGGAAGTCGCCGGAGCGTACGAGGAGACCGTGCAGCTGTATGAGGAATCCCTTCTCCACGCCCCGACGGCGTCGGCATGGATCGGACTGGGGCGGACGCACCTGGCGGTGGGACGAACCGGGGAGGCGCGGGATGCCTTCGTGGAGGCGCTGAGGGGGTGGCCGGGGACGCCGGGGGCGTACGCCGGCTTGGGCGACGTGTTGTACGCGCGGCGGGACTACCGCGGGGCGATCGGCAACTACGAGAACGCGCTGTGGTGGATCGGGCAGGGGGCGGAGCATCCGGGGGTCGATCCGGTCGATGTCCGCCTCTCTTTGGCCGACGCCTACGCGAAGCTGCACTTGCCGGTGGCGGCCGCCGAGGCCTACGAGCAGGCGCTGGCTGCGCGGCCGGACAGCGTGATCGCGCTGGAGGGGCTCCTGAGGATCCACACCGAACGGTGCAAAGTGGAAGAGGCGTGGGCGGTCTTGAGGAAGCTGGACGAGCTCGTCGATGCGCCAACGGTCACCGGGCTGCTGGAGGAATTCGTCGCGGCTTGTCCGGGGGCGGAGCCTCCCCCTTGGGCTGCTCGGCGGTTGGAGGAAGCTGGCACGTCCTCGCGGTGAGGGAGGGTCGGACGTCTATCCCAACGGTTGCGACCTCCGCGGCGGCTCAACCGGCGCGGAGGCGGCCGCCGCCGCTTGACACCGGGTGGGAGCCTCCGGCAGACTAGACGGGTGTGTGATGCTCATCGAAGCAAGAAAGGGAGGTCGATATGCGACGTATCGTTCTGGCTCTCGGGGTATTGGTGTTGGGCGTGGCGCTCGTCTCGATGGCGGAGGTCACGCTGCCGGAGAAATACGAGGAAGCGGCGATCGTGTTGGCGGACTGGCTGATCGACAACCGGCACCCGGATGTGCCCAGCTGGCCGTTCCCGTGGGATCCGACGCAGACGGACGTGGGGATCTCCATGGACGTAGCCCGGGTGTTGATCGCGATGACGGAGCTGACCGGCACCGCCGCCTACCGAGAGGCGGCGGAGGCATCCGCAGACTTCTGGGTCGCGGACAACATCCTGCTCGACGAGGAGACGGTGGCGGGGTGGAGCTGGGACATCGGTGGCAACGTCGGAAGCTACGGCTGGGAAGAAGGGGCGTTCGACAAGGTCCAGTACGCGTTTGCCAAGAGCTATTGGCCGACCAAGGGGGAGTACAGCGAGGTGCGAGGCGGACCGATTTCCCTGTGCGGTTCGGTCATTCGCCCGCTGGCGGGACTCCACGCCTTCGGCGGCCGATATGCGGACGCGATCGACACGGTGCAGCAGTGGCTGTTCACCGATCTCGAGAAGAAGATGCCGCCTTCGGGGGAATCGGAGCACCGTGCCTACATGGGGGCGCAGACGTTGCATGACACGGACGGCGACGGCCTGTTGGGCGTCCAGTATCAGCTGTGGGGCTCGAGTCGCCAGTCCGCCGGACAGAACGCGCGGCTGATGAAGACGATGTTCGACCTGGGATTCCAGGACCAGGCGGTGGCGATCGCCAACTGGTTGGTCGACGTGATGTGGGACGAGGAACGCGGTTCGTTCCACACGCTGTTCGATATCGACGAGGGCTCGTGCATGACGTTTGAGGAGTACCAGGACTACAGCGACATCAACGCGCGCGTGGCGTACGGCCTGTTCGAGGCGTACCGACAGACCGACAACGGCTTGTACCTCGACCTGGCAACCCGGACGCTGGACTGGCTGTTGGACACGGAGATGTTCGTCCAGTCGACGGACACGGGGGTCCAGACCTACTTCACCAAGCCGGAAGTGTACGGCAACCATATCATCGTCGTCGCGCTCGCGGAGGGATACACGGTGACCGAGAATCCCAAGTACCTGTCGGCGGCGCTGACCACTGCCGACTTCTTGATCGGACAGATGGACGATCCGTTCACCGGGTTCGGCGGGAACGCTTGGTCGACGCAGGAGGTGCTGGAGGCGGTCGTTTCGCTGCTCGAGCTGTAGCGCCGCCGGGTCGGCGATGATGCGAAAGGCCCGGAGGGAGGGACAAGCCCTCCGGGCCCTTGGCTTGTCGCCACTGCAAGATGCGGCATCCGTCCGGATCGTGGCACGGTCGGAGTGGGCTATCTTCCCACCAAGTCGAGGACCAGCGAGCGGAAGTCGAGCTGGTCTCTGCGATCGATCGCATCGAGGATGAACCGCAGTTGGTAGTAGCCGTACGCGCGAGGATCGCCGATGAGCTCTCCGTAATGATCGTTGAAGTACGGACGCTCTGCCCAGCCGAGGGGCGTCGGATCGGGCAACCGGCGTAGCGCATCGTCCAGTTGCGACCGTAAGGTCACCAGTCGCGGCTCTCCCTCGTCCACGGTCATGAAATAGGCGACGGCGATTTCGTTTGCGTTCTGCTCGGCGCCGTAGCGGTCGAGGTCCGCGCCGAGCGCGCGCTGGATCCAGTGGGCCAGCTCATGGGCGACCAGGAAGTCGTTGCACAACGCGACGAACAGGGAGGCTGCCTCCGTTTCGGTCTCGGTCAAGTCGAGGAAGAAGCTGCGGGACGCGGGATCGAGGGTTGGCCAATACGCCAGGACGATGGACTCCGTGCGGTGATCGTGGTAGGCGAGGTAGGGGGTGCTTCGAATCACGATCGTGGGGGTTGCCTGCGGAACGGAGACGAGGGGCGGCAGCGAAGAGGCGAACGTGGCGACGATCCGCTCGGCCGCGGATTGGACGTCGAGGCGAGGGGCATAGGGGAAGACGAGGGGCGGCAGCGAGGAGGCCGTACAGATCACGGCTGCCATCGAGAGCAGCACGACGGTCGCCACTGCACGATGTACCTTCATGATGAGATAATCCTACACGCCGCCATGCGGTGCGCAAAAAGAGAGCCTGCAGCGGGTCCGGCGGTTGCTTGCTCCCTGGCGTTTGGGCGGGGTCAATCAGCACCGGCCAACTCGACGTGACGGTGGTCCGGTGCCATGGTGACGGGCGGAGTGGACGATGATCGGGAATCGAGCCACCTTGTAGGAGCCAGGTGGTAGGCGGAGTCCATTTTCGATGCATGGAGCCCCAGGGTGATTCTCAATGCCTTCCCCTGGCTGATTTCTCGGATGTCCTCCAGTCCGCACTGCATGAGAGAAGAACCGCAGGTTCCCAAACCAAGGGCACGCGCGTCGCCCGTCGTCCGGCGTCACGGTCCGGACGGGAGACGGCATAACACACCCTCGCTGAAGCGCACTGGACTCGAAGGTGGCGGCGCGGCCGGTGGCGCCAGGTGATGGTTCGCGCCATCTCTTCGCTTCGTCGCACGGGATGAACATCTTCACCAGGAGACTGTGGTTGAGGGCTACCGTCTCCCAGAAGCCCGCATCGCCAGCCTGTTTCGCGCTGCAGACGATGGCGACGCGCGCGACGTGAGGCGCGGCGGCCGCGATGGACTTGGCGGAGTCGAACGTGCCGAGGATTCGCGGTGCATAGGCGCACTCGGACTCGTCGCAGAGGTCGCGGGAGATGCCTGCCGCTGAGGCCGCTGCGGCCGCTGCGATGACCGCCATACCGTACGCCTTCACCGACGCGAGCTCGTCATCCCTGTCGACCGCTTGGATGAACAGGCCATCGGCGACCGTGTCGGGGGTTGTCGCGATGGGCATACGGCCTCCCCCTTGTCGTCGGGTGCTGTTCGCAATCGGCAGGCTGCTACGTGAAGCACAACGTCCAAGACTGAGGGATTGTGGCGCAGGACGGCGCGTCGTAGAGGTCGACGCCGAACAGGAAGGGGAGTACAGTGCAAGTATGCGACTACGTTCCTCCGACCTATTCGACTACGCTGCCTTCATGGCGGGAGTCGAGGCCGGCTCCATCGACGATGCCATCGTGCGTCTACGATCCGACCTCGACAGCGGGCGACTTGTTCTCGAGAACGTCGTGGCTGTTCGGTGTGGATCCTCCGGGGAGATCGTGGGCTCCATGAGACTGGTGCCGATCCGGAGCCACCGGGCGATTCTGACGTCATGGCGTGGGGACGAGGGCGCTCGGACCGGGACGGCACTGCGAATGCTGCTCGAGGAAGCGGTAGAGGTGGCGACCGACCTCGGGTTCGAGGAGATCGGGACACGGGTCGCGACCGGGCAACTGACGTTGTCCTATCGAACGGCGCTGCAGCAAGCGGGTTTCCGATCGGAGGGGGAGAGAGTCGAGTACCGGACACCGGTGGAGGAGCTGCCGACGTCGGGTGAGGTAACCCTGGAATGGAGGACGATGGCTGAGGTCGGTGCGGATCTCGTCCTACAGATGCTGGTCCGCGCGGGGAGCGGAAGCCCGGACGCCCTCGACCTCCGGAAAGGGAAGCAGGCGATCGACGAGCTGCTGGGAAGCCGGTATGGGGAGCTCGACCCGCGGTCCGCGCAAGTAGGATACCTCGATGGGCACGCCGCGACGGTTCTCCTCGTGCGCGTCGATGGGGAATCCGGTTGGTCGACATTCCCGTTTATGGGGGTGGAGCCAGCGTTCCGGGGGAAAGGTCTGGGAGCCGAGACCCAGCGACACGGCTTCGTGACGATCCGACAGCTGGGCGGCCGCGAGTACCACGACGGGACGAGCGCGTCCAACGAGGCGATGGTCAGGCTGTTCGAGCGGCACGGCTGTATCGAGGTTGGCAGGATGGAAACGTGGAGCTGGAAACGATTCGAAGGGGAGCCGCCCGACGGCCAACCGGCCAGGTAGGATCTGATTGTCGTTGCGGTGGACGATCTCTGGTTCCGCAGCCCCCGAACGGCTGCTGACGTGCGGCTCAACGACATCGGGACTTTGGCCTATGGCGCCAACCGGAGAATACGCTGCCATTGTACGCGTTGGGGCCTCCTCGACCGGGCAGGTGTACAAGCTCTGGGTGGAGCCGCTTGGAGATCCTCGACTGAGGTATGGTGTGCCACCGCCCCAAGGAGGACCGGTCCATTCATCGAGGATCGACTGCGACACGATGACGGGTTTCCGCGACCTCGACAGCAAGGCCGACGCGAAGCGGTCGGCATGTCGCTCCCAGCGGCGGCAGATTCATGCTCCAACGGCATCCGGTGGAGTGCCGTTGCGCTCCACGATCGCGCAACCACGCGCAGCGCGAAGACAACGCGGACGTAGCCAAGGGCGCTCGGCGGCGCGACTCAATGCCGCACCGCTCGATCCAGCGAGCGGTAAAGGATGTCTGCGTGCTGCTCGTCACCCTGGCATCCGTCGTCCGTGCACTCGGAGCAGGGAAGACCCGGAGGGTGCCGGGTAGCCACCAGCCCCTTGGGCACCCCAAGGGGCACGACACTCGGTCGCGGTGGGCTCGACGTAGCGCTCCAGCTCCTGGAGCAGGGTCAGCCCGTCGGCTCCTTGGCGGACGCAAAGCATGACCTACGCCCTGGTGTTCGGTATCCATCCGTACGCTGTTTGGCAGATCGACTGCCCGGATAGATCCGGCACGTGGGACGAATCGGGATAGAGGACCAGGCGGATCAGGGCCTCGAGGATGTCGTCGGTCATGGCCTTCTCACGAACACCTACCAGCTCCGCATCACCGCACGGCCATCGCTAGGTTGACCCTACGTCATCACGGAATGCCCAACGAACGGGATCTGTATTCGGTTCCGCTAGGCTCCAAACTCACCCAAGCTGGCGGTTCCTCCATCCTTCATGTGCTGGCCCGTGGGTCCCAGTGCTTCGACCCTAGTAGCCCAAGCCTATGTGTAGGCCTGTCAACCAGATCGTGCAGATGTCTTCGGTAAGGATGCGTAGCTGGATGATTCCAGAGCTATCCGTTTGGAAAGTCCCTTCGTATCTCGTCCAGCCATACGTGCCCCCCTGAAGGCTGATGGGGCGCTCACTCCACGAAGAGGTCACCGCAATGCTGACGGCACTGTTGTTGGGCGTGTCGCGGGACGCTGCCCAAAGCGAGATTCTGTACGTCTGGTGAGGAGAAGCCTGTATGTGCTGCACAGTTGTGCCAAAGACATGGCTCCCGCGTGGTGATGGATTGGTGATGCGCAGTGCGGTTGTGATCCCGAACTGCGTGTACATGTAGTCGTCAGCTGAGAGGGACACTGTCTCGGCCGTAGTTCCTGCCCCGCCGGAGTTCCACCAGACCCCGTACTCTTCCCAGTCACCTTGTCCCCACGCTCCCCCGGCGCTGCCGAAGGTCGAGAACATGCCGTCCTGTACGAGATTCTCGGATTGCTGGGCGCTGGTCCCCCAGATGATGTCAACCATCTGCTGGTGTGACGTTGCGAACGATGCTTCCGATGTGTCACCGGAGAAGATCGTGAGCGCGCGCCAGTCCGGTTCGTAGCCGAATCCGCAGAGCTTCAGCTCGTTCTCGCGTACACCCACCTGGATCGCCTGTCTCATGGACGATATGTGAGAATTCAAGCCGGACATGTCCCCACTGATCCCGGCGATGTTTGCCCGCCCAAAGAAGAACCCGACGGCCGCGTACTGGCTGTCACAGGTTGAATCCCAAACCAACCTCTGGGTCCGAGCGTCGAGGTAGATGGACATCGCCTGCCGCAAATCAGCATAGACATTGGAGATGTAGGCGACTACGTGCGACCTGTTCATTGAGCTAGTCCGACTGGCCCAGTAGTAGATGCTGTCAAGAATGCCCGAAAGATCAATCCCCGTATACGGCGGCTCGAGCAGGTAGGCAATCTCCATGACATGGGCCGCTGCATCGTTCATACGGTTAGAGAGATAGCCTATGTTCTCCGGAGTTATCCCCTGATACTCAATGACACCCGCGACCCATCCTAGATTGATCGCCGCGTTGAGAATGTGCTCCTGCATCTCATTGCTCTGCCCCCAGACCGGAACCCAGAACGCAAAGATCGAAGCCAGTATGACGCATGAACAGACAGCTGCTCGCATGGTCTCCTCCCCGTGAACGTCTTTCGTGTGCGCGAGCCGACTGAAGTGCAAGCGCCCCACGAGATGTATCGTACGAGCGCGGTGGCCAGAAGAAAAGGGCTCACGGACAACTGCATGAGCAGATAGGCGGACCAGATCGGTTCCCGGATGGGACGCCAATCAGCCTTGCGTAACGGCCGCGTACAACATTCAGTTCCCCAGGCTCCAC
>CAZLER010000040.1:0-2167 GCA_964558595.1 uncultured Thermotogae bacterium
TGTCGTGATCGAACAGCCGGCGCACCTGGTTGCGCATCGCGCGCGTATCCACGCGCTCCCCCTCTCCTCCACCGGTGCGGCCCCGCGGACGGAACCCCTACGCCGCCGTGGGCATCAGCGAATCCTTCGCAGACGGCGCAGATAGTAGGGGCGCGCCTGGCGCGCGTCGCCCGCCTTGACGACCTCGATCTTCTCGACCTTCGGCGAATGCACCGGGTAGGTCTTCTCCACCCCGATCCCGGACGAGATCTTGCGTACGGTCACCATCTGGCACGTACCGCCACCGGATCGTTTGAGGACGATCCCCTCGAACACCTGGATCCGTTCCTTGGTCCCCTCGGTGATCCGTTCGTGAATGCGGACGACGTCACCGGGGGAAAACGTCCCCCGATCCTTCAGTCCCTCTTTTTCGATCGCGCGCAGAATGCTGTCCATCTGCTCCTCCTCGTCACATGGTCTCGTCCCGATCCCCGGCGATGCGGTCGAGGATAATCGCCGCTGCCGCCCGGACGGACAAGTGGTTGAAGTCGCTTCTTCCCATCACCGGAGGGAGGATCACATCGCAGGCCTCGATCAACTCGTCGGCCATTCCCCATCCGGTCCCGAGGAGAATATAAACCGGAACCGGGTCCGATCGCAATCTCCCCCGCAGTTCCCCGTACGCTATGCGCCGCTGGGTCGCCGCTCGCGCCGAGGTCGCCACCAGCAGCGGACGCCCACCCTCGGCCTCTTCGATCCACGCCAGCGTCTCCTCGAGGTCCTCGGCGACCGCGACGTATTCCATCGCCTCCCCGCGCCGACTCGCCTCGGCCGCCCGCTCCCCCTCCGTCCAGAAGCCGCGGATCCTCCAGGCGATCGCCTGCTGCGATGGGAGCGGCGTCACCACGAAGTAGCGAGCGACCCCGTAGGTGCGCGCCGATCGCGCGATATCGTGCACATCCATGGAGGTCGTCGAGGTGGCGACGATCTGCCCCCGCCGGTTGCGCATGGGGAAATGGAGTAAACCGAGGTACAGACTACCCATGGCCGTCCTCCTCCTCGACGTCGAGCCCCACCAGATCGGGGCGGTTGCGCAGCGTCTTCTTCCACGCTTCGCGCTCCCGAAACGCCTCGATTCTGGCGTGATCCCCCGACTGCAGCACCTCGGGCACCGTCAGCCCCCGGAACGCGGGCGGGCGCGTGTAGTGGGGGGCGCCAAGCCGCTTCTCCTCGCGATAGAACGAATCGCTCTCGATCGAATCGAACCGACCGACCACCCCCGGTGTCATCCGCGCCGTCGCCTCGACGACGATCGCCGCCGGCAGCTCACCGCCGGTCAACACGTAGTCCCCAACGGAGACCTCCTCCTCGACAAAATGGAGGATCCGCTCGTCGACCCCCTCGTATCGCCCACACAGGAGGATCAACCCGTCCCTCGACGCCCACGCCTTCGCATCCTGCTGGCGGAACAGCCGCCCCCGCGACGACAGAAGCACCGTCCTGGTGTTTGGGCCGCACCGCGGGCGGATCGCCTCGATTCCCCGCACGAACGGCTCGACCTTCATGACCATACCGGCGCCGCCACCGTACGGGCGATCGTCGACGATCCGATGCGGATCGTCGGTGAAGTCGCGGAGATCGTGGACGTGGATCGTCAGCTGTCCCGCCTCTTGGGCCTGCCCGATGACGCCGACCGAGAACAGACCCCGCAGCGGTTCGGGGAAGATCGTCAGGATATCGAAACGCATGCTTCCTCTCAGTCGAGGATTTCGATCACGACCTCCCGATCGAGCCGGGCCGCGACCCCCTCCAGCAGGGACCGCAGCGCCCCGATCGTCCGGCCGCTCTTGCCGAGCACGCGACCGCGATCCTCCTTCCCGACGTGGAGGAAGAAGATGTCCACCCGTTCGGTCTCGATCCGGTCGATCTTCACCTGATCCGGATGGTCGACCAACGAATGGACGAGGAACTCACACAGCCGAAACAGCAACGTGCCTCCCGGACTCGCCTAGTCCTTCTTCTCGTCTTCCTCCTCCGCCTCGTCCGCGGGCTCCTCCTCGGAGGTCTCTTCCTCGGCGGGTTCCGCCTCGCCAGGCTCCTCCTCTTCGGTGTCCTCGACGTCTTCGGCGGGGGCCTCTTCCACCGCGGCGGCCTCGGCCGGCGGTGGCTTCTCCTCTTCAGCCGGCGC
>CAZLER010000040.1:2267-12928 GCA_964558595.1 uncultured Thermotogae bacterium
GCCGGCGCGGGGGTCGGCTGGAGATCCTTGGGCTGGATAACGACCTCCTCGCCCCGCTTCGCCGCATCCCATGCCGCCATCACGCCGGCCTTGGAAAGGATGTCGCGCGCGGCGCGGGTCGCCTTCGCTCCGTCGAGCAGCCACTGAAGCGCCGCTTCGCTATCGACCTCGAACGTCGCCGGGTTGGTCTTCGGATCGTAGAACCCCAGGTCCGCGACGACCTTCGCGTCTCGCGGTTTCTGTCCGTCGAGCACGACGAGCCGATACGCCGGCTGTCCCTTGCGACCGCCTCGCTTCAACCGAATCTTCGCTGCCATACCTTCACCTCGTCTTCCGTATCTGACACCATAGGCCGGCGACGGCGTCGCCGGCCGGCTGGACCCTCGCGCGTCCGAATGCGAAAACCCCGAGCTGGGTAGCGCCGTCAGCGCGGCATCTCGAACATGTCGAGCGGAGAGCGCCCCTTGACCCGGCGCCCCCCGACCCTCTTCAGGGCTCGCTTGGCCTCCTCGAATCGCGACAGCACACGATTGACGTCCCGCACCTTCGTCCCGCTGCCGCGTGCGATCCGCTTCTTTCGGCTTCCCCCGATTATAGAGGGGTTCAGCCGTTCTTCCACCGTCATCGAGCGCAGGATCGCCACCGCGCGTCGCATCTCGTCCTCTTCCCCCTCGTCGACGTTGCCTTTGCGCTTCGCCGCCCCAGGAAGCCGCTCCAGGATTTGCGAGACGGGACCGAGCTTCTGCATCTCCTCCAGCTGGTCGAGGAAGTCCTGCAGCGTCAGCCGATTCTTGCGGACCCGCTGCACCATCGCCTCGGCCTTCTCCTGATCGATCCGCTCCTCGGCCTGCTCGATCAGGGTGACCACGTCTCCCATGCCCAGGATCCGGTCGGCCATCCGCTGGGGATGGAACGGCTCGATTCCATCGATCTTCTCTCCGGTACCGACGTACTTGATCGGCCGGCCGGTGGCGTAACGGATCGACAGCGCGGCGCCGCCGCGCGCGTCCCCGTCGAGCTTGGTGAGGATGACCCCGGTGAGGCCCAGCCGCTCGTCGAAGGCGGCGGCCACATTCACCGCTTCCTGACCGGTCATCGCGTCGGCGACCAGCAACACCTCGGACGGGTCGATCGCCGCGGCCGTCGCCTGCAGCTCCTCCATCATCTCGTCGTCGATCTGCAGGCGCCCTGCCGTGTCCGCCAGCACCACATCGCACAGATGGGTCTCCGCCCACTCGACCGCCTCGGCGACGATCCGCGGCGGCGGGAGATCTGGGCGGGCGACCACCGGGACATCGATCTGCTTCCCCAACGTCTGCAGCTGCTCGATCGCCGCCGGGCGCACGACGTCGGCCGCCGCGAGCGCGGGTTGTCGTCCCTCCTTCTTGAGGAGAGCGGCCAGCTTCGCGGCCGCGGTCGTCTTTCCCGATCCCTGCAGTCCGACGAGCAGGATGACCGCGGGACGCCGGTCGAGCGTCAACGTCGCCCGCTCCCCGCCCATCGTCTCGGCCAACTCGGCGCGGAGGATCTTGACCACTTGCTGGCCGGGGGTGAGGCTCTCCAACACCTCTTCCCCGACCGCCCGGGTGCGGACCCGCTCGATGAGCTGCTTGACCACCTTGTAGTTGACGTCCGCCTCCAGCAACGCCAAGCGGATCTCGCGCAATCCGGCGGTGACGTCCTCCTCGGTCAGCCGTCCGCGGCCGCGCAGGCGCGAGAAGACGTCATTCAGCTTGGAGGTCAGGGAATCGAACATGGTCATCCTCTCCGGCGAAGGCTGGGACAAGGGTACGAACGGGCGTACCCGCGTTCAACCGGTCAGCAGCTCCTCCAGGAAGCCGGTCGTGTACTCGCCGGTCTTGAACTCGGGACGCGACAAGACCGCGGCGACGAGATCGCGCGTCGTCTCGATCCCGGACAGCTCGAACCGCTGCAGCGCCGTCAGCATGCGCAGCCGCGCACTCTCCCGGTCGTCGCCCCAGGTGACGAGCTTCGCCACCAGCGAATCGTAGTAGGGCAGCACCTCCATGCCGTGATACAGCGCCGTGTCGAGCCGCACCCCGTGCCCTCCCGGCAGCTGGTCGATGGTGACCTTCCCGGCGGACGGCAGAAACGCCCGTTTCGGATCCTCGGCGTTCAGGCGACATTCGATCGCGTGCCCGCGGGGGCGGACCTCATCCTGCGCGAAGGACAGCGGTTCCCCGGCAGCCAACAGGATCTGCTCCTTGATGAGGTTCACGCCGCACACCACTTCGCTCACCGCGTGCTCCACCTGAATCCGTGCGTTCATCTCGATGAAGTAGAACGCCCCATCGGGCGCGACCACGAACTCCACCGTGCCGGCATTTCGGTACCCGACCGCCCGCGCGGCGAGCAGCGCCGCTTCGTGGAGGCGGGTCCGCAGATCGTCGTCGAGGTTGGGGGCGGGCGATTCCTCGATCAGCTTCTGGTGGCGCCGCTGGATTGAGCATTCGCGCTCCCCTAGCTGCACCAGCCCCCCGTGTTCGTCCCCGACGATCTGGACTTCGACATGGCGGGGATCGGCGAGCGCCTTCTCCAGATACAGCGATCCGTCGCCGCAGGCGGCCTTCGCCTCTTCAAAGGCGGCCGAGGCCTTGTCCGCCAACGCCTCGGCGTTGGCCACCCGTCGCATGCCGCGACCGCCACCGCCGTACACCGCCTTGATCAGCAGCGGGTAGCCGACCCGCTCGCCGGCCTCCCGCAGCGCGCTCGGATCGTCGGGAACCGGTTCTCCGGGCAGCACCGGGACGCCGGTGGCGGACACCGTCTCCCGCGCGGCGAGTTTGTCCCCGACCAGCTCCATCACCGTTTGCGTCGGACCGATGAACGTCAGGCCGTGGTCTTGGCACACCTGCACGAAGTGCGCGTTCTCGGCCAGGAAGCCGTACCCGGGGTGAATCGCCCCCGCCTTGGACAGCTCGGCGGCGCTGACGATCGCCGCGATGTTGAGGTAACTACGGACGGGGGCCGCCGGTCCGATGCACACCGATTCGTCGGCCAGGCGCAGGTACGGCATCGCGCCGTCGGCCTCCGAGTACACGCACACGCTGCGCAGTCCGAGCTCTCGACAGGCTTCGATCACGCGCAGCGCAATCTCGCCACGATTCGCCACCAGGACGGTGTCGAAGCTCATAGGCGCTCGAAGACGAGCAGCGCCTGCCCGTACTCCACCGGATCGCCGTCGTCGACGAGGATCCGCCGGACCCGCCCCGCCTCTTCGGCGTTGATCTCGTTCATCACCTTCATCGCCTCGATCACGCACACCGTGTCTCCCGGGCGAACGACGTCCCCCGGTGCGGCGAACGGCTCCGCATCCGGCGACGCGCGCCGGTAGAACGTCCCGACCAACGGCGCATCGAGGGTGAACGTGTCCTCCGCCTCCCCCGCGACACCCTCGGTGGGTGGAGCTTCGGCGACCTCGGATGCCGGCGGCGCGGGCATCGGACCAGCAGCCTGTTCGCGTTTGACGGTGATCCTCTGGTCGCCCTCCCAAACCGTGATCTCACTGAGGCCTTCCCTCTTCAACAGCTCGATGATCTGCTGCAGCTGGTCGAGTTCCACGATCTCCCCTCCACGAGGCCGGCCATTGTACAGGCTGCTCCGCCGCCGCAGCAACGGGCGAGAAGCTTGTTGCACCGGCGAACCCCCGACCTATAATACGGAACCGTGAGGTGAATTAGACAGTGTCGATAGGCGCACAGATTGCGCTGCTTCTCTTTCTCATCGTTGCGTCCGCCTTCTTCTCCAGCACCGAGACGGCGATCACGTCCGTGGCCAAGGGCCGCTTGCGCTACCTGATCAACACCCACCAGAAGAAGCGCCGGGGGCTGTCCCATCTGCTCCGGGAGCCGAACGATCTGATCACCGCCCTCCTGGTGCTCAACAACCTCGTCAACGTCATGGCCAGTTCGCTGATGACCCTGGTCGTCATCCAGGCGATGCCCGATGCGTCGCCGGGCCTCCAGGGGCTGACGGCGACGACCGTGATGACCGTATCCCTGCTCATCTTCGGCGAGATCACCCCGAAGAACTTCGCCAACCACAACGCGGAGCGGCTGACGCTGTTCGCGGTCAATCCGGTGTACACGATGACGCGGGTGCTGCGCCCGCTGATCTGGCTGTTCCGGCGGGCGGCGCACGGCATCGGCAAGCTGTTCGGCATCGACCTTTCCGAGGTCGAACCGCTGGAGGTCAGCGACGAGCAGATCGAGACGCTGATCGACGCCAGCGAGGAGAGCGGCCTGCTCGATCAGGCGGACGGGGAGATGATCCGACGGATCCTCGATTTCGACGAGATGAACGCCGAGCAGGTCATGGTGCCGCGTCCCGATGTCCAGGCGATCGAACGAGGCACGTCGCTCCAAGAAGTGCAGGAGATCGTCGCCAAGGACGGCCATTCGCGGTTCCCCATCTACCGGGAGATGCCCGACGACGTGATCGGCACGCTGTACGCCAAGGATCTGCTGTCAATCGACCTGACCGATCCCGAGATGACGCTGGACAAGCTGCTTCGTCCGGCGTACTACGCCCCCACCACGCAGCCGATCAACGTGCTGCTGCGCGAGTTCCAGCGGCAGAAGGTACACATGGCGGTGGTCATCGACGAGTTCGGCGGGATGGCGGGGATCGTCACCCTGGAGGACATCCTCGAGGAAATCGTCGGAGAGATCGAAGACGAGTACGACCGCCCCACCGCCCTTCTCCAGAGGATCACCACCGACGAAGCCGTCGTCACCGGGGACACCGCGGTCCATGATCTCAATCGGGCCATGGACATCGACCTGCCGGAGGACGAAGGCGTGACGGTCAACGGCTTGATCCAGCATCGCCTCGGCACGATGGCCAAACCGGGCGACGAAGTCGCGGTCGGCCCGGTGACCCTCCTGGTCGAGCGAGCCACCGATCGAGAGATCACGTCGGCCCGTATCCGCATCGACCGCACCGAAGCGGTCGTCGAGGCCGAAGAGTAGCTCCACCTGCCACGGGAGGATCCATGAAACCGACCATCGCTGCCGTCGTCGTGACGATCCTGCTGGCCGCCCCGGCCGCCGCGCAAACGCCGCCCGAGCCGACCTGTACCCTCGATGTCCGCTACGACGCCGAACGGCACGAGCTGGACGGCGACCTGCACCTCACGCTGCATCCCGGCGGCTCCACCGTCTACCTCTCGCTCCTCGCCAACCTCAATCGCGAGCCGAACCCCCACCTCTCCTCCCGCGCGATCGACGCCCGCTACCCGTGGGGATTCGAGCCGTCGGAGACGCTCGTCTTCGAGGTCGCGTGGATCGACGGGGACGAGGCATCCCCACTGCCCTACCGGATGCTGTCCCTTCCGCCGGCCTGGCAGACCTACTCCCTGGACGAGTCGGTGCTCGCCATCGATCTTCCCGCCGACGCCGGGGACGCTTCCGGGCCGATCACGCTACGGATCTCGTTCCTCACCGAGGTTCCCCGCCACACGATCGGCGACCGCGGGATCACCGCCGGGGTGTTGACGTGGAGGTTTGGGTGGTTCCCGACGCTGTTCCCCGCCCAGGACCGGATCATCGAGGTCGACGGGGAGATCGCCTACGCGGGGCAGGAGGCGTTCCCGTTGACCTTCCCGTGGGTCCGCTACGAAGCCACGATCGACGTGCCCGCTCGCTTCGAGCTGATCGCGGGGGCCGATCACGTGGAGCGATCGGACGCGCCGGCGGACGAAGAGAACGAGGAAGACGATCGGGTCGCGTACCGGATCGCGTTCGATTCTCCCTCGCGATCGCTCGGGATGGCGATCGGCAACGACTACCGCCGGTACCGCCTGGACGGCCCGATCCCGATCGAGGTGGCCTACCTGCCGGGACACGACGAGGAAGCGCGCTACTTCGCCACCCTCGCCCGCGACATCCTCGACGGGTACGAGGCACGGTACGGCCCGTATCCGCGGGAACAGCTGACCATCGTGGAGAACCCGAACCTCGACGGACTGTCGTTCGCCGCCGACGGCATCGTCTGGCTGTCGCGGCGGTTCTTCACCCATCGCAACACGCTGATGGACGGGGCGTTGAACCGGGTGGCGGAGTTCGTGCTCGCCCACGAGATCGCCCATCAGTGGGTCGGTTTGGGCACCGGCATCGACCTCAACGCCGAAGCGTGGTTATCGGAGGGGCTGGCGCAGTATCTCGCCGTCCGCGCCTATGAGGACCGGTACGGTGCGTTCGAGCCCAACCTGTTCGAGTTCGAGTCCTCCGGGTTGATCGAGGAGCTGGCCAAGCGGCAGTTCGGCTACTTCAACCTCCGCGAGCACTTCATCGAGCTCCCGTATCTGATGACCCAGTATGCCGGCTTCGACGAGGCGCTGGTGAAGCCGATCGAGCACGTGCAGTTCAGCAACGTGACCGAGGTACGCCTGTACGACAAGGGGTACCTGGTCGCCCGGGCGATCGCCGCGGCCACCGGGGAGGAAGCGTTCGAGCGGGCCATCCTCCGCGCGATCGAGGAGCGTCAAGCCGACCTGCTCGATGTCCGGACGTTCCAACGGCTGCTGGAGGAGGAGGCCGACCGCTCGCTCGACGAGATCTTCGACACCTGGGTGTTCGGTCCGGGACGGGTCGACTACGCCATCCGGATCGTATCGCGCGAGCGCGTCGAGGCCGAGCACGTCACCACCGTCGAGGTCAGCCGCAACGGGGGGGCGCCCCAGGCGGTGGAGATCGAGCTGACGCTGCGCTCTGGCGCGACGCTGCGGCGGGAATGGTCGGGGGAGTCGACGTCGGCCCAGCTGACGTATCGCACCCCCTCGTGGGTGAAGCGCGTCACGATCGATCCCGAGCACCGGCTGCCCGACCTCGATCGCCTGAACAACAACGCGCCGGTCAAGATCGTGGGCGGGGCGAACGAGGCGGCGTACCCGCTCGACGCCTACGTGCTGACCGCCGATACGGAGACCGGCGGGCTGACGTTCTCGTACCTGGACCGGTTCCGGGTCTCGGTGGCCCAAGGGGCCGCCGCCGCGCGAATCAAGCTGGGCCGGAACCGCCGCGTGTCGGCGGTCGCGTTGCTGCTCGGCAACCGGCTCGCCGGCGAGATCGCCACCACCTACACCGACTACGCCCAGCCGGAAACGGGCTCGCCGGCGACGTTCTGGGAGCCGGATGTGTCGTGGACGGTGGGGATCAAGCGGCTGTACGTGGGTGAAACGCCCTGGACCGTCTTCGGGCTCGACGTGATCGATCACCCCTCGCTCGCGTCGTCGAGGACACGCGAGCTGTCGCTCGACGTGACGGCGACTGGATCCGGGCGCATCGCCGTCGAAGCCGGCGACGAGCTGCGGCTGTTCGCGGGGGGATACCTGCGGGGAACCGCGCGATTCGGGATCGGCTTCGGCGACCCCCCCGAACCGCTGCGGTTTCGGTTGACCGGATTGCGTGCGTTCTCGCCGCCGTCCACCGCCCACGAACTGGTCGGCAGGCTCGGCATCGAGCTCCCGGCGGGGATCGGCGACATGCCGTACAACCTGCTCAACCTCGCGATGATCGATCGGACGAGATCGCGGCTGTTCGTCGCCGGTGGCATCGGTTGGACAAGCCTCGAGCGATTCGGTACAACGTCGCCCAGCATAGAGGCAGGGATCGAGCAGATCGTCGATCTGTCGACCCTCGGTGGGCTGCTGTCGTTCCAGGTGCGCCTCGGCGTAGCGACACCGGTGATCGGACGGGGAGCGACCGTCTTCTTCGTCCGGTTTTCCCTGTAACAGGAGGAGCGTTCGATGAAGGTCCCGTGTCGATGGCTCGCGGACTACGTAGAGCTCGACCTGTCGGAGAAGGCGATCGACCGTCTCGCCGAGCGGCTGACGCTCGCCGGGCTCGAAGTCGAGGCGTCGACGACGACGGGGACGCTTCGCAACGCGGTCGTCGGGCGCGTCGTCTCCAGCCAGCCGCTCCCCACATCCGACCATCTCACCCACTGCCACGTCGACCTCGGCAGCGAGACGACGGAGATCGTGTGCGGGGCGCCAAACGTGGTGGTCGATGCCCTGGTCCCGGTCGTCCTTCCCGGCGGGCTGCTGCCCACCGGCCTTGCGATCGAACGCCGCAAGCTGCGCGGCACGACATCCCACGGGATGATCTGCTCCAAGCAGGAGCTCGGGCTGGAGGAGCACTCGGCGGGGATCTGGAACCTCGGCCCGGAACTCGACCTCGACGTCGGCGCCGATTTGGCCAAGCTGCTCGAGTACGACGACACAATCTTCGACATCAAGGTGCCGTCGAACCGGCCCGACATCGCCAGTGTGTACGGGATCGCCCGTGAGGTCGCCGCGCTGCTCGAGCGACCGCTCGCCGAGCTGGCCACCGAGGTCGAGGAGACCCTGCCCCCGACGGCGGACGCGGTCCGCATCGACATCGAGGACCCCGCCGACACCCCCCGCTATGCCGCCCGGCTGATCGACGGGATCACCATCGGTCCGGCCCCGCTTCGGATGCGGCACCGACTGATCAAGGCCGGAATGCGCCCGCTGTCCAACGTCGTCGACGCCACCAACTACGTGATGCTGGAGCTCGGCCATCCGCTCCACCCCTTCGACGCCGATCTGGTCGAGGGGCCGATCGTCATCCGACGGGCGCGGCCCGGGGAGCGGTTCCGGACGCTCGACGGGGTGGACCGGCAGCTCACCGAAGACGTGTTGATGATCGCCGACGGGCGCGGGGGACTGGCGCTGGCCGGCGTGATGGGGGGCGAGCGCAGCGAGATCCGTCCGGAGACCCGGCGTGTACTGCTGGAGATCGCCGCGTTCACCGGCTACACGATCCGCAAGTCGTCGCGGGCGGTCGGCCTGCGCAGCGAGGCGTCGCAGCGGTTCGAGCGGCGGATCGATCCGGAGAGCGTCGGCATCGCCGCCGATCGAGCCGCCCATCTGATCCAGAGGATCACCGGCTGCCGCCTGCATCGGGGGATCGCCGACGCGTATCCCGCTCCCGGCGAGCGACGTTCGATCCGCCTGCGGCCCGAACGGGCGTCCCATCTGTTGGGTCTCGACGTCGATCCGTCGACGTGTCTCGACATCCTCGGGCGGCTGCAGATCGGCGCTCGCGCGGACGGCTCGGAGATCGCCGCGTCGATCCCGTACTTCCGTCCCGACCTGGAGCGCGAGGTCGACCTGATCGAGGACGTCGGCCGCATCTACGGATACGACCGGTTGCAGGCCGCCGCCCCGTCCCCGCAGCTGTTGGTCGGCAGCAAGGACACCGTCGAGCGCGCCAAGGATCGTATCCGCGAGATCCTGACCGGACTGGGAATGTGCGAGATCGTCGGCGACGGCTTCGACAAGCAGCCGTGGCGCGAAGTCATGGGGATCGCCGACGACGACTTGGTCCGGCTGGCCAACCCGATGACGGTTGGGCAGTCGCGACTGCGATCGTCCCTCCTGCCGGGAATCCTGGCGGTGGTGGACACGAACCTCAGCCGGGGGGTTGACGGCGGGCTGATCTACGAGGTTGCGCGGGTGTTCTCGACCGTGCAGGGGGAACGCGAAGCGCTGGGCGGCGCCCTGTTTGGACGCACCGGGATCCCGCTGCGCGGCAAAGAACGGGTCGACCTCCCGATGGCCCAGGGGATCCTCGACGAGCTGTTCCACCGCCTACGTTTGGCCGACGTGACCATCGACACCGAGGAGCTGCCCGGCTACCTGCACCCGGGCCGGAGCGCGTGGTTCGTCCGGGAAGGACGACGGATCGGAAAGCTGGGCGAGCTGGTCCCCGAGCTGGTCGAGAGCTTCGCCGTGCCGACCACGATTCTCGTGTTCGAGTTCGACCTCGCCGAGCTCGTGGTCCACTGCGATGCCCCGATTCGCTACACCAGGCTGCCGCAGTTCCCGGCGTCGAAGCGCGACCTATCGGTTTCCGCGCCGGCGTCGCTGCCCGAGATCCACGTCCGTCGGGCGATGCAGAACGAGTCCGAGGTCGAATCCGTCCTTCTGTACGACCTGTACACGGGCGAGCAAGTCGGCGAAGGACGCAAGAGCCTCACCTACGAGCTGGCGTTCCGCGCGGCCGATCGGACGCTGACGGATCCCGAAGTCGATGCGGCGGTCGCCCGGATCGCGAATCGTCTGGCGGCACTCGACGTGCACCTCCGTACGTAGATGGACAAGACGATCATCGCGCGGGAACCGGACGAGATGGAGGAGATCGGCATCGACATCGCCGAAGGGTTGGTCGACGGCTCGCTCGTCTCGTTGGTCGGCCCCCTCGGTTCGGGCAAGACCACGCTGGCCAAAGGGATCGCCAAGGGTCTGCTGATCACCGATGTGGTCGTGTCGCCGAGCTACCTCCTCGCTCGTAGCTACCCCGGACGGCTGACGATGCACCATATCGACGCCTACCGGGTCTCCTCGCTCGCCGAGCTCGCCGAGGTCGGCCTCGACGAGTACCTCCCTCCCGAACACGGGGTCAGCGTCGTCGAATGGCCGGAGCGGATCGATGGTCTGGTCGAGATGAGCGATATCCTCGTGAGAATCGAGCTGCTCGAGGACGACGTCCGCCGGGTCCACATCGGGCGGTAGAGGGGGGTCAGCGGGAAGCGGTCAGCGATCAGCGGGAAGCGATCAGCAAACGACGGTCAGCACCTGCAGCCCGAAACTCAAAGCTGAAGGCTGTAAGCTG
>CAZLER010000040.1:13028-17501 GCA_964558595.1 uncultured Thermotogae bacterium
TCCCGCACGTGGGACAGCGGCCTTCGTCGACCCGGTTGCGTTGCACTCGGTATCCGCTTCGCTCGATCAACAGCTCGCCGCACGCGGGGCAGCGGGTGCTCTCCCCCTCGCCCCGCACGTTGCCCAGATACACGTACTTGAGCCCGACCTCGCGCCCGATCGTCGCCGCCTCCTCCAACGCCTCGATCGCCGTCGGCGGCCGATCGACCAAGCGATACGCGGGGAAGAAGCGGCTGACGTGCCACGGGATTCGCGGGGAGATCCCGTAGATCGCTTCGGCCGTCCATCGCACCTCCTCGATTCCATCGTTGACGCCGGGGATGATCAGCGTGGTGACCTCGACCCAGATCCCGGCCTCGGCCAGCCGCTCGATCGTGTCCAGGACCGGACGCACGTTGCCCCCGACGTACCGGTGGTAGACGCGATCGGAAATCCCCTTGAGATCGACGTTGATCGCGGTGAGGTAGGGAGCGATCGTCCCTAGCGTGCGTCCGGTGAAGTAGCCGTTGGACACCCAGACGTTGCTCAGTCCTTCGTCGTCCGCGATCCGCATGACGTCGTGCACGTACTCGATGGCGATCGTGGGCTCGGTGTAGGTATAGGCGATCGAGCGGCACCCGTTGTCGACGGCCTCGGCGACGACGGTCTCGGCGGGGATCCGGTCGCCGACGATCCTCCCGGCATGCTCCCGAGGATACTGGGAGATGTAGTGATTCTGGCAGTGAAGACAGGTGAAGTTGCAGCCGACCGAGGCAATGGAGTACGCCCTCGTGCCCGGGTAGACGTGGTAGAGGGGCTTCTTCTCGATCGGATCGACATCGCGGGCGATCAGCCGGCCGCTGACGAGGCTCGTCAACGTGCCCGCGACGTTCTCCCGCACCTCGCAGATCCCGCGCTCTCCGGGATCGATTACGCAGCCATGGGCGCAGACGTGGCATCGCACCCGGTCGCCGGTCAACCGTTCGTACAGCATCGCTTCGCGCATCCCACTCACCGCCGTATGCTAGCACAGTCGGAAAGCCGAAAGAAACCGTGGCTTTCCCGCTCGGTGCGCTTCTCGTACCATCCACCGCATGTCGCTACTGCAGATCGATCGGCTGACCAAAGCATTCGGGACCCACGTGCTGTTCGAACCGCTGTCCGCTCAGGTGGCGCGGGGCGACCGGATCGCGTTGATCGGCGACAACGGGGTCGGCAAGTCGACGCTGCTGCGCATCCTCGCCGGGCTCGAGGAAGCCAGCGACGGCAACGTCCAGCCGATCGGGCGCGTCGCGATCGGTTTCCTCCCCCAGTCGGCACGACTGCACACCGAGGGCACACTGCGAACGGCGGTCGAACGGGCGTTCGCCGAGGACCGCGCCATCGAGCGCGAGATGCGCGCGTTGGAAACCGCCCTCGCCGCCGGGGCGGACGAGGATGTCCTCCACCGCTACGACGATCTCCTCCACCGATTCTCCGACCGCGGGGGCTACGAGATCGAGGCCAAACTCCGTGCCGCGCTGGCCGGCGTCGGCTTCGACCCCCCGGAGCACGACAAACCGGTCGTTCAGCTATCGGGCGGCGAACAGGCGCGAGCGGCATTGGCCCGTGTCCTGCTCGAGGAGCCCGACGTCCTGCTGCTCGACGAGCCGACCAACCACCTCGACTTCGCTGCCCTCGACTGGCTCGAGGAGCAGCTCGGTCGGTTCGCCGGGGCGATCGTCCTTGTGTCGCATGACCGCCATCTCCTGGAGCGCCTTTCCAACCGCACCTGGGAGATCGCGTTCGGCCGCGTCGCCACGTATCGCGTCGGCTACGCTCGATCTCGGGCGCTGCGCGAAGAGGAGCGGCAGCGACAGCTCGGGCTGTACGAGGAACAGGAAGAAACGATCGATCGCTACCGCGACTTCATCCGCCGCCACAAGGCAGGCCAGAAGCACCGGCAGGCGAGGGACCGCGAGCGAAAGCTGGAGCGGATCGAGGAAGAGAGAATGGAGGAGCCAAAGGAGGCCAAGCGGATCAGCCTCCGGATCTCGGTCGGCCAGCCCAGCGGCAAGCGGGTGCTGACGTTTCGCGACCTCGCGATCGGCTTCGACGAGCCGCTGTTCACCTGCCCCGACCTCGAACTCCGGCGCGGCGAGAAGGTCGCCATCGTCGGCCCGAACGGCTGCGGCAAGACCACGCTGCTGCGGACGATCACCGGAGAGCGGCGCCCGGTCCGCGGTGAGGTCGAGCTGGGCCACAACGTGCGTCCCGCCGTATACAGCCAGACCCAGGAGGGGCTCGCCGACACGAGCACGGTGTTGGATGCGATGCTGGCACGCGCTTCGCTGTCGATCAGCGAGGCGCGCGGCCTGCTCGGCCGATTCCTGTTCTCCGGGGACGAAGTGTTGAAGAAGACCCAAGCGCTCTCCGGTGGTGAGCGGAGCCGGGTGGCGCTGGCGCTGTTGTCGTTGATCGAGGGGAATCTCCTGCTGCTCGACGAGCCGACGAACCATCTCGACCTGGCCAGCCAGGAGATCCTCGAGCAGGCGGTGCTCGCGTATGAAGGCACGGTGCTCTTGGTGTCCCACGATCGTGCGCTGTTGGAGGCCGTCACCACGCAGCTGTGGACCATCGACGACGATCGGATGACGGTCCACGGGTACGGCTACGCCGAACACCGGCGCCGTCTGCGCGAGGCGCGCCAGCAAGCCGAGCAGCAAGCCGAAGCCCCGACCGGTCGCGGTGCACGGCGACCAAGTGAGCCGGGAAGCGGTACGGAGCGAGCGGACGCGCGCCGCCGAGAGGCCCGGATCCTCGAACTCGAAACGAGCATCGAGCAGCTGGAGCACGACCTCGCGCGCGTCGAGGCCGATCTGGTCGACGCGAGCACCGCGGGGGATGCCCATCGAATCACGGCGTTGGCCGCCGAACACCGCGGGCTGAAGCAGCGACTCGGGGAAGCCTACGACGGCTGGCAGGCGGCGATCGCGGAACCGGAAGGAGGCAGCCGATGACCGATCCCAAGGATATCGAGGCGCGCATCCGCACCACACTCGAGAGAATCCCCTCCAATGTGGCGGTCGTCGCGGCCGCCAAGACCCGCTCAGTCGACGAGATCGGCGCGGCGATCGAGACGGGGATCGCGCGGATCGGGCACAACTACGTTCAAGAGGCGCAGGCAGCGGTCGATCGCCTCGGGCGGGGGGCGGCCGCGTGGCACATGATCGGACACCTCCAGCGCAACAAGGCCAAGGACGCCGTGAGGCTGTTCGACCTCATTCAGACCGTCGACTCCGTACGCCTCGCCGCCAAACTCGACCGCGAGGCCGACAAGATCGGGCGCACCCTGCCCATCCTGATCGAGATCAACTCGGGCCGGGAGCCGCAGAAGGCGGGCGTCGTTCCCGAGGACGCCGAGGAGCTGATCCGCGAGATCGCTCCGTACCCGTCTCTGCGGGTGGAGGGGCTGATGACGATGGGGCCATTGGTCAACGAGCCGGAGCAGATCCGGCCGTCCTTCGCCGAGACCAAACGGCTGTTCGATCGGCTGGCAAGCCTGGGCATCCCGCGGGTCGATCTGCGGACCCTGTCGATGGGGATGAGCGCATCCTACCGGATTGCCATCGAGGAGGGCGCGACGATGGTACGACTCGGCACCGTCCTGTTCGGTCCCCGCGAAGCGTAGTCCGCAAGCGGGCGGTCCGCCCTTGTGCCGCTGCAAGAGCATCCTCTACGCTTGCCGCATGTCGGCCCAAGACCGCTCTTCGCCCCAACGTCGCGTCGTCCTGGACACCAACGTGTTCGTCGCCGCGGCGTTCAACCCGCGCAGCCACGCGGCGCGGATCCTCGACGACGTACGACAGGAACGGCTGCGCATGGTGTGGAACGAGGCCACGCGACGCGAGACCCGGACGGTCCTGCAGAGGATCCCGCCGATCTCGTGGCGGTCGGTCGCCGACCTGTACCGCGACGAGGATCGGTACGAAGGGGAGGTCAACCCCGGCTGGTTCGGGCAGGTTCGCGACCCGGCCGACCGCAAGTTCGGCGCCCTGGCGTACGCCGCCGACGCCGTCCTGATCACCCAGGACGACGACCTCCTGGAGGGCCGCTCCAACGTAGCGGTGCGGATTCTCACCCCCTCGGAGTTCGCCGGCGGTTGATCGGCCGGCGGTCGTCCATGGTGAAACGGCGCCGCCTCTCGTACCCTCAAGCCCGAGGAGGGTTCGATGTGCCGATCACGAAGAAGCAGCAGAAGAAGATCACCGAATGGATGAAGCAGCACGACGTCCGGTCCGATTGTCCGGCGTGCGGTGCGACCTCGGGGTGGAACCTGCACGAGAGTCTACTCGGCGGGCTCGATCTCGACCTGGAGACCCAGCAGGCCAAGCCGTCGTCGTTTGCCTGCTTCGCCCTGGTGTGCAAGCACTGTCAGCACACGATGCTGTTCGCCGCCGCCCCGATCCTGCGCTCCTAGCCGTGCGCGGTCAGCCGTCGTCGAGATGGGGGAGG
>CAZLER010000041.1:0-17310 GCA_964558595.1 uncultured Thermotogae bacterium
GCTCGCCTCCACCAGTTGAATCCTGTAGCGTCGCAGCTCGCCTGCGGCGTTCTTCGTGGATGGGTTGTGACGACCACCACCAACTGCCATCGGCGGGCTCCCTTCTCTATTGGCCTCATGACGCTGATGTGCCCCCAGCTTCGGAAGACGATGCGCGGCCAGAGCGCCGCTCGTGATGTTGGGGAAGGGCGCTGCCGCAGCGGTCACAAGGTAGGCGGTGCCGATCAGAAAGCCACTTCGAACGCCAGTGTCCACTGTGTGAAGCCGGTCGAATCGACGGTGATCGAGGTCGACGTCGACACGGAGCTGCCCAGCGCCAGGGTGATACCCATCGTGCTCTGCGCCCAATCGAACAGCAATCCGGTCGAGGTGCTGAAGAACGTGTCCACTGAGAAGGAGAAGCCGCAACCGATCGGCGGCACGTCGACTTCCAGAGAGACGATCTCCCAGTACTCTTGAGGGTAGTACAGGTGGCCTTCGGCGGTCGCCTCGGCCCACGACTCGACGACGAATCCGTACTCGGCGGTCGTGATCACGTACTCGGAGGTGTTCAGGTTCGACACGCTGGTCAACGTCGCGCCGGCAAACGTGCACTCGAAGGCAATCCCGACGATCTCCACACCGGTGATCGTTCCTCCGCTGCCCAACAGGTTGGTGTAGATGCTCAAGCAGCCGTAGTCCGTCGCCAACGATGGCGTGAAGGCGTAGCTCTTCGTTTGCAGCGTGTAGACGAAATCAAGGGTGATGGCCAGCGGAAGTCCGAACAGATGGTTGAACGACAGCTCGATCTCCTGGCTCTCGAACCCCGTCTTGTTGAACGTGGTTTGGCTGAGCAGCTCGATGCAACAAAAGGCGGACGCAGTGAACGTGAGCTCCTGACCGGAGAACGCGCACGGCGCCGGATCGATCGTCGGATCGGTCAGGAAGGTCTTCTTCGCCAAGCTCGTCTGCTGGGAGGTCGATGCAGTGAACGTGATCCCGCTCAGATCGGCGCCGAGGAACGTCGCGCTCTCAAAGGTGAGCACGCCGCCCAGGATTTCCCCGTAGATGTCGAACACGAAGCCGTAGTTCGACGGTTGAAACAACGTCGCGCCAACCGCGGCCCCGTACGCGCTGACCACCACCGGCGGAAACTGGACGCTGAGGATCCCTTGCGCGTAGATGAACGACCCGCTCTGCGGCTCGAACAACAGCTGACCGTCAAACCCCACGGCGCCCAACGCCGCGGACAGATCGAATTCCTGCCAGAGCCAGCCGTCGAACAAGAAGTCCGACACGCTGGCGATCTCAAGGAAACTCAAGCTGAACCCAACGTCGAGAGTCGACTGGAATGCAGTGAACGGCTGCGTTTGCTGAGGCGAGAGACCGATCTCCGCCGACCAACTCCCGGTGAATCCATCCTTGCCCAGCGCCCCCACGGCGCAGCAGGACAGCGCAATGACGACGACCAGCAGCATTCGACCGTTCACGATTCCAGTCCCCCTCGACGCGGAGCGCGCATGGGCACGCCGCATTCTAGACCACGTTGTCTGCACACGATCGTTCTCACGCATTGCCTTGACGGTACCGCGAACCGCCCGACCTGCCACACGGGGAACGACCGCGGCGCAGGGGAAATGGATCACCTGCACACTCTGCGAACGTCCTTCGAATCCCCGACACACGGTGCCCGACCCCCGGGATGATTGCTGCCGACCGCTCGACGACGTAGACTGCACACCATGAAGAGGTTCATCGTGCTGGGCCATACCGCACCGGTCGATCCCAACTTCCACCTCAACGATCTTCCCGGCGGCGCCGGGCGGATCGACGTCCTCTGCCGCGCCATCGGGGCCTCCCTCCTCGTTTCGCACGGCATCCGACGCGACGTCGAAACGATGCTGCTGCTTCGAAATGCACGACGGATACGGGTCGAGGGATCCCGCGTCAAGCGGCTCAACCCCGACGAGCGATCGACCGCGGCCCTCCTCCGTCGGGCGCTCGATACGCGCCCCGACCAGGAGATCGAGAGTACGCCAGGGATCCATATCCGTCCCTCCACCCTCCGCGCAACGCTCGACGAACTGGTCGGTCAGGGGGGCGCTCCACTGGTGCTCGACGAAACCGGTCAGCCGATCGACAGCTTCCCGCTGCCGCCGGAACCGGCATTCGTCCTCTCCGACCACCTCGACTTCACCGACGACGAGGAGCGGCAGCTCGCCGGATTTCCACGCCTGTCGCTCGGCCCGACCCGGCTGCACACCAGCCAGGCGATCACCGTCGTCCATCATCTGTTGGACCGGCGGCACAGCCGTCCGGACGAGGAGCTGGTGCTCGCCCACAAGGTATGGGGAGAGCCGAAGGCCCAGATGATCGTCGGCCTGCTGGAGGATTTCGGGATCCCGGCCAATCTCGTCGGGCACGCCCCCGCCTCCGTCTATCCGGTGGCGGTCGACGGACTGGCCGAGGTGCGGATCATGGTCCGCGCGCGCGACCGGGACGCCGCCCGACAGATCATCGCCGACTACTTCGAACCGGCCGAGAGCTGATCGACAAGCTCCAAGCGCGTCCGGTACAATGGATCGCCATGAACGATGCGCAGCAAGAGCACCGCCACGCCGAGCGACGGGCGCGGATGGTCGAACGTGATCTCCGGCGTCGCGGCATCCGTGACGAGCGCGTGCTCACCGCGATGGGACGCGTCCCCCGTGAGCGGTTCGTCCCACCCCAGCTGGCGGAGGAGGCGTATGCCGACCATCCGCTGCCGATCGGCGAGGGACAGACGATCTCCCAGCCGTACATCGTCGCGTTGATGACGGAGGCGCTCGCTCCCCACGACGGAATCGAGGTCCTCGAGATCGGTACCGGTTCCGGCTACCAGGCGGCGGTGCTTGCCGAGTGCGGGGCCCGCGTCTGGACCGTCGAACGATCCTCGGAGCTGTTACGGACCGTCCAACCGCTGTTCGACGAGCTCGGCTACGATCGGATCTACGGCCTGGAAGGGGATGGTACCCTCGGCCTTCCCGAGAACGCGCCGTTCGACCGGATCCTCGCCACCGGTAGCTTGCCCGAGGTGCCGCACGACCTGCTCCGGCAGCTGCGCGACGGAGGGATCTTTGTCGGACCGGTCGGTTCGAGGATTGCCCAGGAACTCCTTCGCATCGTGTATCATCCCACCGGGAGCCAACGAACCGAGCTCGGCCCCTGCCGCTTCGTCCCGCTGATCGGCGCGAACGGATGGGACGAGGAAGGGCTGTCTCCGGCGGGTCGGTACTGGCCGTAGCAGCCCGGAGCGGAACGGAGGGCAACGATGCGTCCGATCGATCTGCGCAGCGATACCGTGACCCGACCGACCCATGAGATGCGGCAGGCGATCGCCGCGGCCGAGGTCGGCGACGACGTGTTTGGCGAGGATCCGACCGTAGGACGGCTGGAGGAGCGGACCGCCACCCTGCTCGGCAAGGAAGCTGGCCTGTTCGTGGCCAGCGGAACGATGGGCAACCTCGTCGCCCTGCTCGCCCACGCCGGTCGGGGTGACGAGATCATCCTCGGGAACCGCTCCCACACCTTTCTCTACGAAGCGGGCGGCGCCGCCGGACTGGGCGGGATCCATCCCCATCCTCTTCCCGAGGGACACGATGGAACGCTCGATCTCGATGCCGTGGAAGCGGCAGTCCGCGATCCCTCCAACGTCCACTTTCCGCGGACCCGCCTTGTTTGCATGGAGAACACGCACAACCGCTGCGGTGGGATCGCGGTCTCCCCTGACTACAGCGATGCCCTTCGCGCGCTCGCCGACCGCCACGGCCTCCTCGTCCATCTCGACGGCGCTCGCCTGTTCAATGCGGCGATTGCCTGGGGCGTGGAACCGGACCGGTTCACCCGTGCTGCCGACTCGGTGACGATCTGCCTGTCCAAGGGACTCGGCGCACCGGTCGGCTCCGTGCTGTGCGGCACGCGGGCGTTCATCGACGAAGCCCGCCGCGCCCGCAAGATGCTGGGCGGCGGCATGCGCCAAGCCGGCGTGCTTGCTGCGGCCGGGCTGTACGCCCTCGACCATCATGTCGATCGGCTCACCGACGATCACGCCCATGCAGTGCGGTTGGCCACGGGGATCGACGCGCTGGACGGGCTGTCCTGCGACCAGGCGTCCGGCGGCCCGTGGACCAACCTCCTCTACTTCGACGTCGACGGAGAACGGATTGGCCGCCCCGAGCTCGATGCGGCGTCGCTCGCGGCCCGGCTCGCACAGCGTGGGGTCCTCGCGCTTCCGTTGGGTTCAGGACGGGCGCGCATCCGCATGGTGACCCATCTCGACGTCTCCGCGGCCGACGTGGAGACAGCACTCGACGCCCTCACGTCCGCCGTCACCGGGACGTAGGTCCCGCCTTCATCCGAAACAGGTCTTCTCCCGACGTCCTCAGTGAGCTTCTGGCGGCGGGACGGATCTCCTATCCTCCCAACTACCGGGTGGTGCGAGCGGCGATCCCGTCGGGGACGTCCCTCGTACCCGGTTCATCGACCTGACAAGGGGGGAACGATGAAGGGGCTAGCGACTGCGCTGCTATGTGTCGTGTGGATTCCGATCGCCGGAATGGCCGGGCCGCTGGAGATGTCATTGGGAGGCGGTCCGTCGGCGACATCGCTCGACGCCGTGAACGAGGCGATCGGCATGTTCAACTCGCTGATCGAACACCTCAACGAGACGTTCGCCGTGCACCCCGACGTCGACGGAGCAGTGCCTTCGGTACCTCCGATCGGCAGTGGGCTTCACCTCCACGCCGCGGAGCGGTACTGGATCACCGATTGGTTCGCGTTCGGCGGGCAGATCGCTTACGCGACCTCGTCCACCTCGGCCACCGGGACCTACGTCGGCGAGGCGACCTCCGAAATCGCCGTCGACCTCGCCTACCACGCCGTCGGCGGAACGCTCGGTGCCGAGGCAACCTTCCTCGACGTTGGCCTCCGCCTGGGGGTGTTCGGGGGGATCGGCTACACCTACGCGTTATTCGATCGCAGGACCCTGTTCGAGATTCCCTCCGAGTATCCGGACGTCATCGCCGGCGTTCCGCCGTCGGCGGAAGGGCGGTACACCGGCGGCACGCTCGGCTTCGAGGCCGGGCTCGCCCTGACGTATCCGATCGCACCGTGGTTGGCGATCGGAAGCCGTCTCAGCTACCGATCAGCCCGCGTCTCCGAGCTCACGGACAGCAGCGGCGCCGCACTCGATCTCGACGGCGACGGCGTACCGGAGCCGCTCAGCCTGACCGGATTCGCCGTGCAGCTGGCGGTGTCGGTCCACATCGATCTCTCCCTCGACGGGAGGAAGGAGTAAGACGATGAAGAGGGGGAAACGGATGCTGTGCTGGTTGGCCATCGGTCTGCTTGCCGTCACGATCACCGGCTGCTTCAAGCTCGAGCCTCGCGACCCGCAAGCGCTGTTCAGCGCATCGCTCGCCGAACACGTGGTCCCGTTCACGGCCAGCTTCGACGGAACGCTGTCCTACGTGCCCAACGGGGACATCGTGTCGTATCTGTGGGCATTCGGCGACGGGGGGGCCGACGAGGGACCGGTCACCGATCACACCTACAACGAAGATGGCGTCTACGAGGTCCGGCTGACCGTAATCGACGAACGGGGGGTATCGTCGTCGCGGACGATGACCGTACGGGCCCTCAATCCCCCCCCCGTGGCCGATTTCTCCTACGCGCCGAAGAGCAACATGGAAGGAGAGGATTTCGTATCGTGTAGCGAGGACATCACGTTCAGCGCTGCTGAGCACTGCACCGATGACGGAGAGATCGTCTCCTATTCTTGGTACTTCGGCTATCGCGACGCCGACGGCAACCCGGCCACCGCCGAGGGGCCGACTGTCACCCACGAGTTTCTCTACGCGGGGACCTACAGCATCGCGCTGACCGTTACCGACAACGACGGCGACGAAACGACCTACGTGAAGCAGCTCGTCGTGAAGGGCGGCCCGCCGTGCTACACGGACGTGACCGGCGACGTGCCGTGGACCTGCGGACGGGTGGAGGTACGATAATGCTGAGAAGAGGGTTGGCCGTTCTCCTCCTCGTCGCCCCGGTGTTTCTCTCGGGATGCGTCCTGAACACCATCATGAGCGACATCGTCAACAAGCCGCCGATCGCCGTGATCCACGCCGCTCCACGGGAAGGAGCCGCACCGCTCGCCGTTCAGCTCGACGCCGGCTACTCCCACGACGACGACGGAACAATCGAGGAGGCGCGCTGGGACTTCGGCGATCCGGCGAGCACCGGGACCGAGGTCGCCGAGGCCTGCGAGCACATCTTCTCGCAGCCGGGGACCTACCTCGTCAAACTGACGGTCACAGACAACGAAGGATCGTTCGATACCCAGCAGATCGCCGTCGTGGTAACCAACGCACCGCCGGTGGCGGTGGCGTCGGCGAACAACGAACACCCGCTTCCCGGGACCCGAGTGATCTTCAACGGCTCGGCCTCCCACGACGCCCAGGATGCGATCGTCCGCTACGAGTGGGATTTCGGCGACGGCAACACCGGCACCGGTGAGATCGTGGAGCACACCTACAAGCTCGGCGGCTACTACGTCGCCACCCTAACGGTGTACGACGCCGACGGCGCCTCCGGGCGGACCCATCTGGGCATCGACGTGCAGCCGGGTGAAAGCCAATGCGACGATGACGACAGCTGTGGAGGACAGGACTCCCCGTACGCCGTGATCACGAGCAACTGGTCGTGCTCCGGCGCTCAGGTCGGCGAGCCCATCCGGTTCGATGGCACCGCCTCCCGGCCGGGGGTCGGCGAGATCGTCAGCTACCAGTGGGATTTTGGTGACGGCGACACGGCGACCGGTCCGATCGTCACCCACGCCTACCAGGGACAGAACACCTACATCGTCACGTTGACGGTCGTCGACACGGGGGGCGGGGTGGACACGGCACAGGGCTCGATCGACGTCGACTCTACCTGCTACTAGCGGCTCAACAAACGGGGCGCGGCGGCGGCCGCCGCCCGGCGCGCGCACGGTCGTCTACCGACCGTCGCCGGTCGCCTGGGTCACCGGCTCCTCCAACACGTCGCACAGGTACCTTCCCGTGTAGGATCGCTCCACCTCGACGATCTCCTCGGGCGTCCCGGCGGCGATCACCTGACCGCCGCCGTCCCCCCCTTCGGGGCCGAGGTCGATGATCCAATCGGCCGTCTTCACTACGTCGAGATTGTGCTCGATCACCACCACCGTGTTTCCCGCATCCACCAGCCGGTGCAGGACGTCGAGCAGCTTCCGGACGTCCGCCGCATGGAGCCCGGTGGTCGGCTCGTCGAGGATGTAGAGCGTCTTGCCGGTAGAGCGCCTGGACAGCTCCTTGGCCAGCTTGATCCGCTGAGCCTCGCCGCCGGACAGCTCGGTGGCCGGCTGTCCCAGTTCGATGTAGGTCAACCCCACGTCGTAGAGCGTCTGCAGGCGCCGCCGGATCCGAGGTACGTTCTCGAAGAACGTCAGCGCTTCCTCCACCGACATCGCCAGTACGTCGGCGATCGACTTCCCCTTGTAGCGCACCTGGAGGGTCTCCCGGTTGTACCGGGTTCCCTTACACACCTCGCAGGGTACGTATACGTCGGGTAAGAAGTGCATCTCGATCTTCTCCTGCCCTTGCCCCTGACAGGCCTCGCATCGTCCGCCCTTGACATTGAAGCTGAACCGGCCGGCGGCGTAGCCGCGGAGCTTTGCGTCGGGCGTCCGGGCGAACAGCGTCCGAATGTCGTCGAACAGCTTGGTATACGTCGCCGGGTTCGACCGTGGTGTGCGCCCGATCGGTGACTGATCGATCTCGATCACCTTATCGATCTGCTCGATCCCTTCGATCCCCTCGTGCGCTCCCGCTCGCCGCGCTGCCAGGTGCAGCTCGTGGGCCACCCCTCGGTAGAGAATCTCGTCGACCAGCGAGCTCTTCCCCGACCCGGACACCCCGGTCACGCAGACGAACCGGCCGAGCGGGAACTCGACGTCGATCCCGCGGAGGTTGTGCACCGCCGCCCCGAGCACCTTAAGCGACTTCCCCGAGCCTCGTCGCCGTTTCTCGGGAATCGGAATCCGCAGCGCTCCCGAGAGGTACTGTCCGGTCAACGACTCGGGGTGCGCGGCGACCTCGTCGGGCGGACCGGCGACCACCACCCGGCCGCCGTGCAGCCCCGCTCCGGGCCCGAGGTCGAGGATGAAGTCGCTCTCTCGCATCGTCTCCTCGTCGTGTTCCACGACGATCACGGTATTGCCCAGGTCGCGCAGCCCCTTGAGCGTCTCCAGCAGCCGCCGGTTGTCCCGCTGGTGGAGGCCGATCGACGGCTCGTCGAGCACGTACAACACGCCGGTCAGCTGACTGCCGATCTGGGTGGCCAGCCGGATCCTCTGGGCCTCGCCGCCGGCCAGCGTGCCCGCCTGCCGGTCGAGCGTCAGGTAGTCCAAGCCGACCGCCACCATGAATCCCAGCCGCGCCTTGATCTCCTTGAGGATCTGCACGGCGATCAGCCCCTCTCGGGCCGCCAAGGAGATGTTCTCGAAGAAGGTGAGGGCGCTGCGGATCGACAGGGTGGTCACCTCGTGGATGTTGAGGCCATCCACGGTGACCGCCAGGATCTCCGGCTTCAGCCGGGCCCCTTGGCAAACGGGGCACGGCAGCGTCGCCAGGTACTGCTCGAGCTCCCCGCGCCACTGGTCCGACGTCGTCTGGCGATACCAGCGCTCCAGCGACGCCACGATCCCACGGAACGGCCGCTTGACGGTGCGCTCGTAGCCGGACGCGGAGCTGTAGCGGAACGAGATCTCCTTCGAGCCGGTGCCGTACAGGATGACGCCCAGCTTCTTCTTCGGGATCTCGCTCAGCGGTTGGTGGGGATCGATCTTCAGGTGCTCGGCCAGCGCGGTCATCTGCGCCTGGTACCACCGACTCGACGTGTTGGCGAACGGGATCAGCCCGCCGTCGAGCAGACCCATCCGGGGGTCGATCACCAGCTCGGGATCGATCTCCTTGCGGTAGCCGAGCCCGCTGCATTCCGGACAGGCGCCGAACGGGCTGTTGAACGAGAACATGCGCGGGGAGAGCTCCTCGAAACTCACGCCGCAGCGGATGCACGCGTAGTGCTCGCTGTACATCCGCTCCTCGCCGTCGCCGATGATCAGGCTCACCAGCCCGCCACCGTGCTTCAGCGCCGTCTCGACCGAGTCCGCGATCCGCGACCGCTTCTCCGGCCCGACCACCACCCGATCGACCACGATCTCGATGGTGTGTTTCTGCTGCTTGACGAGCTCGATCTCCTCGTACAGCGTCCGCACCACGCCATCGACGCGTACGCGGGTGAACCCCTCCTGTCGGATTTCGTCGAGGGTCTTCTTGTACTCGCCCTTGCGACCGCGCACCACCGGGGAGAGGATCTGCAGCCGGGTCCCTTCCGGCAGCTCCATGATCGCGTCGATGATCTGCTCGGCCGACTGCTGGCTGATCGGCTCACCGCACGTCGGACAGTGCGGATGACCGATCCTCGCGTACAGCAGCCGGAGGTAGTCGTAGATCTCGGTCACCGTGCCCACCGTCGATCGAGGGTTATGGCTGCGCGTCTTCTGGTCGATCGAGATCGCCGGCGACAACCCCTCGATGAAGTCCACATCCGGCTTGTCCATCCGACCGAGGAACTGCCGCGCGTACGCCGACAGCGACTCCACGTAGCGGCGCTGCCCCTCCGCGTAGATCGTGTCGAACGCCAACGAGCTCTTCCCGGAACCGGAGATCCCGGTGATGACAATCAGCCGGTCGCGGGGCAGCACCACCTCGATGTCCTTCAGATTGTGCTCCCGCGCACCCTTCACGTGGATCGTGTTCATCGTTCCTTCTTCAGCTCCCGGATCTCATCGCGCAGCGCCGCGGCCAGCTCGAATTCCAGCCGCTCGGCGGCCTCCAGCATCTGGCGCTCCAACGCCTCCATCTGCGCGATCCGCTCTGGCCTCGACGTCGGCGCCGGCCGCTCCCGTGCCCGCTGCGGCTGCGACGGCGCCGCGCGCAGCGCCTGCACGATATCGGTGATCTCACGCCGCACCGTCTGCGGCGTAATGCCGTGCTCTTCGTTGTGGGCGAGCTGGATCGCCCGGCGGCGCTTGGTCTCGTCGACGGCGTGGCGGATCGAGTCCGTCATCGCGTCGGCGTACATCAATACCTTGCCATGAACGTTTCGCGCCGCCCGGCCAATCGTCTGAATCAGCGACGTTCCCGATCGGAGGAACCCCTCCTTGTCGGCGTCGAGGATCGCCACCAGCGCCACCTCGGGCAGGTCGAGCCCCTCCCGCAGCAGGTTGATCCCCACCAGCACGTCGAAGCTCCCCTGCCGCAGGTCGCGGAGGATATCGATCCGATCGAGGGTATCGATCTCCGAGTGGAGGTAGCGAGCACGGATTCCCAGCTCGACCAGGTACTCGGTCAGGTCCTCCGCCATCCGCTTCGTCAAGGTGGTGACGAGCACCCGTTCGCCGCGACCGATCACCTCGCGGATCTCGGCGATCAGATGGTCGACCTGCCCCTTCACGGGATGGACCTGAACCTCAGGATCGACCAATCCGGTCGGCCGGATGAGCTGCTCGACGACCCGCTCGCTGTGCTCCTCCTCGTACGGTCCCGGCGTTGCCGACATGAAGACTGCCTGGCCGATTCGCTCCTCGAACTCGGCGAACGTCAAGGGGCGGTTGTCCAGCGCCGAGGGAAGCCGGAAGCCGTAGTCGACGAGGGTCGTCTTTCGGGAGCGGTCCCCGTGGTACATCCCCCGGATCTGCGGCACCGTCTGGTGCGACTCGTCGACCACAAGGAGGAAGTCGCTGGGGAAGTAGTCGATGAGCACCGACGGCGGCTGCCCGGAGCGTCGACCGTCGAGATGGCGGGAGTAGTTCTCGATCCCGGTGCAGTATCCCATCTCCTGCAGCATCTCCAGGTCGTAGCGGGTCCGCTGCTCCAGCCGTTGCGCTTCCAGCAGCCGGCCTTCGTTCCGAAGACGTCCCAGCCGTTCCTCGAGTTCGTCGGCGATCTCCTCGATCGCCCATCGCAACCTCTCCTCGGGGGTAATGAAGTGCGACGCGGGGTAGATGACGACCTCCCCCTCCTCCCGTATCGGGTGCCCGGTGATCGGGTCGAGGATCGCGATCCGGTCGATCTCGTCGCCGAAGAACTCGATCCGAACGACCTTCTCTTCGTAGGCCGGGATGATCTCGACCGTGTCCCCACGGGCCCGGAACGTCCCCCGTTCGAAGCCGATCTCGTTGCGCGTGTACTGTAACTGGACCATCGATCGCATCACGTCATCCCGGTCGCGATGATCGCCCTGCTTCAGATCGATCGACATGTCGTGGTAGTTGACCGGCGAACCGAGACCATAGATGCACGACACCGAGGCGACGATGATCACATCCCGCCGCTCGAACAGCGCCGACGTCGCCGCGTGCCGCAGCCGGTCGATCTCGTCGTTGATCGACGAGTCCTTCTCGATATAGGTGTCGGTCTGCGGCAGGTACGCCTCCGGCTGGTAGTAGTCGTAGTACGACACGAAGTAGTGCACGGCGTTGTTCGGAAAGAGTTCACGCAGCTCGCTGCACAGCTGGGCGGTCAGCGTCTTGTTGTGAGCGATCAACAGCGTCGGCCGCTGCACCCGTTCGATGACGTGGGCAATGGTGAACGTCTTGCCGGTGCCGGTCGCTCCCAATAGCGTCTGGTAGCGGAGCCCCGTCTCCACGCCATCGACGAGCGCGTCGATCGCGCCCGGTTGATCCCCACACGGCTTCATGTGCTGCGAAATCTCGAATCCGGCCTTGTCGCCTACCTTTGGCAGTCTCATCCTAGTGTAGGATGGTACCCGCTCGCCAACCCCCGATCAAAGCGGGATCCGATCCAACGGCGGCCAAACGGCGCGCCTATGCCAGGCGGCGCAGCCCCACTGCGCGCGCGAGCCGGCGCGCCGCCCGCACCTCGCCGGCGGTGACCGGGCGGTGCAGCGGCGGCGGCTCGGCAGCGCGGTGGCACGGGTAGTACTGGTCCATCACGTTGACGTAGCTGTCCGGCGAGATCTCCTCGGCCAGGAACCGCATCACCGACGCCGTGCCGGCAAGCCGGTCGGGCAGGACGAGGTGGCGCACCAGCAGCCCGCGGCGGGCAATCCCATCGTCGTCGATCCGAAGGTCTCCGACTTGCCGGTGCATCTCGCGCACCGCCGCCCGCGATCGTCCGACATACCCATCGATTCCCGAAAGCCGCCGGGCCGTGGCGTCGTCCCCGTACTTGACGTCGGGCAAGTACACGTCCACGATCCCATCGAGCGCGCGGAGGACGTCGCTCGACTCGTATCCGCCACAGTTCCACACGATCGGGAGGTCGAACCCCTCGCCCACCGCAATCGCCAGGGCACGAACAATCGCCCCGGCGTGGGGTGTCGGGGTCACCAAGTTGAGGTTGTGGCAGCCCAGCGCAGCGATCCGGCCGAACATCCCCGCCAGCTCGTCATCCGATACGTCGGCCCCCTCGCGCTCCCAGCTGATGGAGGCGTTCTGACAGAACCGGCAGGCCAGGTTACAGCCGGAGAAGAACACCGCGCCCGATCCTCGCTCGCCAACCAGCGGTGGCTCTTCGCCGAAGTGCGGCCCGTAACTCGCCACGCGAGCGGAGCTTCCGCAGCCACAACGCCCCACCACCCCGTGTCCGCGGCCCACCTCGCAACGGTTCGGGCACAGCCGACACGGCGAGGTCGCTTCGGTCAGTTGTGCGGCGCGCTCGGCGAGTTCAAGCGGTGAGATGCGCATCCTCCCTCCGGTCCGGAATCGCCTGTTGTCTCCACCGACCGCTCGGCTAGAATCAGCTCGGTCCGCTCGGACCAAGGAAGGAGGGATCGATGGCTTTCGTTTCCAAGAAGGATCTGATCGAGAAGGTCCGTCCGCTCATCGAGCGCCTCACGCGCCTGCAAGAGGAGCTGGACGATCTGTCCGACCAGCTCGAGGGGCTGGCCGAGGAGATCGACGACGCGTTGGACGAGGCCGCGGAGTAGTCGGATCGCGTGGGGAGCCGGGACCTCCGGCTCCCCGTCAAGCGCTACGCCCACGCCTACGGCGCCGGTTTGTAGTCGAGCGACCAGACCTCCGGCGACCGCGGCAACGTGTCGGCGCTCACCGCCACCTGATGGCCGTCGATCTCCCGCACGGTGTACATCGTCTCCGCCAACTGCAGGAACGGTTCCGCCGTTTCCATCGATGACCACGACGTCGGCGTCGCGCCGGCGACGTAGTAGTGCATCGGGAACACGACCTTCACCGACGGCAGCTGCGCAATGACCGTCATCGCCTCCGCCGCGTCGATGGTGAACGCCCCTCCCACCGGCAGGAACACTACGTCCACGTTGTCCAGGGCTCGCCTCTGATCCGCCGTCAGGATCTTGCCGACGTCCCCCAGGTGGGCGAACTGGACCCCGTCGATCTCGAAGCTGAACATGCACATCCAGCCCTGCCCCCCGCCGGACGCGGTGACGTGGCTCGCCTCGATCGCGTGGGTCGTGAACTCCGGCGTGATCCGCCAGAATCCCGGGGGCAGCTTCTCCCGGCACCGGCCATCCTTGTCCAGGAGGTAGACCTCGATCGGGTCCCCCTCCACCCGGTCGCTCTCCCCGTAGCAATACGGACAGTGGTCGATGTGCCCGTGCGTCATCAGCACGATGTCCGCCGGAGCGGGAAGTCCCGGAAAGCCGACATACGACCCGTACGGATCGACCATCACCACCGGACCCTCCTCCGGCTCGAGAGTGAAGCACGACTGGCCGAGGTACGACACCGTCACTTCGCCACCGATCGCCATCACGCCCATGAGCGCCGCCAGCAACAGACCGCCGATACACGGTCCTACCCTGTGCATGCCGATCACCTCCGCGTCGATGGAACAAGATTCGATATCGAAAGCCAACCCCGCGCTCACCGTTTCCCCACCGGCCGCTCAACGGTCTCCCCCAGCGACGGATGATCCTCGCCTGGATGTCAGCCATCCGACCTGCGAAGCAGGGCTGCGGGGCACGCAATACCCAACACCGCGCGGCCCGCGCCGGCACGTTGTTCTGCCGACGGTGGGCGGCGGGTTCCCCCGGACTACAGGTAGGGCTGCAGAAGGGCGACGATCCGCTGGAGCGGCTCGACGTCGGCGTCGTCGAACTCGGACCGCTTCTCCGCGTCGATGTCGAGCACGGCGACGACCCGTTTGCCCGACATCACCGGCACGACGATCTCGCTTGTCGATCGCGGATCGCAGGCGATGTGGCCCGGAAAGGCGTGGACATCGGGGATGACAACCGCCGTCTGCCGGCGGACCGCCTCCAGACAGATCCCGCGGCCTTCGAGCACCTGGCACGCCACCGGCCCCTGGTAGGGACCGACGTGCAGACGATCGCCCTCAACGCGGTAGAAGCCGGTCCACAGGTGATGGGGCATCTTCGCGTGGAGCACGGCACAGATCGTCGACATCGCCGCGGTCCCATCGGGCGATGTTCCCTCGATCAGCCCCCGCAGCTGCTCGTGGATCCTCCGGTAGCGCGCCGCCCTCCGCTCGTCCATCCCCGCCTCCTCGTGCGTCGTCCGCCGCGGCAGTATACCGCCCGGTCGCCGAACGGCCGATCGGCGCTAGAAGTAGTCCGCGAGGAACGTCGTGCGCCGGGGCAGATCCTCCCCACGGTAGGAAGCGCTCGGCGTGGCGCGTCCGGCGGCGATCATCGCCGCCAGGTCGGTGAACCCCGCCATCACGGTCGACAGGACCCCGACATCGCAGCGTACCGACGCCCGATCGGTCGGCGCCACCCGCAGCGTCCCCCGCTCCACAGTGAGCCGCCACCGGCCATGGACCCAGGCGGCCTGGTCGTCGACGACCTCGATGTCGAGCGTCCGATCGTCCGCCGCGATCGACAGCCCGTCAAGCCGTTCCATCGCGATCATCCGGATCATGAACTGGTCGTGGATCTCCCGCCGGACCGGCCGATCCACCAAGTACGGCCAAACGTCCTCGTCCAAAGGAAGGTCCAATCGAACGGTCTTCACCTGTTGGGAAAGCCGGCGCAAGTACCGAAGCATCGCACGCTTCGCAGCCTCGTCCACATACAGGAACAGGTTGACGTGGAACGCCGACGTCATCCCATCCGGCGATCCCTCCAAATCGTAGCCGATCAAGCCGACGGCGGTGCCGGCACGATCGATCCGCACCACGCCACGTGCGGCGATGTTGTCTTGCCATGGGGATACTGACGTTCGTGCCTCCCATTGCGCGTCGCCACGCTGCACCAGCGTGTGGCGCCGCGACGCCAGCCGGTTGTACAACGAACGCGTCGCTTCGTCGGCAACCGGGAGGTCGACCGCCTCGTGCGGGATATCGTCATCGGGCACGCGGACGCCATCCAGCGGCAGCTCAAGGAGTTGGCGCCGCTCGAACAGCTCCCAACCGTACTTGCGGTAGAACGATGGCTCGAACGGTGCCAGCACCGACACGGCATGACCGCGCTCTCGCATCGTCTCCAGCGCTCCGCTCAGCATCTTCCGGACCGCCCCTCGGCCGCGGGCGTCGAGCCGCGAGCACAGCATGCCGATCCCGCCCATCGAGACAATCCCTTCGCGCATCCGCATCCGGAACGGGTGGAGCATGTACGCGGCGACCAACCGCTCCCCCTCGTAGACACCGAATAGCTCACAGCCCTGTTCCACCCTCTGCGCGATCCGCTCGGCGAGCGCCCTGCGGTGCGGATGGCGGAAGGCAAACGCCGCCGAGGCCAACGCCGCTACCGCTTCCACGTCATCCACTGCACGATACGCGTACACCGCCACCTCCGGCGTCGATTGTAGCTGCTGCGCGCCAACGTCACGATCTCCGAGGGGCGGAACCTCAGCGTTCTACAGGCGTAGATTGCATGAGGTGAGAACCATGAACCGAACCGTTGCCCTCTGCGCCGTCGCTGTGCTCCTGCTGTCCGCCGGGCCGATCGCCCTCGCTCAGCGGGGGTTTCCGCTCGGCCTCTTTCCCGAGTCGACCGATCCGCTGGGCGCTTACGTGTGGACCATGTCATCCCAGTTCGACGTCGGCGACCCAATCGTCATCGATCTGCGCGTCAGCCGCCCGGCGTTCGTCTACCTGTTCGACCTTCAGCCGGACGGCGTCGTTCGACTGCTGTTTCCCAACGCGTTCTCCACCGACAACTACGTCACGTCAACCCACCGTCTGCCCGACGGCCCCTACGAATTGATCGCCACCCCTCCGATCGGCGTCGAGGAGCTGCTGGTGTTCGCCACCACGGCGCCGCTGCCGTTCTCCGCCACCGTTCCGACCGAACCGTTTCCCGTCTTCGCCAGCGATGCACAGGGGGCGATCGATGATCTGGTGAGCCTGCTCGCCGCTCTCGATCCGACCGATTCCTGGGGCGTCGGCTGGACGGCGATCCAGATCGTCGGCACTGCGCCCCAGCAGGACGATGCGGAGCCGACCGTCACCCTCCCCATACCCCCGACGCAACCTCCGTTTGTCTCGGCCCCCGGCGACGCGTGGCATTTCGCCGACGGCTGGCGGCCCGGGATTCCCGGCCAGGGATGGTACTGGTACTACGGAATGAACGGTCGCTGGCACCTCTGCTGGGTGACCGACGGCTAGCTAGCCGCGGTGGGCGGCGGCCTCGAGCATCGGGCGTCGGAGCGCCGGACGGACAGCTCCCCGTCGTGCGGTCCGACGCCGAGGCGTCGGTTCCTCGATCGAGGCCGGATCCGGGACGAGGTGCAGCACCGCCAAACCGATCACGAGCAGGCCAGCGGCGACGGCGAACGCCGAGGCGTAGCCGGCTGCCTGTGCCACCACGCTGCTACCGACCCCAGCGAGGATCCACCCCAGACCGGCGAGGGCGTTGTACAACCCGAGGGCTGCGCCGCGGTTCTCGGCGCGCGCAAGCCGGGAGGTCAGGGCGACGCCGGACAGCTGGAAGTACGACCAGGTCGCGCCGTAGACGAGAAACGCCACCACCAACGCCACCATCGGAGGTGCCGGAGAGACGAGGAACAGGTACACCGCCGCCCCGCCGAACAGGAGAAGGCGGAGGGAAAGCGCCGCGATCTGGACCGATCGGTTCCCCCGCCTGCCGATCCTGCGAGCGGCCCAGGGGTACGCGATCACGATCCCCACATGCTGGATCGTGAACAACGCGAACACCAGCGACGAAGGGAAGTCGAAGCGCTCTGAGAGGAGCACTGGCAGCGGGATCCCGAAGAAGCCCAATCCGGCATACGAGATCAGCGTCGCCAGC
>CAZLER010000042.1:0-16896 GCA_964558595.1 uncultured Thermotogae bacterium
CCCCGATCCTGCGCTCCTAGCCGTGCGCGGTCAGCCGTCGTCGAGATGGGGGAGGAGGTGGGTGAGCAACTCCCCCAGGAACCGCAGCTCGATTCCGCCGGGATGAGGCCCGCGCCCCATTCCCTCGGGCGAGCGCACATAGCCGTACCGTGCCTTGTAGGTAGCAACAGTGGTCTCGAACACCGACCCGATCATCGCGAGCCACACCGGATCGCGGTCGTCGACCAGATACGCCCAGCTGAGCCCGGCAAGTAGGTTGCGTGGGCAGCTCCCCTGATCCTCGGGGAAGCTGGGATCCCATCTCCGGAACCGGGCGTCGATCCATACACCGTTGTCGATCTGTGTCGAGCGAAGGACGTTGCGCGCGTTGCGGATCAGCAGCTCCCGGTGGGAAGCGTACCGCTCCGGATCCGCGGTGTAGCGATCGTAGTATGCCTGCCAGCTGCGGGCATCGTCGGCGAACGTGTAGCCGCCGCGGTGCATCCCCTCGTTCCAGACGTCCCCCATCCACCGAAGCGATGCGTCGAGGAACGGCAGCAGCCGTGGATCGCCGGTGCGTTCGTAGATGTCGAGAATCGCGTAGGGCCCCTCCCGACCGCCGATCCCGTAGCCGAAGTAATCGTCGAACGCCGGGTCGATCCGGTCCCAGTCGTACCACGTCGGCTCGAACGAAAACGGCGTGAGCGTGTAGTCGCTGCCCCAGTAGCTCAGCACGGTGTCGTGATCGATGTACCCCAACGCCGCATCGATCGCCGCGTCCCGGAATACCCCACGGCCCGTCGCCGTGTACAGATGGATCAGCGCCCCGGCGCTGGCGAACCAGCGGATGTGGAGCTCGTAGGTACTCTGCGGAGCTACCGGATCGCCGGTGTCGGAGCGGAAGATGTTCGGCATGTAGCCCGCCGGTAGCTGGCCGATCGTCCGCACGGTCGTCCCGAGCCGTGGCGCGAAGGCGAGGATCGCCTCGCCGATCTCCTCGGCCGCGTCGAGGTAGGTCGGATCGCCGGTCAATCGGTAAACCTCGAGCAGGAAGTCGATCGTCGGGGCCGGGATCACCGTTCCCGCTATCGCCACATCCCGCTCGCCGTCCCACTTGCGGGGCAGACGGGTCACCGGATCGAGATCGGCGATCACCTGGTCCGCCATCGTCACCACTCGCTCATGGTAGTCGGGATCGTCGATGACCTGGAGGACATGGAGGATCTGGCGGTACACCGGATGGGCGCCCCCCACCGGGGCGATGTGCAGCACCTCCCCAGTCACTGCGTCGAGGGACTTCACGAGGTAAGGGGTGGAAACGCCGAGGTCGTCGATGGCGTGCTCGAACAGATTGTCGAACGTCCAGCGCGCCTCCGCGAGGAGAGCGTCGCGCAAGGCGACCTCGGTGGTGGCGTGGAATGCGACATTCGCCGCCAGGTCGTCCCAGTCTACCGGCGAGCCGCCATCATCGTGCTTTCCCAGGATCAGCGTCAAGCGCGGCAGCGGCCGGCGGCCGAACGCCTCGAGGTAGTCGCGGCCGACCTCGAGCAGGAAGTCGGTCCACCGGCCCGACGTCACATCCATCGAGACATAGACCCGGGATCGCTCATCGTCGGGTACCCGAGTCCGTTCGCCAAACAGGTAGACGAGTTCCGCTCCACGCGCGTCGCGGACCGTCAGCGCCGCCGTCGCCGGACCGTCGGGCGCCGACATCGGTTGCACGCTGCCCGAGATCGTCATCCGATCCGTGAACGCCTCCAGCGCCGGGATGTACTGCCAGGCTTGCTGACGAGAGGAGGTGAGCGTCAGCGCGCATCGGCCAGATCGGCTGCGCTCGGAACCAATCCATGCCGTGGGGATTCCCGTTCGGCCCCGTCCAGCGGCAGTCAGCCAGAACGCCCCCAGCGCATCGGCGGGGACCGCCTCCTCGAAGCCGCCGTTGTCGATCAACTGAGCGAAGACGACCTCTGCCTCGTCGGAATGCGGTGCGGCGATGCACATCGCGGCGACGGCTGTCACCACGCCCCCCCACAGGATCCTGCGCAACCTATCCCCCATGGCCCGCCATCAACTGGCGAATCTCCAGCGGTTCGCCCTTCGCGGCGTCGCGGGTGAGCGCCAGCGCCTCCCGCGCGCAGCGGCTCGCGCACACTCCGCAGCCCATGCACAGCTCCTGGTCGATCATCGGTCGGCCGTTCTCCGTCGTCAGTGCGTCGAACGGGCACACGTCGACGCAGGCGCCACACTCGACGCATCGGCCCTCGTCGAGCGAGGCGACGTAGCCCGAGGAGGCGAGCATCGGCGTGCCGATCGACCACGCTTGCATCGCCCCACAGCAGCAGGAGCAGCAGTTGCAGATGGCGTAGAACCGCTGCAGCATCGCATCCTTGAAGAACGCGTGGTGAACGTGTCCGCGTTCGTGTTCGGCGCGCAGGATGTCGACCGCCTGTTGTTGCGTGATCCAACGGGCATGATCGGGATGGTGAGCGGCGACGAACGACGCGAACGGCTCGCCGACGATCAGGCAGACATCGAGCGGCAGGCACGGGGATTCCCGGACCGAGCGGCACGGGCAGTCGAGGGCGACGATCCGGTCGGGCTCGCTCAAGACGATGTCGCGCGCCGTGGCGTAGGGGACGATCTGCTCAAGGTCGTGCAGTTCGATCGGGGCGTCGAGCGACACCAGGTCCTCGGCCGCCCGTGTGGGAATGATCTTGCCGTGGTAGCGATCGGCAAACCGGCGCTTGCCGGCGGCGGGTTCGCCCGCTTGGGACCGCGCGAACAGCCGCGCCGCCAACGGGACAATCCAGGCCAGAAGTCGCGGCGGCTGGCGCTCCCCGGTCCCATAGCCGATATACAGGTACGGCCAGCGACCGTACACGTAGCCATGCAGGAACTCGGTCCACCCGTAGCCCTTTGTCCGCCGTCCCTCCCGCCAGAATGCCCAGGTCGATCGACGCTTCCCTCCGCGATCGCTCATCGACGCTCGGACCTCCTCGTCATCGGATCGGTCAGGATACCCGCATCGCCGCCGGCAACGAAATCATCTATGGAACCGGTCTCCGCCTAGAACGCGTAGCACGTGCCCACCGCGTTGAGGACGAACGCCTCCGGCAGTCGCTCGGCGAACCGCCGCGTCGCGGCGAACCCCGTGCAGTGGGACGGGACGACGCACGTGGGCTCCAGCTCGGCGAGCGCGTCGATCGTCCGTTCGATGGTCTCTTCGTCGGCCCGCCCCAGATGGAACCCGCCGAGGATGGCGTGCACCCGTTCGACGCCCGAGATCGTCCGGGCGTACCGGACGGTGTTGACGATCCCAGCGTGGGCGCAGCCGGCGACGATCACCAGTCCTTTCCCTTCGACGTGGATCGCGAGCGACTGGTCGTCGTCGAGATCGTCGGCGAGGAAACGGTCGCCTTGCCGATGGAGAAGACCGGTGGGCCGGCCAGCGGTCTCGAAGCTCTCGCGCGGCACGTATCCGGTGATCCAGCAGCCATCGGCGATCCGGACCGGCGTATCGGTATCGATGAGCTGCGCGCCGAGCGCCTCCCATTCCGCCGCTCGCGCCGCCTGGATCGGCCCGGTCCTCCTCCCGTCGTCGAGCAGCTTCCATCGCTCGCGGTACGCCGCCGGGTGGGCGAGCACCGGGATCGTGTTGGGCATCGCGTGCTCGATCAGGGCGCGTTCGGACGCGTCGGCGGGAAAGGACTTCGCCTGAGGACGCGGGCGGGCGGCGCGGAGGATCGCGGCCATCCCCCCGACGTGGTCCCAGTGGCCGTGGCTCACGGCGATCGTATCGATCGTCCCCGGGTCGATCCTCAGCCGCCGGAGGTTCTCCAGCGCCGTGGTCTCGCTCGCGCCGGCGTCCCACAGAATCCTCCGGTCGGCACCGGGCAGATCGATGAGCGCACAGAAGCCGTGTTCGGCGATCAGCGGTCCGCCCTCGTGCCGGCGGACGCCGTCGGTCGACCGTGCCAGGCCGTCGGCCAGATTGTCGACCACGATCGTCACGTGAAGGGTCTTCGTCGAACCAAACGTCGCGCGTTCGGACATCGGATCACCTCGCTTCGCCTTGATGGCGGGCTGTCGCCATTCTACTCACCCGCCGGGGGCGAGCCGATCCGTTGCCGCGATCGGCGATGCCCGGTACAGTGCGCCCGACGGCCAAACCCCAAGCGGAGGTGGGCACATGTCGGAGCAGCAGTTCGAGACGGACACCCTGTCCACGGGAAACGGCAACCTGGAAATCACGTTCCTCGGTCATGGTTCGCTGCTGTTCACGTTCGCGAAACAGCGGATCTATGTCGATCCGTTCAGCCGGGTCGCCGACGATGAGGCGCTGCCCACCGCGGATGTCGTGCTGATCACCCATGAGCACCGAGACCATCTCGATGTCGATGCGCTCGAACGGATCCGCTCGGCGTCCACGCAGATCGTACACACGCCGCTGTGCGAACGGGAGATCGAGGGAGGCACGGTGATGCGCAACGGCGACGTCGCCGTCGTCGCGGGGCTTCCGGTCGAAGCGATCCCCGCCTACAACATCCTCCACAGACGAGAGTCCGGCGATCCGTTCCATCCCTGCGGCGATGGCAACGGCTACGTCATGGGTTTCGGAGCGCTGCGGGTGCTGGTCGCCGGGGATACGGAGAACACACCCGAGCTCAAAGCGGTCCACGAGATCGACGTCGCCTTCCTCCCGATGAACCTCCCCTACACGATGACGCCGGAGATGGTGGCCGATGTCGCGGTGGCCATGAAGCCGCGCATCCTGTATCCGTACCACTTCGGCGACACCGATCCCTCCCGGCTCGAGGAACTGCTGCGGGAACACCCGGAGATCGAGCTGCGGATCCGGGATATGGCGTAGCCCAGCTGTGTAGGTTGCCTTTCGGCTGGTGGCTGGACACGATCCGTCCACGACGACCTGTTGAAGCAAGGAAGGGCGCTGGACGCGAGCGCCGGTTGTCCCGGTCGGCCCCGCAGGAGAGGAAGGATCAGCTTCGCGCATGTCCACGTCGACCGGCGCCATGCCGTGACCTCCTCCCGCGAGATCCATCGCGCCATCAGCAGGCCGAGGAAAAGCGGGAAGACCCCGGCCAGCACACGAACCGGATGCGGCGGATGGAGGTGTCCAGCGATGGCTCGTCGTCGATCGACGCCATCCTGTCTCGCTTCACGGTTGTCACGGCGATCTGGAGCAGCGAACTGACCGGGCCGGGCCGTTCGAGCCACCGCCGCGACCGAGAGATCCTCGACGGATCCACGGCCAGCTCCGGCTCGACTTCGCATCCGCATCGTTCACTTCCCGCCAGCAAGCGGAGGATGTGCTCGCGTAGCGGAGAAGGAAAGCGCCTTCCCCATTCAGGTCAGCGGGGAGCGTCCTGTATGGCGACCTACGTGCTGTCTCACACAACGTTGCTATAGTTTCCGCTGCCTCCGTGTCCGCAGGCCATGGGTTGCCATCCCCCCGGGGTTTCCTGGCTCGACGGCGTCGCTCGCCAAAGAGATGGGGCCCGAGGCGTCTTGTCTCGCATCGGGCCCCAGCAAGGAGGTTGGCTCTCATACGATGGGCATCGTACGCCTGTCACGTGAACACCGCGTGAACGGGCGCTGAATCCGTTGTGTCGACGGGAACGTCGAACGCGCGCCGTTCATCGGATACCTTCACCGGCGATCCAGGGGGAGGTGGAATCCGTGACCGAACGGCTTCCCGGACTGCCGGGCAACGCCGAGGAGATGGATGCGTTCTTCGACGCCCGTGCCGAAGGCTACGAGGACCACATGCACGCGTCGGTCCCCGACCTCGCCGCATTGCACGCGAGCCTTGCGGACGTTTTGCCCGCGTCATGGACCGGTCCACGAGTTCTCGACCTGGGGATCGGTACCGGCCTGGAGCTCGACGCGCTGTTCGAGCGGTTCCCGAACGCCCGCGTCACCGGGATCGATCTCTCGCAAGGCATGCTACAGCAGCTCGCCCGCAAGCGGCGGCGGTGGGACGGTCACGTCCGGACGGTTCACGGGTCATTTCTCGAACTCCACCTGGGCCACGACGCGTACGACGCTGTCATCTCCGCGATGGCACTGCACCACTGGGGCCCCGACGTGAAACGGAAGCTCTACGACCGGATTCGGCGATCCTTGGTGCCCGGTGGCCTGTTCGTCAACGCCGACTACGTGGCCTCCGGGGACCTCTCCCCCGCGCAGGATTCCGGGGTCGATTCCGAGCGGCATGGTGCTTCGCACCACCTGCACATCGATCTTCCGCTTCCCGTCTCGATGGAACGACAGCTGCTGAGGGATGCCGGATTCTCCGGATCGCACGTCGTCTTCCTGCGCCCCCGCTGCGCGACCATCGTTGCCGCCACAGCACGCCGTCTCATCGGGTGCGAAAGCGGCTAGTCGTCGCGGGAGGCTCGATCGGTGGAGGACGAGCTCTTCGCCTCGGACGGCTTCGTCTCCGAATTGCCGGAGCCGTTCCCGTCGGAACCGCCGCTCTTCTCGGTGCGCGTCCGGCCCTTCTTGGCGCGGTCGGTCTTGTAGAAGCCGCTCCCCTTGAACTGGACCGCCACCAGGGGCATCAACTGGTGGGTCGACGTGCTCCCACAGTTGGGGCACGTCGGACACGCGTCTTCGGATCCTTGCAGAACGAGCACGCGGAATCGGTGTCCGCACGACTCGCACTCATGTCGATACAGAGGCATTTCGCTCTTCCACCTCGCGGCGATATACGTCTTAGCACTCGTAGGGGGTGATTGCCAAAGCATACCCCCGTCCCCGCCCTCGGTCAAGAGGCCCAACCCTACCCCTCCACGCGGGACAACGCAAACCCTCGCGTCAGTCGGCGCATCGCCGTCAGCCGGCCGACCGGACCGGCGATCCCCAATGATACTGCGCAAATCGTCACCGCGAGGCCGAGCCGTCGTTCGGCTCCCGCGGTCGATCGCGGGGTGTCCACCGCCCGTCGAAACGCTCGCCATCCGGGGCTTCCCGAGGCCGGCAGGCAGCCGGCCACCGCTGTCGCGTATCCATCCGCCGTCTCCACCGGACGCTGACGCGCTGTCCACTCGCAGAGCACAGGTCGCTCCTCCCACCGACCGGCGAGGAGGAGCGTCGGCGGGTGGAGGCTGCGGATCCTCGCCGGGGCACGACGCCCCATCCAGCAAAGGACGTTCGTCAGCTCGTCCCGCGCATCCGCGTAGTCGACGTCCACCGGACAGCCCCGCTCCTGGCACGCCTCCAGCAGGTCGACCGGGTCGCTCCTTCGGCTGCGAAGGCCGAGCGCCGAGAGCACGTCGTGCATCGCATCGGTGGCCCCGGCGAGCCCGAGACACAGCTCGCCGTTCAGCGCCAACAACTTGAGGGCGCCATCGGCGAGCACCGTCGATTGCGCGTCGAGGACGCGCCCGTCGCTCGCCATCACCACGTCCTGATCGTCCCGCACTGCCAGCAGAAGGCTCATGCCGAACCAGGATAGCACGAGGCCGCTACACGGAAAACCCTACGGTGTGCGGACCGGGGGAGGCGGAGCGGCACTTCGTCAGCGGCGGAACACGATCCGCTCGGTCGCCCTCGGCGTCGCCTCCTCGGAAACCTCCGTCATCCTCCGTGCGTGCTTCGCCCTCCATCGTGGATTGATCACGCCGTGCTCCTCCAGGGCACGGAGGAGAAACGCCGCGCGGTCGCGGTGGTTCAGCAGGACGCGGCCGATCCCCGGCAACACGAACCGGCGAAACACCCACCGCACCACCAGCGGAAGGCGACCCCGTCGTCCGGCCGCGATGTCCCCCACCAGCTTCTCCCCCATCCGGTGGGCCGCCGCGTACAGCCGGGGGCTGTTCGCCGCCGACAGCTCCAGGAACTCGCTTCGGCGACGGTCGATCACCGACTTGTGCAGGTAGCCGGTGACATAGCCGGGACGCGTCCAGCTGCTCGTGATCGCCGAGGAGGCGATCTCCTTGGCGATCTTCGTGCGGAAGTCGTACTTGGCGGTGGTGACGCCGACGGAGCACAGATGGGAAAACCGCCCGGTGAACCCGATCGTGGTCGCCAGGCGGTCGACGAACGTCTTCAGAACGGAGGCGTACCAGCCGGCGTAGATCGGAGAGCAGACGATCACCCCGTCTGCCTTATCCAGCGCCCGGCACACCGTCTCCAGATCGTCGTCGATCCAGCACCGTCCGGTGTGCCCGCACGCTTCGCATCCCCGACAGGTCTCGATCCGCCGGTCCGCCAAGTGGATCGTCTCCACCTCGGCACCGGCGGCACGTGCCCCCGCGGCCACCCATTCGGCCAGCCGGACCGTGTTGCCATCCACGCGAGGTCCGCCGTTGAGAAGGACAAGGGTCGGCATCGCTCACCTCCGTTTCCTCGGTGTCGAGACCGCATCGTATCACGACGCGTCTGCCTGCCGCGAGGCCGTCGCCGCCGAAGGCCGCCTCGGTCGCCATTGCCCGATGGGGTATCATGACCTCGGCGGGGCTGCCGTCATGGTTTCGCCTCCGGGTCCGTCTACGGTCCGTCTGCGAGGAGGGACACAGCCGCAACCCTGTGGAAGGAGGTGGGAGGTACCAGCCCCCGCATCGAAGCTCCCTCACCGCGTCACCGTCGAGGCCGACACGATCGCCGACATCCTGGCTGCTCTGAGCAGCGGGCTGCGCGACGGCACCCTGGGGCGGCGACAGGCCAGACGAGCGTCTTCAGCTGGACGCCGGCGACCGGGGCGAACTCGACGTCAAGGCGCGGCACGAGAACGAAGAATCGACGGTCTCCATGGGAATCCGGTGGAAGAATGGAGAACGAGGTCATGATGTGCCATTGCGCGTTTTCGCGGGCGGCGCGCGAACCCCGAGAGCCTCGGTGCGGACCGAAGGCGACGCAACCCCCGCGTTCTCCGCCACGCCGAGCATGTCGAAGCGGTCCACATCCCAACGTCGCTCCTCATCGACGAAGACCTCGAAGGCGAAGACGCCCAACACAATCCGGGCGTCCGGTTCCACGTCGAACGGCAAGAAGAAGACGTCGTCGGGCCGGTCCAAACGGTCGTAGTGATCGCGTGGAGCCGATCGTCATCCGCTGGGTGCGCGTCCGCCGTCGTGGGGACACGGGGGCGCAGCGGATTCGAGCAGCGAGGAGGTCTGTATGAGCTCATCGTTCGTGACAATCCACGCCGGGATCCGCTGCTACCTCCTCCCGGGCGAGGGTGGCTTCGTGCTGATCGATACCGGGCCCGCAATCGCCCGACGGCGCCTACTGCGAGGACTCGAGGAGGCCGGATGCCGCCGCGGCGATCTGCGGCTCGTGGTGATCAGCCACGGGGACACGGACCACACCGGCAGCTGCGCTGATCTTCAGACCACCTACGGCGCGACGATCGGCGCACACCCTCTCGAAGTCGAGGCGATCGAGAGCGGGGACATGCGCCGCAACCGCCAGTCGACACCGGATCGCATGCCGTGGTATTTCAAGGCGACGATCCCGCTGGGAAGCGTCCTCGGCCGGTCCGAGACGGTCCATCTCGACCGCCCGCTCGAGGAGGGGGAGAGCCTGGAACCGTTCGGGGTGTCGGCAACCGTCCTTCATCTCCCGGGACACTCCCGGGGATCGATCGGGGTGCTGACCGACCACGGCGATCTGTTCTGTGGCGACCTGTTCTGGAACGTCGTTCGACCGCGTCTCCATCCTCTCCTCGACGACGTTCACGCCGCGCGGGAGAGCGTCCGCCGACTTCGGCAGCTCCCCGTGGACACGATCCATCCCGCCCACGGAAGATCGTTCCCGGTGCGACAGCTTGACAAACGGTGGGGCGAATAGCCGTCGCCCGGCTACTCCGCTGCGTGAAGCCACGCCGGCACATGCCACCACCCATCCCGCAGCTCGGTCCGCAGTCGGTCGACGTCCGGGCGGTGGGAGCGGACGAGCTCCCAGAAACGTGCCGAATGGTCCGGGACCACCGCGTGGCACAATTCGTGCAGCGGCACGTAGCGAGCCCATCGCTCGGGGAGGAACAGCAGCTGTGCGTTCAGGCTGATCGTGCCCACCTCATCGCCTCGCGATGAATAGCTGCCCCACCGGCTCCTCTGGCACCGGATCGCCACGCCGCCCACCGCGATCCCAAGCTCCTCCGCGAGCCCCTCGGTCCACGGGATCAACGTCTCGCGCCCCCGCTCGATCAACCACTGGCGCAGCGCCGAACGCCATGCAGGGCCGTCGTCGATCGGTCCCGCGACCCGCAGCGTCGATCGGCCAACGTCGTCCAGCGCGACCCGTTCGTCGGCCGTCCTCCGCCAATCGAGCTGCCAGCTGCGCTCGATCGCCCGGAGCTCGATCGAGGTCGGACGCCCGTCGACGGTGGGAAAGGCGGCACGATGCCGTTCGAGCTTCGCCATCGCCCGATCGATCCACGCCTGCTTGCGCCGAAGCAGGGGCGGGATCCGCCGGCGGTCGAACCCGCGCGGGACGACCACCACCAGCCCTTCCTCGGGCGTTGCCTTGAACCGAACGTGAACCGCGCGTGCGCTCTCGTGCACCGTGTAGTCGGGCAACAACCGTCCCCCTTGTGCATCTCTCGACCGCGAACGGCGATCATCATCTGAAGGGCTGATCCCAGCCGTCCGCGCTAGCGGGCGTCGCGGGGACAGCTGCACGAGATGCCGACCTCGCCCTGGCTCGGCCCACAGCGGTTCCTGGAGACGCAGGAGGAGGCCGCCTGGACCCCGTCGCGAAGTCGGTTCGGCAGGTCGGGCTCGCAGAGGAGCGGCCGACACAGCGAGATCAGCTGCGCGTCCCCCGAGTCCAGCACCTCCTCCATCGTGGCCAGCGACCGGAAGCCGCCCACGAGGATCACCGGCAGCGCCGCTACGTCCCGGACCGCCTTCGCCCAGGGGCGGAAGTACGCCTCACCGTTCCCCGGGGCCACGTCCGCGGCGATGTTGAACGTACGACTCTCGGCGATTCCTCCCGAGATCTCCACCGCGTCGATCCCGATCGACGGCAGACGGCGCACGATCTCGGCGCCCTCCTCGAGGCTCAACCCCTCGTCCGATTCGTCGCGGATCCCCAGCTTGATCAACAGCGGGAACGCATCGCCGACCTCCGCACGTACCGCCGCCGCCACCCGCTCGAGGAACCGGATGCGGCCGTCCAGGTCGCCACCCCATGCATCGTCGCGGCGGTTCGCCAACGGGGAGAGGAACTGGCCGATCAGGTACCCATGGGCGGCGTGCAGCTGTACCGCGTCGAACCCCGCCGCCTGCGCCCGACGAGCGGCTTGCGCGTACGCTGCGATAAGCTTCTCGATCTCGTCGCGCGTCATCTCGCGCGCCCCGGGACGCGGCGGCTGCGGCGCCGTCGCCGACGGAGCGATCGGATCGTCGACCGTTCCCCCGCGCACCTGCCGTCCCCCGTGGTTGATCTGGGCGGCGATCGCTCCGCCTTCCTCGTGCACCGCGTCCGCCAACGCCGCCAGCTCGGGGACCAGAGCATCGTCGTGGATCCCCGTCATCCCCAGATGCGCCTTCCCCGACGGATGCACGGCCATGTGTCCCGTCACCAGCAAGCCGACCCCGCCGCGCGCCAGCTCGCGATACAGGTCGGCCAGCTGCGGCAGCGGTCGCCCGGCCTCGTCGGCCATCATTTCCGCGGTCGCCGAGCGCACCACGCGGTTGCGAAGGGCGAGCGTTCCGATCTTCGTCGGCTCAAACAGCATGGGACCTCCTTGTGGGGTTTCCAAACGGCACCGGCTACGGGGTCGCGACCCGCTCGATCCGTCCCTCGACCGTCGGCCGCACCGAGGCGTGTTCCCGCAGGTAGTCGGCCAACACGTCCGACAGCAGCCATCCGGTGTCGTAGCGGTTCGTCGGCTCGGCGAGCATCGTGTAGCCGTCTCCACCGGCGGCGAGGTAGTGGTTGGTGACCAGCTCGTAGTTCGCGGTCCGATCCAGCGGGACATACGCGCCCGTCGGTGCGTCCCAGAGTTCGACCTCGGTCACCCGTTCTCCTGGACGGACGGCCGGATCGAAGGTGTAGCGCAGCCCGGCGACGTGGGGAAACCGGCCGGCGCCCTCCTCGACCTGGCTCACCCCGTTCTCCAGCGCGGCGAGCAGCCCGCCCCCGGTCACCGTCACCGTGGTCAGCTGGTTGCCGTAGGGGAGCACCTCCAGGATCTGCCCCATCGTGACCTCTCCGGCGGGTACGAAAGCCCGGATGCCACCCCCGTTCTGGAGGGCGATCGTCGTTCCGAGATCCCGCGTCTTCCACAGCATCGCATCGCAGAGGAGGTTGCCGAGGTTCGTCTCGCGGGCGCGGACGTCCTCGCGCGCCCCCTCGAGCGGCACCTCCGTCGAGCCGACCCCCGTCGTCATCAGCGCCTCGATCCTCGGTCGATACCGATCGAGCAGCGCGACCATCCCCGGATCCTCGGGGATCGACGCCTTGATCGCCTCCGGCGCTCCGGCGTACGACGTGACCAGACCGTCCTCGTTGAACAGGACCTCGAGCCGGCCGAGCTGCTTCCCCCACGCGTACGCGGTCACCACCAACACCGGCTCGCCGGTCGCCGACTCGGTCAGGGTGGGGTACGAGTCGAGTCGGGTATGGCTGTGGCCGCCGACGATGACGTCGATCCCGTCGACGCTGCGCGCCAGCTCGAGATCGTGGCGGTAGCCGAGATGGGTGAGCGCGAGGATCACGTCGATGCCGGTCGCCTCGATCTCGTCGACCATCCGCTGCGCCGTGGAGACGACGTCGAGGAACCGCACCGTCGGCCCTGGGCTGGAGGCGTACGCCGTGCTCTCGGTGGTCAGCCCGATCACCGCCACCTTGTCGCGCTCGAAGCCGAACTGGGCGACCGTGTAGGGGAGGATCTTGCCGGAGAGATCGGGATCGGACAGCGCGTCGGTGTTCGCCGATAGCACCGGGAAGTCAGCCCGATCGATGAACCTCGCCAGCTCCGCAGGGCCGGCGTCGAATTCGTGGTTGCCGAGGCACATCGCGTCGACCTCGAGCTCGTTCATCACCTCGGCGACGATCTCCGCCCCGCCGACAGTGAAGAACAGCGTCCCCTGGAACTGATCGCCGGCATCGAGGAAGACGACGTTGTCTTGCGTCTCCCGGATCCCGTCGACCGCCGTCTTCAGCCGGGCGACCCCGCCCTGCAGCGGCTCTCCCCAGGGCTCAAACGCGTCATAGTGCGCGTGGACATCGTTGGTGTGAAGGATCGTCAGCTGAAGCGGCTCCCCCTCGCCCGGCATCCGCGACCACCACGTGACCGCCCCCAACCCGACCCACGCCACGCCGATCAACAACAGCAGCTTCCAGTTCATCGCCTTCCCCCCCTCGCCTCCGCGACCGCGCGCTCCCCGCGACCGCCGCATGACCGCCGCACGCCACGAGACGATCATCGGCCACCGCACCTCCCCCCGCAACCACCCCTCCCCCACTCTATTCCGGGGACACATACCCTATTTCCCTTATTCCGGGACACATACCCTATTTCGTCGCCGGTCGACCCACCCGCCATTCTCCCGGTGAGGACATCTCTGAAAGCGCGCCGTGTTCGGTGCTTGTCCTTTCCTACGCGCTATGCTATACAAAGAACATGGCACGTATCGCGAGAGTCGTCGTCCCAGGCCTTCCGCATCACGTTACGCAACGTGGCGTCAGGAAGATGCGGGTCTTCTTCACCGAGGACGATCGCCACGCGTACCTCAGCTTCGTGCGCGAGCAGGCCGCCAAGCATGGCCTCCATGTTCTCGCATGGTGCCTGATGGACAACCACGTTCATCTGGTGGCGGTTCCCCAAGCGGAAGACAGCCTGGCGAAAGGCCTTGGCGAGGCACACAAGCGCTACACACGCCGGGTCAACTTCCGGCACGATTGGCGGGGGTATCTGTTTCAGGGACGCTTCTACTCGTGCCCGCTGGTCGGCAACCACGCCATCGCCGCAATCCAGTACGTGCTCCAGAACCCGGTGCGCGCTGGCCTGTGTTCGCGCCCCTGGGACTATCGGTGGTCCAATGCCCGATGGCTGGTCGGGCGGTCCGACGCGGACCCCCTGGCCAAAGCCTCCCCGCTTCTCGAAGAGGTCGAGGACTGGACCCCGTTGCTTCTTGATGCTCCGGATGGCGTGCCGGACCTTCGCAAGCATACGAGAACGGGCCGGCCGTTGTGCGATGATGTATCGCTGCGATCGATCGAAGCCCGAACGGGGCGAGAGCTGAGGAGACGCAAGCCAGGTCGCAAGCCCGGCAAGCCCTCCTGTGGATCCACGGGCAGGAAATAGGGTACGTGTCCCCCGATTGATAAGCCCTAAGCCATCACGCCGAGGAGGCGAACGGCGCCGTGAGATGGTCGACCTTCACCATCTCCTCGTCGGTGAGGGCGAAGTCGAACAGATCGAGGTTGGCCTGACGGTGCTCCGATCGCGCCGCTTTGGGGATCGCCACCACACCACGCTGCTGGATCAACCAGCGCAGCGCCACCTGCGCCGCCGTCTTGCCGTACGTCTCGCCGATCTCCTGAAGGACGGGATCGTTCACCACCTCCCCCTTGGCTAGCGGCGAATAGGCAGTGACCCACGCGTCCCGCTCGCGCGCGGCGGCAACCACATCATCCTGGCGCTTGTAGGGGTGGTACTCCACCTGATTGCAGACCACCGGCGCGATCGTAGCGGCTTGCTCGAACAGCTCTCGGGAGAAGTTGCTGACACCGAGGTACCGGGCCCAGCCGGCGTCGAGCAGCTCGGCCATCGCGTCGAGCGTCTCGCGAAGCGGGATCTTGGGGTTCGGCCAATGGATGAGCCACAGGTCGACGTAGTCCGTATCCAACCGCTGCAGACTGCCCTCGAGGCTGCCGCGTACGGCATCGGGAGCGAGATCGTCCTCGGCGAGCTTGGTGGTCACGAACAACTCCTCCCGCGCCATGCCGGCGTCGCGGATGCCGGCTCCCACGGAGGCCTCGTTGTCGTACACCACGGCGGTGTCGAGATGCCGGTAGCCGATGGTGAGGGCGTCGGCCACCGCCTCGACGCACGCATCGCCGCGAAGCCCCGCCGTACCGAAGCCGAGGACCGGGATCCTCAGCAAGTCCCGTTCAAGGTATTCCATGTTCAGCCTCCCATTTTGGTGATCTGCCGCCTCCGAGACGGAGCCAGAGATAGAAGAAGAAGACGGACAGGCCACCGTCAACGACGGACGATGCTTGCCGCTTGAGAAAGGCGGACCGCCCACAGCAGGCCGGACAGCTCGCCGAGAATCATAGCGCGACTCTGCCAGCGAGGCGAATCAGGAGCAGCATGAGTTCAGGGACAGCGCCCCCGAACCCCACGTGGAGGATCGAAGCCGATCCTGTCATCCCAGGATGCCTCTTCTACCCAGCGGATTCGCGATTCCGATCAGACACCGGAAACCGCGAAGTAAGCCGTCCTGACGGCAGCGCCCTACTGCTCACGTCCAGCGCGTGAGAGCAGGCGGGAGAGAGCTACCGCCAGGGCGGCGGTGACGGTCGAGGCACCGAGCCAGAGCACAATCCAGTGGCCCCATGTGTAGTTGCTCCAGGGAACCGGCACCGGGAAGCCTCGGATCGCACCCCATACCCCCGGCACGATGAAGCCGACCACAATGAACATCCACACACCCGCTGCGCCCCACCGGATGCCCGCCCGGCCTTGCCGCTGTCGTTCCCTGCTTTCGCTCACCATGGATACGATGTCGCTCCGCGGACCCACCTCGCGGTCCGCGAGGGAAAGGCTAGATCGGGAAGCACCGCGCACCGCATCCGCCCGCGAGACCGCCGATGGCACCTTGCACAGCCCCGGAGGCGATTTCACGCCAATCGTCTCCATCGATGCCGTAGTCCTCATCGAACCAGTTCTCGGAGATCGCTGTGGCCCCCGCTCCGGCCCCGGCTCCAAGCGCGGTCAGCGCCAGAAGGGTCAGGATGAACCCAAGCTCCCCTTCGACACCGAGGAGTTCGTCATCGCTCATCACGCTCCCGTTCGGCAGCGTGAGAGGAAGAGGACCAGCGGACTCCATCGACTCCTGCCCGACAGCCACCTGCACCGGCAGCAGCGAGAGCGCTGCGACCAAGACCACCGTGAACAACGTGCGCACCCTCGACATGACAGCACCTCCTATGTATGTGGTGATAGACTCCTATCCTACCTTACATGTAATGCATTGTCAAGTGTCGAGGAGTCGGATGGCCGATCTCTCGCGAGAGCTACCGGGGATCGCGTCGTGGTCGAGTCATGCGATCGGGAGGTGGGCACCGAGGAACAGGAACTGCGCCCCGGCCTGGGGGCCGGAACCTGGAGATGGCTACGGCACGCCGGCCAGACGGTTGGCCTCGTCTTCGGGCCAGCGGTCGTAGTAGTCGCGAGCGAATGCCGGGGACGCCAGGGAGATCGCCGCCTGGACAAACGAGATCGTCCCCTCAAACAGCAGGTAGAACGGACCATGACGGTACCCCTGCAACGTGTGCCCGTACTCGTGCCGCACCGTCGTCTCGGTCAGGAACGATGCGGGGACGAAGAGGTAGCGACCGAGCGACACGCCAAGCGAACCCCGAGTGACCACGATCGTCACCTCGTTCATCTCGCGGGCGCAGACCACGCCCCCTATCGATCGCAGAAGCCCGTAGAACAAGACGCCGAAAACGTTCTGCGGCAGGCAAAACGTCATGTGCGCCAGGTTGCGCCGCCCTCGCGTCTCCACGTCAACCGAAGGCATGCCGGCGACGATCGCCTCAAGGCACTCCGCGGAAGGGCTCATCGCGGTCCCCGGATCGGCCGGCGCGCCCGCACACACCGGTGCGATCGGGAGGATTCCCGACCCCACCACCGCGACCAGCACTCCGGCCATCGTGATGAATCTCACCCGTTGCATCAGCATCCTCGTAGGATACCCATTGACCCATTCG
>CAZLER010000043.1:0-16201 GCA_964558595.1 uncultured Thermotogae bacterium
AGATCACCGTAGGATCAAGAGGGTGAACGTGCGAGGCTGTCGCGAGGCCAGGTTCACAACATGCGAGACATCCGTGAACGACGCCAGCGATTGCCGCAGGTTGAAGTCCGGAGAATGGTGGGTCGTGCTGGATTCGAACCAGCGACTCCCTGATTAAAAGTCAGGTGCTCTGCCACTGAGCTAACGACCCGGTCGAGATCCTACGCCTGTGGGTCGTGCAGGACTCGAACCTGCAACCAACGGATTAAGAGTCCGCTGCTCTTCCATTGAGCTAACGACCCGAGCCAAGGAATGGTACGGACGCCGTTTTGCGCTGTCAAGACTTGATGGCGGTTTGCTCCATCGCCTACGATCCTTCTATGGATATGGATCCGCTCCCGTTCTCGCCCTCTGCCCCGGCGCCGCTCGCCGAGCGGATGCGGCCGACGAACCTCGACGAGGTCGTCGGGCAGCAAGCGCTGCTCGGGCGGGGAGGACCGTTGCGATCGCTGATCGAACGCGATGCGTATCGCGCCCTGCTGTTTTGGGGCCCTCCCGGGACCGGCAAGACGACGGTCGGGCGGATCGTCGCGTCGCGGGCGGAAGCCCGCTTCGTCCACTGCTCGGCGGCGCTGACTGGGGTGCGCGAGGTGCGAAAGATCCTCGAGGATTCCCAGTTCCGGAACCGCTCGGAGGGGAAGCGTGACCTGCTGTTTCTCGACGAGATCCACCGGTTCAACCGGGCACAGCAGGATGTCCTGCTCTCGTTCCTCGAGGAGGGAAGCGTCATCTTCATCGGGGCGACCACCGAGAACCCTTCGTTCGCGCTGAACGCCGCGCTGCTATCCCGTTGCCAATTGTTCTGCTTCTCGCCGCTGGAGGAGCGCTCGATCCGCGAGCTGATCGAGACCGCGGTGCGCGACCCCCGCGGGCTCGATGGGCGAGTGGAGCTGACCGAGCAGGCGATCGCGGCGATCGTCGCGCTGTCGGACGGCGACGGACGGCGCGCCCTCACCACGCTGGAACTCGCGGCGAGCATTGCCGAGGGGGAGCCGATCGACGCCGAGCTGGTGGCCCGGGCGGTGCAGCGCAAGGGAATGCGTTACGACCGGGCGGGGGACGAGCACTACAACGTGATCTCCGCGCTGCACAAGTCGGTGCGCAACTCCGACCCGGACGCGGCGCTGTACTGGCTGGCGCGGATGATCGAGGCCGGCGACGATCCACGGTTCATCGCCCGCCGGCTGATCCGGATGGCTTCCGAGGACATCGGGCTCGCCGATCCCACCGCGCTGCCGCAGGCGATCGCGGCGTGGCAAGCGGTACAGTCGGTGGGACTGCCCGAGTGCGAGCTGGCGCTGGCTCAGGCGGCGGTGTACCTGGCGACCGCGGAGAAGAGCAACGCCCTGTATCGGGGAATGGGCGAGGTGCGCCGGGAGATCCGGGAGCGGCCGCTGGAGGAGGTGCCGCTGCACTTGCGCAACGCGCCGACCCGGATGATGCGGGAGCTGGGCTACGGCGAAGGCTACCGGTACGCCCACGACTTCGAGGACGGCATCGCGACGATGGACTGCCTACCCCCCTCGCTCCAGGGCCGGCAATTCTACTGTCCTACCGACCGTGGCGAGGAGGCCCGCATCGGGAAGCGGCTCGAGCGGTGGCGGCGGCGGTTGGCCGCCCGCGACGGCGTTCCCGAAGAGAAGGAAGACGGCGGCTAGTCGGGCTCGTCATCCTCGTGGCGGTCGAGGAACTGGAGGATCGCATCGACGATCAGGTAGTTCAGCGATCGATCCTTCTTCTTGGCCAGCGCGGACAGCCGCTTGATCAACCGGTGCTCGGCCTTGCTCTTCGGCACGTAGATCGACAACGCGTTCGACCTTTTTACCATCGAGATCACCTCGTTGTCAGTGAGTATACTCAACGATCGTCGATGGACAATACCGTACAGCAAAGGCCCCCGCGACCAGCGCCGCGGGGGCTCCTCCGCCGATCGGTGTACGCCGTCGGCTACGGCTGATGGAGGTGCCGCTTGATGTCGAGCTTGGCCGACTTCTCGAACGGCTCGTCGACGAGGGTGATCGCTTCCTTGTGCTTGATCCGCTTGAACACCGCTAGGTTCTCGTTACGTTCGCGGATCGCCTCCCAGATGTGGTCCAGCGCGGCCCCCGGCGAGTCGATCCCCATCGCGTTGAGCGTCGGCCAGCTCGGGTAGATCTGAGCGGCGACGATCGGGGCCCCCTGACGGCTCCCCTCGTGCACCATGACTTCCTCGATCGCCGGGATGGTGACCAGCTCCCACTCGATCTCCTCGGGGTATACGTTCTTGCCGGTTTCGAGCACGATGACGTTCTTCGCCCGCCCCGACAGCACCAACCGCCCGTTGACAAACGACCCCAGATCGCCGGTGTGGAACCAGCCGTCGGCGTCGATCACCTCGTCGGTCGCCCGAGGGTTCTTGTAGTAGCCGGCCATGATGTTCGGCCCCTTGGCGAGCACTTCGCCGACCCCCTCCTCATTGGGGGCTTCGATCTTGAGCTTGATCTCGGGGATCGGCGCCATCCCGGGCTGTTCGTCGAACGGCTCGCACATGGTGAGCAACGGCGCGGTCTCGGTCAGTCCGTACCCCTCCATGATCCCCAGCCCCATCCTGCGGAAGCCGGCGGCTGCCTCCGGACTGAGCGGGGCCCCGCCGGAGGTGAAGAAGCGGAACTGGGAGCCGAACAGCTTGCGTTTGACCAGCTTGCCCATCAGCGTGGGCGACGAGCGGTGAATCGCCCGCTTGATGGCGCTCTTGCGGATCGAGTCCATCACGCGGCCGTACAGCACATTGTACAGCTTGGGGACGCCGAGGATCACCGTCGGCCGGGCCGCCTTCATCACCTGGGCGAGGTTGCGGTCGACGGGCGTGTAGGTGCTCGTCGCGCCGACGACGACCGGGGTGACCAAGGTGATCGTCAATCCGTAGATGTGGTTCCATGGCACGATGGACAGGAATTGATCCTCGGAGGTCAACGATACCACCTTCGCTGCGGTGAGGGCGTTCGACGAGATGTTGGCGTGGGTGAGCATGGCCCCCTTGGCGTTGCCGGTGGTTCCCGAGGTGTACATCAGGATGGCGAGGGACGAGGGATCGACCTCCACCCGCGGCAGCTCCGACTTGCCAAGCAACAGCGCGTCGAGGAACAGCACGCCCTCGTTCTGGACCCGGTCCATCGAGATGAGAAATGGCTCCCCCGGGAGTTCGCCGCGGAACGATAGCACGTCATCGGCCTTACCGCCCGAGACGACGATCCCCTTGACCTCGGCCTCGTGGAGGATCCGCTGGATCTCCCCCCGCCGCAGCTCGGGATCGAGCGGAACGACCACCGCGCCGCATCGCAGGATGGCGAAGAACGTCGTCGCCCAGGCGGCGCGCGGCTTGGAGATGAGGGCGACCCGATCGCCCGGCCCCACCCCCAGCTCGCTCAGTGCAGTGGCGAACCGGCCGACCATCTCTCCGAGGCGATTGTAGGTGATCTCGTTGAGCACCAGGTGGACGCCGCGGCCCCGTTTTCGCTCCTTCGGAACCGGCATGCGCAGGGCGACATGGTCTCCCTGCCTGGCCACGGTATCGTCCAGCAGCTTCGCAATCATCGGATACATACGGATCTCCTTTGCTCTCCCCCGCGGCGTTTGGCCGCCGTCGCGTTCCGCGGACCGGCGCCGCCATCTCCCTCACCGGAAGCTACATCTCGCCCAAGTACTGCTCTGCTTCAATCGCCGCGATCGCCCCCTCGCCGGCGGCGACCACCCCTTGGCCGTAGCGATGGGTGTCGATCCGCCCGTCGCCGGCGGCGAACACGCCCGCCACACTGGTGCGCAACCGTCCGTCGGTCACGATGTACCCGTCGGCGTCGAGCTCGATGACCCCCCGCAGGAAATCGGTCTGGGGCAGGTGGCCGATGTTGACGAACACCCCGTCGGCCTGCACCTCCTCCGTCTTCCCGGTGGCCAGGTCGCGTAGCCGGACCGCTTCCAGATGGTGCTCACCCAGCACCGCCTCGACGATCCGGTTCCACAGGAAACCGATCTTCGGATGTTCCTTCGCCCGCCGCTGCAGGATCCCCGAGGCGCGCAGCGCTCGCGGGTCATCCTCGGGATGCCGGACGACGACCGATACTGACGTCGCGAACCGGGTGAGGAACAGCGCCTCCGTGATCCCGGAGTCGCCGGCGCCGATCTCGAGGATCCGCTTGTCTCGGAAGAAGAACCCGTCGCAGGTGGCGCAGTAGGAAACCCCCTTGCCCTTCAGCCGATCAGCACCCTCCGCTGGTAGCTCGCGGGGGCGCGACCCGCAAGCGAGGATCACGCTTCGGGCACGGATCCTCTTTCCGGTCGTGGCCACCGTATGCTCCGCCTGCCCCGGTTCGAGGGCGACCGCCTCATCGAGATGGAAGCTGGCGCCGAACCGCTCCGCCTGGTCGCGAAGCTGCTCCATCAGCTGGGGAGCCGACACCGTCTCCGCATACCCCGGCCAGTTCTCGATCAGGTCGGTCTCGTTGAGCTGCCCGCCGGGAAGGGCCTTTTCGATGAGGACGGTCGACAGCAGCGCACGTCCCGCGTAGATCGCGGCCGTCAGACCGGCCGGTCCGGCTCCCACGATCGCAACGTCCACCGGACTGCCCTGTTCAACCATGCTCCGGATTATAGGTCAGCCCGAATCGAGGTCAAAAGGCTCCAGGTCGAAGCTTCCACGGGCCGCTTCGACGACCCGTTCGATCCGGAGTTTTGCCTCGTCGAGCTGCTCCTTGATCGACGCGGCCAACGGGAGACCTTCCTCGAACAGCGCCAGCGCGTCGTCGAGCGACAGATCCTCCTGCTCCAGCCGACCGGTGATCTCCTCCAGCTTCTTCAGCGCCTCCTCGATGTTCACTCGGGGTTCACCTCCTCGACGCGGGAGTGCAGTCCACCGGCGGCCAGCCTCGTCTCGATCACGGCCCCCGGGGCGACCTCCGACGCATCCCGCAGTGGCCGCGGCGATCCGGCGAGCCGGGTGAGCGAGTATCCCCGCTGAAGCGGCAGGTTGGGATCGCACAGGCGGAGGATCTCGGCGGCGTGGCGGGCCGCCTCGCGCCGCGTGGTCCATACCGCCGTCGTTCGGCGCAACGCGGTGTGCACTGCCAGATCAAGCCGCTGCTGCAGCGTCTCTAGCCGGCGCTGGGGCACCCGGAATAGGTAGCCCCGCGTCTGGGCCCGCAACGATGCCCGCCGGGCGCGCAGGGCGGTGGCGACCGCTCGGTGCAGGCGATCGGCGGCGCGATCGAGCCCGGCGACGATCTCGCCTCGGGCGGGGACCGCCAGCTCCGCCGCCGCCGACGGCGTCGGAGCGCGGTGATCGGCGACGAAATCGACGATCGAGAAATCGACCTCGTGGCCGACGGCGGCGATCACGGGGATCGGACAGTCGAACACCGCCCGCGCCAGCGCTTCGTCGTTGAACGCCGCCAGGTCCTCGGCCGAGCCGCCGCCGCGCCCGACGATCAACGTGTCCAGCGGCATCACCTGGCGGGAGAACCGCACTGCGCGGTCCAACGCGGCGCGAAGCTCCGCGGGGGCGGCCTCCCCCTGGACCGCCGAGGGGAAGATCAGCAGCTCCACCGCCGGCCACCGCCGTTCCACCACCGAGACGACGTCGCGGAGCGCCGCCCCATCCGGCGAGGTGATCACCCCGATTCGCTCGGGGAAGGTCGGGATCGGCCGCTTGTGGTCGGGCTCGAACAGCCCCTCCAACTGCAGCTTCTCCTTGAGCTGTTCGAACGCCAGCCGTAGCGCCCCGGCGCTCACCGGTTGGAGAAGGGAGGCGATGAACTGGTAGCGGCCGCGCGGCTCGTAGATCGTCAGCTTGCCGAACGCGAGCACCACCATCCCCGCCTCGACGGTCGCTTCGGCGAGCAGCCCGGTACGGCTGCGGAACCTCACGGCGCTCAGCTCTCCCGCCTCGTCCTTGAGGGTGAAGTACAGGTGCCCCGACGCAGCCCGCTTCAGCTCCGAAATCTCTCCCCGGACCCACAGCTCGCCGAACCGACCCTCGAGCAGGTCGCGGACCGAGCGGTTGAGCTCGCTGACGGTGTAGATGTGCTGGGTGTCGAACATGGCCGCGTACAGTGTACCGGCCGCGATGACGGACCGTCCAAGGACGGGGCCGAAAGCTTGAATCGGACGGGGTTTCGGACTATCATCAGCTCATGACAGGAGACGGTGGAGGCCGTTTCCCTTCCACGATGCGCCTCAAACGCCGGAAGGACTTCCAGCGCGTCTATCGAGGGGGCGCCGTCTGGAAGGGATCCTGTTTTTCGCTCCATGTCCTCGCGAGGGACGACGGCGTCCGCCTGGGAATCGTGGTGCCGCGACGGTTCGGTACGGCGGTGGAGAGGAACCGCGTCAAGCGGCGGCTGCGCGAAGCGTTCCGCCGGACCGCGACGAGGATCCCTCCGGCGGACATCATCGCCAGGCCGACGGAGCCCTGCGAGCGGTTCGGCATCGAGGAGCTCGGGCGACAGCTCGTGGACGGGGTCCGGGCGGCGCTGGCAAGGGAGGACCGACGATGAACAAAGAGACGATCAAGCTGACCGAGGAAGGGTATCGGTTGATGCAGCAGGAGCTCGACAACGCGCAGAAGATCCTCTACGAGGAGATCCCCGAGAAGCTGAAGGCGTCGAAGATGAACGGGGGCGACCTGCGCGAGAACAAAGAGTACATGTACCTCCAGAGCCAGCAGCAGTACTACGAGCGGGAGGTGCGCCGCTTGATGTCGGTGCTCGAGGTCGCCGAGGTGCTCCCCGACGAGGAGATCACCCGGGACGTCATCGGGATCGGCTCGAGGTTCATCCTGCAGGACCTCACCCTGCGCGAGAGCGGCACGTTCACGCTGGTCAGCCCGGCGGAGGTCGACCTCGAGGGGGGCAAGATCTCCATGGCATCGCCGGTCGGCCGGGTGCTGCTGGGCAAGCGGGAAGGCGACGAAGTGACCGCCAAGCTCCCGTGGGGGATCAGCAAGTATCGCGTCATCGCCATCAACAAGTAGTCCGACCGGGAGTTCTCGATGTCCGATCCGTTGGTGCAAGCCCGCCTGGAGAAGCTCCGCGCGCTCCGCGACGAAGGGGTCGATCCCTATCCGTCGCGCGTGCCGGAGGTGAACCGGATCGCGTGGGTGATCGAGCGGTTCGAGGGCCTCGCCGTCGGCGAGCACGGCGGCGACGCGGTGTCGGTGGCCGGGCGGCAGATGGCCGTTCGCCAGATGGGGAAGGCGGCGTTCTTCGACCTGCGCGACGGCACCGGCAAGATCCAGGTCCACGCCACCGCCGACCGGATCGGCCCGGGTGCCTACGAGGCGCTCGGGCGCACCGACATCGGGGACATCCTAAGCGTTCACGGCGAGCCATTTCGCACCAAGCGCGGCGAGCTGACGATTGCCGCCGACCGATGGACGCTGCTGGCGAAGGCGATCCGTCCGCTGCCCGAGAAGTGGCACGGATTGAAGGACGTCGAGGTGCGCTACCGGCACCGGGCGCTTGATCTGATCGCCAACGACGAGGTGCGCGACACGTTCGTCAAGCGATCGAAGATCCTGGCGGCGATCCGACGAACGCTCGATGCGGACGGCTTCCTCGAGGTAGAGAACCCGATGCTCCAGGCGGTGGCCAGCGGCGGGCACGCCCGGCCGTTCGTCACTCACCACAACGCGCTCGACGCCGACCTGTACCTGCGGATCGCCCTCGAGCTCCATCTCAAGCGGCTGCTCGTCGGGGGGCTCGACCGCGTGTACGAGTTGGGCAAATGCTTCCGCAACGAAGGGGTGTCCACCGAGCACAACCCCGAGTTCACCATGCTGGAGATTTACCAGGCGTACGCCGACTACGAGGCGATGATGCGGCGGGTCGAGCGGTTGTTCGCCGCCGGGCTGGAGGCGGTCGGCGGAGGGCCGCAGGTCGAGTTCAAGGGACAGACGATCGACCTGACGACGCCGTGGCGTCGGATCGGGATGATCGACGCCGTCGCCGAAGCGCTCGGTGTCGATTCCGCGACGCTGCGCACCGCCGAGGCGATCGAGCTGGCGTCCGATCGCGGGATTTCCCCGCCCCCCGCGTCGCCGGGGGAAGCGGTCGAGGCGCTGTTCGGGGAGCACGTCGAGCCCCAGTTGATCCAGCCGACGTTCATCGTCGATTACCCCGTCGAGATCTCGCCGCTCGCCAAGCGGAAGGGCGACGACCCCGACCTGGTAGAGCGGTTCGAGCTGTTCATCGGTGGCCTCGAGGTGGCCAATGCGTTCACCGAGCTAAACGACCCGGTCGACCAGCGGGCCCGATTCGAGGAGCAAGAACGGCTCCGCCGCGCCGGCAACGAAGAAGCGCAACCGCTCGACGAGGAGTTCCTCTACGCTCTCGAGCACGGGATGCCGCCAGCGGGTGGGATCGGGGTCGGCGTCGACCGGATGGTGATGCTGCTCACCGGCGCCCCGTCGATCCGCGACGTCATCCTGTTCCCGGCGATGCGCAGGAAACCGGCGTGATCCACCCGATCGCGTCGCTCGCCCGGCGGATGGACGACTGGATCGGGGCGGCCCTGTACTGGGACCGTCGAATGGCGCAGGCGGTCGCCGAGGCCCGTGGGCTGCGTCGGTTCGCGCCGGTGTTCATCACCGCTACCTACCTCGGAGACGGGTATCTGTGGGGCGGTGTCGGGCTGGGGCTGATCCTGTTCGGCCGGCCGGTCGACCGGATCTATGTCCTCATCGGGTTGGCGATCACCATCGTCAACGTATCGGTCTTTCGCCTGTGCAAGGTGCTGATCGGGCGATTGCGCCCGATGAACGTGCTGCCGCGATTGCGGTCGCGGATCGTCGACGGCTACGCGTTTCCCTCCGGGCATGCCACCACCTCGTTCGGTCTCGCCTGGGTGGTCGCCCGAAGCTACCCCTATCCCGCGGCGCAGGCGGCCGTCTACCTCGTCGCGGCGACAATCGCCTTCTCCCGCGTGTACGTTCGTGAGCACTACCCGCTCGACGTGGTCGGAGGGGCGGCGCTGGGAACGGTGGTCGCTGCAATCCTCTACCCGCCGCTATCGTGGCTGTTCTTTTGACAGATCCAAAGCCTACTGCGTAGAATCTCAGGCGCTTGACCGCGCGGAAACGAGAGGGAGGGTTCGATGAAACACCACTTCTCCAGTCGGGTGGCCGGAGCAAAGCGATCGGCGATTCGCGAGCTGCTCAAACTGACCGAGCAGCCGGACATCATCTCGTTCGGGGGCGGGCTCCCGGCGCCCGAGACGTTCCCCCACGAGGAGATGGCGGAGATCGCCGCGGACGTGATCCGCGAGAACTACAAGAACGTGCTCCAGTACGGCTTGACGGAGGGAAGCAAGACCCTGCGTCAGGCGGTCTGTGAGTGGCTCAACCCCCAGGGGATCGACGTGACGATCCACGATCTGCTGGTGACCACGGCGTCCCAGCAGGCCCTCGATCTCTTGTGCAAGGCGTTCTTCGACCCCGGGGATGTCGTGTTCTGCGGGCTGCCCACCTACTTGGGGGCCGTCCAGGCGTTCACCCTGTTCCAGACGGACAAGATCGGCGTCCCCCTCGACGACGACGGGATGGTCCTCGACGAGCTCGAGCGGCGGATCGAGGTCGCCCGGGATGCCGGCAAGACGCTGAAGGCGATCTACGTCATCCCCGACTTCCAGAACCCCAGCGGGATCACCATGACGCTCGAGCGGCGTAAGCGGCTGCTGGAGATCGCCCGCCGCGAGGATCTGCTGATCTTCGAGGACAACCCCTATGGGCATCTGCGGTTCGCCGGCGAGCCGGTGCCGTCGCTGTGCTCAATGGACAACGAGGGACGAGTCATCCTCCTGATGACGTTCTCCAAGACGCTCTGTGCCGGGCTACGGCTGGCGGTGATGGTGGCGCGGGGGGATCTGATGGATGCACTCGTCCGCGCCAAACAGCCGACCGATCTGTGCACCTCCAAGCTGACCCAGCATCTGGCGGCGCAGTACATGATCCGGCACGGCCTCGATCAGCACCTCGAGCAGATCCGGCCAGTGTACCGGGAGAAGCGCGACGCGATGATCGCCGCGCTGGAAAAGCACATGCCCGACGATCCCGGGCTGTCGTGGACCGAGCCCGAAGGCGGCCTGTTCGTGTGGATGCGTCTGCCCGAAGGGATCGACGCCACCGACATGCTGAAGGACGCGATCGAGCACAAGGTCGCCTACGTCCCCGGAACCTCGTCGTACGTCGACGGCGGCGGGCGGAACACACTGCGGTTGGCGTTCTCGCTCGCTACCCCCGAGGTGATCGACGAGGGGATTCGGCGGCTGGCCGGCGTCGTGCGGGCGGCGATCGCCGCCAACAAGGTGACCGCCAGCACGCGATAGCGGGAGAGATCCGTTCGAGAGACAAGTGCGGGCGGCCGTGCAGCACCGACGGACGCCCGCGTTGCTCCTTTCCGACCTCTTCTTAGAACACCGCTTCCGGCAGGGCGTCGACCAGCGCCGTGGTGAGCGCGATCGTGTTCTCCAGGTCCTCCACCCGAAGGGTGGAGATCGGCGAGTGGATGTAGCGGCACGGGACCGAGATCACCCCGGCGAGCACACCGCCGCGCGTCAGATGGATCGCCCCCGCATCGGTGCCGCCGTAGGTCGGTAGCTTGTACTGGTAGGGGATCGACGCCTTCTCGGCCACCGCTTCGAGGACGGCGACGATCCGGCGGGAGACGACGATCGAGCGGTCGGCGACGCTGATCGCCGGACCCTGTCCGAGCCGCACCGGTTGGCGCTCCGGTGGCACGCCGGGCATGTCGGCGCCGATCGTCCCCTCGAGGGCGATCGCCAGCGAGGGCTCCAGCTGGAACGCCGCCGTGCGGGCGCCCCGCAGCCCGAGCTCTTCACCGAACACGAACGAGAACGCCACGTTCATCCCCAGCTCGTGCTCGGCGAGCCGGCGAGCGGTCTCGATCAGCACCGTGCACCCAGCGCGATCATCGAACGCCTTTCCGGTGACGTAGCCGTCGCGCAGCTCGGTGAATGGGTAGTGGATCGTCAGCGGATCGCCGATGCGGATCCCCATCGCCGCCGCCTCGTCCTTCGATGTCGCGCCGACGTCGATGAACATGTTTTCCATCGAGATCGGCTTCTTCCGTTCCTCGGGGGAGACGATGTGGGGCGGGGCAGTGCCGATGACGCCGTGGCGCTTCGTCCCGTCCCGCGTCTGCAGGACGACCCGGTGGCCGGGGACGATCCGCTCGTCCCAGCCGCCGATCGGCGCGAACCGCAGGTAGCCGTTGTCGTCGATCCACTGGACGATGAACCCGACCTCGTCCATGTGGGCGTCGAGCATCAGCGTCCGCGGATCGGACCCATGGCGGAACGCGATCAGGTTGCCCAGCGCATCGGTGCGGATCTCGTCGACCAGCGGCTCCACCAGCTCGACGATCCGCTCCCGCACCTCATCTTCGAATCCAGCGACGCCGAATCCGTCGGACAGCTCTCGCAGGACTTCCACCGACTGCATCGTGTTGACTCCTTCCTTCGATTGTGGCTCGACCAACGCCTGCCGGCGACGTCGGAACGCGAGGGTACGCCCGGCCCGCGCCGGTCGCCAGCCGGTCAGTCGGCGCGCAGCCGCTTGCGGATCCGCTCGGCGAGGCCGTGGGGGATCCCCGCCTTCTCGGCGATCTCGTCGGCCGACGCGTGCGAGATCCGGGCCACCGACCCGAACGTCCGCATCAGTGCGCTCTTGCGCTTCGGTCCGATTCCCGGGATGGCATCGAGTGCCGAGGAGAGGCTTCGCTTCCCTCGTAGCCGCCGGTGGTAGGTCACCGCGAACCGATGCGCCTCGTCACGGATCTGGCGCAAGAGCAGCAGCGCCTGGCTGTCCGGCTCCAGCTCGATCGGTTCGGCGCGCCCCGGGCGGAACACCTCCTCGTGCCGCTTGGCCAGGCCGATCGCCTCGATCCCCTCGATGTTCTGCTCGCGCAGCACGTCGACCGCCACGTTGAGCTGCCCCTTACCGCCGTCGACCAGCAGGAGGTCGGGCAGCTCGGAGAACTTCCCCTTGTGGATCGCCGGATCGGACAGCTCGGCCAGTCCACGCCGGAACCGTCGCCCCAGCACCTCGGCCATCATCGCGTAGTCGTCGGGGCGGCCGCTCTTCTGGACCTTGAACCGCCGGTAGGCGTCGCGCCGGGGGCGGCCGTTCTCGAACACCACCATCGACCCGGTCGCCTCCCCGCCCTGGGTGTTGGAGATGTCGAACGCCTCGATCCGCTGGGGAAATGCGGACAGCGACAGCGCCTCCGCCAGCTCGACCAGCGCCGCCGTTGCCTCCCTGCGCACCGCCTCATCGCGCTGCTCCCCCTTCATCGCGAACCGGGCGTTGTCGTTGGCCAGCAGCACCAGGTGGCGCTTCTCGCCGCGTTGGGGGACCCGCACGTGCACCCGGCGGCCGCGCAGCTCGGTCAGCCACGTCTCCAGCCGGTCGATCCCATCGATCCGATGGGGGAGGAGCACCTCCCGCGGCACCGACGACGCGTTGGCGTAGTACTGGGTCAACAACGCCGACAGGATCTCCGGTTCCTCCACCCCGGCGGGCACCCGCAGATGGTACGCCTCGCGCCCGGCCATCCGGCCGCCGCGCACCATGAACAGCTGGGCGCTGGCCCGTCCGTCGCCGACCGCCAGCCCGAAGACGTCGCGGTCCACCGTGTCGGAGAGCACCACCGACTGGCGCATCAGCGTGCGCTGCAGCGCCTCCAGCTGGTCGCGCAGATGGGCCGCTCGCTCGAACCGTTGGTCGACCGCTGCTTTGCGCATCTCCGCCCGCAGCCTGGCGATCAGCCCCGATATCCGGCCCTCGAACAGCATCCCAGCGCGGTTGACCATCGCGTTGTACTCCTCCAGCGTCGCCAGGTCGGCGCACGGCGCCAGGCACCGCCCGATGTGGTAGTTGAGACACGGCCGCCGCGGCGTCTTCAGCGGCAGATCCAGGTTGCAGGTGCGGATCGGAAACAGCTTCTGGGCCAGCTTCAACGTCGAGCGCATTGCCTTGGCGTTGGTGTAGGGGCCGAAGTAGCGGGCCCCGTCATCGAGCCGGCGGCGGACTACCTGCACACGGGGGAATGGCTCCGCCGTGATTTTCAGGTAGGGATAGCGCTTGTCGTCGCGGAGGCGAACATTGAATCGCGGCTGATGACGCTTGACCAGCGTGTCCTCGAGCAGGAAAGCCTCCGGCTCCGTCTCGGTCTGGATCACCTCGAAGTCGGCGATCTGATCGATCCATCCATGGGTCCGGCGCTCCGATCCCGCCTGCGCCTGGAAGTACGAGCGGACCCGCGGCCGCAGCGACGCCGCCTTCCCCACGTAGATCACGTCGCCCTGGGCGTCCTTCATTAGGTAGACGCCCGGCGTCGTCGGGAGGGACTTCAACTTCGCTTCTATCGTGGAGTTGCGTGCCATGGGTGCTCTCGATCATGGTAGCGGCGTCGCCCCGGCGGCTCAAATCCGCAACGCCTATGCCGCCCCGGCGGTTGATCGGCCCGCCCCCGCCGCTACAATGGCCTCCGGAACCATCCTGGGGGTGTAGCTCGAATTGGGAGAGCGCCCGCCTTGCACGCGGGAGGATGGCGGTTCGAGTCCGCTCGCCTCCACCAGCTGAACCCATAGCGTTGCAGCTTGCCTGCGACGTGCTTCCTCGGGATGAGGTCTTCAGGAGGGCGAAGAAGAACCGCCCCGCCAAACATCGCTGCTACAGGCTCGTTCGTTTGCTGCCGTGCAGCTACTCCTGGGCTACCGCAGCCTCCCGCTGGAGTAGTCTCAGAACAGGTAGACGATGGTGCGCTTCTTCTGCAGTACCAGGCCGTGACGGAGCGAGCACGCATTCTAGGCATTGAAGGAGGCCCCGAGGAGATGGGTTTCTCAGAGGGGTCTACCATTGGGCTTCAGAACTCCATTTTCGAGTTCCAGCGGAGAGGGTCAGCTCTCCATTCTTGGTGTTCTCGAGCGAACAGGACGTGCCTTCATCTTGGAATCTGGCGTATGTCCCAGGTGACACGGACGACTTGTGGCAAGTCGCTTTCGAGTGACTCCACAACTCGTGCTCGGCAACGCGAGGGCTCGCTACGCTCAAGCGATTGACGGATAGAATGACGGGGAGTACGCTGGCGAGCGGAGGATCAGTCATGACGAATGAGTTCACGGCCGTGATCGAGCGCGATGGCGAGTGGTACATCGGCTATTGCCCGGAGATCCCGGGAGCCAACGGTCAGGGGAAGAGCGAAGAAGAGTGCCTGAAGAGCTTGGCCGAGGCCATCGAGCTGATCCTTCAGGATCGCCGCGAAGAGGGCCTCCGCGGCGTCCCGGACGAAGCCATCCGCGCCGTCGTCCGCGTTGGATGAAGCGGAGCAGACTGCTGCGACACCTCCGCAAGCACGGTTGCGTTCTCAAGCGTGAAGGATCCTCACACTCGCTCTGGCAGAATCCAGCGACAGGTCAGGTCGAGACCATCCCAAGACACAGGGAGATCCCGAACCTGCTCGCCAAGAAGATCTGCCGCGGCCTCTCGGTCCCTGATGCCTGAGGTCTGAAGCCGAACCTACGCGATGCACTCACTCCCCGGGAGTTCGGGAGACACAGTACCCAACTCCGAGGCTTCGGGCCCTTCTTTCGTGGGAGAAGGCACTGTCCGGTGAGCTGCTCGGGACTGGCCACAAAGGACTTGCCACCGAGCGGTCGACCGGGGCATGTAAGTTCGGAGGCCAGTGCTCAAACTGAAATCGCGGTGAGTACCGCTTCCCCTTCTTGCCCAATGCGATCACCTCTCGTTCTCCTGAGGTGATCCTACCAGCTCAGTCCGTCAGACTTAGCAACTCACCTGGTACAGCTTTTCCACCGCGCTCTTGTCGCTCCCTACTCTTGGATCCTCGCCGGCGGATGGACGTGTTTTTTTTGTGGCGATGCTTGGACAAGATCCAATCTTTGCCATAGAATAAATCCACGCACAGGGTTGCTTCCGCCGCGGCTTGGAGAGTGGCTAGTGAACGCACAACACAAGGTCACGAGTTCGCAGATCGGCATCGAACTCGTGCGTGCGCTTGCATCCGAAGGGGAACGCATCTTCACGACGGATCGTGCTCGTGAACTCGCGCCACAGGTCGGTCTGAGTGACTCCTATGTCGTGGAGGCGCTTCACCATCTCCGGAAGAGCGGATGGCTCGTCTCCATCCGACGAGGTCTCTATGCGATCTCGCCAGCGGTACCCGGAATCACGCCGGCACACGAGTTCGAGATCGCTTCCGCGCTGGTCTCGCCGGCGGCGATCAGTCACTGGTCGGCAATGCATCATCACGGGATGACGGACCAGATTCCCCGGCGAGTCTTCGTTCTGACCACAACCGACGCAGCGCCTCCAAGAGTTCGTCAAACAAGCACAATGGACAAACAAGTGGGATACGAGATCAGCGACACCAGGTATCAGTTTATCCAAGTTAGGCCAGATCGCTTCTTCGGAACGGGGAAGCTCTGGATCGGAGACTCGCGCATTCTCATGACGGATCCCGAGCGCACACTCCTCGATGGACTCGCTCGCCCGAAGTACTGTGGCGACTTCGCAGAAGTACTCCACGCCTTCGAAACGTGGAGCAACCGCCTCCGACTTGAGCGGGTCATCGAGTATGCCGGCAAGCTCGGGACGGCCGTTGCGAAGCGTCTTGGATGGGTGCTTGAGACGCTGGAGGTGGATTCCTACCACTTGCAGCTCCTGGCAGATCTCCCGATCAAGGGCTACCGAAAGCTCGATCCGTCTGGGCCGGCCGGTGGGCCACGCAACCGCCGATGGATGCTCCGGGAGAATCTCCCAGGCAGGATGGCGACATGAGACCGCTCTACAACCGACTCCAGGAGGCACGGCGCCGGCTCGGTGCGCCATGGGAGATCATCGAGCGCGACTATCTGCTCTCGTGGATTCTTGTCGCGATCGGTTGTAGCGAGGCGTTGGGGCATATCCTTGCATTCAAAGGTGGAACAGCCCTCAAGAAATGTTTCTTCGGTGAGTATCGATTCTCGGAGGATCTAGACTTCTCAGCGCTGGACGAATCACCGAGTGCGGATTCCATGGACGAAGCGATGCGAGCCTGCTGCCGGTCGGCAGACGAGATGCTTGACGAATACGCGCCCGTGGAGATCGTGTGCG
>CAZLER010000044.1:0-15937 GCA_964558595.1 uncultured Thermotogae bacterium
ACTGCTTGCACTTCTCGACGAACCGCTCGACCCCGTACGCTTCGATCTCCGGCTTGCTGTCGACGCCGATCTCCTTCTCGACCTCCAATTCGACCGGCAGCCCGTGTGTATCCCATCCACCCTTACGCAGGACGAAGCAACCTTGCATCGTCTTGTACCGGGGAAACAGGTCCTTGTACACGCGCGGCATCAGGTGACCGAAGTGGGGGCGTCCGTTCGCCGTCGGCGGCCCTTCGTAGAAGACGTACCGCGGCCCCTCCGCGGTGGCCGCCAGCGTCTTGTCGAATGTCCGGTGCTCCTGCCAAAAACGGAGCACGCTGTCTTCTCTTGCCACCGGGTCGCTTGCCAGCTTCTCGTACCGCTTCATCACTCTCCTTGCCAAACCCTCCGCATTCGACTTCCAAGACCAGCATCACCAACAGGGAACCACAAGAAGTACGCCCCTAGCGGGGCTCGGGAATATAGATCAGAAGCGGTTGGTATCGATCCTCTGGACGGTTCATGGCCCGATCACGCGCCATGTTAGCCACCCTCCGATCGTGCGTCAAGACGGACGGACGCGGCCACCCCGCCGCCACCGCGGAACGTCCGGGACACTGATCACCGTGCCGCCGCGGACCAAGACGGCGCCTTCGCCTCCCATGCTGCATGGCGTCCCGGCCCGCCACCCGGTAGCCTTGTCGCATGATCGCTCGACGTTGTCGTGTGGCCCATCTCCTGCTGTTGCTCACCCTGCTCGCCGCCGGGCTGTTCGCCCTCTCCGGCTGCGATCTGTTCCGTGCCGATCCGGTGGCAGTCCTGGCCAGCTCCCGGATCACCGGACCGGCCCCGCTGACGATCGATTTCGACCTCTCGTATTCCGTCCATCCCGACGGGCGGCCGCTAACCTACACCCTCGTATTCGGGGACGATTCCGATCCCGCCGCCGGTACCGAATTGGGGATCATCGTCTCACACACCTATGCCGACGGAGGGGCGTACGACGCTGTGCTCACAGTCACCGATGACGTCGGCGTCCAGGCCACCGACGCGCTGACGATCACGGTCAGTGCCGACGGGCCGGACGTCGGAACCGACGTCGGCATGCAGGCGCCCGAATTCACCGCTCCCACCACCGACGGGGCGGGGTTTGCCCTCTCCTCCACACGCGGACAGGTCGTCATCCTCGATTTCTGGGGGGCCTGGTGCGCTCCGTGCCGCAACAGCCTCCCCCATCTCGACCAGCTCGTTCAGTCCTACGGTGAGCAGGGATTGGTCGTCGTCCTCATCAGTACCGATACCATCAAGGACGACTCGGTCGCTCATCTCACCCAGCACGACTACACCGACTTCGTCAGCCTCTGGCAGCCGGGGGGACGGTTCACGGCGGTCGCGGAGCAGTATGGCGTGCTGAGCGGCGGCTCGGTCGGCATCCCCCACAGCTTCCTGATCGATCGCCAGGGCGTGATCCGCTGGAGAGGGCACCCGCTCAATCTTCCGGAGGACATCCTCGAATCCCTGTTGTAGCCTCCGACGCAGTCTCGTCGCCTCCTCCGCCGTGTCGCATATCGCGCAACCAATAGGCCACCAGTCCTGAACCCAACAGGCCCACGGCGCTGCCGAGCGGAAACACCGAACCGATGCCGACCAGGTCGGAAAACGCGCCGAACGCTATCGGGCCGACCATCTGTCCGAGGGCGAACGACGAGCCGTGCAGCCCGGCGAGGGTTGCCATCCCGTGGGTGCGTCCCAGGTGGGTGCGGACAGCGAGAATCGACGCACGGGACAGAGCGGATAGCGCTCCCATCGAGAACATCACCAGCACCAGTTGCCATGTCGACCGGACGAACGGTACCACGACGAGCAGCATCGGAGCGCCGATGCTTCCGATCAGCACCTGGGGAAACCGGCGGAAACGGTCCGCCAGCGCGCCAAACGGGATCTGAAGAAGGCCGCCGGCGAGGAAGTAGGCCGACAGCACGGTGCCGACGTCCGCCTCCGACCACCCGATGACCGACACGGCGAACAACGGGTAGAATGAGTTGAATCCCTGCCGCCAGAATCCGCGGGTGGCGAAGTAGACGATCAGCGCCCGGACCGCCGGACGCCGGGCGATGTGACGAAGCGGCACGAGCTCCTTTGCCCGCTCCTCGCGGGCGGACCGCCACTCGTGATCGGCCGGGATCTTCCACGCCACCAGCAGCAACGCCACCAAGCTGAGCGCCCCCATGGCGGCGAATGCAGCATGATAGGACCATCGCGCGCTGAGTTGTCCGCCGAGTACCGGGCCGAGCGCCACGCCGAAGAACATCGCCGCGTACAACAGGTTGATCATCCGCCCCTCGCGTCCCTTCGGCGTGAGGTCGCCGACGTAGGCCTGTGCGATCGGTGTCACCATCACCGAGGCGGCGCCCTGAAGCAGCCGAAACCCGGCCAGCTCCCAGATGCTGTTCGCCAGCGAGTACAGCACCGAGATGGCGGCAAACGCCCCCAGCCCAACCAGCAAGAACCTCTTCCTTCCAACGCGATCGGAGAAGCGTCCCACCCACGGACCGAGCAGCGACCGCGAGATCGAGAAGGCGGCGAACACGAACCCGATGGCGAGCCCGCTGGCCCCGAAGCTGTCGGCGTACAAGGGCAGGATTGGGGCGATGATTCCGATCCCCAGCATCGCCACCGCCACGGACAGGAAGAGGACGGCAAACGTGCCCCACATGACCGACCCACCCCCCGCGTCAGCTTATCCCGGACGGCGGCGGCTCACCATGTCCCCCGGTCTCCGGTCCGAGTGGCGCCCAGCGACGATCTCGCCTAGTATCGAGCGCGATCGGCACTCGGCCAAAGGAGGTTCGATGAAGGAGCAGCTCGCTGGAATCGTGGCGCGTCTGTCTGCGGACTACGCCGACCTTCGCTACGAGGAGAACCGCAAGGCGCACATCCTCTACGAAGGCAAGAAGCTCGCTGACGTGGCATCGACAGGATCGTCGGGAGGGCACATCCGGGCGTATGCGGGCGGAGGCAAGGCCATCGCGTCGTTCTCCGACCCGGGACGTGCCGCGGGGATCGCCGCATCGACCTGCGCGTCGGCCGAGCAAGCGGGTGCCATGCGCAACCGACCGCTTCGCCTGGCGGAAGCCCCCGTCATCGTCAACAGCTTTCCCGTCCGTCCGGCTCACGATCCTCGCGACGTTCCGCTGGAGGAAAAGCTGAATCTGGTCGGTCGCTACAACCGGATGATTCTCGAGGCGCCCGATGTGGTCACCACCCAGGCGGTCTACCACGAGTTCTCGTCGCAGCGGCTGTTCGTGAACAGTGAAGGATCGGCGATCGAGTACGACGTGTTGAACTGCGGCATTGCCGGAGCCATCGTGACCAAGAAGGGGAACGTCGTCCAACGCGTCCGGTTCGCGTTCGGCGGCCACGACGACTTCGAACGGCTGCTCGACCGCGAAGACGACCTGAAGAAGCGGATCGACAAGGCTCGGCAACTCCTCGACGCCGAGCCGGTGAAGGCCGGCATCTATCCGGTGCTCCTCGACCCCAGCGAAGCGGGCGTATTCATCCACGAAGCGTTCGGTCACCTCTCGGAAGGCGATGGGCTCCAGAACAACCCCGCCTTCCGGGAGCGGCTTCAGATGGGCACCGAACTCGGTCGGACCCTCCTCAATGTCAGCGACGATCCGACGCTCGAAGGGCTCCCCGGCACGTTCATCGTCGACGACGAAGGGGTGCGCGGTGTGAAGACCCGGTTGATCACCGGCGGCATCCTCACCGGACGGCTGCATTCCCGCGAGACGGCGGCCGAGTTCGGCGAGCCGCTGTCGGGCAACATGCGCGCCGTCGACGCCCACTACACGCCCTTGGTGCGGATGTCCAACGTGTTCATCGAGCCCGGGAAGACCCCGTTTGACGACATCGTGGCGTCGATCGATGACGGCTACTACCTCGTCGGGGCGAAGGGGGGGCAGACGTCTGGCGACCAGTTCACCTTCGGCGCGCAGTGGGGCTACCGGATCCAGAACGGACGACTCGGACCGATGGTCCGCGACATCAACATGAGCGGAGAGCTGTTCTCGACGCTGCGTGCGATCTCCTTGGTAGGCGACGACCTCGCGTTCAACGAGCGCGGCGGCTGCGGCAAGGGCTCGCCGATGCAGACCAATCGGAAGTCGGGGACCGGTGCCCCCCACATCAAGATCGATGCCGTGACGATCGGAGGTGTCTAGATGCATGCCCTGATGGAGAAGGCCCAGCGTTCCGTCGATCAGGCCGAGCTGTACTGGAATCGGACGCAGACGACCCGGCTTCTGTACCAGAACGCTCGGCTGCAGCAGGTCGTGGAGAATGACCTGTCGGCGGTGGCCCTGCGCGTCATCGAGAACGGTCGACTCGGGAGCAGTTGCGGCGTGTCGCCCGAGCGGGAGGAGCTGCTGCACGACGCACGAACCGCAGCGCGCTACGGCGACCCGGCCTCGTTCTCCTTCGCTCCCCAAGCGACGTATCCGGCGGTCCACACCGAGGATGAACGTGTCGAAACGCTGACCAGCCGCGACCTCATCGACCTGTGCGAGGGGGTCAAGCGACGTATCCTAGAACAGTTGCCCGACATCGCCCTCACCGTGCGCGCCCACGTCGAACGCGAGCAGTTGACCGTCGCATCGACCGCCGGCGCGGACGGCGAGCTACGTCGATCGGAAGTCGGCATCCTCTACGGGGCTCCGTTCCGAGGGGTGGGGATCGGGCTGATGAAGGGGGAGCGGTCGGTGTCGCCGCTCGAACCGGACCCTGCGCTGGTCGACGAGTTCATCGAATGGTACCGATGGGGAGAGACGACCTCGACCCCGAGCACCGGCAGGCTGCCGGTGCTCCTCGCGCCGGAGGCCGCCTTCCTTCTGTTGCTTCCCCTTCTCATGGGCGTGAGCGGAGACCACGTCTCCAAGGGGACATCGCCGTTGATCGACCGGGTGGGAAGCCGGATTCTCTCCGGCAAGCTGACCATCGTCGATGAGCCGCTCGCCGATGGCGAGCCGAACGCCCGTCCGTTCGACGACGAAGGGGTACCTTGCCGGGCCCGGGCCCTCGTCGAGAACGGGGTGCTCGCCGACTACATTACCGACCTGCGCACCGGCGCCGCCCTCGGTCGTCCATCGACCGGACACGGGTTCAAGACCGCGCTGTTCGGCGATGGCGTGGAGACGGCTCCTACGCCGTGGTTCGCCCATCCCGTCGTTCGGCCGGGGGATGCCGGCTGGCGGGAACTCGTCGCCGACATGGACGAGGGGTTGCTGGTCACCAACGGTATGGGGTTCCATTCCGGCAACTACCCCCAGGGCCAGTTCGCCGTCCAAGCCGTCGGCTTCCACGTCATCGGCGGGGAAGTCGTCGGACGGCTCGACAAGACGATGATCTCCGGCAACATCTACGAGGACTTCCGCCACATCCGCGCCGTCAGCCGCGAGCAGCGGCGCGGTCTCGCCGGGCTGATGCCCCAGGCGACGGCACCGTTCATCCTCGTCGAGGGGCTGCAGGTCGCCGGGGCGTAGCCGGTCGCCCGCCCATCCCGTCGCCGCTCATCCCGGGTCGACGCCCGATTGCCGGCCGGCGGGCCGTCGGGTATCTTGGGTCGCAGCCACCGCATCGGATGGAGAACCATGCCCGACCTTCACGTGATCGAACACCCGTTGATTCAGAGCAAGCTCACCCGCATGCGGGATCGGCACACCGACAACGAAGCGTTCCGCCGGCTCCTCGAGGAGCTCACCGCCCTCATGGTCTACGAGATCACCCGCGACTACCCGTTGCGCGACATGGCGGTGGACACGCCCCTTGAACCGACGACGGGGGGCGTGCTCGACGTGCCGATCGTCCTGGCGCCGATTCTGCGGGCGGGAACCGGGATGCTCGGCAGCGTCCTCAACCTGGTCCCGATGGCCAAGGTCGGCCACATCGGACTGTATCGCGATCCCCACACCCTTCGTCCCGTGGAGTACTACTGCAAACTGCCCCCCGAGCTTCCCAACGCCCAGATCATCCTCGTCGATCCGATGCTGGCCACCGCGGGCAGCGCCATCGCCGCCACCGACATCATCAAGCGGGAACGGGGGCGTCGGATCCAGTTCTTGTGTATCGTGGCCTCCCCTGAGGGGGTCGAGGCCTACGCGAGCGCCCATCCCGACGTCCCGATCTACACCGCCGCCCTTGACCGCGAACTCAACGAGAAGGGGTACATCCTCCCCGGTCTCGGCGACGCCGGGGATCGCATCTTCGGAACCTAGCCCGAGGAGGGAAACAGAGGGAATGGACAGCGAGATCGGCATCGTGGAAACCATCGCGGTGGAGGAGGCGGCGGCGCGACTGCGCCTATGGACGATCTACCGCGGGGCCTTCGAGCGGCTCAATCAGCGAACGCCGATCCACCACGGCGCGTTCAGCGTCGCGCAGTTCGAGGCGATCCTGCTCGATCCCGACTTCACCAAGTTCCTGGTCTACGTCGGCGACGAGCTCGTGGGGGCGACGCTGCTCACGAACGAGCTGGGGAAGATCCCGTGGGTGAATGCCGGGTACTTCGAACGGCGCTATCCGGAGCGGTATGCGGCCGGCAGGATCCACTTCCTTCCGGCCGTCGTCATCGATCCCCGTCACCAGGACCTCCGCCGGATCGGCGCCCAGCTGCTCCAGAAGGCGCTCACGACGCTGGGACCGGACGCCATTCTGGCCGTCGACTACTCCGAGACGCTGCGGCACAGCCTGCCCGCGTTCGTCACCCGCGGGTTGGGGATCACCTTCAAGGAGGAGATCCTCGACCGCCTTGTGTACCAGATCTTCTACTACCAGGAGCCGAGCTAGCCGTCTCGAACCCGAAAACCCCATCACTCGCCGAGATCGCGGAGGGGAAAGACCAAGGCAGTCGCTTCCACCATGCAGGGCAGGCAGAACAGGAAGAGAGGCAAGGTGCAGGGTCGAAGGTGCCGATTCCATCCATCTCGCGCGTCATGATCGGTGCTTTCTTGAGCCTGTGCGGGCTCAGCGGGTCTGCGAGAGAGACTTACCGCGTCTCCCGACTCAGACCGCCGCGTCCGAAGCAAATCGATCGATCAGCGCCGGAAGCTCGCTGAAGTCTTCGATCGCGTGGCGCGCGACGTCGCGAACACGCTCGTCCTTCGGGTTCGCTGCGATCGCAAGGCCAACGATCCGCATAACCGGGACGTCGTTCAGATGATCGCCCACGAAGCAGACACGCGACACCGGGAATCCTTGCTCCTCGGCGATCCGGTGCATCGCCTCGTCCTTCCTCCACAGGTCGACGTGCGTCTTGCACCGACCGGTAAACCGCCCGTCCTCCGTTTCGAGATGGTTCGCCCACGCGAAGTCGAGCCCGAGGTCTTGACGAACCGAGTCGGCCACGAGATCGACACCCGACGACAGGATTCCCATCCGGTACCGACCACGAAGCGCCTCGACCGCTTCCCGAACGCCGGCTGCATACGGTGCCGGCAGCACCGCGGCGGCGACCGTCGATACCGCGAGCCCCCGGAGCAACGCCGCGTCCTTGGCCACCCACTCGGCATAGGCCTCCGTTCGGGTGAGGTACTCGTGCACCAGCGCTCCCGCAGCGGCCGCCACCCCCGCGGCCGCTGCGATCGCCCCCCAACTCGACTCGAACGCCACGCCGTGGTAGCGCACGAGGGTACCGTCAAGATCGAAGACGATCGCCTCGAGCGCCGGCATTCCCGCTTCCGTCCTACTCGACCGGCAACGCGACCTGGGCGCCTTCGTCGATCGCCAACTCCTCCAGGGTGCCAGCCGGGAGTTCGAGCGCCACCTGGAACGGCGATGCCGCCGTGAATAACTCCTCGGACATCGCCGGCATCGTCGCGCTTCCCACCAGCTGGCCATCGGCATCGAAGAAGCCGATGTCCAGGTCGAACGGAACGGTCACCATCGTGAACCGCCGCTCCGCCTCCTCATCGAACGAGAACAGGATCCCCGGAAAACCATCGACCAGCGCCGCCGGGAAGCCCCGAAAGCCGACCCATCGCTCCGTGCCGGAGGCAGCGAGCTTGGCCTCGACCGCGACCGTCGTCCCGTCGGACCGCGTCAACGATACCGATACGGTCGGCAGCGTCCCGAGCACCCCAAGGCGCAGCTCGGCCGGATCGATCGAGACAAGCGGCGCGGTGTCTTGCGCGCCGGCCGGATACACGATGACCGGGGGTTCCCCGAAGCCATCTCGGTCATCGTCCTCGATCTCCACGCCTCCCCAGTAGTTGCCGACTCCGGAGGCGCTCCATCGGTTCCCAGTGCCCCGGTCCGATACCAGCGCCAGCGCGTCGCCGAGAAAGACGTTGCCGGTGAACACGTTGGACTCCGCGTCGAGGTTCGTGTAGACATGGCTGCGGTTGTCGGCGAGCACGTTGCCGACAAACCGATTCCCTCGTGTGGTCGATTGCCCGTACGTTTCGGGAAACAGCACGCCCCGCGCCTGCTGTGTGATCAGGTTCCCTTCGATGTCGTTGTTCGAACCGGCGACGAAGAAGCCATAGCCGCCCGCGACGATCGTGTTGTCCGCGACCCGGTTATGGCTCGCGCCCCTCTCCAGGGTGATGCCGATTTCGCAGTCGGTCATCGCGTTACGCTCCACCCAATTGGACGATGCCAGATCGAGGACGATCCCCTGGCGTCGATCGCCATCGGAGCTCAGCTTTCCAACGATGGTGTTGGCCTCGATCCCGTTGTCCTGGGATCCCCCGGCCAGCCACACCGCCGTGAAGCAGCCGAGCAGCTCGTTCTCTCGGACGATGTTCCCCGTCGACGCGATCATCCGAACGCCGGTGTCGTTGACCCCCAGCACGTTGCCCGAGATGACGTTGTCCGACGACAGCGTCAACTGGATCCCGGACAGGCGGGCGTTCTTCACCAGGTTGGCCGTGATCTCGTTGTCGTGTGCCTCGTACAGCTGGATCGCGTGCCCGGTGAGCACGTTGTTGTTCCGGCCGGCGACGTTGGCCGTCACCGTGGAGTCCTTGACGAAGGCCAGTCGCACGCCGTCCCCGTCGAGTACAGAGTTGCCGATCACCGTGACACCGCGGCTGACGGCCACCGTGAGATGGTTCGTCTCCAGCTCCTCGATTTGCTCTCCATCGAGTCCGTAGTAGTAGTGAATCGGCAAGTCGTTGAGCAGATTCGATCGATCGATATCGTGCCGGTACGCGGTCTCCGTCTCCCCGGTCACCTCGAGGCCGATCCCGCTGACGTAGAGCACGTTGTCGCGCAGCACGAGATCGCCTGACGAAACGACCTCGATTCCGTTCGCCGAACTGGCAATCATGCAACCCTCGATTCGCCCGCCCGACGAGAAGCCGACCCGAATCGCCGCCCCGTCGAGGTCCTGGGCGCCGTTGACGACCACACCTCGCAGCACGAACGGCGCGGTGACGTTCTCGATCTTCACCCCGTAGGACTTCCCGGCCGGCACCGCGATCTCCCATCCGGCGATCACGTAGGGGTTCGCCGCGGTTCCCTCTCCGGAGATGACGCCGTTTTCCTCGGTGAAGTCGGCGTTACCGAGGATCGTGATCGGCTCCCTGGAGGCGCCGATCACCGTGCACCCTACCACCGTTGTGGCCAACAGAATCCCAACAACGATCGCTGCTCGTTTCATACCGTGACACTCCTTTTTCACCAGGTTCCCCCGGGCCCACCTGCGGCCGCGCGGCCATTATACCGACGCTCTCGTCGCTCACAAAGCGTCGATGTTGTTCCCATCTGCTATTCCGGCGACCCGTCCAGCGGCGACAAGCCGCGCTTCCACGACAACCGACGGCGTCCGAGATGGACGTGCCTGACGTCCCACCGACGGCGCACGAAGGAGCCGTTCCTCGTCGGCCCGGTGCGCTACGCTGAATCCGCCATGAACCGAACCAAAGCGCTGGGTCTGATCGCCGTCGTCATCGCCATCGTCCTCGTCGCCGTTCACCCCCCCGATCGTGGGGCCCAGAGAGATCCTCCTCCGCCTCCACGATCCGGTCACGCCCGTACCGGCGTCTACCTCACGTCGTACGCGCTGACCCAGCGAAGCGTCGTCGAGTCGTTGCTCGCCGCCGGGAAGGAAGGCAAGATCGACGCGGTCGTCGTCAACGTCAAGAATATGCACGGCGAACTCACCTACCGAAGCGACGTCCCGTTGGCGCAGCGGATCGGTGCCTCCAGCGGGCGACTCGACCTACGAGCGCTGGTCCCCGTACTCCAACGGCAAGGCTTCTATGTCATCGCGCGTCAGGTGCTGTTCTTCGACCCGCTGCTTGCTCGCCACCTAGGGGAGCCGGAATCGTGGGTCCCCGTCGATAGCCCGGTCGCCTGCGACTACAACCTGGCGATCGCCGAGGAGGTCGCGACGCTGGGATTCGACGAGTTGCAGTTCGACTACATCCGCTATGCCGATCTCGGAACGCTCGATGCAGTCTATGCCTCGCGGTATGCCGCAGTCGACCGCTTCCTCGAGGAAGCCCGCCGCCGGCTCGAGGGCGAGATCACCCTATCGGCGGATATCTTCGGCCGCGTTTTGTGGCCGTGGAACGTGCGCCGGATCGACCCGATCGGGCAGTCGCTCGAAGACATGAGCCGCCACCTCGACTTCATCTCGCCGATGGTGTACCCGTCGCACTACGCGGAACAGGCGTACCGCGATGATCCCTACCGCGTCGTCCGGGAGGCGCTGACCTCGGGGCAGGATCGCGTCGTCGCCAACTTCCGGCCGTTCTTGCAGGCATTCGACATGGCGCTCCCCGTGGGGATGGATCTCGAGACCTACATTCGCGAGCAGATCCGTGCCGCCGAGGAAGTCGGCGCCGACGGGTATCTGTTCTGGCATCCCGCCTGTCAATACGACAGCTTGTACCGGGTCCTCGAGTAGCGAACCTCCGCGGCGATCGGATACGATCCCCCGTCGATCGACGGGGGAGGAAACCGTGGGCCGCTCGTCAGATTCCATAGCGTTTACCGTGCGACATCGCGCCTCCGGGTCCATGGCGCGGACCGGATGCCTAGCGACATCGCACGGCATCGTCAAGACCCCCGCGTTTGTGGGTGTGGCCACCCGAGCAACCATCAAGGCGGTGGAACCCCAGGGGCTCCTCGATCTCGGATTGCAGGTCGTCATCGCCAATACCTACCACCTTCACCTCCGTCCGGGGGAGGATACCGTCGCCTCGCTGGGGGGGCTGCACGGTTTCTCCGGCTGGCCCGGCCCGACGATGACCGACTCCGGTGGCTTCCAGGTGTTCAGCCTGGGTGCCGGCAAGCAGCACGGCGTGGGCAAGGTGGCGTCGATCTTCCCCGGTGGCGACGCCCGGGGGAGATCCTCCCGAAGCGACCGCCCGCTCGTCCGCCTGACCGAGGAGGGCGCGGAGTTCCGCTCGATCCTCGACGGCTCGTTGCACTGCTTCACGCCGGAGTCGGTGATCACCATTCAGCGCAAGCTCGGCGCCGACATCATTCTCCCGCTCGACGAGTGCACTTCGCCACTGCACGACCGTGCCTACACCCGTGCCGCCATGGAACGGACGCACCGATGGGCGCGACGAGCGCTGGCCGCCTTCGACGTCCTGCGGGAAGACCCCACGTTTCCCAACCCGGACCAGGAGCTGTATGGCATCGTGCAAGGAGGGGCATACCGCGAACTGCGAGAGCACAGCGTACGGGAGATCGGATCGTTGCCGTTCGCCGGCTACGCGATCGGTGGATCGCTGGGACGATCGAAGGGCGAGATGCTCGACGTGCTCGACTGGACGGTGCCTCTGCTCCCCGAGGAGCGGCCCCGTCATCTCCTCGGCATCGGCGAGATCGAGGATCTGTTCGCCGCCATCCGGCGAGGAATCGATACCCTCGACTGCGCCGCGCCGACCCGTCTGGCTCGCAACGGCGGCGTCTTTCTGAAGGGGGCGCCGCGTCATCGGATCAACCTACGCAACGCCCGATTCGCGCGGGACGATCGCCCGATCGACCCGGCGTGCGACTGCTTCACCTGTCAGAACCACTCGCGTGGCTATCTCCGCCACCTGCACCGGGCCGGCGAGGTCTCCTTCTATCGGCTCGCCACCCTCCACAACCTTCGCTACCTCGTCCGGTTGATGGCCGACATCCGGCGGTCGATCGCCGAGGGCACGTTCGATGCCCTGTGCCGGGACTGGGGCAAGGAGGCAACCATGTCGCCTCACCGGAGGCTGTAGGCTTTCCATGCGAGCCAGCAAGAGGAAGAACGGCGACCGCTCCTGTGCGATCGCCGTTCCTGAACTGTACAAGAGCGCTCTTCTACCGGACTGCTACACAGGCACAGGCCCTCCTGGAGAGAGAGCCGCAAGCCCGATCCCTCCTCCTCCGCTAGGGGAGCAGTCGCCGGAACGACCGACTCAGCGCGGTGATGTCGAGGCTGGAGAAGTCGAGCGTCAACGACACGCGGTGGGTCCCCCCCACGCTGTGGGACACGAACGCGTAGTCGAGAAGGAAGCCCTCGACATCGACCCCCAGGCCAGCGGTCAGTGAGACCCCGCCGCGCGACATCACGCCCAGCCGTAATGCGAACGTCGGGACCGGCTCGTAGATGACCCCGACATGCACGGATCCCCCCAGGTGGGCATCCAGTGCCAGCCGAATCATCTCCGCCACCTTTGCGGAGCTCCCGACCTGGATGTCCATGCGGAAGGCCTCGCTTCGTGCCTCGTACGAAAGGGCGCCAAACAGGTTGACCGCCGTGACGCCGAGGGACATCTCGGAGACCGCGATCGGCCCGATCTGCACGTCGGGGAACCCGGTGCGGAAACCGAGATCAAACGAGAACCCGCTGCCCTGCGCATCGGCGACCTGCGTGGTGACGTACTTGATCCTGGCCCCCAAGGACATATCGATCGCGAAGTCCGGCAAGAACGGCAGTTGCCTCGGATCGATTCCCGCTCCGAACAGCAGACCGGTGTTCCGGTATGCGAGGGGATCGGTCGGGTTTCCGTCGTCATCGTATCCCTGGATTCCGGTCGAGTTGAGCAACAGCGCGGCAACTCCCCAGTTGCGGAAGGTCAGTGCAAGCGCCGAGTGATTCGCCTGCCCCATGTACGAAGCGTAGTACGAGCTGAAGCTGATCCCGGGCAGTGCGGACAAGCCGGCCGGGTTGTAATACAGCGTTTCAGCGCCGTGAACGATCGAGACCCCGGCGCCCGCCGCCCCCAGCATCGCCACCCCCGGATCGATGTCGAGCACCGTTTGCGCCTGCTGCGCTCCGCCGATGACGCCGAGGCCGAGGAGGATCACCATCAACAACAGTCGAATGCTTTTCACGTTATTCCCTCCCTCTAGCGCACGATCAGCAATCGGAAGACCTCGGAACGGTCAGCGCCGGCGACCGTAACGAAGCAGAGGTACAGTCCGTTAGGCAGCACGGTCCCGCCCGTCGTCTGCAGATTCCATTCGAACGTCGTCGCGTCCGCCGCGAGCTCCTGCTCCAGCACCAGTTCGCCGGTGAGACTGTAGATCCGCAGCACAGGGTCGGTGCCCCCCTCGGGGAGGTAGTACGTGAACGTCGCCGCCGCTGCAGCGGGATTCGGATAGGCGAACATCACCGTCCGCGCCGGTCCAGTGATCGTGACGTCCACGGTGAATTCCTGGCTGCGTGCCCCTCGCGCATCGACCGCAATCACCGAGATGGTATACGTTCCGGGAACGGTGTAGACGTGCGTCTCCACCGGGCCGCCCTCCTCCCGGGTGGTGTCGTCGCCGAACGACCACTCGTATCTGTCGGCTTCGTCTTCGTCGGGATCGGCATAGCCGGTCGCTCGGAATTCGATCACCTCCCCCGTCCCGGCCGTCGACGGCGTCGCCGTCACCCCGGTCAAGGTCGGCGGATCGTTCCCCACCGTAAGATCCACGGTCGCCGTGTCGGTCGCACCTTGGGCATCGGTCACGGTCACTGTGACAGTGTAGTCGCCGTCTTCAGCGTAGCTGTGGGTCGGTGCGGCGACCGTGCTCGTCGTCTCGTCGCCGAAGTCCCACCCGTACTCGAAGGCCGTCCCCTCCGGCTGATCGGGATCGGTCACCGTGACGGCGAACGCCACGTCTTGGTCGACCGCGGGGTTCGTGGGCTCGGCCGTCAGTTCCTCGATCGCTGGCGGTTCGTTCGGCGGCCCTTCGACTTCGATCGTCTTGGTCTTCGAACCTGACACCCCGCGCGAATCCCACGCGGTGAGCGTTACATCGAATGTTCCTCCGTTGGGATAGGTATGTGTCGGGTTCTGCTGATTCGAGCCGCTGCCATCACCGAAGCTCCATCGCCACCGGTCGATCGCATCACCCGGATCCGGGTCGCTCGCCGTGCCGTTGAACTGCAGCGTGTCCTCATAGGTGAATGTGGCTTTCGGGCCGATCGATGCCGTCCCGGCATCCCCGACTTCGACGGTGAAGTCGACCACCGGCCGGTGGTTTGTCTCTAGCACCCATTGATTGCTCTGCACGCTCTTGTCGTACGTGGAGCCGTTCTCGGTGTGGATCACGCGCGTTTCCAGCTGGATTGTCCGACCGGCAACCATCTCTTCCGGATCGGCGATTTGCAGGTACACAAGCAGGAACACCTCCGCTCCACCGGGCGCGTCCTGCACGATAGCGTCGTTGTCGATATCCACGCGCACGCCGCCGGTGCGGAATCCCGACAGATCGGACGACTGCCCGATAACGACCTCGTCCCCGTCTTCCTCGTCCTGTCGACGAACGACGATCTTGGTCACATCGGGGTTTCCCGTCGCGTTTCCCGCGTTCCGCACGACCACGGGATCGATCACGACGTCATCGTCGTCCTCGTCTCGATCCTCCAACCGAACCGTCTGGGCTAGCAGGAATTGCCCGGAGTACGCCGTCCCCCCAGATGGGGGAGTCACGTTCTCGACGAACTCGAACCCGGGCTCGTAGAGGCCAAGCTCGTCGGGATAGGTCACTTGGTCACTCACGTAATCATCGTCGATACTTCCCGAATCGAACGGTTCTCTTCCCTCGATGCGGACCGCAGGCTGCAACGTGTGACCATCTACTGCAGTTCCGATTGTGTACTGGAACTTGAACAGCTGGTCGTCGTCATCCATCTCATCAGGAAAGCCGTCAAGGTTGTACCATGCGCCCGTTCGGAAGTCATCTAGGTCTGGGTATGTGGCGTTAGGCAGCGTCAACACGGTGGTGCTGCCTACTACCACATCGATACGTTCGATCTCATCGCCTGTCGCGGTCCCTGTATTGCGAATGTAGACGCGTCTCGCCTGAATCTTATCTTCGTTTGCGTCATCATCGAAGACGCGGACGCTCTGGACAATCGTCTCTTCGTTCGATGCAGTTCCTGAAGACAGGGATTGGCTTTGGTCGACAATCCGCTCGTAGCCCTGCCGCCGTATGGTGTGCGTGCTTTCACACGTAGCCGACTGCGCGTACTCCTGTAGGGTACCGAAGTCACCCTGCCCCGTCTCTGAGACATAGAGCGTGACCTTGGTTCGCACCGTTCGACGATCTGTGACGGCGTTCTTGTTCCCCACCAGTACCGCGACCTCGACAACTACTCCGTGGTCGTCATCGACATCCGGATCTGGATCGGGCCAGGCCGGGAACTCGTCTGCCGGAAAATCCGCTCGATCGAAGACGACCTGTTTGTCCCCGTCGAACGTCCTAGTCTGCACTGATTCATACTTCTGCCCATTGATCGTCATCGCGACAGCAACCCCTGCGATGTCTTGTCCAGTTGCAGAACCGATGTTCTCGACCTTAACGATCGGATCATCCTGCCATGCTATCTGGCTGCTGTTGGCATCATCGTCCATGAATGTTGCAGTCTGGACAATCAGCTCATCATTCGGGTTCAGAGACAAGGCAGTACCCGAGTTGTCCTCTATCTGGTCGAACCCGCCGCGCCGGATCGTCTCGCCCGTCAAGTCGGAGA
>CAZLER010000045.1:0-15551 GCA_964558595.1 uncultured Thermotogae bacterium
CGGGAGGGGGGGACGGCGCTGGCGGCGCTCAACGCCGCCGACGAGGTGCTGGTGGATCGTTTCTTGGAGGGAGAGATCCGGTTCCCGGAGATTGCCGACGGCCTTGCCGCGGTGCTGCAGGCTTGGCGTCGCGAGCGGCGTCACGAGCCGGCCGAGGAGGATCCCAACTTGGATCGCCTGTTGACGGTCGATCGGTGGGCGCGCGCGGCGGCCGGCGCGAAGTCGGGGGACGTTCACCGCTGACGGACGCCTCGCGACGGCGGTTGACCACCCGCCGCCTTCCGCCCTACAGTGGATGCAGCCGGATGCGTGTGCAGGGTGTACGCGGAGGGGGCGAGAGCGTGGGCGACGCGATGCAGGTGCCTCTCTCTTTGGTTGAGGCGGCGGTGTCGGCCGGTGATCCGCAGCGGTTCGTCGAGGCGATTGCTGCGCCACTGGCCTCCCTGTCGGGTTCTCTCTGGGCCTTCGCCTACGTTGCCGACCCGCGGATGTCGGCGTCGGCGTTCGCCCCCTTCTCTCTGTCTGACGACCGCTCCGAAGGGCTCGCTCGCCGGTGTCCGGACTGGCTCGACGCGGCGGCGGAAGCGTACGAGGCGGGACGACGACAGCTGGTGGTGGAGGCCGACGAACCGGAAGTCATCGTCTATACCCTCCCGTTCGATGGCCGGGTGATCGGCATCGTTGGCGTTCCGCGGTTCGGGCAGGAGTTTCCCGGCGCAGGGTGGTCGAGGCTGTTGGAGACGCTCGGCACCATCGCCGATCGATTGGCGGAGCGCGAGAGCGCGGCGCGCAAGCTCCATCATCTGAACACCTACCTGACCGTCAGTTCGATGCTCGCCAAGTCGGTCGACCTCGCCGAGCTGCTCGAGATCGCGTTGTACTGTTGCATGGACGTCGTGGCCGCCGAGGCGGCCTCGATCCTGTTGCTCGACGAGGCGAAGGAGAGCTTCCGGTTCTACCGGGTGGAGGGATCGGCGAAGCCGCTGCTGTGCGATACCACGTTTCCGGCGACCGAAGGGGTGGCCGGGCGCGTCCTCGAGACACTCGAGGCGGAGATCGTCCACGATGTGGAGCATGATCCCCGCTTCTACGATCAGATCGATCTCAAGACCGGGTATCACACGCGCAACCTGATCGCCGTTCCGCTGGTGGCCGGGGAGGAACGAGTGGGGGTGCTCGAAGTACTCAACCGGTCCGACGGAGGGCCGTTCACGCCGGATGAACGACTGATCCTCGTCTCGGTGGCCGACGAGATCGCGTTCGCAGTCCGCAACGCCACCGTGTTCGACTACGTCGTCAACACCTACTGCAAACGCCGGCAGGGGCAGAACTCGTGTAAGGGCTGCGAACGTCCGCTGGGTTCGTGGACACCGTGTATGCGCTACCGGGAGTTCCTCCCCTGAGGCAGCGTCGGCTGGGATCACAGGAGATCGGATGACGATCGATCAGCTCGCGGCCTTCCTGCCGCTCGACCGCCGACGAGCGCTGAGCGGTAGGGAGGAGCTTCCCTCCGAGTTCATCGGGTCGGCGCTGCTCGCCGATATTTCCGGCTTTACTCCGCTGACCGAGGCGCTGGCGTCGGTGCTTGGGCCGCGCCGCGGTGCCGAAGAGCTATCGCGGCTGCTCGATACCGTGTACACGGCGCTGGTCGCGCGGGTCCACCATTTCGGTGGCAGCGTCGCGTCGTTCATCGGCGACGCGCTGGTCGGCGTCTTCCCGAACGATGATGGACTGCGAGCGCTCGCCTGCGGACTGCAGATGCAGCGGACGATGGCGACGTTTCGTTCGTTTCCCGCCCCTCACGGCGGACGGATCACCCTGTCGATGAAGGCATCGGTCTCTGCCGGACCCATGCGCCGGTTCGTGGTGGGAGATCCGACGATCCAACGACTGGACGTGCTGGCCGGCGCGACTGTCGACCGTGCCGGCGCGGTCGAGCGGGTCGCCGAACGCGGCGAAGTGGTGGCCTCACCGGAGGTCGCGCGGCGGCTCCGACGCCACCTGTTCGCCTCCTCGTGGCGGGGACGGACCGCCGTGGTCGAGGGACTGCGGATCCATGTGGAACCGGATCCCGTTGACATGTTCACGGACGGGCTGACCGCTGAACGGCTGCGTCCGTTCCTGTTGGGGCCCGTCGTCCAGCGGATCGAAGGCGGGGAGGGCGGCTATCTGTCCGAACTGCGATCGATTGCGGTGGTGTTCGCTCGTTTCGGCGGCATCGACTACGACGGCGACGACTCCGCCGGCGGCCACCTTGATGCGTATGCCCGATGGGTGCAGCGGATCGCGCGCGACTACGGCGGCCACCTGCTGTTGATCACCACTGCGGACAAGGGGAGCCACCTCTACGTGGTGTTCGGCGCACTCGAGGCGCACGAGGACGATGAAGAACGGGCGATCGCGACGGCCACGCAGCTCGTCGAGTTGCCGCCAGAGCTCGGCTTCATCACGCAGACCCAGGTCGGGGTGGCGCGTGGCCGGGCGCGGGTCGGGGCCTACGGGGCCGAGACGCGGCGGACCTACGGAGCGATCGGCGATGCGGTCAACCTGGCCGCGCGCCTCATGGAGGCGGCGCCCCCGGGAGAGGTGCGCTGCTGTGGTGGGGTGGCCGAGGGAGCGGGGGGACGGTGGACGTTCGAACGGCTGGCCCAGCTGCAGCTGAAGGGGAAGGCCGAACCCCAGCCGGTGTACCGGCCGCGTGCGGCGCGACGCGGCGAGCGTCGTCTTCCCCCGAACCGGCTGGTCGGTCGGAGATCCGAACTCGACATCCTCGAGGCTGCGCTGAACGAGGCACGAGCCGGAACGAGGCGGATCGTTATCATCGAAGGGGAGGCCGGAATCGGCAAGAGCTGCCTGGCCGAGGAGCTCCGCCGACGCGCCGTGGACGCCGGCTTCGTCGTACTGGCCGGGGCCGCGGACGGCCTTGAACGGCATGTGCCGTATCGAGCGTGGCGTCGGATCCTGGCCGGTGCTCTCGCTCTCGACACCGAGGAGCCGCGGGAGAACCAGCGGCGCCGGCTGCTGGCTCGCCTCGATCGGCTCGGACCGTCGACGCAGCAGCGGGCGCCGCTGCTCAACGACATCCTCGACCTGGGACTTCCCGAGAGCCGCCTCACCCTCGGGTACGACGCGCAGGTACGGCACGAGAGCCTCGCCGCCTTGGTCGCCGCGCTGCTGTTCGACGCCGCGGGGTCCCGCCCGCTTGCCCTGTTTGTCGAGGACACCCATTGGCTCGACTCGTCCTCGGCGGAGCTTGCGGAGTCGGTGGCGCGAAGCGCCGTCGGACGGCGTGTCCTCCTGGTGGTGACGCGGCGCCCCGCGGATGAGCTGGCAGGGCCTGGTCGGGCGGCGCTGGGGCGATTGCAGGGAGCGGAGACGCTGTCGCTCGGCCCGCTACCTGCGGAAGAAACGGTTCGCCTGGCGGCCGATCGGATCGGCCTCGCTGCGGAGAGGCTGCCCGAGCAGCTGGTGTCGCTGCTCGCGGAGAGGGCCGAGGGGCATCCGTTCTTCGCGGTCGAGTTGATCGGAGCGCTGCGCGACGAGGGCCTGCTGCGGGTCGCGGGGGGTGTCTGTACGGTCGTGGACGACGGTTCGCTGCGGGACCGTGTGCCGGACACGATGGAGGGGGTGGTGTTGTCGCGGATTGATCGTCTTCCCGTGGACGAGCAGCTGACGCTTCGGGTGGCGTCGGTGCTGGGTCGCAGCTTCCGGGTTCGACCGCTGGGCGACGTGCATCCGGCACGGCCCGGAGCCGACGAGTTGCACGGTCAGCTCGATCACACGTGTCGTCGACGACTGACGGTCCAAGAACGGGAGGAGCCCGAAGCCGAGTATGCGTTTCACCATGTCGTGACCCAACGGGTGGCGTACGAAACGCTATTGCACGCGCAGCGGAGACGGCTTCACCGGGACGTCGCCCGCTGGTATGAGTCCGCCTACGCCGATCGCCTCGAGCCCCACCTGCCGCTGCTGGTGATCCACTGGCAGCGGGCCGGCCACCCGGAGAAGGAGCTCAGCTACTGCAAGCTGGCCGGCGAACAAGCCGCCGCGCGGCACGCCGATGTGGAGGCGGAGATGTACCTCAGCCAAGCGATCGAGCGGTGCGATGAGCTCGACCCCGCCGATCGGGTGGACCGACGGGTCGAGCTGCTGCTCTGGCGGGCGAGGCTTCGCGGCCTGCTTGGTCGCGTGGAGGGGGAGCGGGAGGATCTAGGACGGGTGGAGCGACTGCTCGACAGGTCGGCGGATCACGAACGGCGAAACGAGTGGTTGCTGCAGTGCTCGGATCACGAGCGTCGTTGCGGACGGTTCGATGACGCGGAGCGGCGTGCGGAGCAGGCGCTCGCCGCGGCGGCCGGTCCGGAGGCGGCGACGCGACGGGCGCGGGCGCTGGTGCATATCGGCCACGCCCTGGAGGGTGCGGGACGGTACACCGAGGCGGTGCCGTTTGTCGAGCGAGCCCTCGCCTCGTTCCAGAACGCCGAACGACGGGGCGGCGAAGCCAGCTGTCTGAAGCTGCTGGGCGTGATCAGCGCGCGGCTCGGGGAGCTGCCGACCGCGATGGAGCGGTTCGAGGCGGCGCAGAAGCTGGTGGCTGTGTTGGGAGACCGAAAGGCCGAGGCCGATCTGTTGGGGAATCTCGGAGCGCTGAGCTACTACCTCGGTGACTACGAGAGGTGCATCGAGCATACCCGGCGAGCGGAGTCGTTGTTCGATGAGATGGGCAACCGGATCGGATCGGCGAAGTGCCTCACCAATCTCGGCAATTCCTACACCGCGCTCGGGGCGTACGCCGAGGGCCTACAGGCACATCGGCAGGCGCTCGACCTGTACCGGCAGATGGAGGACGCCAGCGGATCGGCCGACAGCCTGTGCAACGTCGGTCTGGCCCACGCCGCCTTGGGTGTCGGCGGGCAACCGGGGCTGACGTGCGTTGTGCACCGGCGAGGGGAGGCGTTGGCCGCGGCGATCGAGACGACGAAGGAGGCACTGCGCCTTTACGTGGAGATCGGCAGTCGACGGGGCGAGATGCTCTGTCGCTTCAACCTTGGCGTCGTCCTGCTCTGCCTTGGCGAGGGAGAGGCGGCCGAGGGCGAGCTGGAGGAAGCGCTTCGGTTGAGCCGCGCCATGGAGCACCACGCCTCGGTGCGATGGACGGCGTCGACGATGGCGCGGGCGGCCCTGCTGCGGGACGACATCGCCCTGGCGGTCGCCCGATCCGGTGACGCCATGGTGGGCCTCGGCGACGAGACCCCTCCGGAGTCGATCGAGATGCACTTCACCCACCATCGGGTCCTCGCGGCGGCGGGACGGCAGCGCGACGCGGCATGGCATCTGGAACGAGCCCGGGAGCTGGCTCGGCAAGAGGCATCCCGAATTCGAGATGCTTCGCTTCGGGAGCGATTCGTCGCGACCCATCACGAGCTGCTGGAACGCTGAGCGAAGCCGAGCGGGGCGCCGCCTCTCGCTGGCGACGCCCCATGCTTGCCTCGTTGCCTAGAAGAACGCCACCGCCGCCTGACCGGGCGGGTCGGTGGGCAGGTGGAGCAGGTAGTACTTCTTCCCGGCGATGAACTGTTCCTTGTGGATGCCGAACGCCACCGTCTCGTTGCCGGGGATGATGTAGTAGACCTCGGCGCCGTTCGCTTCGTAGCCCTCGGCGTAGCTCGTGGTCATCGTGATCGTGGCCGGTTCGGTCTCGCTGCCGGTCTGGGGCGCCTCGACTTCGAAGAAGAAGACGGACTCGGGGATCGGCACACCGTCCATCGTTAGCTGTCCGAACACCGCCAGACCATCGATATCGGAGCTCACGACGACTTCGCTGACCAGATGGGAGGTCACGAGCACCTCATCGGAGGCGCTGCAGCCGGTGTCGCGGACCACGGTCACGGTGTATTCGCCGGCACGATCGACGGTGATCGAAGCGGTCCGTCCGACCACGTCGCCCAGGGTGTCCCGCCAGGTGATGTCGTAGGGACCGGGGGCGCCGGCGATCGTTGCGGTGAGCGTCACTTCGGGGGTCTCCAGTGTCAGCAGGCGATCGTCGCCGGCGTCGACCAGCGGAGGATCGGTATCCTCGGCCACGACCACCGTGTCGGACGCCGAGCATCCATTGGCCCCGGTGACGGTGACGGTGTAGCTGCCCGCCTCGTCGGCGATCAACGTCGCGGAGCGGCAGATCGTCACGCCGCCGGGGGTCGTCCAGCTGATGTCGTACGGCGGCCGGCCCCGCGAGATGTCGGCGGTCAGCCGGACCTCATGCACGTCACAGGTGAGGATTCCCTCCGCTACCGCGTTGACCACCGGGGATTCCGTGTCCTCGATGACGATCGCAGTCGCCGATCCAGTGCATCCGTTGGCCCCGGTGACGTCGACGACATACGTGCCCGCACGATCGACGGTGATCGTCGGGTCGCGACCGAGCACCGCACCGCCGGCAGCCCGCCAGACGTAGGTGTACGGGGCGGTTCCACCGGTCGCCTTCGCTCGCAGATCGGTGGACTGGACCGTACAGGAGAGCGACCGATCGACCATCGCGGTCACCCGCGGCGCGCGAGCGTCCTCGACGACGTCGACCATGGCGAGCGAGGAGCAGCCGTTGGCGCCGATCGCCCGGGCCGTATAGCGTCCTGGGTCATCGACGGTCAGCGTCGTGCCGCGACCGACGACCACCCCGTCCCGAACCCACTCGATCGTGACCGGCCGCGTTCCACCGGTCACCTGCGCCATCAGCGACGTTTCGGGGGAAACGCAGTTGATCGGGCCGTCCACCGTGGCGACGATCGCGGGGCGATCGGTGTCCTCGGTCACGGTGACGCTGTCGGCGCAGCGACAGCCGTCGGCAGCGGTGACGGTCACCGTGTACACCCCCGGCTCACGCACTGCCAAGGTACAGCTCTCGCCGACCACCTTTCCGGCTCGGGTCCACACGATGGCGCACGGCCCGCACGCGTTGGGGCCGGGGCGAAGCTCGGCGGTCAGCGTGACCTCGGGACGAGCACAGGTCAGCAGCTGATCCTCGCCGGCGAAGACGGTGGCCGGGATCGCTGGCGGACACTCCGGCGCGCACGGGCTGGTCGCCCCCTGCATCTCGACCGGCGAAGGACCGATCGCGACCGGTCCGGTCGGAGGGCACACCACCGTTGTTGGATCGGCGCACGCCGATGGCGGGACGATCAACGGATGTCGGTCGACCACCGGCGCCGTGTAGGCGCGATCGCCGAGCCCGTCGCCATCCGCATCCGAGCCCTGGTAGTCGCTCCAGAAGTTGCCGATCCCGTCGCACGACCAGAGGTTCCTCCCACCAGGGTCGTGAGCCGACTGCCCGTTGCCGGCGAAGCTATTGGCGGTCACGATGTTGCTCCCCGCTCCGAGGCGCATGGCGACCCCGATCCGGTTCTCGCCCACCAGGTTGCCGACGATCAGACTCTCGTGGGCGTCCTCTAGCAGGATGCCGATCTCGTTGCCGAGCACCGTGCAGCGCTCGACCTTCCCGTGGCGAACGTTCAACAAACGGATCCCGGCGCCCGACGCACCGGAGATCGCGCAGTCGCGAACGATGAAGTGCGCCGTGCTGTGCTCGATGCTGATACCAAAGTCCGCTCCGCACGCGTCGATCCGCCACCCCTCGAGGATGTACGGCGCTTCCGCTGTTCCACACCCCGAGACCACCGCGGGGGATCGTTCGAATCCATCTCGACCGTAGATGAGTATCGTCTGGCCGTCGATCCGGCAGCTCCCGTCGCGGTCCGCCGCCAGGACAGGCGTGGCGAGCAGCACGAGCAGGACGCCGATCAGTGCGCTGGTTGTGCGCATCGTCTCCTCCTCTGTCCGGTCAGCGAATGCCGGAACACTCCTTGGTCAGGCTACCATGTCGCGAAAACCAGTATAGAGAGAGCCGATCACCCGGTCCGTAACGCCCATCACATCCCACGGCGCGGCTTGCGGCGGTGGCTATCGACACAGCGACGGGAGCTGTGGGCCGCATGGTGAAGGCTGCGATGGGGATGGAGCGGTGTGAAGGATGGATCCTTCCGAGCGCCTGCATGCAGTGCTTGACCTTGCCGTCCGCTTGCGCGTGCACAGCACCCTCCACAAGTGGGCCGTGAAGGCCGTGCGCCGAACGAGGCGCACGGCCCCAGTGAGGGTCCGCGGCCGCGGCTTCGTCAAGCGGTACTGGGATGGAAGGCTTCACGCTCTGGATGGCGAGCCTCGACGAGCGTGGTTGACAGCCGAGGACTGCCGGTCTATGATCCGATCGACATGTCCAGGAGTCGTTTCGCAGGGAAGACCGTGCCATCGATCCGAATCCGGACATCGTTCTATACCTACTATCGAGGCTGACTTCCCGAACCGATCTCGCGACGGCAGAGATCGAGTGCGGGAAGTCCTTGAGGACTACAGGCTGTGGCCTGTGGTCTTTTCTTTTGGGGAGGGCGCGGTGCGACGCAAGAGCGAGAAACGGGAATCGGTGGGAGAGTGCCCCGACAAGGGGAAGAATGACGTGCTTCGGCTTTCGCGGCTCGATTCTTGTTCTGTACAACGAAGCCAGGGCGATCGCCCGGTCGACGCGAACCCTACGGGAAGGGATGGTGAGATCGAACCGGGTCGAGGTCGAGGCGCTCGTCAGCATGAGCTTCTCGATGACCTCCGACTTGGATGCGGTGCCTCCAGCTCGTGCGCTACGCGAACGGGGCTCGATGCGTATTCCCCGGCGCTGTATCCAGGAGATCGCGCTTTGATGTGGCGTGCCGGGATACCGCCGGGTGCTCCTGCACGTGAGGGGATCTCGGCGACCACAAGACCTCCGCCATGTGTAGCTGCGTGCGTCCGAGCGCTTGGGAGAAGCCCCGGTGGGGGAGCACGGCAAAGGGCTGGGCTGAGGTATCGAACGATGGGCTTCGCCTACGAGGGAACGTGAGGAAAGGGAGGGCCCCAGGACCTAGCTGGGCCACTGCTCCGTCGGCCCATGCTGTGTCTTGTCTATGAGGTGGAGGCCCGCGATCTGGCGGACAGCCGGCGAACCTGGCGGGATGCGATGATCGTCTTGTGAGATGTCGGGCTCGTCGCTTGGCCCTGTCGATCGGAGCGTTCGATGGCAAGGAGGTTGGCAGATGATCGTGATCATGAAGAAAGGTGCATCCCCGACTGAACTGAGCCAAGTCGTGTCGAGGATCGAGCAGATGGGATGTCAAGCGCATGTCTCGCACGGCGAGCAACACACGGTGGTCGGGATCATCGGCAACGGGCGTCCGTTTTCCGTCGAACATCTCGAGCAGATGGCGGGGGTAGATCGGACGATGGCTGTGTCGCGGCCGTTCAAGCGCGCAAGCCGCGAGTTCCACCCGCAATCGACGACGGTTCAGGTGGGAGACGTGATCATCGGTGGGCAGGACCTCGTCCTGATTGCCGGGCCGTGCGCCGTGGAATCCGCGGAGCAGATGACAGAGACCGCGCAGGCCGTGAAGGAGGCGGGGGCGCAGATGCTCCGCGGTGGTGCATTCAAACCTCGCACCTCTCCCTACAGCTTCCAGGGACTCGGCGAGGAGGGGCTGAGCATCCTCGCTCGAGCTCGTGAGGAAACCGGACTGCCCGTCGTGACGGAAGTGATGCAACCCGAGCTTGTCCCGCTGGTGGCGAGCTACGCCGACGTCTTGCAGATTGGGGCGCGGAGCATGCAGAACTTCGCGCTGCTGCATGCAGTCGGACAGGCCCAGTGCCCGGTTGTCCTCAAGCGAGGGATGATGTCGACCCTCGAGGAGCTGCTGATGGCGGCGGAGTACATCCTCAGTCACGGCAACGATCGGATTGTCCTGTGCGAACGGGGCATCCGGACGTTCGAGCCGTACACCCGCAACACCTTGGACATCAATGCCGTGCCGCTGCTCAAGGAGCTGACCCATCTCCCGGTCATCGTGGATCCGAGCCACGGAACAGGACGGTGGAGACTGGTCGAGCCGGTGTCGCGGGCCGCAGTCGCCGCAGGGGCGGACGGGCTCATGGTCGAAGTGCACCCTCGCCCCGGGGAAGCGATATCCGATGGACGTCAGTCCTTGGTCCCGGAGAGGTTTGCCCATCTGTGCGCATCGGTCCGCGCCGTCGCCACGGCGATCGGACGAGGTCAGTGAGGTGTCGCTGGTGCAAGGCGTGAACCGTAGGTCGAACGAGAGCCCGGCGCGAGGTGAAGGACACGTGAACCGGACCGTAAGCCCGTTGGAGGCGCCGATACGAGGGACGATCCGGGTGCCGGGGGACAAATCAATCTCCCACCGGGCGTTTCTCATAGCATCGCTCGCGGAGGGAACGAGCCGAATCGATGGAGCGCTCGTCTCTCGGGATGTGGAGGCGACGCGTCGTTGTCTTGAGCTCGTTGGCGCTGAGTTCAACGATGCGCACGGCCTGGTGACGATCCGCGGCTCCGGTCTGCGCGGCTTGCAGCCCCCGAGAACCTCCCTGGATTGCGCTCGGTCGGGTACGACCATGCGATTGCTAGCAGGCTTGCTGGCCGGGCAGCCATTTGACAGTGTCCTGACGGGAGATCGGCAGCTGCTTCGTAGACCGATGCAGCGCGTGATCGAGCCGCTGACCCAGATGGGGGCAAGGATCGAGTCGGTGGCCGGAAGAGCGCCGCTTCGGATTCACGGAACCGGACTCATCGGAGCGGCGCAGCAGCTGAACGTGGCGAGCGCGCAGGTCAAGAGCGCCCTGATTCTTGCCGGCCTCACCGCTGATGGAGCGACCGTGATCCACGAGCCGGGACCTGCCCGGGATCATACGGAACGGATCCTCCGTGCCTCAGGGGCCCGGGTTCATAGCGCCGGAGGTACGATCCATGTGACCCCGGTCGATCGGTTGAACCCGATCGCCATGTCCGTTCCGGGGGATGTGAGCGCCGCTGCGTTCTGGATCGTTGCCGCCACGCTGATCCCGGGGTCGCGTCTCCGCCTTCCCGCCGTCGGACTCAACCCAACGCGCACAGGATTGATTGACGTGCTGAGGAGAATGGGCGGTCGCATCGAGGTGGAGAACGAACGGATCGAAGCCGGTGAACCGGTGGGGACCATGCTCGTCGAGGGGTGCGAGCTGAGAGGTACCGACATCGGCGGCGAAACCGTGGTAAGGATGATCGACGAGTTCCCGATCCTGGCCGTGGCCGCGACGCAGGCGCGCGGACAGACGACCGTTCGCGATGCGACCGAATTGCGGGTCAAGGAGTCGGATCGGATCGCCAGTACGGTGACATCGCTTCGGCGGCTCGGGGCACGGATCGAGGCGCGTTCCGACGGATTCGTCATCGAGGGTCCGACTCGCCTACATGGCCAGTCCGTTGACGGCCGTAGCGACCATCGCTTGATCATGGCACTGGCTATCGCGGGGGCGGTGGCCGAGGGGCCGGTCACCATCAAGGGCGCGGAGCGTGTGGAGGACTCGTATCCGGGGTTCTTCGCGGAGTTGGATCGCCTCCAGAGGCCGACATGATCAATGGGAGGACGCAGTTGGTGGGGTTGATCGGATGGCCCGTCGAGCACAGCTTGTCGCCGGCGATGCACAACGCGGCGTTCGACGCGTTGGAGATGAACTGGCGATACGTTGCGCTGCCAGTTCGACGTGACGACCTGGACGCGGCCGTCCATGGGGTTGCCGCGCTCGGGTTTCGGGGGTGCAACGTGACGGTGCCGCACAAGACGGCCGCGGGTTCGAGGGTCGCTCGATCCAGCGAAGAAGCACGAGCAGCCGGCGCTGTCAACACGCTGGTGATCGACCGGCAGGGATCCCGGTGGAACGTCACGGGGCATAACACGGACTGCGGTGGATTCCTCGACGGCTTGGTTCAGGCTGGCGTCGATCCGAGGGGAAGGCGAACCGTCATCGTTGGAGCCGGAGGAGCGGCTCGCGCCGCTACGGTGGCGCTACTCCGCGCTGGGGCCTCCCATATCACCCTGTTGGCACGAGATCCAGAGCGGGCCGAGCGGACGGCCAACGCGGTCTCCCGGAACAGCGAACGGATCACGGCGGGGGTGTTGAGCGAACGGGGATTGGTCAGGACAGTCCGGAGATGCTCGCTGCTGGTGAACGCGACGCCCGTCGGGATGTGGCCTGATGACGATGCGTCCGTGTGGCCCGATGGCGTGAGATTCCCGAATCGAACAGTTGTCTACGACCTGGTCTACGCCCCTCGGCGCACGAAGCTGCTTCGCCAGGCGGCCGAAGCGGGCGCCAAGGGCTTGGGGGGACTCGACATGCTGGTGGGGCAGGGTGGACGATCGTTCGAGCTGTGGACCGGTTGCGCTCCACCGCTCGATGTGATGCGTACGGCGTGTGAAGCGGCATGGGGGGAAACATGACGATGCGATGGCTGACCGGGGGGGAATCCCACGGTCCCTGTGTGACGGCAATTGTGGATGGAATCCCAGCCGGGCTTGCGGTCGATCGGGCAGCGATGGATCGAGAGCTGACGCGCCGCCGCGGTGGGTACGGACGAGGTGAGCGCATGGCCATCGAATCGGACCGTGTCGACGTCTTGGGAGGTGTCATCGAAGGGGTCTCCACGGGGGCACCGATCGTACTCAGCATCGCCAATCGGGAGTGGCCCGAATGGAAACGGCGATGGGCATCGGGGACGCTCGAACCGTTGACGGTACCCAGGCCTGGACATGCCGACTACGCCGGGATGATCAAGTACGGCTTGGACGATGCACGACCCGTGCTCGAGCGTGCCAGCGCGCGCGAAACAGCACCACGTGTCGCCGTGGGGGCTCTGGCCAAGCAGCTGTTGGCGGTGTTCGGTATCCGTGTGTACAGCCACGTGCGGTCGATCGGAACCGCATGCGGTGGCATGGGGAATGCCAGTCCCCCACGGTCACCGGCTGCGGAACACGAAGCGGCGGAGCGAAGCTCGGTTCGGTGTCCCGATCCAGGAACCGCGGAGCGGATGGTGGCAGCGATCGATGACGCCCGGGAACGGGGGGAGTCGCTGGGCGGAGTATTCACGGTGACTGCGACGGGTGTGCCGATTGGGCTGGGCGCGGTGATGCAATGGGATCGCCGTCTCGATGCCCGGTTGGCGTCCGCGTTGCTGTCGATCCCCGGCGTCAAGGGTGTCGAGATCGGACCCGCATTTGCCAACGCAGGCAGGAGGGGGACCGAGGTTCACGATCCGTTCGTACCCGGCGACGGCTCTCGCAGGCCGCAGCGCACCGCAAACCGCGCCGGGGGCATCGAGGGGGGGATGACCAATGGGGAGCCCGTCGTGGTTCACGCTGCGATGAAGCCGATCCCGACGACCGTTGCGCCTCAACGTTCGGTAGATCTGCGGACCGGAAGCCCGGCGCCGACGGTGTACCAACGATCGGATGTGTGCGCGGTGCCCGCGGCGTCAATCGTCGGGGAGGCGATGGTGGCATGGGTGTTGGCCGAGGCGCTGCGCGAGAAGCTCGGAGGCGACAGCATCGCCGAGATGGAGGCACACCGGAGGACGGGCGCGTGATGGGCAAGGCCAACATCGTCTTCACCGGGTTCATGGGAACGGGCAAGACGACCGTTGGGCGGCTGGTCGCCGAGCGGCTCGGGCGCCGATTCGTCGATCTCGACGGGTGGATCGTTGAGAACGGCGGGTGTGAGATCGACGAGATCTTCCAAGCGGAAGGCGAAGGTCGTTTTCGTGAACTGGAGACGCTGGCCTGCCGTGAGGTCGGGTCGCAGCGAGGGCTCGTCATCGCCACCGGAGGCGGCACCCTGCTCGATGCGAGGAACCGGGACCTGCTCGAGCGGTACGGGACCATCGTCTGTCTCACCTGCGAGCCCGGCGAGCTGGTACGACGACTGCGCGGCAACACGGTGCGACCCTTGTTGACGCCCGGGAAGAATCTGGCAGAACAGGTTGAAGATCTGCTGGCCCGGCGGGCTGAGGCGTACGCAGCGCTTCCCCTTCATGTGGACACGACCGGCCAGAGTCCAACGGAGGTGGCTCAGTCGGTGGTGGAGTTGCTGGGAGAGAAGACTCTGTGGGTGCGCCATCCGGGCGGAAGCTACCCTGTTCGCATCGGACAGGGGGCACTCGCTCGGTTGGGGGATGCGATGCGGGGGGGCGGTATCGAGCGATCGGCTCCAGTCGCCTTGGTCTCCAACCCGACCGTGCACGCGTATCACGGCGATGTGGCAGCCAAAGCCTTGTATCGCGCTGGCTACACGGTGGAGATCTGCCTGGTGCCCGACGGGGAGGCGAACAAGCGGTTGAGCACGGTCGCGCGGCTGTACGATCAGCTGCTGGAATACGGATTCGATCGCCAGGGAATCGTCGTGGGGATGGGAGGCGGAGTGACGACGGATCTGTGCGGCTTCGTTGCTGCCACGTACCTTCGTGGTGTCCGCTGGGTTCAGGTCCCGACGACGTTGCTGGCCATGGTGGATGCCAGTATCGGGGGTAAGACGGCAGTCAACCTACCGCAGGGGAAGAACCTCGTCGGTGCGTTCTGGTCGCCGCAGCTGGTGGTGGCCGATCCGCGATTGCTGACCACGCTTCCGGAAGCCGAAATCCGCTGTGGGATGGCCGAAGTCATCAAGCATGCGATCCTGGCCGATCCGGAGCTGTTCGCTTGGCTGTCTTCGGCGCCGGTCGCCGCGGAGACCTGGTGGTCGGCAGCGGCTGTGGACCGTCTGAGCCGAGCGATGCAGGTCAAGATCGGAGTCATCGAGGACGATCCGGAGGAGAGGGGGGCACGGGTTGTCCTCAACCTCGGACATACGGCCGGACATGCCCTGGAGGTCGCTAGTGGCCACACTGTCCCTCACGGAGAAGCCGTTGCTTTCGGGATGGTGGTCGCTGCAAGGCTGGCGGTACGGCTCGGCCGACTGGAGAGAGCGGTGGGAGAGGAGATCGAACAAACGATCTCCCGCTGGAGATTGCCTACGCGGTGTGTCGAGATCAGCGTCGATCGACTGGTCGTCGCCATGCAGCACGACAAGAAGCGCACCAAGGACGGACTGCGATGGATTCTGCCGTCCGCCATCGGGAAGGTAGAATGCGTGGAGAACGTGTCGGAGACGGATGTCCGTCGCGTATTGGCAGAGCTGGGAGCGAGGAGCAGTCATGAAGGCTAGTCCAGCGGAACGTCCCTGGCGTGTGTGGATCCTCCATGGACCGAATCTGAACCTGCTGGGAACGCGTGAGCCGGAGATCTACGGCACGACGACCCTGTCCGAGATCGACGATGACCTGCGTCGAGCGGCGATGCAGCTCCATGTTGAGCTTCGCACCGTGCAATCGAATCACGAGGGGGATCTGGTGGATGCGATCCACGAAGCTGCGCAGGAGGCCGATGGCGTGGTGATCAACGCGGGAGCCTACACCCACACGAGCCTTGCTCTTCGAGATGCAATCGCTGCTGTCGATCTGCCCGCGGTCGAGGTCCACCTGACCAACATCTATGCCCGAGAGCCGTTTCGAGCGGCTTCTGTTCTCGCCCCCGTGTGCATCGGGCAGGTTTGCGGATTCGGTGGAGCGACCTACCGGTTGGGTCTCGAGGGCTTGATGCATCATCTCACCTGCCGAG
>CAZLER010000046.1:0-14377 GCA_964558595.1 uncultured Thermotogae bacterium
CACTGTAGTCTCCTCAGGCCGTGGAACCTGCCACCGCCACCCAGATGGGAGGGTGGCGGTGGTCCCAAAAAAGGTCCGAGAACGTACGCCTCGATGCTACGAGCCAGCTACCGCAGGACCACCGCGAGGTAGTACGGCCAGACCACGAGCCCGAGGATCGCCTTCCACCATACGAGCTGCGCGAAGCCGAGGGTGAACAGCCACCCTCCAAACCAAAGCGCCCCGCCGATGCCGCCGTTGCAGATGCCGCCACGACCGTTGCTCATCATTCCTCCCTTTCGTCCACGCAGCCTACACGAAACACCACAGCACGAACAGCCCGGCAGCCGAGGGGCAGGGCATGGCGTCGGCGCCGTCCCCGGAGATGCCGTATGCTCGAAGACGGCCGACAGGATACAGCACCCGATCGGCAGACAGGATGAGCTATGTCTCCACCATCGCTATCGCTTTGTGATGCCCGCAGGCTCGCCGTGCAGGCGCAGCTCCTCGACGGTCATGCCGGCCTGCCGGAAGGGAAGGAGGGCGCTGCCGGGGCGATCGACCGTCTCGGCTACGTCCAGATCGACACGATCTCGGTCGTCGAGCGGGCCCATCATCACGCGCTTCGTACCCGCTGCTCCGACTACGCACCGTGGATGCTCGATGAGCTGCTCGCCGTCGACCGCCGCGTGTTCGAGTACTGGGGGCACGCCGCCTCCTACTTGCCGATCCGCGACTTCCGCTACTACCTGCCGCGGATGCAGCGCTCGCCGACACGCGAGCGGGGCCAGGCGTGGCTGACCGAGAACCGCACGGTCGTCGACGCCGTCCTCGATCGGATCCAAGCGGAGGGCCCCCTGTCCTCGAAGGATTTCCACTCCTCCGACCAAGGTAGACGAGGAACTTGGTGGGATTGGAAGCCGGCCAAGATGGCGCTCGAGATGCTGTTCTCCCAGGGGAAGCTGATGGTGACCGCGCGGCGCAACTTCCAACGGATCTATGATCTCACCGAGCGGGTGTTGCCCGACACCGTCGACACGAACGCGCCAAGCGACGACGAGGTCCATCGATTCCTCGTCCGACGGGCGCTGGATGCCTACGGCGTCGCGAACCAGCGGGAGATTCGGATGCACATCGACGGGGCCGGCGCCGCGGAGATCGGCAACGCCCTCGCCTCGCTACTCGATGAGCGCGAGATCGTCCAGATCTCGATCGCGGGGGTCGACGGCCAGCCCGACTACACCACCCCGGAGACCCTCGACCGAGTCGGCAAGCTCCCCGATCCCGAACGCTGTGTGCTGCTGAGCCCGTTCGACAACCTGATCATCCAGCGGAACCGCACCGAACGGCTGTTCGGCTTCAACTACAGCCTGGAATGCTACGTCCCCGCAGCGAAGCGCGTGCACGGATACTTCGTGTTCCCCATCCTCCACGGGGATCGGTTCATCGGCCGGCTCGATCCCAAGGCCGACCGGAAGACCAAGACGCTGATCGTCCGCAAGCTCGGATTCGAGCCGGCGATCGCCCGTATTGCCGACATCCTGCCGAAGCTCGCCGACACGATCGCCGACTTCGCGCGATGCAATGGCTGCGAAACCGTCACCTTCGAGAACCTCCGTCCCACCAGTCACCAACGCGCCCTCCAGCGCCTCGTTCGCCTCGCCCTTGCCCACACCCCCTAACCCCAGCCGTCCGCTTGACAGGGGTAGGACCGGCTTCGATCATGCGGCGAGGGTAACGCGGGAGGGGTATGGGAAACGGTGTGGTCTACTACTTCTCGGGGACCGGGAATTCGTTGTGGGTGGCGATGCGGCTCGCGGAGCAGCTGGGGATGAAGATCATGCCGATGGCGTCAGCCACCGGCAGCGAAGCGGCTGCGGCGAGCGCGGACGCAATCGGTCTGGTCTTCCCGGTCTACTACGCCGGGCTCCCGAATCTGGTGCGTCGGTTCGTCGAGTCGGTCGATCCCCCGCCAGACGGCTACCTGTTCGCGGCGGCGACGTATGGTGGCGCCGCCGGGGGATCGCTTCGCACGCTCGACGACACGCTCCGATCTCGGGGTGAGCGGCTTGCGGCCGGCTTCGGGGTTCACATGCCGCAGAATGCATTCCGTAAGCCGTGGGAGCAGCCGCGCCGCGTGCTGACGCGCGCCGAGAAACGGATCACCACCATCGCACGATCGGTGGCCTCCCGACAGATGGGGATGTCCTACACCAACACGCCGATCCAGGTTCTGACCGCTTCGCTGACCGGGCCGCTTCGCCGGGCGACCGCCCGCCAACTGGCGAAGCTGTCGCAGCTGTCTTCGCCCTCGGGGCTCGATCTCGAGGCGTTGATCCCCACGACCGATCGCTCGTTCGTGGTCGACGAACGGTGCAACGGTTGCGGAACCTGTGCCCGCGTCTGCCCGGTGAACAACATCGAGATCATCGACGGTTTTCCGGCATGGCACCATCGTTGCCAGAGCTGCCTCGCCTGCTATGCCTGGTGCCCTCACGCCGCGATCGCGGGCGGAATCGCCGCATCCGGCCATCGGTATCGCCATCCCGACGTGACGGCGGAGCAGATTGCGCAGCAGCGGCTCGGCGTCACCGATCCGGCAACACCCCCGTAGCGTTTCGCCGAACGATCCAAACCCCACGACCGCGGTCCGCCAGCTGGCGTCCGTTGTCCTGCGTCGGCCGATTCGCAGTAAGCTTTCATGAGGACCCAGAGGAGGACACGACGATGAAGGCGCTCGTGATCTACTACTCGAAGACGGGCAACACGAAGGCGGTGGCCGAGCGGATCGCCCACCCCCTGGACGCGGACCTCGAGGAGATCCTGGAGGTGGAGCGACGGACGGGAAACCTGCGCTCGGCGATGGACGCGATTCTGGGGAAGCGACCGGTGCTGCAGCCGATGGGCCGCTCCCCAGCCGAATACGACCTGGTGTTCGTCGGAACACCGGTATGGAAGCTGAGCCCCGCACCTGCCATGCAGGTCTTCCTCTCCACCGCTCGGCTGGAAGGCAAACCGGTCGGGCTGTTCTGCACCATGGGCGGCATGGGGGACAAGCGAACCTTCGCAAACATGGAGCGATCCCTGGTGGGATCGCGCGTGATCGGCCGGTTGTCGCTCGACGCCCCCCAGATGAAGGACCCGCAAGCGGTCACCGCCACGGTGAACGCGTGGCTCGACGAGCTGAAGCCGTCGTTCCCCACGCCGGAGACTCCGACCGCCTAGCCGCCGCGACCCCGCTCGACGCCCGGCTCCCGGGGAGTCTCCCCGCCCGCGCCCCGGACGGCTACCGCTGTGTGACGACCCGCCAGACCAGCCCGGCCACCCCGACCACTGCGGCGACGACGAACAGCCACCACAGCAGCCAGATCACACCGGCCAGGACGAAGCCAGCCACCATCAATCCGACCACCATACCGATCAGTCTACCCATGCTCCGATTGTACCCACGACCTCGGGGAGGGCGCATCTTCGGGGCGGCGCCGGCGCGCTCCATCCAGGAGGCAACTCGCTTCGCCGGCTACAGCCCCGATCGGCCGGCCAGCCAGCCGTCGATCATCTGCCGAGCGATCGACTTTGGGCTAGGCAGCCGGAGTTCGCCGCTCCTTTCCGCCTCGCGGACCTCCTGTCGCGTGTACCACCCGGCGGCATCGATCTCGACGCCGTCGATCCGAACATCGTCGGCGAGCGACGTCGCCTCGAAGCCGATCATCAGCGACGTCGGGAACGGCCACGGCTGGGATCCAAGATACCGGACGTCGCCGAGTTCGAGGCCGACCTCCTCGGCGACCTCGCGGTGCACCGCACCCTCCAAGCTCTCTCCCGGCTCGACGAAGCCGGCGATCACCGACCGCAGCGGCGATGGAAAGCGGTGCGACCGCGCCAGCAGGCAACGTCCGTTGCGCATCACCCGGACGATCACCGCCGGATCGGTGCGGGGGAACAGAACCCGCCCGCAGGCGGGATCGAGACAGGCACGCTGGTAGCCTCCCTGGCGGACTGCGGTCGGCGCGCCGCAGCTCGGGCAATGCGTGGTGCTTCGATTCCAGGCAAGTAGTGCTCGAGCCTGCGCGAGGAGCCCCCAGACGTCCGACGCTACCGGCACATCGATCGCCCGCAATGCCACCAGCTCGGCTCCGGCTTCGGCCCAACCGGAGACGGTCTCCTCCTCCACATCGATCCCGAACCAAGGCAGCTCCCCATCGAACCCGAGAAGCACCGCCCGTTGGAGATCGATGCCGAGCGTTCGGAGCCGATCGCCCCGGAGGACTACGGGCTCCATGCGTTCGGGGTGTACCAGGGCGCGGTCCTCGTGGAAGATGATGAAGCACGCGCTAGCGTCGCCGAGCGCATCGGCGAGCCGCGCCCCGTCGGCGCGCAACGATTCGGAACGATCGAACTCCGGCAGCATGGCACCCCCAGCGTTCCCATCGTAGCCGATCGTCCCTCCAGTGGGCGAGGACGCACCACAGGGTACAGTGTTGTTGCCCTCATGACGTTGCGAGGTACCATGGAGGCGACATGGATCTCCAAGCGATCGCCGCCATCGCTGCGGCGTGTCTCCTGACAGGGTTGATCGCCTTCGAGCTGGCGCTGGCGGTCGGAATGCCATGGGCTCGTGCCGCGTGGGGCGGTCGCCACCGCGTGCTCCCTCGGCCGTTGCGGTGGGCCAGCGTCATGGCAGCGTTCCTGCTGGCGCTGGCGGCATGGGCGGCGCTGGCCCGTGCAGCGCTCGTCCCCCCGGGACCGGAACCAGCGGCGGTGCGGGTGATCGTGTGGTTCTTCGTCGGCTACACCATGCTGGGCACCGGGATGAACGCGATCTCGCGCAGCCAGATCGAGCGGTCGCTGATGACCCCGCTGGCCGCCGCGCTGGCGCTCCTGTTCTGGCTGGTGGCGCTCGGCTAAGGAGACCGTGAGAAGACGGGCACCCGAAGCCGTAGGGATGTCGCCCCGCGTCGGCAGGATTCGCGGATGCCCATAGGCCATGGCGCAGGTGGCTGAACCATGATCCGAGATCCCTTCGCCATGCACGAACGGCACTCCCGCCCGCCGTGCTATACTCGAGCCTATGCAGGAACGCCAGCAACAAGCAAGCGATGAAGCCAAGCTCACTCGCCTGCTGGAGCAGCAACGCTTGGTCACCAGCTTCGCGTTGATGCTCGGCCAGACAAACGATCTTTCGGAGCTGTACGAGACCATCCACCGGTACATCGCCAGCTTGATGACCGCCAACGCGTTCATTGTGTCTTCCTACGACGTGCCGAGCCGGGAGATACGCGCTCGCTTCCTGATCGCCGACGGGGTCGCTCACGATGTCTCGGCGTTCCCTGTCATTCCCCTCGAAGACGACGGATATGGCATACAAAGCGAGGTCATCCGCACCGGGAAGCCGTTGTATCTGCCCGACTTCGTCCGCGCCATGCAACAGACCAGAACCGTGCACAGCTTCTCGGAGGACGAGGGAATGCTGCTCGAGGGAACCCGCGAGGAGATCGAGGAGGAGATCACGACACGTTCAGCGATTCTGGTTCCGATGAAGCTTCGGGGCGAGACGGTGGGGATCGTGCAGGTCCAGAGCGTGCAGCCAGCCGACTACACCGAGGAGGACGTGGAGCTGCTGGGGGCGTTGGCCAACGTCGCTGCGGTGGCGATCCAGAATGCCGAGCTGTTTCACAGTCTGGTACGAGCCAATGCGCAGCTAAAATCGACACTGTATGGAGCGGTGACCGCGATCGCCATGACGACAGAAATCCGCGACCCGTACACCGCCGGGCACCAGCGTCGGGTCGCCGAGCTGGCGTGCGCTATCGCCAGCGAACTCGGTCTGGAGGAAGAACGGATCGACGGATTGCGCATGGCCACCCTACTGCATGACATAGGCAAGCTGGCGGTGCCAGCCGAGATCCTCGCCAGGCCTGCCCGTCTCAGCGAGGCCGAGATGAGCCTGGTTCGGATGCATCCCACCGTCGCCCACGAGATCCTGCAGATCGTCGATAGCCCCTGGCCGCTGGACGAGATCGTTCATCAGCACCACGAACGCCTCGACGGCACCGGCTATCCTCGCCAGCTGCGTGGAGACGAAATCCTGCTCGAGGCGCGGATTCTCGCTGTCGCCGATGTGGTGGAGGCGATGTGCTCGCATCGTCCGTACCGTCCGGCCATCGGAGTCGACGCGGCCCTCGCCGAGATCGAGCAGCATGGGATTACACGGTATGACAGCGACGTGGCGGCGGCATGTGTCCGTCTCTTCCGGACCGGGCAATTCGCGTTCACCGAATCGTTCGGAGCCTCGCCGTAACGACAGCACGTGCCGTTGTTGACGCGGTGGCAACGCGCCGGATAATCGGCGGCATGATCGCGTCGCTCCGGCGGAAGCTTCAGGCCGAGCTAGACCGTACCGAACGGCTGTTGCTCACCCAGCCGCACGTCCGATGGCCGGTGGTGATCGCCTTCCTGGCGACGTACGTGGCCCTGAGTCTCCTGATCAACCTGGTGGTGTTCCGAGCGCCGTGGCTCGATCCGCTGTCCGCGGCAACCCACGGGATGATCCGTCCGACACTCGTCGCCAACGTCGGGCTGTTGGGAATCTGCGTCGGCGGGATCCTGCTTGGATGGGGACGGCTCCGGGCGGCGCAGCTCCTCGCCCCCCCGCGGTCGGTGGGGCGGGGGCTGGTCGCCACACTGGCCGTGTGGGGCACCGCCCAGGGGCTATCGCTGACGATCCTGGCAGCCCGCGGAATCCCGATCCGGTGGGCTCCGGCGTGGACGAGCACCGCCGTCGCTTCGGCGCTCGGACCGCTGCTCGCCCAGCTCGCCGGCAACGCCTTGTTCGAGGAGATCGCGTTTCGCGGCTTTCTGCTGCCGCAGCTCTTCCATCGGATACGCTCTCGCCGGCCGGCGTTGCGCCTGTTCCTCGCCGTTCTCGCTTCGCAGACGGTGTTCGCCCTGATCCACATTCCCAACCGGATCTCCATGGGGACCCCGCTGACAGCGTATCCGCTGGACCTGTTCCGGCTGCTCGGCTTGGGCGCGCTGTTCGCCGTTCTGTACCTGCGTACGGGGAACCTGATGCTCGCGGTCGGAATCCACGCGCTGTTCAATGCGCCGACCGCGTTGGTTGCCGGGGCACCAACCAGCGCCGTGCAGCTTGGGCTGACCGGCATCGTGCTGGCCGCTGCCCCTTGGCTGCGAACGAGGTCGCCCAAGTCATCCGGCTCAGCGGGGATCGCGCCGGGGCGAGGTCGCGCCCCCGATCCGGACGCCAATCGTCATCAGAAGGCCGATCGCGATCGCCCCGAGGACACCGAAGCCGGCGATCGGTCCCACCAGCTGGCCGGTGGTGAACGAGATTCCAGCGCCTAGCTGGAAGACCGTCTGGGCGATGATCTGGGGCAGCAGCAACGCGAGCAGCACCAGCAAGGTCGTCGCCAGCAGGTAGCCGGTCCACCGCCTGCGCGAGACCGCGACGGCGGCGAGGAACGTCGCCGGCGTGATGACGGCCAGGTCGAGCGCGTAGGTGACCATCGTGGCGTAGTGGTCGAGCAGCTGCGGCGGGCGGGCGGCAATCAGGGATGTGATCAGCGGTGCGATCCACACGAACAGGGTTAGCGCCCCACCAACCAGGAGGAATCCCGACAGGCCTTGGCACGGCAGGCGCTGGAGCAGCTCGTCGGGAGGGGGCTGGGTTCGAAGCGCGTCGAACAGCGTGACGAAGCTGTACATCCCGAGGCCGAACAGGGCGACGTAGACGAGGAACAGCGGGTTGTACGCCGCCCCTAACGCCATCGTCGCGTAGACGTACAGGACATCGCCGAGCACACCGAGCAGAATCATACCCCCGCGGCGGCAACCTTGGCGGTACCGGAAGGCGGCACCCAGGAGCAGCGGGAGGGCAAACAGCAAGACCACCGCGTCAACGCCACGGTTGCCCGCGCCCATGAACACCGTGTCATACCGGTACACTCCCCGCCCGTACAGCTCCACCCTCTCACCCCGGGCGGTCTCGACCCGGCTCGGCGCCTCGCCTCCCGTCCACAGGAGGCCGGCGGCGGCCGCACCCGCCGCCAGGAAAGCCACCACCACTACCCATCGCACGATCCGTGCCTGCCTCGTCATCCCGACCTCCTGTTGGGAAGGGGCATCGTATCCCCCGAAGTGGCGGACGTCATCTCGCCCCGTGCCACGCGATTGGACCATGCTTACCGTCTGGTGGCATCGACCAGACAGTCGACCTCGCGCTCCGCCACCGTCCACGGCGGCATGCGGCGAAGCAGCCGATACGACGGCTTTCAGCCGCCGATCCGTCCCCACCGGTCGAGCAGCGACCGATACACCGCCTCGACGGGGATCCCTTCGGCCAGCGTGACCCCGATCCTCAACCCGCGTCCGTGCACCTCGTCGATGCCATCGGGGACCGTCGCGAGCGCCCGCAGCCCCGACAGCAGCCGCTCGCCGACCCGGGCGGACGGCTCCACGAGCCGATCCTCCTTCATCGCCGCAATCACCTCGATGGCAGCCGCACAGGTCAACGGGTCGTTCTGGAGGGAGAACTGCGCGTAGGGGAGCCCGGTCGCCTCCAGCCGGGCGGCCGTCGCCGCGGAGAGCGCGACGGCGCTCACCGGATCGCCGTCTTCCAGGACCCTACCGACGGCGACCGCGTCAGGGGCAACCCGTGGTGGGGGGTGGCCGGACCAGTCGCCGGTACGCCTCATCCCGGCGGTGACTTCGTTGACGACAGCCTCTTGCGGCGACGCTATCGGTTTCTCACCAGGTCGTATCCCGAGCATCTCAGGACGTAGCCCATCGGATCCCCCGTTCAGCAGCCGCTGCGCTGGAAGTCGCGGCCAAGCCGCCGGTTCGCCCGTCGACAGAACGGGCACAGCCACTGGGCGGCCCGGCGACCGCGCAACGTAATCGCTTTCGGGTTGCACCTCCCGTGTACCGACACGTCGGGCACTGCGCGCAGAACCGCACAGGATCGTGGAGCTTCCCCTCTTCCACCATACCACGATCACCGTCCATCCCCTCCCGGTTGTCGAATCCACGCCGCCAACTCGTATCATCCGCCGAAGCGTCGGCGCTCGGCGACGCCCCCGAGGCGGCCACCGGCGCTCCCCCACACAGAGGAGAGGATCACCATGAGCGAGCAGAAGCCCAAGGCAGAGGCCCCCGACGGATCCAGCCGTTCCCCGGACGAGAAGAGGCGGACGCTGCCGGGCATCGAACCGGTCGAGACCCACCACCAGCTCGCGCTGCCCGGCCGCACGCTGACCTATACGGCGCGGGCAGGGGTGCTCCCGCTTCGCGACGCGTACGGCGACACTGAAGCCGAAATCTTCTTCACGGCCTATGAGCTGGAACGGGAGGGTGACTCCGGCGACCGTCCCCTCACCTTCGCGTTCAATGGAGGCCCTGGGTCCTCATCGGTATGGCTGCACATGGGAGCTCTCGGCCCCCAGCGGGTGGCGATGGAGCCGGAGGGATGGATGCCCGCACCTCCGTACCGATGCGTCCCCAACGAGCACACGTGGCTGGATCGCACCGATCTGGTGTTCATCGATCCGGTCGGGACCGGGTACAGCCGGGCGGTCAGCGATGACCTCGACAAGAAGTACTGCGGCTTCAAGGGAGACCTGGAGTCGGTTGGCGAGTTCATCCGTCTGTACCTGACCCGGTATCGGCGCTGGGCGTCGCCGCTGTACCTCACCGGAGAGAGCTACGGCACCACGCGCGCCGCCGGCCTGGCCGGGGATCTGGTGGACCAGGGGATCACGTTCAACGGGATCGTACTGATCTCCACCGTGCTCGACTTCGGCGCGATCCGATTCATGCCGTCCAACGACCTGCCGTTCCAGCTGTTCGTGCCCACCTACGCCGCGACCGCTCGGTATCATGGCGTGCTGTCCGGCGAACTGCAGCGGCGTGCGCTCGACGATCTGCTCTCTGAAGTAAAGCCATGGGCGGAGCAGGAGCTGACGGTCGCGCTGATGCAGGGCGACCGGCTGCCCGAGAATCGCCGCCGCGAGGTCGGCGAGCGGCTGGCGGCGTACACTGGGCTCGATCTCGACTACGTCTTGGGGACCAACCTGAGGATCAACATCCTCCATTTCTGCAAGCAGCTGCTGCGGGGCCGCAAGCGGAGCATCGGCCGCCTCGATTCTCGTTTCCAGGGGATCGAAGCGGTGACAGTCACCGAGCGCCCCGAATTCGATCCCTCGATGCTGGCGATCACGCCGCCGTACACGTCCGTGTTCAACGACTACGTCCGATCGGAGCTGGGCATCGAGACCGATCTGCCCTACGAGACCTTGAACTGCGAGGTCAACAAACGGTGGGAATGGGAGAAGGGATCGATGCCCGCCACCGGCGAAGCGCTGCGAGCCGCGATCGCCAAGAACCCGTTCACCAAGGTCTTTGTCGGGCAGGGAACGTACGACCTGGCGACGCCGTCATTCGCCACCGAGTATATGCTGAGCCATCTGAATCTCGATCCCGAGCACCGCGACAACGTGGAGATGCACGAGTACGAGGCGGGGCACATGTTCTACCTCGATGAGGCGTCGCTGGCTTCGTTTGGCGTCGACATCGCCCGGTTCTTCGAGCGATCCCGGTAGCCTTCGGCGTTCGATCGGGAGGATCGGCGAATGGAGGGCTCCGGGCTGCGGTTGCGCTGCACCGGATGTCACGCCGTGAACGCGCACCATGCCCGCAGACTGGACGGCGCCGATGCCCTACCCTGCTCCGCTCGGAGTAGGCTGTGGTTGTGTTTCGGCCGGGACAGCGCGCGACCTGTGCGACGTTCTCGATTGACTCCCCTGTGATGCCGCCGTCGAGACGGAGGTAGGTCCGGCAGTCTATCGCAGCACCCGGCTTGTCGCCACGGTGGGGTTACAGCAGCTGACGATTGCCTTCCACGGGATATGCTCCCGACCTGGGAGCGAACCATCCGACGGGATCGTTCAAGGACTTCGAGGTGCTTCCAACGATCCTGGGCTGCCGCGAGCACGGGATCGAAGGTCGGGTGCTGGCGTTGGCCGGAAACACCGCTCGCGCGTTCGCCCATACCGCGACCCGGCTCGACCATCCCACCGTCCCGATCACCTCCGCCGATGCCCATCCCCCACCTGTGGCTTCCGCATCGAACCTCTGGCGTCGTGCGGCTGCCGCTCAGCAAACAGGCGGGGAGGAGCAGCGATCCGCACCACGCCACACATCGCCGAGGTACTGGCAATCGCACCGGAGGGCGGCTGAGCGCCGAGATCCTCCAGGAGACGCTGGGGCCGTTCTTCGCCTAGCGCACCCGACGTTTTCGCGAAGCCCTCCTCGCTGTCGGTGGCAGGGACATCACCGCTCGTGGAAGCGCGCGGTTGAGAAGGTAGCTGGCAATGTGGAGAAGCGCTCGATGGCAACGGCTGCCGGTGGCTGCGCCGAGCAGAGCGACCACGTAAGGACCACTCCTCAAACCGCCGGTCTGTCCCCCATCGCGACCACAAGCTGGACGCATCCGACCACATGCGGGATCGGCGGCGATTGGGCCAGCTGTGGCGGCGACCGATCGGGTAGCATCCGGTGTGGACCCGCGGCGGGTTGCCAGCGAGATCGACCAGGCAATGCGTTCCCTGCCCGTGCGCAAGGCGCCCACCGTCGACCGGTTGCGCAAGCCGTTCTCCCGCCAGACCACCGCATCGGGGGAAGATGCCCGCGACCGGATCCTCGTGCACGAGTGCGGGCCGAGCAGCGGGATCTGTGACGCGGTCATCCGCCACCACCCGTCGGCGTTCGGTGCGCAGGGAAGACACGAGATGGAGCTGTTGGGCGACGGCATCGATTCGTGGTGCCCCACCGACTCGTTGGCCCGTCATCTGTTCGGTCCCGTGTGGGGGCGCGGTGGGATCGATGACGACACCCTCCACGACTGGGCACGCTCGCCGGACCGTGGGTGGTGCCGCGCTTGTGTCGACGGTGGCGCTCAACTGGCGTATGAGCGGCGGAACGGGCGACCCGGCCAGGATGCTCGCCGTGTGTCGGAGGCTCATCGACGATCGGGGACGACATGATCGTTACGGCGATGTCGTGGGCGCTACGGGGAGCTGATCGCGTTCGACGGCGGCGCAGTCACCGGCTTCCTGGAACGGTACGAGCAAGCGCTCGGCGCTCGGGCAAAAACACGGGGTGCGCAACAAGCTGGAGACCCGGATGAAGACCCCCTCGACGCGCCGACGGCGCCAGCTCCCCTGGTTGCTCGGCGCTGATCCCCGTAAACTGAGGCGCCCGAAGGAGGCGGTTATGCGGATTCGCTCGTTGATGTTGCTTGCAGCCCTACTGCTCGTCGCGGCCCTGCTGGTCGGCTGCGGGGATCGATCTACCCCATCGGAGGATACTGCCGAGGCACCCGAGACCACGGTGGCCGACACCGATCATCCGGCCACTGAGGCGGCGGACTCTCCCGAAGAGACGCCCCCGGCGGACGATGGACCGTCCGAAGCGACCGATGCCGACCGCGACGTCCCGGCAGAGGACGACGAGTCGCAACCCTCCGATGGCAAGGTGATCGCGTACGTCAACGGCAGGCCGGCCTACCAGGACAAGCTCGATGCCGCCGAGGCAACCCTGATGAACCAATACGCGCAGATGTACGCGCAGTTCGGGATGAGCCTCGATACGCTGCTGGCCGGCGCTGAAGGCCGGTTGTTCGAATTGGAGATGAAGGCCGAGGCACTCCGTCGCGTCGCCGCCGCCATCCTCGTCGAGGAGGAAGCGGAGCACCGTGGCATCGAGCCGAGCGAGGAGGACGTGCAGGCGGAATTCGAAGGCCAGTACGCGGTGTTCCTCGCCGGGCAAGGATGGACCGAGGAGGAGTTCATCGCCTACCTCGAAGAACAGGGGACGACGTTCGAATCGTTCAAGGAGACCGGACGGGACAGCGTCCGTTGGCAGCTCACCCTCGACGCCGTCCGCCGAACGATCTCCGATCCGGTGGAGATCACCGAAGAGGACCTCGCCGCGTACTTCGAAGAACACCGCGCCGACTACCAGACGGAGGAGCAGGTCAAGGCCTCGCACATCCTCTTGGGCACCTCCGACGAGGATCTCATCGCATATCTCGCCGAGCACGAAGACGAATACGGCTCGGGCGAGGAAGCGCCCCAACTCGAGGACGTCCGTGAGGAGCTGGTCGCCGACATCCAGGAACAGGCCGAAGAGATCCGCGATGACCTGACCGAAGGTGGCGCCGACTTCGCCGCGATGGCCCGGGAGCATTCCACCGGCCCCAGCGGACCAAGCGGCGGCGATCTCGGCTGGTTCGCACGGGGGAGGATGGTGCCGGCGTTCGAAGAAGCCGCCTTCGCCCTCGAGGTGGGCCAGATCAGCGATATCGTGGAAACGCAGTACGGGTTCCACATCATCAAGCTGACCGACCATCGCGAAGCCACCAACCCCCAGCTGGGAGAGATCGCCGATCAGGTGCGTGCCGATCTCGAGGAACAGATCCGCAACGAGCGGATGCAGCTGTGGTTCGACGAGGTCTACGAGGAGGCCACATTCGATATTCGCCTGCCGCTCGTCAACGCGATGTGGACACGGCAGCAAGACGTCGATCGGGGGATCGAAGCGTTCGAGGAGCTGCGCCAACAGGGCACGGTCGACGAACCGTACCTCCCCTACATCCTGGGCACGACCTACGAATCGAAGCTGTACGACGCCCAGGCCGAACTCGAGGAACTGCAAGCGGCTGAGGAGTCCACCCCCGAGCAGGCCGAGCGGATCGAGGGACTACAGGCCCAGATCGACGACCTCCTCGACCAGGCGCTGGCCGAGTTTCGCCTCGCTCTCGAGCGGGTCGGCGACGAGCAGGCGATCCAGCAGAAGATCGACGAACTCGAGCGATTGCAGGGCACCGACGGCGAGGCCGCGGAGGACGCCTCCCCCGCCGAGGTAGACGGCTCACCGCCCTCCAACGACTGACCGCACGGAGTGCCTCTCGTCGGGCCGGGCGAGACGCCTAGTCGTCCGGTTCGTTGCCCAGGTGGCGGTTGAACCAGTCGACGATCTCCTGCATCCGTCGGAGTCGGTGCTTCGGCTTGCCGCTGCGCGACAGCTCGTGATTCTCATCGCGGAACATGACAAGCCGGGTTGGTACTTCGTGATAGCGCAACGCGGTGAACATCTGGATCCCCTCCGGCAGCCAGCAGCGGTAATCCTGCTCGGCGTGGAGGAACAACGTCGGGGTGCGGGCGCGATCGGCGTAGCGAAGCGGGGAGTGCCACCACAGCTTGTCGCTGCCGCCTTCCGCCCACGGATCGGTCCCCAACTGGTCGGCGTTGAAGTAGTAGCCGATGTCCGTGGTGCAGAACTTGTGAATCCAGTTGGCGATCGAGCGCTGCGACACGGCCGC
>CAZLER010000047.1:0-14109 GCA_964558595.1 uncultured Thermotogae bacterium
CCGTGCCCAGCCCATCGGCCGTCCCCGGCCCCAATCTCGTTCGCCCAGCCACGGTGCGTTAGAGGCCTCGGTGCACCGCCAGCGGACGATGGCCGATATCCACGGCGAACCCGACACTGATCAGGGGCAGGCGCAGATCGACCTGGACGAGCAGCCGTGCTCGTTCGGAGAGCCACAGCTTCAGCCCAACGGCGACATGATGCCATAGCTCGAAGCCGTTTGTTGCCAGCGGCATGGTCGGCTGGTAGACAAGAAACAGCGGCAGTCCCGGGAGGTCGCTGTCGAGAAACAGCTCCCCGAACACGCCCCACCCCAGCGTCTCCAAGGAATAGCCACCACCGAATCCCGCCGCCAAAGCGAACCGTTCGGGCTCCTTCACCCACGAGAGCTTGAGATCAGCGATCGCCCCCAGCCAACCCAGTGATCCTGTCGTCAACGGGATCATCATCCCCGTCTGCAATCCCAAGTTGAGGTCGTCGGAGATCCCAAACGCCATTCGCGCCTGCGGGGTCGCGGCCCACAACGCCCCCTCCTCCTCGAACCCCACGTCGAGAAGCCCGGCTCCCACCACGAACGCCACATCATCCCGACGGACCATCTGCGCTGTCTGGAAGACGTTGAACAGACATCCGTTGAGCAACAGACCCATCGCGACCAAGCCCGCGCACGCCCCCCACTGCCGTCGTCTCCGCATCTCACTCCCTCCTCCTCCTCACCCTGCTCCGACCGGCCGACAGTTGTCAACAGGGGCTCCTCCGTTTGTCCCAAGCCCGCATGGGGGCTATCATAGTTCGATTTCGCTTACATCTGGAGGGACGCGGATGGCCGGACATTCCAAGTGGGCCAACATCAAGTATCGGAAGGAGCGCCAGGACAAGAAGCGCTCTAATCTGTTCGGCAAACTGATCAAGGAGATCACGCTACAGGCGCGTAGCGGCGATCCCAACCCCGAGAACAACCCAGGCCTCGCCCAGGCACTCGAACGCGCCAAGGCGGCCAATCTCCCGAAGGACAACATCGATCGAGCGATCAAGCGGGCCACCGGGGATCTCGAGGGAGTCAGCTATGAAGAGGCGACGTATGAGGGGTATGCCTCGGACGGCGTCGCCGTTCTCGTTCGCGTCGTCACCGACAATCGCAACCGGGCATCGGCGGGGGTGCGCCACATCTTCAGCAAGCACGGGGGCAATATGGCGTCGGCAGGAAGCGTCGCTTGGCTGTTTGATCGAAAAGGAGTCGTGGTGCTCGCCGATCTTCCCGACGACATCGATCGGGACGAGCTGGAGATGGCCCTGATCGAGGCCGGCGCGGACGAGATCGACGATCAGGGGGACACCATCGAAGCGACCTGCGATCCGTCGCTCGTTCCCGATTTATCCCAAGCCGCCCGCGAGCAAGGCATCACGCCGATTCGCGCCGAGGCAACGATGCTTCCCAAGAACACGATTCACGTCGATGAGGGCTCCGCCGAAAAGGTGCTCAAGCTCATCGACGCCCTCGACGAGAACGAAGACGTCCAAGAGGTGTTCGCCAACTTCGACGTCGACGACGAGGTTCTGGAGAGGCTGAACTCGTAGGCCAAAGCGAAGAACAACCACAGAGGAGGAACCGCATGAAGAAGGCCGTGGGGGTTGTGTGTGGGATCGGGTTGCTGGCCATGGGGCTGGGAGCGTTCGGACAAGTGGACCCGCTGCCGCCGAGTCAGGCATGGATTCCGGGCATCGCGTCATTGGCCCTGCCCGGATTGGGGCAGTTTCTCAACAACCAAGTCGACAAGGCGTTCCTTCACCTGGGGATCGCCGTGGCCCTCGATATCGGCACCTACTATTTGGTGGGGCTGCTGCCGTTGGGCTACTACAGCTACCCATTGGTCGGGTTGGTTCACCTGGCATGGGGGCTGTACAGCGGGCTGGACGCCTACAACGTCGCCAAGGAGCAGGGGTTTACCATCGGCACGGTCGAAGACGGCCTTGGCCTCGGGTTCTCCGCCGCCTTCTAGCTAGAGGAGAACAGCGAGCACCGCCGCCACGGTGGCCAGCGACACAAGCACCAGCCGCAGCAGGCCCCGACCGAGTGGGGTCGGGGTCTGCTGCGTTGCCAGGAGGTGGTGGTCGACGAACCGGTGTTCGCCGGTTGCCGGGTCGACCTCGAGCCGGAGCCGGCCGAGCCGCTCCCCAAATGCACCCGACTGGACGATCAACGTGTCGCCGATCGTCGCCGGTGCAACCGTCCGCTCGTGAGAATGGCCGGAGATGAACACATCGATTTCGGGGACCGTGGCGGCGATGGCGCTCGCCACATCGAGCGATACGTGCCCCACCACGACGATCAACTCCTCGGGTTTCCTGGTCGACAGCTCGTCGGAAAGCGCTTCCTCTGTGGACAGCAGCCGCAGTCCCGGATAGTCGGCGTACGGGAGCCATTCCTCCGTCACGAGCCCGATCAACCGGATCTCGATCCCGGCGACATCGAGCGACGCCGACCGGGCGAAAGGCACCGTCCCGGCCCGCTCCGGCCGGAGATTGGCACACAGCAGCGGGAAGTCCGCCTGTTCGGCCAGCTCCTCGAGGCGACGAGGTCCCAGGTACGTCTCGTGGTTGCCAAGTGCCATCCCGTCGTAGCCGACGCGGTTCATCCAGGACACCATCCGGTCCGCCCCCCATACCACCGGTAGCGGTCGGCGGAAGTCCTGCCACGCGTCTCCCGCGTCGAGCAGCAGCACCGGATCGCCCAACGCTCGCTGCTCGCCAATCTGCCGCTCGATCGAAGCGAGCCGTCCGAACCGCTGATGAAGATCGTTCGTGTACAGGATCGTCAGCGGTTCGGCGAGCAGGCCCAACGATAACACTCCTGTCACCACGAAGCCCACCAGCACTCGCCCTACCATCGCCACCCCCCCGCGCTCAGCCGGAGACCGTCAGTCCGCAGCGATACCGCAATCTCCCACATCCGGTCGCTTCCTGGGAACAGGCGCACGCCGACGTGGGCGACGCGTTCATCGTCTGCTGGCGCGTCCACCCCCAGCGTGAGGGTCCACCGGGGCGCAAGCGTCAGCGCGATCCGCCCCCACCGTGACGGCCTCGTGCCCCACACTCGTCCTCCATCGAACCGCACCGGTCCGAAGAACAGCGTGGCGACGAAGCCGATCCGATCGACTCCCCCCACCCCGGCAAGGAACAGCGGCACCAGGTCATCGATCACCACCAGCTTCGCGCCGAGATCGAACAGCTCGTGCGTCGAGAACGTCACCGACAGCTGGAACCGGGAGGTGACGATCCGATCAATGCGCACCGAGGTTCCGTCCAGGCCATGTTCTCCGTCGATCCGCGTCGCCCCCGGCGGCATCAGGATCATCGCCCCCGACGCATCCAGCGGCGCGGCAACTTGCGCCCCGACACCTCCCGTCAGGGCACCCCAGATGACGACCAAGAGAACCGCTCGACGGATCACGGACGCAGCCTACCGTAGACTCGGTTCCCCGGCCAACCGTTGATTTCGCGACAGCATGCCGACACAATCGGGATCATGCTTCTGGAACGGGTTCGCACCACGATCGATCGCCATGGGATGCTGCCCGACAGCGGATCACTCGTCGTCGCCGTTTCCGGCGGCGTCGATTCGGTCGTTCTGTTCGAACTTCTCTACCGCCTGGCTCCGGACCGTGACATCACACTCCATATCGCCCATCTCGACCACGGCATTCGTGGAGGTTCAAGCGAGGACGCCGCGTTCGTCCGCCGGCTCGCTGACCGACACGGCGTGCCGTTTCACGGCTCCCGTCTCGAACCGGACGCCCTTGCCTCACCTCGCGGCGGCCTCGAGGCCGCCGCGCGAACCGCGCGGTACGCGTTTCTCCGGTCGGTCGCCGACGGGATCGGCGCCGGCACGATCGCCCTCGGGCACACCGCCGACGACCAGGCGGAGACCGTCGTGTACCGCCTGGCACGGGGCACCGGACCCGAGGGGTTGAGCGGCATCCCCGCGGTGCGACGTCCTTACGTGCGGCCGCTGATCGAGGTCACGCGCGACGAGCTACTCCGCTATGCGCGCGAGCGCGGCCTGGCATGGCGCGACGATCCATCCAATGCCAACGTGACGTTCGCCCGCAATCGCATCCGCCATCGCGTCGTGCCTGAGCTTCGCAGCATCAACCCGAAGGCGGTCGAGGCGATCGGGCGAGCAGCAGAGCTCACCGCCGATGCGGAAGAAGCCATTCGGTTTTTGGTGTCGCGACTCGCCAACGAGCTGGGAATGGCGAGCGGCGAGACGGGGGTCACGGCACCGCGCGACGCGGTGTGCTCGATCCCACCGCCGGTGCGCGGGCGGCTGCTGCGCGAGGCGATCCGCCGGGTACGTGGCACGCTGACCGGCATCGAACACGCGCACATCGACGCCGTCGACCGGTTGGTCGCGGGCAATCGATCACACGGTCGTTTGTCGCTCCCCGGTCTCCACCTCCGCGTCCATGGCAACGAGATCCGGTTCGCCCCCGCTCGCGAGCGCGCCAACCGGCACTGGTCCGCACCTGTCGGCCTCGGCGAAACCAACATCCCCGAGCTGCCGATGGCGTTACGCCTCGAGCTGGGCGACCGACCGCCACGCCACTTGTCCGCCGACCGTCGCAGCGAAGTCGCGGACGCCGACCGCGTTCTCTTCCCGCTGGTGGTCCGGTCGCGTCGGGACGGCGACCGCTTCGCCCCCCTCGGGATGAAGCATCGCATGAAGCTCAAGGACTTCCTGATCAACGAGCGGGTGCCCTACTTCGATCGCCCTCGGCTCCCGCTGTTATGCGACCGCGAGAAGATCGTCTGGGTCGTCGGGATGCGGCTCTCCGACGAGGTACGGATCAGGGAGACCACCCGGCGGTTCCTGCGGATGGAGGTGACCGATCGTAGATGACGACCTTCCTGCTGTTCGTCGGTTCGATCATCGCATTGGTGGGCCTCCACGAGCTTGGCCATTTCCTCGCCGCCAAGCTATCCGGGGTGTACGTCAAGGAGTTCGCCATCGGCTTCGGTCCCCGGCTTCTCTCCGTCCAGCGCGGTGAAACGCGCTACGCGCTCCGAGCGATCCCGTTCGGCGGCTACGTGAGGATGGCCGGCGAAGATCGTCAGGAGAACGATGCGGCGATCCCCAAGGATCGCATCCTCTACAACAAGCGACCGCTGGTGCGTGCCGCCATCAGCGCATCCGGTCCCGTCGCCAACCTGCTCGGCGCGTTCCTCGTCAGCTTGCTGGTGTTGTGGGGGTTTGGAATGCCGCTTCTCCAAGTCGGCGACGTCATCCCGGACACCCCGGCCGCCGACACCCTGCGCCCCGGGGACCGGGTGCTGTCGATCGCCGACGTGCCGATCTACGACCGCGAGGACATCACCGAGGCAATCCAGCGTTCGGGCGGCGATCCGATCCCGATCACCGTCCAACGCGACGATCGCACCACCACCTTCACCGTCACCCCTGCCTACCGCGAGGACGAGGATCGCTACGTCATCGGCGCGTATTTCCTCGCCAACACGTTCACCAACCAGATCGCGCGGCTCGCTCCGTCGGCGCCGTTGCGACGCGCCGGTGTACACGAGGGCGATCGGGTCACCGCCATCGACGGGTCCCCCGTCGACACCGCGGTGGATGTGCTGGTGTACTTCGACGATCCACAGGCTCCGGTCGATGGGACGATCACCGTGGAACGGAAGGGGGAGCGCTACGAGCTGTCACTCGCGCCGGTCCAGGTTTCCGCTGAGCGGCTGTTGGAGGGAGTGACGTTCGCCGATCTCGGGGTCGTCCGGCGTCGTCCCGGCCCGATCGCCGGCCTCCGGTTGGGCGCCGAGCAGTTCGCGACCAACGTCGCCCTGCTCGCCTCGGGCATCCGTCAACTCGTGTCGGGAGAGGTCGCCCCCGCGGAAGCGATCGCCGGGCCGGTCGGTCTCGCTCAGCTCCTCGGTGAGGGGGCGAGGATGGGAGCGGTCGCCTTCTTCAGCCTGCTCGCGTTCCTCAGCCTCAACTTCGGTCTGCTCAACCTCATTCCCTTCCCGGCACTCGATGGGAGCCGGGTGGCGTTCGCGCTGTACGAATCGATCCGCGGCCGTCCGATCGCACCGGAGCGGGAAGGGCTGATCCATGCCATCGGCTTCGTCATCCTCATCGGGGTGATGATCCTGGTCACCTACCAGGACATCGTCAAGTTGTTCCAATAAGGCAAACCGCCATCGCCCCGATCCCCTCGCCGCGCCCCAGCGCGCCCAGTCCCTCGGTGGTCGTCGCCTTGATCCCGACGCGGTGGCTGCCGATCCCGAGCACCTCTCCCAGCCGCTCGCGCATCGTCGACAGGTGGGGGGCGAGCTTCGGTCGTTCGGCAATCACGGTGGCATCGACATGGAGCGGCCGGTGCCCCCCGTCCTCGATCCTCCGCACCACGTCCGCCAACAGCACCAAACTCGAGATCCCGCGATACCGCTCGTCTTCCTCAGGATAATGGACGCCGATATCACCGAGACCGGCTGCCCCGAGCAGGGCGTCGCAGATCGCGTGGGTCAGCACATCGGCGTCGGAATGGCCGAGCAATCCCCGATCACACGGGATCTCCACCCCACCGAGCACCAACACCCGGCCGTTCACCAGACGATGCACGTCGTAGCCGATCCCTACCCGAAGGTCATCCATCGTTCGCTCCCGCCTCTAGCGCTCGGACGATCTCCAGTGCCGTGCCCCGCCGGAAGCCCCGCCGTTCCAGGAACCGCACCGTCCGCGACGCTCGGCGTGCGGCGTCGACGCCGCGCAGTCGCTCGTAGCGGGAGCAAGCCAACTCGCGGGCCACCTCGAGTTCGCGCACCGGCGGATACAGCTCGTCGAGCGACGCGTCGATCACCGCCGATGCGACCCCCTTCTGCCGCAGCTCCTGCGCCACGGCGGCTCGCGACAACGGGTGATGCCACAATCGATCGCTCACCCACAGCTTGGCGAATGCCCGATCGTCGAGCAGTCCGGCATCGACCGCCGATGCGACCGCATCGTCGATCGCTTCCTGCCCGTGACCGCGACGTCCGAGCCGATCCCGGACTTCGAAGATGCTGCGAGGCCGTTCCCGCAGCAGACGCACCAGGTCAGCCCAAGCGTCAGCCTTCGGCTTCGGACGTGTCGGCATCCTGGGCATCCTGGGCGACCTTGGCGGGTTGACGCTCGTCCAGTCCTGCCTTCTCGCGAATCGCCGCCTCCAGTCGATCGGCAAGCTTGGGATCCTCCTCGAGCGCCGTCGCGCTGTTGCCGATCCCCTGGCCGAGTCGCTCATCGCCGAACGAGTACCAGGATCCGCTCCGCGAGACCAGCCCCAGCGCCTCTCCGGTATTGATCAAATCGCGGGAGCGGACGATGCCGCGGCCGTAGATGACATCGAACCGGGCCTCCTTGAACGGGGGAGCCACCTTGTTCTTGACGACCCGCACGTTGATATTGTGGCCGACGCGCTCCGTCCCCTCCTCGATCCGTCCCGAGCCCCACATCTGTAGACGAACTGACGCATAGAACTTCAGCGCCCAGCCTCCCGAGGTCGTCGTCGACGGTCCAAACCGAGATGTGCTGATCGTCGAACGCATCTGGTTGGTGAACACCACAATCGTCTTCGATTGGGAGATCGCGCCCGACAGCTTACGCATCGCCTGGCTCATCAGTCGCGCCTGCAGGCCGACGGTCGGCTCGCCCATCTGACCCTCGATCTCCGCAGTCGGAACCAGCGCGGCGACCGAATCCACGACGATGACGTCGATGGCACCGCTGCGGGTCAGCTGCTCGGTGATCTCCAGCGCCTGCTCGCCGGAGTTGGGCTGGGAAATCAGCATGTGGTCGAGGTCGACGCCGAGCGCGCGGCTGTACGTCGGATCGACCGCGTGCTCGGCATCGATGAACGCCGCCGTACCGCCCCGCTTCTGGACCTCGGCGATGATGTGCAGCGCGAGCGTCGTCTTCCCGCTCGCCTCCATGCCGAACACCTCCACGATCCGGCCGCGGGGGATGCCGCCCACACCGAGGGCGATGTCGAGTGCAAGGGATCCTGAGGGAACGGACTCGACCTGTAGGACCTGCGCCCCGTCGCCGAGCCACATGATGGAGCCTTCGCCGTACGACTTCTTGATCTGTTTGAGTGTGCTTTCCAGGACCTCTCGCTTACCCATGTTCCCCCCTGCTTCGAGTCTTTCCGCCATTCTAGGTCAAGCCCAGATGCGGTTCAAGCAGTTTTTCCGATACTTTCTGACAAGAAACACGTCTGTCTGCTTCGATTCAAGCGACCGCCGCCGTCTGGCCTCCCCCGGCTCGTAATTCGTTCAGCTTCGACACGAAGTCGGCCCCCTCCTTGCGGTCAACCCCGCGCAGCCGGAACGTCCCCTCCGGCGTGTCCACCGCGAGCGTCCCGCCCTGTAGCGTCACCTCCACCCGATCGACGCCCTGCTCACGCGCGATGCCGAACGCCCCCAGCGACACCCCGATCAACCGCTGGGTGAACCGCGCGATCGCACGCTGCAAGAGAGCGGAGAACGCCCCCTCCTCCTCGGCGCGAGCCTCCTGCAGATGACCGAGCGCGTCGCGGATGTCCTGCTTCGTATCCTTGGCCAGCTCGACCACGACCGTCTTCCGTTCGGTGAGGATCAACGTCACCTGATCGGCCGCGTCCGATACCCGGGCGACCTCCTGCATCCACGCCACCTCCACGATCTGCTCGGCCCCGACCCCCTTGAGGCTCCGCGGACCGAGCGGCACATAGAACAGCCCTTCCCGGGGCGACGCCAGCTCACGGACCCGCTCGGTGACCAGGATCTGCCCACCTTTCGCCAGCGCCGACAGCCGCTGCGCGAGGTTCACGGCGTGTCCGATGAAGTCAATGTCGGTCATCACGGGCCGTCCGCTGGAGATCCCGATCCCGACGTCGATCGGTTCCTCCGGCGTCTCGCGGTTGCGCGCGCGAATCGCCTCCTGGATCGCCACCGCAGCGTCAAGCGCATCATCGGGGGTCTCGAACGCCGCCATCACGCCATCCCCCAACGACTTGACCAGGATCCCGTATTCGTCGATCCGCTCTCGCAGGATCCCCTCGTGGACCTGGGACAGTTGGAAGGCGGCACGATCGCCCTTGCGCGCCGTGTACGTCGTGAATCCCCGCAGATCGCTGAACAGCATCGCGATCTCCTCCCCCGCCTCCAGTTGGGCACGGATCGTTTGTCGGAGTTTGAGCGTGCGGCTCCACGACATGAAAAGGGGCCCCCTCCCCCGTGCTGGAAAAGCCAATCACCGTATTATATCATGGCCTCTGGGTCGGAAGGGGCGACGAAAGGAGCGGAGCACATGGACGACAAGCAAATCATCTCCCTCATGAAGAAAACGCCGATCTTCGCGAGGCTGAGTGAGTCGGGGCTACGGAGCGTCCTCAAGGCGGCGGTGCAGAAGCAGGCACCGGCGGGGACCAAGCTCGTTGAAAAGGGCAAGGGCGGCGTCGGCTTCTACCTCATCCTCGAGGGAACCGCCGAGGTCATCCGGGATGGGGAACGGCTCGCCGAGCTGAGTGCCGGCAACTTCTTCGGGGAGCTCGGCGTTATCGACGGGGCACCGAGGACCGCCGATGTCATCGCCATGACCGACACGAGCTGCCTGGTGATCACCCAGTGGGCGATGAAGAGCCTGCTGGAGAACCACCCCCAGATCGCCCAAGGGATGCTGGAAGAGCTCGTCCGCCGGCTCCGCGCGACCGACGAAGCCCTTCGTTCGCAAACGTAGAACACCGTTGTCCGATCGAGTCCCGCTGACCTGCCTCGGGTCCGGTGCGGCGTTGACCGATGGCCGGCCCTGGAACGCGCTCCTTCTCGACCGGCGTATCCTGTTTGAACTCCCGCCGACTGCCGTCGTCGAGCTGCAACGGCTCGGCTTCGAGCTCACCGAAATCGATGTCATCCTGATCACCCATCTCCACGCCGACCACATGTTCGGGCTGCCCTTCTTGTTGCTCGAATACTGCGTGCGCCGTCACCGCGATCGTCCCCTCTACGTCGTCGGCCCTTCCGGCATCGAGGAGCGGACCGAGACGCTGTGTGACCTCGCCTGGCCGGGCATGCGGGAGGCCGGCTACGTGCCCGACGTGCCGGTCAAGTACGTCGAGGTCCATGGCGAGGGGGAGCACACCGCCGGCGACCTGCGGTTCACCGCCGTGCGTATGGAGCACTTCGATCTCACCGCGTTCGGCTATCGCTTCACCTATCGCGGCAGGACGATCGCCTATACCGGCGATACCAACGACTGCCAGCAGCTGGACGACCTGCTCACTGGGGCCGACGTGGCGATCCTCGAGCTGACGTATCCCAGTCCCACCGACGACCCCGGCCACCTGGACGCCCCCGCGGTCGCCCACTGGGTTCGCCGGCTTCGGGCGCAGGGGGCACGAGTGTTCGCCACCCACATGAGCGAGATCCCCGATCCGATCGAGGGACTGACGATCCTCGAGGATGGCTGCACCTACTGGCTGTAGTCCCCTATCCCTTCCGATAGCAGCCGCGGCATCGCGCCTGGTAACTGTCGACGCCTCCCACCTGGATCACCGGCCCGTCGACCGGTGCCGGTCGGCCATCGACCAGCCGCTGCGATCGCGTGGCCACGCCGCCACATACAACGCACACCGCTTGCAGCTTGTCGACTTGATCGGCCAGTGCCATCAGGGTCGGCATCGGCCCGAACGGCTCCTCGGCAAACGTGAGGTCGAGGCCGGCGACGATCACCCGCTTCCCCTGTCGCACCAACTCCTGACACAACGCAGGGAGCCGCTGGGAGAAGAAGTTCCCCTCGTCGAACGCCACCACCGCCGCGTCTTCCAGCCTTCGGGCACCAACGCGGCCGCGCAGCGCCTCGACCATCTCCTCGCCCGGATCAAGCAGATGTGCGTCGAACTCGCGGCCGTAGTGGGTGACCACCGCCGTCGTGTCATACCGATCGTCGATCGTCGGCTTGAACAGGAGGATTCCCCGGCCGGCGATCCGCACCCGTTCCAGGCGTCGGATCAGCTCCTCCGTCTTCCCCGAGAACATGCAGCCCACGATCACCTCGAGCTGCCGATTCGCCGTGTGCACCCGGTCCTCCTTTTCTACACGTCATCGTTGTCGACGGGCGGCAACAACACGCCCGTGTACATCTCCTCCACCGACAGCGGCTCGTCGATCAGCCCCTGCTCGACGAGAAACGCCTGCATCGCGAGCCAGATCGCGGGATCGTCGTGGCGGACGCCCTCGGCGTACAGCGGCAAGCTTCGCTCGAAGCCACGCCGGTTCAATTCGTCGTCGAGCTCCGGATACGCCGATACGAACAGCTCCAGCGCACCGACGGGATCGGCAATCGTCCGAGCGATCCCCTGCGCCACCGCGTCGAGGAACGCTGCCAGCTCCTCGCTTTGCCGGTCGACGACGCTGGGATGAGCCACCCAGATCAGCTCCAGGGTCGACGGCACGCAGTACGCCTCCTGGGGAAAGAACACCGGGTCTCGCCCCTCGAGCTCGGCCACCACCGGCTCGTAGTTGCGGAACGCCCCGATCGCGTCGACCGATCCGGCGAGCAACGCCTGCATCGTGTTGAACCCGACGTGGATCAGTTCGACCTCGCGTTCGTCGACTCCGGCACACCTGAGCATCGCTCGCCACAGGGCCGGTTCCAGCGGTGCCAATGCGTAGCCGATCCGCCCCCCGCGCAAGTCTGCGATCACGTCGATTCCCCGCCCACGAAGCGCCAGCAACCCGCCGAGACTCCCGTCGATCAGCGCGCCGACCGCCGTCAGCGGAAGGCCTTCTGACCGTGCGATCAGGTAGTTGATCTGCGGCGTCAGCGCGAGGTCGGCCGCTCGTGACGCCGCGAGCTTCACCGGATCGCTGGGGCTGGCGGGGACGAACACGTCGACCTCAATGCCGGCGTCGGCGAACAAGCCCGCCTCCTCCGCAACGATCAACGGGACGTGATTGGGATTGACGAAGAAGTCCAGCGCCACCCGCAGCGTCGGCGTACCCCCTACGGGAAGCGAGACGGCAATCACCGACAACGCCATCAGGAACCGTGTCCTCATCCCCCTCCTCGATGCTTAGCTGATCCGATCGAATCAGTCTGTACCGCGCCAGCGCAGGACGCGTCGCTCGATTATCCGAAGCCCTCCGAACAGGAGCAAGCCGAGTACCGACAGCGCCAGAATCGCCGCGAACACCAAGTCGACGCGGAGGCGGGCGTTCGCCTGGAGCATGAGGTATCCCAGCCCTCGCCGCGCCCCCACCCACTCTCCGATCGTCGCCCCGACCACGCTCAGCGTCACGGCGACCTTCAGCCCGGCAAACAACGTCGGCAGGCTCGCGGGGAAGCGCAGCCTGGCGAACAGCTGCCACCGCGTCGCCCCCAGCGTCCTGAACAGCTCGACGGTCTCCTCGCTGGGGACCCGCAGACCGTCCGACGCGTTGACGACCACCGGGAAGAAGCCGATCAACGCCGCGACCACCGCCTTCGGCCAGATTCCGTACCCCATCCACACGATCAGCAGCGGCGCCACCGCGAACACCGGCACCATCTGCGAAGCGATGATCCACGGATACAACGCCCGCTCGAGCACCGGGGAGTAGAACACGGCGATCGCCAGGCCGTACCCGGCGATCCCCCCGAACAGCAGTCCAAGGACGATCTCTGCCAACGTGACGGCGGCGTGATGGAGAAGCTGCGGGGTGTGGGTTCCGAACGTCATCAAGATCCCGCTCGGTGCCGGCAGGATGTAGTGCGGAACACCGAAACCACGCACCGCCGCTTCCCATCCCGCCAGCAGCGCCAGCAACAAGACCATGGGGGCCAGGGCATCCACCAGGCGCTTCATCGTTCCCCCAGCAGAAGGTCCAACAGCTCCCCCTTCGTCGCCGCCAGCTCCGCCGATCTTCGTTCCCGCGGCCGGGGAAGGTCGACCGGGAGCTCGCGGGCGACCGTCGCCGGACGATCGGTCAACACGACGATCCGATCGGAGAGGAGTAGCGCCTCCTCCACGTCGTGGGTGACGAGGACGATCGACTTGCGCAGCTCCGCCCATACCGACAGCAACCAATCCTGCAACGACGCCCGCGTCAGGGGGTCGAGCGCCCCCAGCGGTTCATCGAGCAGCAGAACGTCCCGTCGCACGAGGAACGTGCGGATCAGCGCCAGCCGTTGGCGCATCCCCCCCGACAGCTCCCACGGATGCCGCCCCTCGAACCCCGCCAAACCGAAACGGGCGAACAGCTCGCCGGCCTCCTCACGCGCCTCCGCGAGCGGCCGGCGAGCGAGCTCGGCGGCCAAGATCGCATTGCCCAGCGCCGTCCGCCACGGCAGCAACGTATCCCGCTGCGGCAGATAGGCGGCCGACCCCACCGTGGCCGCTCGTCCCGCGACGGTCACCGAGCCTCCGTCTGGTTCGAGTAGACCGGCGAGGATCCGCAGCAGCGTCGTCTTGCCACATCCCGACGGCCCGAGGATCGTCGTCCATGTGCCCCGGTCGACGTCGAATTCCAACGGTGCCAACACCGGGAGTTCGGTCCGCTCGCCGCGGAACGTCTTGTGCACCCCCTCCACCCGGATCGCCGGTCCCGTCATCCGTTGCCCACCTCCTCCACCACGCGATCCCAGAGCATAGCGCAGGAGCGGAGTGGTTCCAGAGAATGCGAAACGGCACAGCGCACATGACGCTGTGCCGAACTGGTGGTCCCAAGGGGATTTGAACCCCTGTCGACGGGATGAGAGCCCGCTATCCTAGGCCACTAGACGATGGGACCGTTCGACGGACGATTATGGCTCAATCGTTTCGGGCCATCAAGCGTCCGGCGCGTCGCCACCCGACGCGTGCGCCTGGGCTGCGCGCTTCTCGATCTCGATCTTCGCGTCGCCAAGCGCAGCCATCAGGTCGTCGTACAGATCGACGGGGATCGCAATCCCTTTTCGCGTCGGCTTCCACTCACCGTCATCCGTCTCGTAGAAGTTCCGGATGTCCACGTAGTCCTTGTCGCGGAACGTCGAAACGCGCACATGGACGCGGCTTCCCAAGCCCTTATCGATTGCCTTCACCAAGACTTCGTCGGTTGCGATGGTCTCTTC
>CAZLER010000048.1:0-12362 GCA_964558595.1 uncultured Thermotogae bacterium
CCTCGATACCGTGCTCGAGTCGATTGAGGCCGCCGCCGAGGAGGCGTACGGCAACTAGCAACCAGAGGACTACCGGCGAGCCCGGGCGACAGCTCGGGTTCGCCATCCTTTCACGTGAGGGAGGTGGCTTTCCGTGGCAGAGAACGAGGGAACAGCACCACGTCCCGGCCCCGGGCGCCGTCGGGGCGCCGTCGGCGCCGCCCGACAATCCATCACCTGGCTTCGTTCGATCCGCTGGCGCTCGTGGGCGTTCGTCGCGCCGGCTCTGTTGCTGATCGGCTTCTTTCTCGTCTACCCGACGATCATGACCATCGTCCGGTCCTTCTACGGGCGGGGGACGACACTGTTCGGCCCGAATGTGGACTTCGTGGGGTTGGCCAACTGGCGCTTCGTGTTCACCAACGACACCATGCTGACGGCGTTGCGCAACAACGCGCTATGGGCGGTGATGTTCACCGCATGTACGGTGGGATTCGGACTGATCCTCGCCGTGTTGCTCGATCGGGTGCGCTACGAAAAGATCGTGAAGTCAGTCATCTTCATCCCGGCGGCGATCTCGTTCGTCGGGGCCTCGGTCGTCTGGAAGTTCGTCTACGCGTATCGTCCCGCGGGTCTGAACCAGATCGGCGTGCTCAACGCGATCGTCGTCGCCTTCGGAGGTGAGCCGGTGGGCTGGCTGATCGCGCGCCCCTGGATCAACAACATCTGCCTGATCGTCGTGGGGATCTGGATGTGGACGGGGTTCTGCATGGTCATCCTATCCGCCGCCTACAAGAACATCCCCAAGCAGTTGTTGGAGGCGGCGCGCATCGACGGCGCCAATGAGTGGCGGGTGTTCCGCAACGTGATCCTCCCGTTGCTCGCGCCGACAGCCGCGGTGGTCGCCACGACGATGATCGTCCAGGTGCTGAAGATCTTCGACATCATCTTCGTCATGACCAACGGGAATTTCTCGACCGAAGTGATCGCCAACCGGATGTACAAGGAGATGTTCAACTTCTTCAACTACGGCCGCGCCAGCGCCATCGCGGTGGTGCTGCTCGTCCTGATCGTCCCGTTCATGATCTTCAATATCCGGCGGTTCGCAGCCCAGGAGGAGGCCCGATGATGAACGTTCGCAAGCTGCTGGCGCGCACTCCGCTGCACGTAGCGATCCTCCTGTTCGCCGCGATCTGGTTGATCCCCACCCTGGGGCTGCTGATCACCTCGCTCCGCGATTCGACCAGCATCGCCGGAAGCGGGTGGTGGACGGTTTTCCCGAAGCTGTTCAGCGGAGGGGAGTTCTCGCTCGTCAACTACATCGGGGTCATCTTCACCGAGGGCCTCGGCCGGTCGTTCCTCAACAGCCTGTTCATCAGCGTCCCGGCAACGGCCATCTCGACGTTCATCGCGTCGTTCGCCGCGTTCGGCTTCGCGTGGATGCGGTTCACCGGCCGCAAGGTGCTGTTCATGCTGGTCGTGGGACTGATGGTGATCCCCTTACAGATGACGTTCATCCCGATCCTACCCGTCTACAGCAAGCTCGGTCTGCACGGGACGTTCCCGGGTATCTGGCTCGCCCATACCGCGTACGGTCTTCCGTTGACGATGTACTTGGTGCACAACTTCATGGCCGGCATCCCCAAGGATCTGTTCGACTCGGCAGCGATCGACGGGGCGAGTCCGTTCACCACCTTCCGCAAGATCATCATCCCGATTTCGGTGCCGGCGATCGCGTCGGTGTTCATCTTCCAATTCCTGTGGATCTGGAACGACTTGCTGGTCGCCCTGGTCTATCTGAGCGCCAAGCCGAACGTCGCACCGCTGACGGTGAGTGTCGCCAACCTGGTGACCAATCGGGGGCAGGACTGGGAGCTGCTGACCGCCGCGGCGTTCGTCTCGATGGCGCTGCCGTTGTTTGTGTTCTTCTCGCTGCAACGGTACTTCGTACGGGGAATTCTCGCTGGGTCGGTCAAGGGGTAGACGGTACAATGATCCCGAGCAGGACGGGACCAAGGAGGAAGAATGGCTGAGGTCACACTCACGAACATCACCAAGCGGTTCGGGGACTTCACCGCGGTGAAGGACTTGACGATGAAGATCGAGGACGGGAAGTTCACCGTGCTGGTCGGCCCGTCCGGCTGTGGGAAGACCACGACCCTGCGGATGGTCGCCGGTCTGGAGGAGATCACCGAGGGCGAGATCAGGATCGGAGAGCGGGTCGTCAACCGGATCCCCCCGAAGGATCGCGACATCGCGATGGTGTTCCAGAACTACGCCCTGTACCCGCATATGGACGTCTTCAACAACATGGCGTTCGGCCTCAAGCTGCGCAAGATCAACAAGCAGGAGATCCAGCAACGCGTGGAAGAAGCGGCGCAGCTGCTGGGGATCGAGGACAAACTGAAAAGCAAGCCGAGGGAGCTGTCCGGTGGACAGCGGCAGCGGGTGGCCGTGGGCCGTGCCATCGTCCGGGACCCCGAGGTGTTCCTGTTCGACGAGCCCCTGTCCAATCTCGATGCGAAGCTGCGGGTCCAGATGCGCACCGAGCTCGAGCAGCTCCACCACAAGCTGAAGACGACCACGATCTACGTCACTCACGACCAGGTCGAGGCGATGACGTTGGGCGATCGGATTGCGGTGATGAAGGCGGGGGTCGTCCAGCAATACGCGGCACCCCAGGAGACCTACGATCATCCCAACAACCAGTTCGTCGCCGGGTTCATCGGAAGCCCTGCGATGAACTTCCTCCCGGCCCAGGCGGTGCAGGAGGACGGCCGTTGGGTGCTGACCGGAAGTGGGTTTCGGATCACGCTGCCCCCGGAGAGAGTCCAGGACGCGCTCCCCGACAACGTGCTGGTGGGGGTGCGCCCGGAGGATCTCGACGGCCCGGCACCCGATGCCGACAACGCGATCACCATGAACGTCGCAGTGACCGAGCAGCTCGGGCACGCCCTCCTGGTGTACGGCTATCTCGACGAGACCCAGGTGGTGGCAAGCCTCGACCCGCATCGCAACGTCGAGGTCGAGTCCACGGTGCGCCTGACGGTCAACCTCGACACGTTGCACGTGTTCGACCCGGAGAGCGAGACCACCGTGATCTAGCTGCACGGACGGCCGAGCCTGCCCCTGACCGACGGGGCATTCCGCGCTGCGGGCTGTCGGATCGGTCCGGGTTGAGGTATCGTCAGCTGCGGCTCCACGAGCAGAGAGGAGGCAGCCGGTGATCCAGACGAGCGCGCGACCGGACGGGTATGAGACGCTGCGCACTCGCTTCGAACAACAGCGCGTTCTCCCCCGTATCTGGGCCCACGACCATACGGTATGGAAGAACGATCCCGACGACATCGTCAATCGTCTCGGGTGGCTGCACGCGCCGTTCGCGGCATGTCGGGAGCTGCCCCGCCTCAAGGATTTCGCGTCCACCGTGCACAAGGCCGGCTTCCGTGAGGTGCTGCTGCTCGGCATGGGGGGCTCGAGCCTGGCCCCGGAGACGTACGGCCTGACCTTTGGCGCGGGACCGAAGGGGCTGCGGCTGACGGTGCTCGACTCTACCCACCCGGCAGCCGTGCTCGACGTCGAGCGCCGTCTCGATCTGGATCGCACCCTGGTCGTGGTGGCGACGAAATCGGGAACGACCACCGAGACGTTGTCGCTATTCCGCTACATCTACCGGCGGATGTCGGGGGATGGCGCATCGCCGGGCGATCGCTTCGTGGCGATTACCGATCCCGGCAGCCCGCTGCTCCAGCAGGCGGCAGCGGCCGGCTTTCGCACGACGTTCCTCAATGATCCGAACCTCGGCGGTCGCTACTCGGCGCTGTCGCTGTTCGGACTCGTTCCCGCCGCCCTGCTGGGAATCGATCTGGAGACGTTGCTCGATCGTGCGCGTCGCGCGGCGATCGACGCGACATGCCCCTCGGACAACGGCGCGGTGGATCTCGGGTTGACCCTCGCGGCGTGGGCGGTCAAAGGACGCGACAAGGTCACCTTCGTCCTGCCGCCGGCCGTCGGCAGTTTCGGGGCTTGGGTGGAGCAGCTGATCGCCGAAAGCACCGGGAAGGAGCGCAGTGGCCTGGTTCCGGTGGTGGGGGAGCCGCTCGGACCGCCCCCCGCGTACGGCGACGATCGCCTGTTCGTCGCGTTCTCCCTCCCCGACGCCGCCCCGGATCAGGATGCGCTACAGGCGCTGGAGAGGGGGGGGCACCCGATCGTGCGCATCGACCTGACCGATCCCTACGAGCTGGCCGCGGAGTTCTTCCGCTGGGAGTTGGCCACCGCCATCGTCGGGTGGGCGCTCGGTATCAACCCGTTCGACCAACCGAACGTGGAATCCGCCAAGCGTCTCGCCCGTGCCTCGGTCGACGACTTCCGCCGAACCGGGATACGTCCATCGCCGGAATCGACGCCGCTGTCGTCCGACGACCTCACCACCTTCCTGGAATCCAGTGGGTCACCGGCGTACGTCGCCCTCCAGGCGTATCTTCCTCCCGACGACCGGCTCACCGATGCGTTCACCTCGCTCCGCCGGGCGATTCGCGACCGGTACCGCGTTGCGACGACGTTCGGCTACGGGCCTCGCTTCCTCCACTCGACCGGACAGCTCCACAAGGGAGACGCCGGCCACGGGCTGTTCGTTCAGCTGGTCGATGACGAGACCGTCGATCTACCGATTCCCGACGGGTTCGACACCGGCTCCTCGTCGCTGGACTTCGGAACGCTCATCACGGCGCAGGCCGCCGGCGACCGCGCCGCGTTGCTCGACGCCGGTCGAAAGGTCGTCACCTTCCGCCCCCCCCGCGACGCCGCGGACGGCATCGCCCGGATCGCCGAGAAGATCACGGCAGGAGGCCTTCGCCCATGACCGCGGAGGCCTGGAAGCGTGAGGCCGCGCATCGGGCGATCGCGTTCATCGAGGACGGGATGGTGGTCGGTCTCGGGCACGGCTCGACGGCCGCGTTCGCCGTCGAGCGGATCGCGGCGTTGCGCCGCCTCGGCAAGCTGCAGAGGATCGTCTGCATCCCGTGCTCCAAGGAGGTGGAGGCCCATGCCGAGCGGTTGGGGCTTCCCCTGACGTCGCTCCACGCCCATCCCGCCGTCGATGTGACGATCGACGGCGCCGACGAGGTGGATGCTCACCTTCACGCCATCAAGGGCGGGGGCGGCGCCCTGCTGCGGGAGAAGATCGTCGCCTCGGCATCCGCCCGCGAGGTGATCGTCGTGGACGGATCGAAGCTCTCGCCACGCCTCGGGACGCACTTCGCCGTTCCGGTCGAGGTGATCCCGTTCGCGTCGACCGTAGAGCGTCTCGCCCTCGAGCGGCTGGGCGCGCACGTCCTCCGGCGGGGAGGGGACGACCCGTTCGTCACCGATGAGGGGAACCACATCCTCGATTGCGATTTTGGGCCGATCGATCGACCGGGAGAGCTGGCGGCACGGCTCGACCGTCGGCCGGGCGTCGTCGCCCATGGCCTCTTCCTGGAAGAGGTGACCGATCTCGTCACCGCCGACGAACGCGGGGTCCGTCACCTTCCGAAGAACAGAGGGTCGATCCGGCCATGACGTCGACAGCGCCGCCCACCGCTGTGCGTCAAGCCCCGGCGGCCTGTGTGGTCATCTTCGGATCATCGGGGGATTTGACACAGCGAAAGCTCGCCCCCGCCCTCCATAGCCTCGCTTGTGCCGGTCATCTCTCGTCAGGGACGAGGATCGTGGGGGTCGGGCGTAGCGACCTCACCGATGCCGACCTGCGCGAGCGGCTGTTCAAAGGCGTAGAGGAATACGCTCGGCTGAAGCCGGATCCGCGGCTATGTGACCGATGGTCGGACTTCCGAGACTGGTTCTCCTATTTCCGCATGCCGGACATGGATGCGGCCGATTTCGTTCGCCTCGCCGAGCACCTCCGATCCGCGGAGCTGGCCGATCCGACCGGCGGGAACCTGCTGTTCTACCTCGCCGTCCCTCCCGATGCGACCGCGTCGATCGTCCAGGACCTCGGAGAGGCCGGGCTTGCGGATTCGGGAAGAGGGTGGCGGAGGGTGGTTTTCGAGAAACCGTTCGGGCGCAACCTGAACAGCGCCCAGGACCTCAACCGCATCGTGCACGGCGTGTTCGACGAGTCGCAAGCGTTGCGGATCGATCACTACCTGGGGAAGGAGACGGTACAGAACATCCTCGCGTTCCGATTTGCCAACGCGATCTTCGAACCCCTGTGGAATCGGGACTACATCGATCACGTCCAGATCACGGTCGCCGAATCGCTGGGCGTCGAGCGGCGCGGCGCCTACTACGACCAGGCCGGGGTATTGCGCGACATCGTCCAGAACCATCTCCTCCAGCTGCTCGCGCTGGTGGCGATGGAGCCGCCGAGCACGCCTGGACCGAAGCCCCTCCGGGACGAAAAGGTCAAGGTCCTGGAGGCCGCCCGGCCGATCCATCCCGACGATCTCATCCTCGGTCAGTACGATGGATATGCCAACGAGGAGGATGTCGCAACCGGTTCACGCACCCCCACGTTTGCCGCGCTTCGTCTCTGGTTGGACAACTGGCGGTGGCACGGGGTGCCGTTCTACCTGCGTTCGGGAAAGCGGCTTCCGCGAAAAACGACCGAGATCTGGCTCCAGTTCCGGGAGATTCCCCATCGGCTGTTCTCGCAAAACGGCGAACCCGCTCCCAATCGGATCGCCCTGCAAATCCAGCCGGATGAGGGCGTGCACCTCCGCTTCGACGCCAAAGTGCCGGGCCGGGGAATGGAGACGCATCCCGTGGACATGGTCTACCACTATCAGGACCAGTACGGTGAGACGGGGCTTCCCGACGCCTACGAGCGACTGCTCCACGACGCGCTCCTCGGCGATCCGTCGCTGTTCATCCGCGCCGACGAGATCGAGCGTTCCTGGCAGCTTCTCGAACTACCGCTGCGCGCGGAGATCGATCCGCTAGCCTACCGGCCCTCGTCATGGGGACCGGAGGCCGCGGCGTCACTGCTTCAAGATGCCGGCCGCTCCTGGTTCAACGCATGACCGGCGACCCGCGGCTGGAGATCGTCCAGTTCAGCGCGGTGCAAGAGCTGTACGCCGCCGCCGCCGACCGGATCGTGTCGACGGCGACGCAAGCGATCGACGCGCGAGGCCGGTTCGTTCTCGCCGTGTCGGGCGGGCGGACGCCGATCCCCGTGTACGAGCGTCTCGCCGCCTTCCCCGATCGACTCGATGGCACAGCCATCGACGTCTTCTGGGCCGACGAGCGGCTCGTTCCTTCCTCCGATGTTCTCAGCAACGCGAAGGCGGTGCGCGATGCGTGGCTCGACCGTGTCCCCGTGCCGTCGGCGCGGATCCATCCGATCGATGGAACCCTCGAACCCCTTGCAGCCGCTGATGCCTACGAGCTCGCCGTTCGCGAGATCCTCGGCAACGACGGGCGCTTCGATCTCGTGGTGCTGGGGATCGGTGCCGACGGCCACACGGCGTCACTGTTTCCCCGACACCAAGCGCTGACCGAACGCGATCGTTGGGTGGTCCCGGTGCACACTCCGGCGGCACCGCCGTGGCGCGTCACCCTCACCCTCCCGGCAATCAACGCCGCGCGGCGGGTGCTGTTCCTGGCCGTCGGGAGAGAGAAGGCGGAAGCGGTGCGCGCGCTCGCCGCCGGGGAACCGGTTCCGGCGGGACAGGTCCGCCTTTCGACGGGAGGCGTCGCCCTGCTCGTGGACGATGCCGCGGCCGCCCTCGTCCCGATCGATCCGCCAGACGATCCTCCCCCGCCACGGCTCGCCCGCTCGGTTCGCCGTAGCCGCGGCTCGGGCAACCCTCGTTGAACAACGTCAAGGGTGCGGCTGTGCCTGCAGCACGTGCTCACCCGACACGGGAGATAGCCTGTCGGACCTCGCTTCCCGCTCGCGCGTCATTCGCTCGCCCCACCGTCACAAGGGCCAAACGGCCCCTTTCGACGACGTGGCCGTTGCTTGTCGTATCACGGAAATGGCCAATCTTTCGAGGGTTCCCGTCCCGACTGGCCGGAGGCAAGACGCTCGCTACCAGCGCACGACCAGACCGAACGAGAGCTCCAGCTTGGGATCACCCAACTCCCCCGACCGCACGACGGTTTCGAAGCTGCCGCTCACCGTATCGCTCAGCCCAAGCTCGAGGTGCGCGGTGGTCATTCCCCAGTCAAACAGCTGGCCCGACCGATCGTGGAAGTAGGTCGCCAGCCCCCATATGCCCGGTGCGCCGCAGCACCCCATCGTCGTCCCCGACAACCGCAACACCTCCCAGTAGTCGGTCTGCCCGGTCACACTGGCATTCTTCGATGCATCAAACGACGATGCGGAGACCACTCGCACCCCGCCGAGACTGGTCTCGAACTTCACACCGTAGATCGACAGTCCGTCCACCACCAGCTCATCCGCGTCCCCCAGCGCCAGCTGGCCGTACAGGCGGAAGCACCCCAACGACGCCGGCCGCCACACCAACGAGGCCGCTACGCTCTTGTCGGCCTCGGTGAACGCCACCGTCGCGTTCAGGCTCATCCCCGGCAGCAGCCACGACAACGGCAGCTGCTTCACCCCGAACGTCGCCTCGTCGAAGCCGGTGCACTTCATCTTCAGCGTCGCGCTCATCGGCAGATCGCACCAGGTCCAGGCCATCGATGTGTGGTTCCTCGTGAACTCGATCCAGCACCCGTCCCCCATGCCCATCCGCAGCGTGTTGGTGAAGCTCAGTTCGCCAAGGGAACCACGGGCGTACAGCTCCTGATACGAGCTGCCCTGCGATCTGCCGAGGTAGAACGTGTGGCGGAAGCTCACCCCCGCCACCGCGAACTGTGTCGTCGTTCGCCAGTAGTCGAACATCTCCGCCACCGTTGCCGCATCGGGCTGAAACGCCCACGTCGAATCCATGTCCAGAGGACCCCGTTCGACGTCGCCCACCAGTCGCAGCGCATCGAACACCACCTTGTCCGCGCCGCCCACCGAAGCGAACAACCACTGCGCGATGCCTTTCACCGTCAGCCCGCCGATCCGATACACTTCGGTCACCTGCGACCTGAACGCGGTGAACGCTCCCGACTGCGGCAGGAACGTCGCGTTCATCGACCAGCTGCCCGACAGGAGGCCTTCCATCCGCCGCTCCATCACGACGACCTGGAGGGTGACCGTTCCCGTGCCGGCCGCATCGAACGGATCCAACACCGTGAGCTCGACCACGTCCGTTCCCACGAATCCCGTGGAAGGAACGTACGTCAGCTCCACCACTGCGTCATGCGGCCCCGCGAAACGGATCGCCGAAAGATCTCCCAAGAGCACCCCATGCTCAGGACCGGCCAGCAGCTGGAAGCGAAGGGGATGGGCATCCGGATCCAGCGGGTCGATGTCCTCGTCCTGCGCTCGGAGCTCGAAGGTCACCGGCATGCCTTGCACGGTCTGCACATACCGGTCCTCCATCGTCGGCGGCACGTTGCCGAGGACGAGGGCGCTGCACGAGCCCACCACGAGAAGAAGCAGCCCCGCCAACCACGGGAACCTGGATCTCACTCCGAATCACCCACCTCGATCGTCAGCTCGACCGTCTCCTCTGCACCCAGCGGTATGGACAGCAGGTAGCGTCCAGGGGGCAGAGGCCCCGTATCCAACGCGATGACAGCCCGATTGAGTGCCTCGCTGAAGAAGGCCGATAGCGAGCCGGTGTAGTCCCTTCCATCGTCCAGCGAGATCAACAGCACCATCCCCCATGTCGACTGCAGCGGGGAGTCCAGCCCCTGCGGTACGATGACCGGCAGGATCTCCCCGCGTGTCAACTCGACCGCCGGCACCGCAGGATCTCCGACGGTGCACGCTCGAACACGGATGTCGACCGCTGCCGTGCTGATGTTGCCGAAGGGATCCTCGAACTGGATCGTCACCGCGTCTCCTCCGACATGGTGGACAGCCGACGTGTACACTAGGGTGATCTCCGCCGTCTCCGTGAAATCCAGTGTGGGGACCGTGTTGCCGTTGACATCGACCGTACTGGCCGGCGTGTAGGTGAGCTTCGACGGGTCACCGCTCAGCACCCCGTGGTCCGGCCCCCCGACCACCGTGTACTGGAACGGGGTCTCCGTCGGATCCTCGGGGTCGATCCACAAGTCGCTCGCTCGCGCCGTGAACTCCGTCGGTTCGCCCGAGCAAGCGGTCACGAACACGTCTTCAACAGACACCTTCGGAATCGTCTGGACGTACACCGTGGCGATCACATCGGACACGTTGCCGCATGCATCGCGGGTCCGGTACGTGAACTGGTCCGGTCCGATATGGCCCCGGCCCGGGGCGAAGCGGATGACTGTGCCTCCGACGCAGTCTCCCTCCGCGATCTCGATGCTCACGGTGCCGTAGCTGGGAGGATCCACGATCTCGTGAACGACCATCGTCGCGCAACACTCGGGACATTCGTCGCACCCGTTGCACGGTTCGAACGGATGTGCGCAGTCCTCGCAGCTGCAGTTGTCCGCGTCGTTGGCCATCACATCGATCCGCGCCGGGGTGTCCTGTCGCAGGATCAGTCGATACCTCCCGAACTCGTCCCGCCGCACCTCGATCAGCGAATTCTCCACCACGGCGCTCTCGTCCATCACCACATCTTGGCGTGGATCGTCGCGCGGAATGGGATCGATCGGATCCCAGATCAATCCTTCGGCCGAGGTCGTCGTCTGCGGCACGGCGTTGTTTCCGCAGCCATCCCGTGCTTCCACGTGCACCTCGACGCGGCCCGGGCAGTCCCGCAGACAGCGGACCACCGCGCTGCCAACCAGGTTGACCTTCTTCTGTCCGAGCACCGGATCCTGGGTGGGCGTCCACTCGATCGTCTCGAGGATCGCGTTGTCGGTCGGCAACGTCACGCTAACGTCAAGGTGCTCCGGGCGGACGCCGCAGTTGTCCGTCACGTTCGCCGAGAAGTACACCGTCACCTTGCAGCAGTTGTCGACATCGTATGCGGTCGCACGGGCGGTGTAGGTCGCATCGGTGTTGAATTGGAGGTCGTTGATCGACGGCTTTGTCGTGTCGACCCGGACGTTCTGGTTCTCATGGATCGTGTGCTCGGCTCCCAGCGGAGCCGGGATCACAAATGTGTTGCCCGCGACGTCATACAGTCTGCCCGTCATGGAGATCCCCGTCACGGCGAGGTCGCAGGAGTTGTCACCGTCCTCGACAATGTTGGTCCGCACTTCGATCTGCGTCTGCCACACCGCAGCGGCTGACGTGTCGTCCGCCGCGATTCCGCCGAAGGTGAGTGTATTCCCGTCGGAGCTGGTGGGGGCGCCCGGCCAATCCGCCGAATCGAGGTCGAGCGTGAGCACGAGCTCGTCCCCCGTTTCCTGCCACACAGACTCGGAGAACTGGATGCTGATGTCGAACTCTCCTGGCGGGGCCAGGGAACCGAGAACGTAGCAGGCGGCGTCTTCTGCCTCAATCCGTGAGATCGTCGGCTTCCTCGTGTCGACATCGAACGGAGGGGAGACATCGCCCACCTCGGCGTTGCCGGCTTCGTCGGTCGCTCCGCTCCCGTCGAGAACCTCCGCGGTGACGCCGGCCACTTCGTCGTCGACGCCGTCGTGGATGAACGTCGCCGTATAGGTGTCGTCGGTCGTGCCCCACGTCCCACCGGTCGGACCGGTCCAGCGGGCGACGGTCTCCCCTTCCAGGGTGATCGTCGGCGCGGTCCGCGTGTCCATCGGCTCGTCGTAGCGAACGGTCACCGCCAACACGAGCGAGTTCTCGTAGATCGGATCTTCCGCCGGGTTCGCGTAGGCGTCGCCGATGGTCGTGTGATCGGTCGTGACGGTGGCTCGCGGCTTGCGGGTGTCGATGTCGAAGACGGGCGAGTCGTCGCCCACGTCTGCGTTGCCAGCCAGGTCCTTGGCGCCACTCGAGTCGCTGACCCGGGCGAACGCCGTGATGGCCAGGTCCGGCAGATCCGGTTCTTCCGTCCCGTTGTGGGTGAACGTCGCCACGAACGTGTCGTCGTCTTGCCAGCCGGCGGTGTTCTGAGGGACCTGCGCGCCCCACGTCCCGCCCGGCCCGACGTCCTCCAGCGTGATCGTCGGCCACGTCCGACCGACATCCATCGGCTCATCGTAGTCGACGGTGACGATCAGGACGAGTGAATCCTCGTAGATCGGATCTGCATTCGGATCGGGAAAGCCAAGTGCGACGGTCGTGTGATCGACCGTCACGGTCGCCCGGGGCTTGCGGGTGTCGATCTCGAAGACTTCCGAGTCGTCGCCGACGTCTGCGTTGCCGGCGAGGTCTTTGGCGCCACTTGAGTCGCTGACTCGGGCGAACCCCGTGATGGCCCTATCCGGCAGATCCGGTTCTTCCGTCCCGTTGTGGGTGAACGTCGCCACGAACGTGT
>CAZLER010000048.1:12462-13781 GCA_964558595.1 uncultured Thermotogae bacterium
TCCGGCAGATCCGGTTCTTCCGTCCCGTTGTGGGTGAACGTCGCCACGAACGTGTCGTCGTCCTGCCAGCCGGACGTGTCCTGCGGATCCTGTGCGCCCCAGGTGCCACCGGGGCCGACGTCTTCCAGGGTGATCACAGGCCACGTCCGGTCTGTGTCCATCGGCTCGTCGTAGTCAACGGTGACGGTGAGGATCAACGAACCCTCGTAGATGGCGTTGTCGGTCGGGTCGCCGAACCCATCGACCACGGTGGTGTGGCTGGTGGTGACGGTCGCTCGTGGCTTGCGGGTGTCGACCTCGAACGGATCGTCGGCCGAGTCGCCTTCGTCGACATTGCCGGCCACGTCGGTCGCACCGCTGTCGTCGGCAACGCTCGCCGTGACCGAGATGGGTGGGGTCGGAGGTGAGGACGGCTCTTCCACGCCGGCCTGCGTGAAGGTCGCGGCATAGGTGTCGTGCGTCCTGATCGTTGTCGACCAACCGCTCGGACCGACGGGCGTCTGCGGGCCCCAGGAGCCGGCGGAAAGGACGATCGTCGGCGCGCTCGAGTCGTCCATCGACTCGTCGTAGGACACCGTCACCGTCACCACGCGGGAGCTTTCGTAGATCGCGTTATCCGTCGGATCGCCCGATCCATCGACGACCGTCGTACGGTTCGTCTCCACCGTCGCGTCCGGCTTCTCGGTGTCGACGTCGACCGTGTTCGTCGTGTCGGGGAGCATCGTGTTCCCGGCGGCGTCCTTGAAGCCGGAGACATCGTACGTGCCCGGTTTCCAGCTGCTGCCGTCGGAGATCGCCTGCTCGTCGTCGTCGTTGAAGGTGAAGGTGCCGGACCAGGTCGTGTTCCCGTTGCTCCAGCTGGTGCCGGAGATGGTGTAGGGATCGGTGACGAGTCCGGTGAGCTCTTGGTCGGGGTTCGCCAAAGAGTCCATCGGCTCGTCGAAGGTGATCTGGACGGTGACCGTTCCTGAGCCACCCGGCGCGTCCGCTTCCGTCAGCTGCGTCGGGGTGATGGAGTCGATTGTCGGCTTCCGCGTATCGATGTCGAAGGCCGGAGAGTCGTCGCCGAGGTCGGCGTTGCCGGCGAGGTCTTTGGCGCCGCTGGCGGCGCTGACGCGGGCAAGGGCGGTTCCTATGATCTCCTCTTGCGTCCCGTTGTGGGTGAACGTCGCCTCATACTCGGTGGCGCCGTTCCAGCCGCCGCCGGTCGGACCGGACCAGTTGGCACCTTCATTCTCCAACGTGATCGTCGGCGTGGTCCCGATGTCCATGGCCTCGTCGTAGGTCACCGTCACCGTCATCGCGAGATCGTTCTCGTA
>CAZLER010000049.1:0-1481 GCA_964558595.1 uncultured Thermotogae bacterium
CGGCTGTCTCCCCCATGAAGCGAACGCCGCAGAAGACGATCCACTGCGCGTCCTGCTCGGCGGCCGACCTCGCCAGCTCGAGGGAATCGCCGACGACGTCGGCGTGCTCCACGATGGAGTCGCGGATGTAGTGATGGGCGAGAACAACGATCCGATCGCCGAGTGTCCGGCGGTGGGCACCGATCGCGGCATGGGCCCGCGCCCTCGCCGCCGGCGGTAGGGACAAGGCGAGGTCGAGGGCAGGGGCGGAATGGGTGAGGGCGCCGACCGAGAGCTCATCGACGCCGGTCTCGGCGACCTCGCGAGCGGATGCCAGGGTAATCCCGCCAGACGCCTCGGTCACCGCCCGCCTGGCGATCCGCTCCACCGCGGTACGGAGCTCGCCAAGCCCGAAGTTGTCCAGCAGGATCCGCTCGGGGATCGGGTCCACCGACAGGAGGTCGTCGAGTTGAGAGAGATTGGAGACTTCCACTTCGAGCGGGAGATCGGGGTGGCGATGGCGAACGGCGTCGACCGCCACGCGGATCCCACCGGCGGCGGCGATGTGGTTGTCCTTGATCATCCCGAGCGCGGCGAGGTCCCATCGATGATTGAGGCCGCCACCAACGCGTACCGCGTACTTGTCGAGTGCCCGCAGGCCGGGCGCGGTCTTGCGCGTGTCCCGAATCACCACGCCGGTCGCGGCGACGGCATGGACGAACGCCGCCGTCAGGGTGGCGATTCCCGACAGCCGCTGCAGCAGGTTGAGCGCGGTGCGCTCGGCGGCGAGGAGGGTGGCCGCCGGCCCTGTCAGGGTGGCAATCCGTTCGCCGGGGATCACCGGGGCACCGTCGTCGACACAGAACGAGAAGGCGATCGACGGATCGACCTTGTGGAAGACCGCTTCTGCCGCGGGCAGACCAGCCACGATGCCGGCCTGTTTGGCGACGATCTCCGCTCGCACCGTGTCCAGCTCGCCAAGGGCGTCGGACGTTGGATCGCCGCGTCCGAGGTCCTCGGCTACGGCGGCAGCGACCGCGGCGTCGCCGCGGCGGAGCAGCTCGTCGAGCGGCAGCTGGTCGGGAACGGAGCTTGGCGCTGCCTCTCGTCGGCTCATCGCGGAAGGCGAGGCTTGCGAACCACAGTGCAGCACGTGTCGCGCACCAGAAGGCAGGACGCGATGGCCAGGGCGACGCCGACACACGGCGCGACCAGGTAGATCCACAGCCCGCCGAGCTGCCCGGAGATCACGGCGGGACCGACCGAGCGCGCCGGATTCATCGACGCTCCGGTGAGCGGACCGGCGACCAGGGCTTCCGGCGCCACCGTCCCTCCGACCGCGCGATGCCGGCCATGATCCCCTTCTCCTTGGCGCCCTGGGCGACGTGGATGACGACGAACATGAGGACGAACGACAGGACAACCTCGGTGGCGAATGCCGTCGCAGGCGGCACGGCGGGGAGGGTCGCCCCCAGCGTCGGATGTCCGGGATCGAGGGCGCG
>CAZLER010000049.1:1581-12555 GCA_964558595.1 uncultured Thermotogae bacterium
TCGGAGTGTTCTTTCTCCTGCAGCACCTGGTTGGCGAGGTCCGTGTTGCGGTTCTCGAACGACTGGACGGCGCGGCCGAGCACCGACATCGCGTCCCGTGCGCGCTGCTCGATCTCCTGGGCGACGTCGGGTAGCACCGGTCCGGTGAGGGCGAGGGTGGCGTCGGAGATCTTGCCGGCATGGTCGGCGACTCGCTCGAGCTGATCGGCGACGGTGTGGTAGTGGAGGAACTGCAGGCGGGACAGACTGACGTCCTCCTCGAGAAGGAGATCGCGCAACAGGAGGCTGAACTGGCGGGCGACCAACAGCACCAGGCGGTCGATGTCGCCGTCGCGCTCGAGCACGTCACGGGCCAACTCCTCGTCATGGGTGCAGAAGGCGCTGACCGCGTCGGACACCATCGCGTGCGTGATATCGAAGATGCGCGCGAGCGTCCGTTCCACCGGGAAGTCGCGCACGTTGACCATCGCCTGCAGCAGTACAGCCTCTTGGGTCTCGTCGAAGATCTCGAGGCCGACGAGCCCCTGCGCGATCTCGCGCATCATCCGTCGTTGCTCGGGGCGGATTCGTTCGCGCCGGATCTCGATGATGTCGTAGCCGACGATGTAGCGGGAGATGATTTCCCGCTGGAACCGATCGAAGTCCCAATCCTTGAGTTCGATCGTACAGCGATTGACCCGCGACAGGCTTTCGGGCACCAGCAGCAGCGAGCCGGAGTCGTTGGGCATGAGGGTGACGACGACCCCGGGCTTGATCCCGACCCCTTCCGCCCATTCCTTGGGCAGCGTGACGAAGTACGTGGATCCCCCGGTCTTCTGTACCTTCCGCTCGAACATCTTGCCTCCGCACGACCTTGAGAGTCCCGCAGATTCTATACAATTTCGGACGTCTGGACAAAGCGATGAGGAGGCACTAAACCCGGACATTTCCCCCCCACCGGATCATAGTCACAGCAGGAGTCCGAAGGCGCCGTCGGGCATGGTATACTGCGTGCATGAGCGATCGCTTCGATAGCACGCCCCGCATCGATGTGCCGGATCGGCTTGCCGACTGGGATGCAAGCGAATACATCCGAGCCCTCCCGCCGGAGCGGCTGGCGATGGAGGTTACCGAGTGGGACCGGCGAGTCTACGAGGAGATGACCTCCGTCGAGCTGAGCCCGGAGCAGGTGGAGGCGATGGTCCGACCCCCCCGCGTCTTTCCGCACGTCGACGCCGTTCTTGCGGTGCATTGGCATCCGGAGCACGTGCCGCTGGAGCTGATTCGGCGTCGGCTCGACGCGATGTACCCGAACCGGGAGCGGGAACTGATCATCCCCACCCAACACAACGAGCTGCTGGCGTGGGACGGTCTCGTGGGGGCCGAGGTCGACTGCTATGCCTCCGAGTTCAAGCGGAAAGTCCAGCTGCTGTTCCACTTCCGCGCCGACGCGATCGAGCGGGCGACGCAGCTACGGGCGATGCTCGATCACACGTTCCGCTACCGCTCGACGCAGCTGTTCGAGTACCTCGACACGATCATTGAGGAGCGGTACGAGGATCGACTGCTGCTGGCGGCGCGAAAGACAACGGCGAGCGAGGAGTTGATCCGCTTCGTCCGCTGCTACGCGTCGAGGCTGCGGCAGTTGATCCGCATCCATCAGGCGGGCACGCCGCCGATCATGCTCAAGAACAAGCTGGTCCGGTACTACTTCGATGCCCTGCGGGAGCTGTTCGACGATCGGCTGATCGAGCAGGCACAGGAGTTCGTTCGCCGGGTGAAGAAGATTGTCAAGGCGAGGTTCGACCCGAGCTACTTCTTTCGGGTGCAGGAGGTCATCGAAGAGGCCCGCTGCTACGACCCGGTCATCGTCGTTCCTCATCCGGAGCAGTTCTGGCCGATCCTCCTTGCCGACTACGATCTCGACGGCTACGAGGTCTGGAACCCGCAATCACGCGACTACACCGAATTCCTCATCGCGGTGATCGATCGGATGAACCGGGGTCGTGCCTCGGGTCACCGCCGGATCCTCCCCACGATGGGCGATGACTGCCACATGGGCGAGAAGCTGAAGCCCCTGGAGCAACAGGATTCGACCAAGGTCTCTCGAGAGATCGGACTGCAACCGGCGTGGGACGAGTTGCTGGTCCGCAAGAGCCTCGCTTTGTCCGGAATCGAGAAAAAGACGATACTGGACGAATACAGCGCGCGCCTGGCGTGATCGGATCATCCCGTTGCTCCTGTACTCCCACCAACGGCTTGTGTATGATTGGATTCGGCACCAGCATCGAGGGCTGTTGAGACTGCAAGGGACGCACAGGAGGTGTGCCATGACGCTTCCATTGTCGGAATTCAAGCACGAATCGTTCCAGGATCGAGACGCGGTCGCGTTGTACCTCGAGTCGGTCGCCCAGGGGATCCGGAAGGGGACGGTCACGTTCCACTATGGGGACAACGAGATCGACCTGAGCCCCGCGGAGAGGGTGGACCTGCAAGTCGAGGCGAAGCGCGGCGATACGAAAAGCAAGATCAAGTTCAAGCTGAGCTGGACGGATACCGGCGCAGCGGAAGGTGAGGAGCTGGTCGTCGAGTAGTCGACGGCGCTGGACGACCGATCACCTGGCGGAGGATGAGGGGGGCGGTTGCCGTCACCCAAGGAGTGGCTCATGCGAAAGCCTGTCGACGAGTTCCGCCACGAATCGGTACAAGACCAACAAAGCATTGCCAAGTACCTCGACGCGATCAGCGAGGGATTGCGTAGCGGCAGATTGTCGTTCCGAACGAACGGCGAGGAACTGCTGCTCGGCCCCACCGGGCTGATGGATCTCGAGGTGAAGGCGAAGCGCACCGACGACCGCAGCCGGATCACCTTGCGGATGAGCTGGAGCAACCAGCCGGAGAAGGTCGAAGCCGCTCCCCTGATCATCGAGCCGGGCGAGGCGCCCGACGACGATGCCGATTGATCCTGAAACCCGACAGAGCCTCGAGTTCCTCATCGTCCAGGTCACCAAGCAGGTCGAGGATACCGCGGCGATTCTCGACGCGCCAGACGACGATCTGATCCGCAAGCTCCGCCTGCGCGAGAATCAGATCGACGTGCTCAAGCACTCGATGAAGGCCCGCACACTCCGTGCGCTGCGTCGAGAACCCGATGCCGGTAAGGTCGAGGCCGATCTGGTGCAGGCGATCAACGTCGTCGTCGATAACCTCGAGAGCATCGGGGACTACTGCAACAGCATCGCGGTCCAGGTCGGCTACTTGACCGATGTCCGGTTCTTCCACCGCTTCGAACATCGTGCCTACCTCGAGCCGGTGCTCGAGGTGCTGCCTCGGATTGCGCCCAGCGTACTTGGACGGGCGATCGGGGACGCGATCCAGATGTGCACGATCGAAGCGGGCAACGATCGCCTGTTCAAGGACCACTTCGCCCGGATCACCGCGGCGCTGCGCCGGGGGGAAAGCGTGGAGGATCTGATCTCCTCGTTGTTCATTCTACGGTACCTGGAGCGGATCGGGGACGCCCTGCTCAACATCGGCGAGGCGATCATCAGCGCCACGGTGGGCGAGCCGCTGAAGTACAGCCAGTTCCTCGCGCTCGAGGAATCGATCGAGGAGGGGCTGCCGGTGGCCCAGCCGGAACTGAGCGGTGAGGTGCGATTCGAAGAGGACGGGATCGTGTTCGAGTCGGTGGCCGAAACGCGATCCGGATGCCGGATCGGTAGCGTACAGAGCCCCGGCGTCGAGGGGCGCTGGGCGATCTTCAAGGAGGGGGACGCGGACAAGCTGCGTGCGGAGCGGGACAGTCTGCTACAGTGGGAGGAGGCGATGCCCGAACTCGTTCCGCGGGTGTTCCACTACCGCGAGGAGGGGGATAAGGCGGCGCTGCTGCTGGAGATGCTCGAGGGTCTCACGTTTCAGCGGATTGCCGTCGACCGCTCGATTGGGGAGGCCGCCAGCGCGTTGAGGATCCTGACTGGGGTGTTGTGCGAGCTGTGGAACCGTACCCTCCGCGACGGAGCGGTGTCGGCCCGGTTCACCGGGCAACTTGCTCGCCGGATCGACGATGTGCTCGATCTTCATCCGCGGTTCGAGAAGCAGCAGGTGGGGATCGGCTCGGTGGAGCTGCCGTCGCTGCAGGATACGCTGGAGAGGATGGAGGAGATCGAGAGCGAGCTGTGTGCCCCGTTCTCCGTGTTGATCCATGGCGACTTCAATACCGACAACATCCTGTGCGATCTGGAGACCGATGCGATTCACTTCGTTGACCTGCATCGTTCGCGATGCACCGACTACGTCCAAGACGTGTCGGTGTTCCTGGTGTCCAACTTCCGGCTGCCGGTGTTCGAATCTCACGTACGGCAACGGTTGAACTGGGTGGTGAGCGAGTTCCTCGGCTTCGCCCGGCGGTACGCGCGCGACCACGGCGACGAGGCGTTCGACGCCAGGCTGGCGCTCGGGCTGGTGCGGTCGTTCGTTACGTCGACCCGGTTCATCCTCGCCGAGGAGTTCGCCAAGGTGCTGTTCCTTCGGGCGATCTACCTGATGGAGCGGCTGATCGAACACAGCGGGAGCCCGTGGAAGACGTTCCGACTGCCGGTGGACACGCTCGCGTATCGATGAGGAGGGGATCATGACCAGGATTGGGGTGCTCGGCGTGCCCGGGCGCTGGTCGTCGGAGCTGCTTGCCGACCGACTCGAGGAGCGAACGGGATTCCGGCTGCTGATGGCTTCGGACGACGTCACGCTGCATCTCGACGGGCCGCGCGCGGTCTGCAACGGCCTTCAGCTCGACGAGCTGGATGCCCTAGTGATCAAGAAGCTTGGCCCGGACTACTCCCACCACCTGCTCGACCGGGTCGCCGTGCTGCGGTCGATCCACGGCCACGGGCTGCGGATGTTCCCGAAGCCGGACGCGATCGCCCGGGCGGCCAACCGGCTGACCTGCACGGTCGACTTGCAGGCGGCGGGGGTGCCGATCCCCGAGACGGTGATCACCGAGGACATCGACGAGGCGTACGCTACCGTGCAGCGGTTTGGACAGGCGGTGTTCAAGCCGCTGTTCACGTCCAAGGCCCGGGGGATGATGCTGTTCGACGCCTCGTCCACCGCGCGCGGCGAGATCAAGGGGTTCCGCGAGAGCAGCAACCCGGTGATGTACATACAGCGGCGCGTGGAGATCCCTGGGCAGGATCTCGGCGTGGTGTTTCTCGGCGGCGAGTACATCGCTACTTATGCACGGGTAGCGCGCGAGGACTCGTGGAACACGACCACGGTGTTCGGGGGGCGGTACGAACCGTACGAGCCTTCCCTCGAGGTCGTGGCCGTGGCTCGGCAGGCGGAGGCGGTGTTCGGGCTGGACTTCACGTCGGTGGACATCGTGGAATCGACGGACGGCCCGTTGGTATTCGAGGTATCGGCGTTCGGCGGGTTCCGCGGTCTCAAGGAGACGCACGGGATCGATGCCGCGAAGCTGTACGCCGACCACGTCCTCGAGCGCATCGGCCATGGGTAAGCGGCCTGGGCCGGTCGAGGCGCGGATCGACGGACTGCTTGCGGCGACACCGCCGGACCGAGACGTCGAGCTCGACGTCTCCGGCGTGCGGATCGTCGTCCGCACGAACAGCGGATCGCTTGCGTCCCAGCTTCGCTCCTACTACGCGAGTTTCGCCGCCGCGCCGGCGCTGCCGTTCATCGATTCGGACCTCGAGATCGCCGTGCTGGAGGCGAACGAACCCTCCTTGGGGGTGCGGCTGCGCGAACAGCCGGCCGAGCCGGGCAAGCATCGCGTCAAGGAGGCGGTGGCCGAGCTGCCCGACGGGCGAATCGTGCGCAAGCTACGCACCGGGATGCAGTTTCTCTTGGCCGGTCGGCGGTATGTCGCCGTCGGTCCGGCGACGACACACCTCAATCAGGTCGTCAACTTCGTGAACAACCTCTACATCGGGATCCGCCTCAGCCAAGGCTGCCTGCTTGGTCACGCCGCCGGACTCGTGTTCGAGGAGCGTGGCGTGGCGATTGCCGGGAAAGCCGGCGCCGGGAAGTCGACGATGGCGCTGCGGCTGATGAACCGGGGTGCCACGTTCGTGTCCAACGATCGCTTGATGCTACACTGCGACGGTGCGATGGCGAGAATGCTTGGCGTACCCAAGTATCCGCGGGTCAATCCGGGGACGGTCCTTGGCAATCCGCGACTCCATCACCTCCTCGACGACCGGGTGCGGGAGCGTCTGAACGCCCTGTCCGACGATGCGTTGTGGTGGCTTGAGGACAAGCTCGACGTTCCGGTGGAGGAGATCTACGGGGTGGCGAGGTTCAAGCTGGAGGCGAAGCTCGATCTGTTGATGGTGATGACGTGGTCGTTGGACGGGGAATGTCCCTGTCGGGTGGAGTTCGCCTCCCCCGAACGGCGCCGAACGCTGATCGGCCATCTGATGAAGAACCCGGGGCTGTTCGCCTCTCACCTCTTGCCGGTGTCCGCTTCCGACCGCCCGGAGGAAGGCCGCTACGACGAGGTGCTTCGAGGTGTTCCGATCCTCGAAGCGTCAGGGAGGATCGACTTCGAGCGGGCCGCCGAGGCGGTGAGATCCCACTGCGTGGCGGTGGACGGCCCGTCCTTGCCGCCGGCCGATCCGCTGCTCTAGGGTCGTTCCTCTGTACACGCACACCGGGCCGCCTCTTCAGATGCACGACGCCGATTCCCTTTTCCTCGCGGTGGTTTCCGGGTATCGTTCGAGCGGTGGGGGTCCGGGCTCTGGACCGTCGGACGAGACGAGGGGAGCATGCAACAGGACTTCCATTTCTACGCGGTGGCGGTGCTGGCCCGGGCGGCCGGCTTCGGCCCGAAGGACGCACTGACGATCGGCTACGCCTCGCAGTACGTCGACGACTCCACCGAGAGCAGCCTGATTCGGTTGGACGTCGACCACGGCGAGTTGCGGTTCGACCCGGTACGGACCGCGTCGACCGGCCTCCGCTATCGGAGCTGGTCGACCCACAAGCGTGTGTTCGTCCCGTTCCATTTCCTGCCGCCGAAGCCATTTCGCCCGGGGGAGAACGGCAGGTTCTCCTTCGTCACCCGCCCGGGAGCGCCGTTTGCCGAGGAGCTGCTCCGTGCCGCGGTTGCTGAGCCGCTGGAGCGTCGGAAACGGCGATTGTGCCGGATCGGCATCGCGCTCCACAGCTTCGCCGACACCTGGTCGCATCGCGGTTTCTCCGGCCGCCGCAGCGACGAAGAGAACGAGCTCGATGACCTCGAGCTGTTCGATGAGTCCTGTGGCGACTACCGACGGCTCCGACTGGAGACGCTGATCTCCGACCGGTTCGTTCCGCCGATCGGCCACGCCAAGGCCGGTCGGTTTGCCGACCTCTCGTTTCTGCGCTGGCGGTATCGTCCGGCCGGTCGAGCATCCGACCCGATCGTCCGGGACAACGTGGCGGACGGCCTCGCGGCCGCCCGGGCGATCCACGGCCGGCTGATGGCGGTGGACAAGTCGACAGGAGGCGCGCCGATCCCGTGGAACGAGCTGGAGGGCGAATTCCGGGAGCTGCTCGCGGCGGAGCTGACGATCCGGCCCGGCTTGCGAGACCGGATTCTGCTGGCGGCGACCGACCGGTACGAGGTCGAGGAGCTGGGCCACCGGTGTGCCCGCTGGAAGCGCAGGTTCCGGCATCTGTTCGCTCCCCATGCCGACTGGTACGACTACGACCGGACGCTGTGGCGCACCTGGGCGATCCAGGGGGACATCGAATGGGACGACTACTCGCGCAGCGACTGGGCGCACGCCGAACCGTTTGTCCCCCAGCCCAACTTCTGGAACTCGCTATGGGTGCACTTCCACCGCGCCGCCCTGCGACAACGACACCTGGTGTTGGAGAATCTGCCGTAGGCCGGCCGGGCCGCTCAATCGGACGGCGGAAGAACCTCGGCGTGCGGCGGCGGTGCCGGTTGAGAACGGCAGTAGAACGCGCCGCCGATCAGGGCGGTCGCCGGCGCCACCAGCACCAGGCCGAACGTCCCGACGAGGGTGTGCAGGATCTCGGCGGCAACGTAGTTGAAGTTGAGCACGTTGATCGCCGGCGTTCCTTGGGCCATGAACACCATCAGCAGAGAGGTATAGCCTCCGGAGTACGCGAGCAGCAGCGTCGTCGTCATCGTGCCGATCACCGCCCGTCCGACGGTCATCCCCGAGCCGACCAGATCGAGGAAGCCGATGTCGGGGCGCTTCGCCTTCACCTCGGCCATCGAGGCCGCGATGTCCATCCCGATGTCCATCACCGCGCCGGAAGAGGCGAGGAAGATCCCGGCGATGAAGATCGCCGTCAAATCGAGGTGGCCGTAGCCCGAGTACAAGAGCGTCTCGGCGAACGGGCGCACGGCCCCGTGCAGATTCATCCAATGCCCAAACGTCACCGCGAAGACTGCGGTCAGACCGACGCCGGTCATCGCACCGAGGAAGCCGACGAGACCCCGCAGGTTCAACCCGCCGACGAGGAAGATGATGACAAGCGTCAGCAGCGTGACGACGCCGAACGCGGTGAGTACGGGGTTCCACCCGGCGAGAAACGCTGGCAACAGCACCTTCCAGATCAGCACCGCGGCGAACACGAACGAGACCAGCGCCTTCGCCCCCGTCCATCCGGCGAAGAGCAGCAGCAGGATGACGAATACGATGAACAGCCAGATCTCGACGTGAAGACGGTAGTGATCGACGGCCACCGCGTCGATGATCTCACCGGTCTCCGGTTGGTAGGAGATCGTGACCAAGGCGAGGTCTCCCGGTGAGAAGATCTTGTCGCGCCCCATGTCGCCGAGCAGCGGGTTGTTCGCCTGGACGACCTCGCCTTCGTAGGTTCCGGCGTCCACGCGGGCGGTGATCCCCTGATCCCCGGTCTTGATAATCCCGAACTGGCTTACGCCGCTGTTGTCGACCTCGAGCACGGTGGCACGAACGCGTTCGGCATTGGCCGCGACCGGCGTGCGCGGCCCGTGGACGGGTTGCCCGAGGAACCACGTCGCCGGAATCAGCAGGAGGGCAGCCGTGGTGAGCACGACGAGCACGGCGATGAGGACCAAGTCCCGCTTGTGGACCCGATCACCCTTCCAGAGCATACTGCAGCTCCTTCCCTGAGGAGGACGTGCGGAGCCGCGCGGTGTCGCGCGGCCCCGCGGTTTGCTGGCTAGAGACTCGTCTGGCGAGGCGTGCCTACTCCATCGCCACTTCGGACAGCCCCATCGCGTCGAGCATCTTCCAGAAGATGTCGGTGTTGTCGATGTACCCGCCGAACAGCTCCTGTCCGGTACCCATGGCGAACGTCGGCACCGGGACGCCGGTGTGCTTGTAGCTCGTCCACGCCAGGCCGGCGCGCTGGTTGAGCAGGTGCGTGATCGACACGGTGAGCGGCTCATATCCGCCGTAGAGCAAGAGGTTCTCGGTATCGCTGACGCCCCCCTCGACGTTGCCGGCGATGCTCTGGACGAACGCGGCCTCGAGCTGGGAGCGCTCGTAGTCGGTCCAGTCGGTCAGGCCGAAGTACTCGACGATCTCGTCCTCGAGGTCGAGGAGCTTCGCGCCCTCGACGGCGGTCGTTTCCTTGTACGGGGCGATCACGAACGCGTCGAAGTACTCGTATGAGCAATTCTGTCCCGAAATCGCGTCGAACGCCGTGGCGTAGCCGGTGCCGGCGAAGCCGAGGGTCAGGCCACCGCACTCGTGGTCGCCGGTGACGATGATCAGCGTCTCGTTCGGATGGGCATTGTAGAAGTCGATCGCTTCCTGCACCGCGTCCTCGAACGCCTCGGTGTTGGCGATCGCGCTGGCGGCATCGTTGGCATGGCAGGCCCAGTCGACCTTTCCGCCCTCGACCATCATGAAGAAGCCCGCGGGGTTGTCGAGCAGCTCGATCCCCTTGGCGGTGAACTCGGCGAGCGTGATGTCGACGAACTCCTCGTCGTTCACGTACGGCAGCGCGTTGCTGGCGAAGCCCTTGGTGTAGGCGTACACCTGGTTATCGCATGGCTCGAGCTCGAGGAACTCCGCGCGCGTTCCGGCGACCGTCCAGCCCGCGTCCGCGAGCAGTTCGTGCTGGTCGCCCTTGCCCTTGTCGGTCCGGAGCATGCCGCCGCCGATGTAGTCGACGCCGGATCCCACGAGGTCGACGCCGATCTCGTAGTAGTTGCCGCGGGATGGCTCGTGGGCGTAGAAGGCAGCCGGGGTGGCGTGGTCGACGTTGACCGACGACACGATGCCGACCTTCATACCGGCGTCGTGGGCGATCTCGGCGATCGTCTTGTAGTCCTCGGTCAGGCCGGGATTCATCGCGATAACGCCGATGTTCGTCTTATAGCCGCAGGCCATCGCCGTGGCCGCCGCGGCACTGCCGGTGATGTAGCGGTCGGCGGCGTGGGTGGAGGTGAGCGCCTGAGCCGGAAACTGGGTGAAGTTGAGCTTGTGAAGGCTGACCCGCCCGCCGTCGACGTCGCCGAGGAACGCCTCGGCGGCCGCGATCTGCGGTGCGCCCATGCCGTCACCGATGAACAGGAACACGTACTTCGCCGGGGCGGCGAACGCGCTGAGCGTCAGCGCGAGGACCGCGATCGCGGCGAGGGCCAATCCGATGGTGCGTCGATGCATGAGTCCCTCCTTGGTGGGAAAAGCGAGGTCGGACCGATTCCGGCCTCACGACAAGCAGTATATATGTGACGGCGAATCTATCAAGACGTGCGCGTAGATATATATTTCCGATGCGTTGAAGCGGGCATCGTTTCCTGTGTTGGGCCGAGTAGAAACTCCTCCCCATGTTGTGCGGGACACAGGCGCGAGATGAAGGGCAGTCATCTGTTCTCCCTTCGGTTGCGGCGACCCAGAGGCCGTTCCGATGTCGAAACCAGCGCGGCTGGCGCACTTCGACGAGCCGGCGGCGAGGGGTTGATCGGCATCGACGCGCCGGATACAGTACTACATAGCGAAACGTGCGTTCCATATCATGCAATCGCCG
>CAZLER010000050.1:0-10995 GCA_964558595.1 uncultured Thermotogae bacterium
CTTCGACCTCGGCATCCGGACGCTTCGCCCGCTCGATCACCGCGCGCATCTTTGCGGTGATCGACTCCGAGGTGTTGATGTTGATCACCCTGATCTTCATGCCCCTCCTACACCGCCGGGGGGAACGCGTACAGCCCGTGCTTGCAGTGGCGGATCCCGAGATCCACGAGCCCCTCGGCGACCTTCAGCGTCACCGATGTCGGGTCGAGCACCAGGATCCCCAGCTCCCGTTCGATCGCCTCGGCGTACCCTGTCATCCCGGCGCAGCCGAGGATCATCACTTCGGCCCCGTCTTCCTCCATCGCGGCGCGGGCCACCTCGAAGATCCGCCCTTTCGTCCTCACCGGATCCGACTCGGTCTCCAGCACGGTCATGCCCAAGGCGCGAACCGAGGCGCAGGACGGATCCGCCTTGAACCGGCGAACATCCTGTTCTTTGCTGGCAATCCGCGTGGCCAATGGAGTGAGGATCGTGTACTTGTGTCCGAGCATCGATGCGACATGCATCGACGTCTCCTCGATGCCGAGCACGAGCGCCGAAGAGACCTCCTTCGCCGCCTCGAGCCCGGGATCGGAGAAGCATGCGATGATGATGGCGTCAACTCCATCGCGGTTTGCCCGCTCGACGATGTCGAGCATCGTCGGCGTAGCCCGGGCCGCGTCGCGAGCCGATTGAATCGACGCCGGGCCCGATTCGTTGGCGACGACGCTGAGTTCCGTATCCGGCCGGCGGATCCCATCCAGGACCGCGGCCACGGACTCGGTCATCTCCTTGGAACGGTTCGGATTGATGACCAGGATTCTCATTCGTCCTCCTTGCACACCCACTCTCTTCCGCAGCGGAACGCTCGTCGATTGAGGTCGACGAATCTGGAGGGGACGCGCGAAAGCACGACATCCTCCCACAGCTCGACATCGAACTCGAACGCCATCGAGAACGCACCCAGCATCACAACGTTCGTCACCTTCGGCGTACCGACCTCGACGGCCAGCGAGGTCGCATCGAGCAGTCGCACCGTTCCGGCGGCCGCCTGCAGCGCCGTTCTGATCTCCTCTGCCGATGGGTAGACCTCGGTTCCGCTGCTGACCGAGATGGGCGGTACCGGTTGCACGTTGCAGACGACCTGGGCGTTGTTCTTCAGCAGCGGGATCCCGCGCAACGCCTCGAGAGGCTCGAACGCCAGCATGAAGTCCATCTCGCCGGTCTGCACGACCGGTGAATCCACCCGAGGCGCCCAGCGAACATGGCTAAGCACACTCCCCCCGCGCACCGCCAGACCCAGAACGTCCGACTTCTTCGCGTCCAGTCCCGCCCGCATGCCCAGTTCGGCGAGGATATCGCTCGCCAGTAGCGTCCCTTGCCCGCCTACACCGGCCACCAGGATGTTCGCCCGCTCGATCACGCCGCCCCCTCTTCCGGTCGATGAATCGCCGAGACCGGACAGACCTGTCGGCATAGATCGCAGCCCACGCATAGGGTGCGATCGATCGTCGCCTTCTGCGCGCCGGTCGCCTCGTGCGTCTCCTCCGACTTCACGATCGCGGGACACCCGAGTCGGAAACAGGTTCCACACGCGATGCACGCCTCGGTATCCACCGTGTACGCGGCCAGCGACGGCTTCGACAGCTGGACGCACGGTCCCTCGACGATGAGCACCGCCGGTCCGTTCTCATGGGCGAGGCAATCGTCGAGCCCCTCACGGATCGCCGCCATGTCAAAGGCGTCGACCGTGTGTACCTTCTCCACGCCGAGCGCTCGTACGAGCGGCTCAATCGGCACCCGCGGGGCCGTCGTTTCCTGCAGCGACCACGCCGTACCCGGATGATCTTGGTGGCCGGTCATCGCCGTGGTCCCGTTGTCCATGATGATCGTCACACCCCGCCCCTGGTTGTGCACCATATTGGCCAGCGCGGGGATCCCGGAGTGGAAGAACGTCGAGTCGCCGATCGTCGCCACCCCACGCTCCGGAGCGCCAGCGATCGACATCCCATGCAGAACCCCGATGCTCGCCCCCATACACCCCATCGTGTGCTGCGCATTGAACGGCGGCAGGCAACCAAGGTTGTAACACCCGATGTCACCAGCCACCGGGACCTTCATCTTGGCCAGCCAGAAGTAGGTCGACCGATGCGGACAGCCGGCACACAGCACCGGCGTGCGCGGCGGAAGTCCCTCAAGTTCGTTGCCCCTCGCCGCTGCCGGCGATCGATCCAGAAGCCCTGCCGCCTCGCCGATCTGCCGCAGTCTGTCCGGCAACAACTCGTCGTACGGTGGGAACAGCTCCTTGCCCGTGGGGTCGATCCCGAGCGCCCGAACCTGCTCCTCGAGGAACGGATCGAGTTCTTCGATCACGAGCAGGCGGTCGACCTCATCCGCAAACTCACGGATCATGGCTTCAGGCAGCGGGTAGGTCATCCCGAGGACGAGCAGCGATGCCTCCGGGAAGACTTCCCGGACGTACATCGCCGTCACCCCGCTCGTGATGATCCCGAGATCACGACCCCGCCGCTCGATCCGGTTCAACGGTAACGATTCGGCATGCGCCGCCAACCGTTCAATCCGCTCCTCGATGATCGGGTGCCGTAGTTTCGCCCACATCGCCGTGCAGACGTACTTCGTCTGGTTTCGAACGAACGGAGGGACATCGTCCGGCGTTTCCGCACGCTCGCCGAGCTGGACGACCGACTTGGAGTGCGAGACGCGCATCGTCGTACGGACGAGCACGGGCGTGTCAAACGCCTCGGACAGCTTGATCGCCTCGACGATGAAGTCCTTTGCCTCTTGGCTGTCCGCCGGTTCGAGAATCGGGATCTTCGCCAGGCGACCGTACCACCGATTGTCCTGCTCGTTCTGCGAGCTGAACATCCCCGGGTCGTCGGCGGTCACGACGACCAGCCCCGCCTCGATCCCGGTGTAGACCGTGTACAGGAGGGCATCGGAAAGGACGTTCATCCCGACCTGTTTCGTCGTGACCAGGGTCCTCCGCCCCGAGTACGCAGCGCCAGCACCAGCGTCCATCGCCACCTTCTCGTTGGTCGACCACTCCGCGTAGATCGAGTCGGCGTACTGCCCCGCAACGGTCTCGAGGATCTCCGAACTCGGCGTTCCTGGGTAGCCCGTCGCGATTTGGATTCCGGCCTCGTAAGCTCCGCGCGCGATCGCTTCGTTTCCTGATAGCAGAGCCTTGCTCATCCGTGACGCCTTTCCTTACCTCTGGTCGGGAGAGCGCATCCGAGCGCCCCTAGTTTCGTAATACGGAATAGCCGTTCCACATGGCTAGTCTACAGGCCGCCTTGCGCCGGGTCAAGCGGCGTACGGGGTGGACAGCCTTCATCGTGCACCCCCCGTCCATCGACTCGCCCGGAGCCCACGCAACTCCGAGGCCTTCCCGGCAGGTCTGGGTGGCCAAGTCGACACCGCGCTCAGTAGACCGCCCCCGGTCGTTCGGCCCAGCTCGAAGGATCCTCGTAGGCGCGCGAAGTCTGCGGGTTGTTCAGCAACGCAATTCGCGTGAACAACTCCCCGAGCATCTCCTGCCCGAGTGTCCATGCCTCCGACGCCAAGCCGCAGGAGTAGTCGGTGAGGAAGCGGATCGCACGCTTGGGGTCCTCCCCGTGTAGATCGAGCGCGATCCGCTCGATCGCCTGCTGGCGATCCAACGACGCTCGATCAAAGGCGGTCCAGCGAGGCCGCACGAGGGCGACGGTGCCCTGGTAGAACAGATTCACCAGGTTGCCGATGTTCTCGAACAACCAGTAGGCGGAGTCGCCGCGGTAGGCGGCGTCGTCACCAGCGTCTCCCAGCGTATACGGCTTCGGCACTCGAAGGTTGTGCGCGTACCACGGGATGTGGGGACCGCTGGCGGTTGCCGCCAGTCCGCCCCACAGCACGCCGCCGATTGCATGCGGGAGCTGCGCGCGGCTCTGCGTTACCCACGATGTGATCGTCTGCGGACAACCAATGATCCGCGAGGCGGACCAAGCTGGAGCATAGCGGTAGTGCCCGGTCCGGCCATCGACAATCGGTTGTCCCTCGACCTCCCCGTACTCATCGAACTCCGTTCCTTCGACCTGATCCTTCAGCAGATCGAGCAGGTCTCCGACGTCGAGCGGCCGGTCGGGCTGGACGAACAACGGATACTCCTTGGACGGCTCGTACGGATCGACACCGAGAGACGGCGCGAAGCGATCGATCCCCCGCCAGATCCTATGCAGGCTGTAGTACGGTTGTTCGAGGTCACCACGAGGGCGGTTCCGATCGTTCGTCGAATAGGCTCGCGCCGCGTGGAACGGCCCTCCGTGGCTCCGATCCCAGAGACCGTTCGCCTCGGCAAACGGGATGAGATCCGGGTCGCAGAGGTAGTTGTCCGGGTCGTCCGGATCGATCTCGCCGAGTCGAAAGGAGTTGGCCTCGACCACGAAGGCATCGTCCGGCACGCGGGCCGCCGCCCAATGGGTACCTTGGTACTGCTCGAACAGCCACGCCTCCTGGGGGTCCCCCAGAAGGTAGTTGTCCGTACGGCCGCCGTAGCGCTCCGTCATGTCGCCGAGGAACCGTACGGCTTCGCGGGCCGTCCGACACCGCTCCAGAACGAGCGTCATCAGGAAGTCACCGATCACTGTTTCCGGCCACGGCGTCAGCCGCTCGACCTCTTCCTTGACCCAGCCGCCGGTGCTGGCTCCGGCGGAGAGCTGGTGCTCGTTGATGCCGCCCATCACCATGCCCATCGCCTCGCCCGGGACGAACCGCATGATGGCCGTGTACGCGAACGTCCTCTCGACCTGGGGAAGCACCACCGGCTTCGCGCTCCATCCAGCAGCGACCGCTTCGTCATTCGGCCGCTCGCGCGAGACGGGGATCGACACCTCGGCGCGGGGAGGATGCACCCGCCGCGGGACGCTGACCACCCGCACTGCGTCCGTCGAGACCGAATCACAGTTCCTCGCTACCAGCACCGATCCGTCTCGCGTCGCCTTCCGGCCCACGGCGATCATGTAGCACATGCGAACCTCCTTGCCCTTCCCCATGCCGCAGCGTGGTCATGGGTTCCGTACAGCGCAACCACAGCGGACCCCCTCGCCCGCACTTGCCGTCCGAACGGGAAGCGAAGCCAGGGGCGCTCGGGCTAGGCGCGTCCGGTCACCAGGGCAAGCAGGGCCATCCGGATCGGCACACCGTTCGCCGACTGGCGAAAGTACGCTGCGCCCGGATGATCGTCGACATCGCCCACAATCTCGTTGACCCGCGGCAGCGGATGCATGATTGTCAGATTCGGCTTCGCGGCGTCGAGCATCTCTCGCCGCAGGATGAACGCGTCCTTCAGGCGCTCGTACTCCGCCGGGTCGTCGAACCGCTCCCGCTGTATCCGCGTCATGTAGAGCACATCCGCTTCACGAAGCGCCTCAGCGAGATCGGATCCCTCGACCACGTCAATGCCGGCTTCCTTCACGCCGTCGACGATCTCCCGCGGCATGCGCAACGCCTCCGGGGCGACGAACAGGAACCGCACATCGTAGTTCGACAAGAGCAGGGCGAGCGAATGGACCGTTCGTCCATTGAGCAGGTCGCCCGTGAGGGCGATCGTCAACCCGTCGACCTTGCCCTGCTCCTTGACCACCGTATACAGGTCGAGCAGCGATTGCGTCGGATGCTGCCCGGCACCATCGCCCGCATTGAGCACCGGTCGGCGGGTGGCGGCCGCGGCCTCGGCCGCGGCACCGATCTGCGGATGACGCAGGACGATGACATCGGCGTAGCCTTCGACGGTCTTGATCGTGTCGTGGAGCGATTCACCTTTCGCCGCGGACGAGGATTTCGCCTCGGCCACGGTGATCACGGAGCCACCGAGTCGGTGCATCGCTGTCTCGAAGGAGAGCCGCGTCCGCGTGCTCGGCTCGAAGAACAGCGTCGAGAGCACCAGTCCCTTCATCGTCTCGAGCACCTCTCCGGCGTCGATCGCCTTCTCGAAGGCTCCCGCCGTCTCCAGAATCCGATCGATCTCGTCCTTAGAGAACTGATCCGATCGAAGGACGTCCTTGCTGCTGAGTTTCGTCATGTTCCCCTCCTTAGGCGGCACCGACGCGGCCCACGACGTGCGCCAGGCGCTGCACCGCATCTTCGATTTGCTGTTCGGTCAACGCGCAGTAGGGCAGCCTCACGAAGCGAGAGCCGTCACCATCTGCGTAGAACCCCTCCCCGTCGCTGAGCACCAGCCCCTCCTCCGAGGCGCGCCGCCGAACGTCCGATGCGCGGACCCCTTCCGGGAGGGTCAGGCCGAGGAAGAACCCGCCTTCGGGACGGATCCACGATCCTCCGCTCATGTGCTCGTCGAGGGCGGCGAGGATCGCCCGCAGCCGCGGCGCGTAGAGCGCCTTCAGCCGCTCGATGGCCTGCGGCAGCAGACCGCGCTCCAGGAATTCGTGCACCACCCCTTGCGACAACATCCCCGGCGTGATATAGGTGTCCTCGGCGAGGCCAGCGATCCGATCGATGATGTCCACCGGCGCCGACATCCAACCGACGCGCATTCCCGGACTGATCAGCTTCGAGAACGACGACAACCGGATCACCCGGTCGGGCGCGACCTGCGATAGGCAAGGCACCTCTTCTCCCCAATACCGCAGCGAACGGTACGGCACATCGATGACGATCCACGCCCCGTGTCGCCGCGCAATCTCGGCCACAGTGCGCCGCTTGTCCAGGCTCATCGTCACGCCGGACGGATTCTGGAAGTCGGGGATCAGGTAAACCAGTCGTGGCTTGTGCGTCACAAGCGCTTGCTCGAACTCGTCGAGGTCGACGCCGTCCGGCGCCAGCTCAACGCCGCGAACCGTGTATCCCGCGTTGCGCAAGGTCGTGATCGACCGATCGTACGTCGGTCGCTCGACCAGCGCCGTGGCACCGGGCTCATGCAGCGCGCGGGCCAGCAGGTCGAACAGCTGAATCGACCCATTGCCCACCACGACCTCTTCGACCGCGACGCCGTCGCGGGCCGCCAGCTGCTCGCGCAGCGGCAGGAAGCCTCGCACCGGATGGTACTGAAGTAGGGTCTTGCCGTGGCGATGCAGTGCCGCCTCAGCGCAATCGACGATCTCCTCGACCGGGAACGACTCGTCCGCCGGAACGCCCCGTGTGAACGCAATCGTCTCTTGTGTCATCTCCTCAACCCTTTCGGAACAGCTCGGACGGATCGACGCCCCCACTGCTCGTCGGTAGGAACTCCGCCCGCCCCGGTGCGGCCACCAGGCGCCCGTCCTCGACGAGGATCTCGCCTCGCCCCATGGTCAACACCGGCCGCCCAAGAACGGTTCGCCCTTCGTAGGCGGTATACGACGCCTGCGAGTGCTGGTTCGCGTGCCCGATCGTCCAGGACTCGTTGGGATCGAACAGGACCAGATCGGCATCCGCGCCCTCGGCGAGCGTCCCCTTTCTGGGATAGAGACCGACGACCCGCGCCGGGTTCTCGCAGAGCACCTGCACCAACCGTGGCAACGAGAGCCATCCACCGTTGACGCCCCCGTCGTAGGAGAGGGCCAGCATCGTTTCCACCTGCGGCGACCCGAACGGGGCGTCGAAGAAGTCGTCGTCCCGCGTTTTCGCCTTCGCCGCGTGGTCGCTGGCGATCGTGTCAAGGGTGCCCGAAGCCAGACCGTGCCACAGCGCCAATCGATCGTCCGCGGTACGCAGCGGGGGACCGATCTTGACCAGCGGCCCCTGATGCTTCAGGTCTTCCTGGGTCAACGTCAGGTATTGCGGGCAGGTCTCCGCGTACACACGGGCCCCCGCCGCCCGCGCCCGCGCCACGACGTCGATCCCGAGGCGAGCCGTCATGTGCGGGATGTAGAGCGGGCAGCCGGCGACCTGCGCCATCGCAATCGCCCGGTGGATCGCCTCCGCCTCGAGGACCGCCGGGCGGGTCGAGACGAACACCTCGAGCGGGTCCTCGCCGGCCTCGTTCGTCTTGTCCTCGAGGTAGTCGCTCGCCAACCCGTTCTCGGCGTGGACCATCCCCATCCCGCCGACGCGGCCGAGGAGGTCGAGCGTGCGCATCAGCTGGTAGTCATCGGTCATCCAGCCGAGCTTCGCGTAGGCCATGAACATCTTGTGCGACGTCACACCGAAGGCGAACGCCTCGGGGATCTCGTGCGACTGGTGGGCCGGGTCGAACAGGCCACCGTGCAACCCGAAATCGAGCACCGACGAGGCCAACGCCTCATCGCGGAAGCGATGGAGCGTCTCCATCAGTCCCTGCCCCGGCTTCGCGTAGGCGTAGTGAACCACCGTCGTGACCCCGCCGTGCGCAGCCGTCACAGGAAGCGACGCCAGATCGTCAAGGTAGACCGGGTGGGTGTGGATGTCCACGACACCCGGCATCACCAACAGCCCGCTCGCATCGATCTCGCGATCGGCCGGCGAATCCACGTCGACACCAATTCGCTCGATCCGCTCGTCCGCCACCGCGATGTCCGCGACACGTACGCCCTGGGCGGTCACCACGCGACCGCCTCGAATCACGATTCTCTCCATGCCCCCTCCTTCCCGGTCGCCCATCGGTTGCCCGACCGACGACGCAACCCCTCGGTACCCGTGGAACCGGGTGTTCTCGGCATCGGCGAGCCCTGCTGGCCGTCGATTCCCCCGACTTCCTGAACGGACACCGGCGCGGCCTTCCTCACGATCGCCCTTCGAGCAAGCGCTCGCCGGTGGCCGCCTCGACGCGCATCCGGCTTCCCTCCACGGCGGGTCTCCTCGTCAATCCTCGTTCAGTCCATCTCGATCAGTCCGTCGACGGCGACCACTCCTCGGCCCCGCGGGCGGACGAGTATCGGGTTGATGTCCACGGACCGAACCCGATCCCCGAGGCTCACCGCCAGTCGGCCGACGCGCACCAGCACGTCCTCCAACGCGTCGACATCCCCCGCCGGCGCCCCCCGGAACCCTTCGAGCAGCTCCGACGCCTTGGTCCTTCCGATCATCGACCTGGCCTCCTCCCGTGACAACGGAGGCAGGCCCAACGCGCGGTCGGCGAACAGCTCGACCGCAATCCCGCCGAGGCCGAACACGACAACCGGTCCGAACGCCGGATCGACGGCAACGCCCACGATGACCTCGGCCACCGCATCGGTCACCATCTCCTGGACCACCACCCCGGTGATGGCGTCTCGCCCTACCCGCGCCGCGGCCCGATCGACGATCTCGGCGTACGCCCGGCGCACATCGTCCCCCGCGACACCGAGGGCCACGCCGCCCGCATCGGTCTTGTGGGGCAATGCGGCCGATACGACCTTCAGGGCAACCGGCCCCTCGAACGCCACCGCGACCTGAGATGCCTCTTCCGCCGTGCTGCAGAGCGTCTCCGCAACACAGGGAATCCCGTAGGACCGCAGGACCTCCTTGCTGGCCACCTCATCGAGAACGCCAGTTCGGTCGCCGAGCAGCCGTTCCGCAGCCCCCGGCTCCGGAGCCCGGTGCAACGGGGCGGCGGTCCGCCGGGCCGCCGCGTACGCGATGACATGATGCACCGCCCGCAGCCCTGCCCGCGTCCCCTGAAGGAACGGTACCCCACCGGAGGCGAACAGCTCGCTCAAGTCCGGATCCAGGCCTCCCGCGAGATGGCTGAACGCGACGATCGGTTTCCCGGTCCGGCGGCGGGCCTCGGCCGCGGCTCTCGCGACGATGGCGAACTGCTCCACCTGCGTCTCGGCCAGTCCCCTCGGTCCGTCCTGCGAGATCATCACCACATCGATGCCGTCGTCCGCGGCCGCCGCGTCGACGCACGCCGCGTATGTCTCCTCGATCCGTCCCGATCCCCAGGCATCGAGCGGGTTGGCGATCTCGGCGTATTCCGGCAACACCGCCGCAAACGCCCGCCGCGTCTCCTCCGACCATGCCGGAAACCTCAAGCTCGTCGCTTCCGCAACATCGCCGATCAGGCTGATCTCGCCACCGGAAACGGTGAGCATCCCGACATGCGGTCCCTTCGGCAGGTCGGCACCGAGTCGGACAAAGGCCTCGGCCGTCTCGAGCATCTCGTCGAGATCCTCGACCCGGAGGATGCCGTGCTTCCGGAACGCCGCGTCGTAGACCGCGTCCTCTCCCGCGAGCGCCCCGGTGTGTGCGATCGTGGCCCGCTGCGCGATCTTCGAACGACCGACCTTCAGCACGATCAGTGGCTTTCCCGCCGCCCGGGCCTTCTCCGCGACCTCGAGGAAGCGTTGAGGTCGTCGCAGTTGCTCGATGAACGCGGCCACCACACGCGTCTCCGGATCGTCGAGGAAGTACTCGATGTAGTCGGTGATGTCGAGCACGGCCTCGTTGCCACTCGAGACGACCGCGCGGAAGCCGAGGCCGCGCGCGCTGTTGATCAGCGCCATCGCGATCGACCCGCTTTGCGCCACGGCGGCGACCTCGCCGCATCGCAGCGACGGGGAGATCGGCGCCGAAAACGCCGCCGCCCGCGCCAACGGATTGACGAACCCAACACAGTTCGGACCGCAGAACGCGATCCCTTGCCCCCGGCAGATCGCCGCGAGGCGGTCCTGTAGCGCACGTCCTTCCGGACCCGACTCGGAGAAGCCGCTGGCGAACGCCCATGCTCCGGCGACTCCCGCCTCCCCGGCCTCCTTGAGCGTCGGGAGGACCCGATCGCGCCCGAGGAGGATCGCGACAGCATCGATGCCGTCGACTTCGGAGTTCGCCTCAGCTACCGTCGGGTAACAGCGGTGCCCGAAGACTGTCTCGTATTTCGGGTTGATCGGGAGGATCGTCCCGTCGTATCCAACCTGTTCCAGGTTCTCGATCACCTGACGGCCTGGTCCAGGTCGTTCCGAGGCTCCGACGATCGCGATGGCCGACGGAGCGAGCAAGCGATCGATCCTCGTGCGCGGCGTCTCCACGACGGTCTCCTCCCTGCGCGTGCGTCTTGGCCACGTTCCGCACCTCGGCGATTGCATGATATGGAACGCACGTTTCGCTATGTAGTACTGTATCCGGCGC
>CAZLER010000051.1:0-10408 GCA_964558595.1 uncultured Thermotogae bacterium
CCGTGAGCGGCAGGATGACATCCTGATACTTGCCCCGCTTGAACACATCGCGGATCAGATCCGCCACACCCCAGATGAAGCTGACAATCTCGCCATGGTTCATGGTGGCATTGTACGCACCCGCTTTGCGCCTTTCGTCCGGCCGCGAGCATGCGCCACCTGTGACGCTCAGTCATCCCAAGAACCCGGCAGACCCGCTCACTTGCAGGCGTCCCGCCAGCACATGGTTCAGCGGATCAGTACGCCTCGCGGAGGCCGAACTCGGCCGACTCGATCCACTCGTTCGGCCGGTCGTAGTACTCGACCAGCGAGCTGAGGAGTTGGTAGTGGGCGTTTTCGATCGTCGCGAGTCGCTCGAACAGCGCACGGATCTCCGGCTCGCCCGACAACACCCCTTGTTCCCGGTAGAACACGGCGGTCGCCCGTTCGATCTCCATCGCCTGGCGCAAGACCTCCAACAACTCGGCGTCGGTGGAGATCGACCCCACGCCTCCCTCGATCGATCCGCCGATCCAGTCCCTCGCCTCGTCGATCAGCGTGGCATCGGCTTCAAGGCTGCCCACGTTCATCGTCCGCAACGCGTTGGCGTGCTTCGCCTCCTCGTCAGCAAGTACGGTCAGGATCTTTGCGGCACTGGAATCCGTGGTCGTCTCGGCCGCGGAGCGGTAGTTGGTCTCAGCCCGTTCCTCGAGCGCAATCGCTTCATCGATCAATCCCAAGCTCCCTCCTTTCGCTCACGTTCTCCGTGCTCTTCAGCATACCGGGCTGCCCGGAAGGTCGCCACCCGTGGGCAGCTCCAGGTGGGCGCATTCCCCCGAGGAGACGACATGGATCCCGGACGCGGTGTCGATCAGGAGGCGACCCTCGGAATCGATGTCGCACGCTGTCCCCTCGACCGCTTCGCCGTTCTCCAGTTGGATCCGGACCGCCCGCCCGAGGGTGATCAGCCGGCGGCGATATACGCGAAGCGCATCCGTCGGCTCGAGCCGCTCGAGAGACCGTCCGATCGCGACCACCAGGTCGCCCCGCCGCAGGGGCACCCCGAGCTGTCGCAGCGACACCGCGCCGGGCAGCGGCGCGTCCTGCACGTTGATCCCGATTCCGACAAGCGCCCTCTTCCCGATGGTCTCGACGAGGATCCCGCCCAGTTTGCCGTCCTCTACGACCACGTCGTTCGGCCACTTGAGCGACGCCGTCACCCCGATCTCCGACAGTCCAGCAAGCGCAGCGACCCCGGCGATCATCGCGATCTCGCGGCGGGCGCCAACGATGAAGCTGGCATACAACCCACCGCGGGGCGATAGCCACGATCGCCCGAACCGCCCGCGACCGGCGGTCTGCTCGTCGGCTACGAGGATCGTGCCGGCCTTCACCGCGCCGGCTTCGACGAGGCGGCGCGCCTCGTCCTGGGTCGAATCGATCGTCGGCAACCGGCGGAGGATCATCGATGCGCTACCCCCCCGTCACGCACCGGGAACGTGTCGCCGGCGTGGGGCATGACGAGAACGCGCACCGCATCGCCGAACCGGCGGCGAGCGGCGGCCATCGCCGCCCCCGTGTCGAACACCGGCTCGAGGAAGTACCGTCGCACCGTTTCCGGGTCGAGTTCGGACTGGAGGTGGATCGCTGCCCGCTGAAGATCGCGGGCGAGGAACACCGCCTTGTGGCCCCCGAGCACGAACCCCTCCTGCTCGTATCGGTGCAGCACCTCCTCGGGCCCAGCGGAGGACTCCATCCACTCCGCGAACACCGGGTGGCCGATGCCGTCGGAACACGCGGCAAGCAAGCACAGCACCCCGTTCTTCCGAAGCGCCTGCATCGCGTTGTATTGGCCCTTGTACGCCTGATACAGGTCGATGTCCTTGGGGTGGCCGCCCGGCGAGGCGATCACCAGATCGTACGGCACATCAAATGGAACCTGGAACTGCTCGTCCCAGAATGCCCGACCGGCGGCATGCGCTGGCTCCGGATCCCCGACCACCACCTTGGCGACGGTGCCGTCGCTCGCCAGGACGACGTCCACGATCAGATCGAGCCCCACCATGGCCGCCGCCTCCACCATCTCCTCACTGATCGGGTTTCCTCGATAAAGACAGGCCCGGCTCTGCGGCTCGGTCAGCCGCGCGTGGTTCCGCTCGATCGTTGCCCGCCCGGCGATGCCGGGCAGCACGTTCTTACGACCGCCCGTGTAGCCAGCGTAGTAGTGCATCCCGATATGGCCGAGGCTGACGACCCGATCGGCGTCGACCGCGGAACGGTGGATCTCGATCGGCGTTCCCGCTCGGCTGACTCCCACCTCGACCACGTCGCCGTCGCAGTCGTGGATCTCGACGCGAAACCGCTTCCTCAGCTTCCCGAGGAGCGACTCGAGCTCCGTCTCGGTCGGCGCGCGATGGGTTCCGGTCGCCACCAACAGCGTGACATCGTCGATCGCCACCCGATCGGCGATCCGCTCCCACACCAGCGGGAACAGCTCCCGCGTGGGCGTGGCCCGTGTGTGATCGGTGACAAGGAAGATGACGCGATCGCCGGGACGGAACAGCTCGGCCGGATCGTCAATCCCGATCGGGCTTCGCCAGGCCTCATCGAACAGCTGGGGCAACGGTCGGCTCGGCGTGCTCGCCGCCCGTAGCACATCGACGGACAGCCCGTCGGGAAGCTCGACAGGCACGGTCGCCCGATGGTACGGCAGTTCAAACGTCGGCATGGTCGATCCTCCTTCCCGGTCGATTCTACTCCATCGTCTCCGGAAGCTCGGTGGCTTGCGCCGGTCCGAACCGACCGCTACGCTCTGGCCGCCATCGGAAGGGGGAAGCATGTCACGAACCTACCTCACCTCGGAATCAGTCACCGAAGGACACCCCGACAAAATCGCGGACCGTATCTCCGACGCGGTGCTCGACAACATCCTCGCCGGCGATGCGAGGGCCCACGTTGCCTGCGAGACCTTCCTCACCACCGGGTTGGTCCTCGTCGGGGGGGAGATCACGACGGAGATCTACGTCGACGTCCCGTCGATCGTCCGCCGGGTGCTGCAGGAGATCGGCTACGACCAGCCGGGGCTCGGGTTCCACTATCAGGACTGCGCCGTGCTGTCCACGATCAAGGAGCAGTCGGCCGACATCGCCGCCGCCGTCGGCAGCGCCTCCGAGGTGCGCGAGGACCGCTCCGAGGACCCGTATGACGTCATCGGCGCCGGCGACCAGGGGATCATGTTCGGCTATGCCCGATCCGATACCGAGGTGCTGATGCCGCTCCCGATCGTCCTCGCCCACGGGCTGACCCGGCGGATGGCCGAGGCGCGCAGACAAGGCGCATTGCCCTACCTTCGCCCGGACGGCAAGTCCCAGGTCACGATCGAGTACGATGGCGATCGCCCCGTCCGCGCGGCGACCGTCCTGATTGCCGCCCAGCACGATCCCGACGTACCCAACGATGCGCTGCGTGACGGCATTGTCGAGCAGGTGGTCCGTCCGGTGGTCGGAGCGTGGCTCGACGAACGGACCCAGATTCTGATCAACTCGTCGGGGCGGTTCGTCATCGGCGGACCGGCGTCCGACGCGGGAATGACCGGTCGCAAGATCATCGTCGACACCTACGGGGGATTCGGCTCGCATGGCGGGGGCGCCTTCTCGGGGAAGGACCCCACGAAAGTCGACCGCTCCGGCTCGTACATGGCCCGCTACGCCGCCAAGAACCTCGTCGCCGCCGGGCTGGCCACCGAGGTCGTGGTCCAGATCGCTTACGCCATCGGACGGGCCGCCCCACTCACGGTGGTCGTCGACAGCCGCGGCACCGGGACGGTCCCCGACGATCGGCTGCGGGACGCGATCGTCGAACTGCTGGACTTCCGTCCCGGGGCGATCATCGACCGGTTCCGGTTGCAGCGCCCGATCTACGAGCAGCTGTCGTCGTACGGGCACTTCGGCCGCACCGACCTTGACCTCCCCTGGGAGGCCACCGACCGGGCCGACGTGCTCCGCGCCGCCGTCGACGGACCCGATCGATAGCCGCCGTTCCGCGGGGACCTTGTCGGAGGTGACGAGACCTCGCCGACCCAGAGCAGGGATCGCCGTGAAGCTCGCGTTCAGCCCAGCGGCGAGAAGAACACGAGGACGTAGTGCCGCTCGCCCATCGCGCCGTTCCGACCCGCTACGTCAGCTCGAGCGACTTCTCGTCGTTGATGCGGCGGATCGTTTCGATGATCTGGTCGACCGGCATCGCGCCGAGGTCCTCCTCGGTGCGCAGCCGCACCGACACCGTGCCGTCGTCTCTCTCGCGGTCGCCGACGACGAGCATGTACGGAATCTTCTCGAGCTGGGCGTTGCGGATCTTGGCGTTCATCCGCTCCGATGAGCGGTCGACCGTCGCCCGGATCCCGGCCGCCTGCAGCCGCTGCTCGACCGCGGCGGCGTGGTCCAGGTGTCGGTCGGCGATCGGGATGATCGTCGCCTGCACCGGCGACAGCCAGACGGGAAACGCCCCCGCGTAGTGCTCGACGAGAAGCGCATAGAACCGCTCGATCGCGCCGAGCAGAGCCCGGTGGACGACGTAGGGCCGACGGCGCGAGCCGTCCTCGGCGACGTACGTCATGTCGAACCGGCTGGGAAGGTTGAAGTCGAACTGGATCGTCGTCAGCTGCCACATGCGTCCGAGGGCGTCCTTGACCTTGATGTCGATCTTCGGACCGTAGAAGACGGCTTCGCCCTCCATCCGTTCATACGGCAGCTCCCGCGCGGCGATCGCCTTGAGGAGCGAGGCTTCGGCCGCCTCCCACATCGCGTCTTCGCCGGCGTACTTCTCCGGCGTGGCCGGATCGCGCACCGACAGCTCGACCTTGAATCCCTCGAGCCCGAAGCCCCGGAGCAAGTCCAGACTGAAGTCGAGCACGCGCAGCACCTCGACCTCGATCTGCTCGGGGGTGCAGATGATGTGCGCATCATCCTGGGTGAATCCCCGCACGCGCAGCAGCCCGTGGAGCGTCCCGGATCGTTCGTACCGGTAGACGGTGCCAAGCTCCGCCCACCGCAGCGGGAGGTCGCGGTACGAGCGGGTCTGGGCGTTGTAGATCATGATGTGGAACGGGCAGTTCATCGGTTTGAGGTAGTACTGCTGCCCGTCGACATCCATCGGGGCGTACATCCCCTCGCGGTAGAACTCGAGATGCCCCGACGTCTCCCACAGGTGCGCGCGGCCGATGTGCGGGGTGAACAAGATCTCGTAGCCGCCCTCGAAGTGGCGCTTCCGCCAGTAATCCTCGATCAACACGCGCATGCGCCCGCCCTTGGGATGCCAGTAGGCCAGGCCCGGTCCGGCCTCTTCGTGGAAGCTCGCCAAATCGAGGTCCTTGATCAACCTCCGGTGGTCCCGCGCTTCGATCTGCGCCAGACGTTCGAGGTGATCCTCCAGGTCGGCCGGCTTCTCCCAGACCGTCCCGTAGATCCGCTGCAGCATCGGTCGGCTCTCGTCGCCCCGCCAGTACGCCCCGGCGACCGACAGCAGCTTCATCGCGGCCGGCTTGATGCGTCCGGTCGACCGAAGGTGCGGACCGCGGCACAGATCGGAGAACTCGCCCTGCTGGAAGAACGTCACGGTCTCGCCCTCGATCTCGTCGACGAGCTCGATCTTGTAGATTTCGCCTTGCTCCTCGAGCCGCGCTTTGGCCTCGGCCACCGGCAGCTCCTCACGGGCAATCGGCAGGTCGGCATCGATGATCTTCACCATCTCCGCCGTGATCCGCTCGAGGTCGTCATCGGAAAACGGAGTTGGCACATCGAAGTCGTAGTAGAAGCCGTCCTCGATCGCCGGACCGATCCCGAGCTTCGCCTCGGGAAACAGCCTCCTCACCGCTTGGGCCATGATATGCGTCGTCGTGTGGCGCAACGTCTCCAGCGCCTGCGGCTCGCCGGTCGTAACGAGGGTGAGCGTGCAGTCCTCGTCGAGTGTTTCGCGGATGTCGCGCAGCGTCCCGTCGACGACGGCACAGACCGTCGCCTCGGCGAGGCGCGGCCCGATCGACGACGCAACCTCGAGGATGGAAACGCCTCGGGGCTGCTCCATGTTGGTCCCGTCCGGCAAAGAGATCTGAATCATCATCCCTCCTTGGAGGTGAGGTGGCGTATCTTACTCCCCAAGTGCGCTTGGGATCAACGGAAGCGGCGCATCGGGGGGCAAGACTCCCAGCTAGAGAATGTAGCGCGACAGGTCGGGGTCCTCGACGATATCGCTCAACGTCTTTTCGACGTACGCCCGATCGATGGTGATCGTCTCGCCGCGCCGCGTGTCGGCATCAAACGAGATCTGTTCCATTAGCTTCTCCATCACGGTCGTCAGGCGACGGGCGCCGATGTTCTCGGTCGTCTGGTTGAGCTCGTAGGCGATGTCGGCGATTTCGGCGATCGCCTCATCGTCGAACCGTACCGCCACCCCTTCGGTCTCCATGAGAGCCCGGTACTGAGTGACCAGAGCGTCGCGCGGCTCGCACAGGATCCGGCGGAAGTCGGCGGCCGTCAGGCTGTCCAGCTCGACCCGGATCGGAAGCCGTCCCTGCAGCTCGGGGATCAGGTCGGAGGGCTTGGACATGTTGAACGCTCCCGCGGCGATGAACAGGACGTTCTCGGTGCTCACCACTCCGTGCCGCGTCCGCACCGCCGCCCCCTCGAGCAACGGGAGCAGATCGCGCTGGACCCCCTGGCGGGAAACGCCCGGTCCACCCGTTTCCTCGCGCCCCCCCGCAGCAATCTTGTCCAGCTCATCGAGGAACACGATCCCCATCTCCTCGGCGAGCTGCAGCCCGGCCTGCCGGACCTCCTCCATGTTGATCAGGGTGTCGAGCACCTGCTCGAACAGGTAGCCACGCGCTTCCCGAATCCGCATCCTTCGCTTCTTGCGCGACGTTGGCAGCAGTCCGGAGAGGACGTTGCCCATGTCGATTCCCACCTGGTCGATCCCATCCTGGGAGAACAGCTCCAGCTGCGGGGTGGCCGACTCCTCGACCATGATCTCGATGTAGCGCTCCTCGAGATCCCCGGCCTCGAGCTTGGCGCGCAGCTTCTCCCGAGTCGCGCGGAGGCTCTCCTCGCGTTCCTCGTCCGTCCCGGCGTCGGGAAGCAGCGCGTCGAGGATCTGCTCGGTCACCAACCGCTCCGCCTCCTCCTCGACCCGATAGATCTCCTCCTCGCGAATCATATCGATCGCGATGTCCACGAGGTCGCGGATCATCGACTCCACGTCACGTCCGACGTAGCCGACCTCGGTGAACTTCGTCGCCTCGACCTTCACGAACGGGCAGGTGGTGAGCCTGGCGAGGCGGCGGGAGATCTCCGTCTTTCCCACCCCGGTGGGACCGATCATGAGGATGTTCTTCGGTTTGATCTCGGCTCGCAGCTCCTCCTCGACCGCTTGCCGGCGCATCCGATTCCGCAGGGCGATCGCCACCGACCGCTTCGCCGCAGCCTGTCCGACGATGTACTTGTCCAACTCCTCGACGATCTGTTGGGGCGTCAGCCCGCTCAGGCGCGCCGTGGATACCTCAAGCTGCGAGCTCATCCGTACCTCACCACCGTAGCTCTTCCAATACGATCGCATCGTTGGTGTAGATGTCGATCTCCGCCGCGATCTCCAACGCTCGCCGGGCCACCCGGTCGGCAGGAAGATCTCCCGACTCCATCAACCCGCGCGCCGCGGCCAACGCGTACGGACCGCCCGAACCGATGCCGATCACGCCCTCGTCCGGCTCCAGCACGTCTCCCGATCCCGAGATCATCAACAGCCCTTCTTCGCTGACCGCCGCCACGACCGCCTCGAGATGACGGAGCACACGATCGGTACGCCATTCCTTGGTCAGTTCCACCGCCGAGCGCCGCAGCTTCCCATCGTACTTCTTCAGCTTCCCCTCGAACTTGTCCAGCAGGGCGAGACAATCCGCGGTTGCTCCGGCAAAGCCCACCAGCACGCGGTCGTTGTACAGGCGATGAAGCTTCTTGGTGTTCTTCTTGATGACCGTCGTGTCCATCGTTGCTTGACCGTCGCTGGCCAGCACCGCCCGCTGCTCGGTAGGAGCGTAGATCGCCAGGATCGTCGTGCTTCGAAGCGTTGACATGAGAGCGCTATTCTAGGGGTGAAGCCGGAAAGCTGCAATCAGCCCACTCGATGAACCACCAGCACTACGGAACCTACTCTTTGGCAGAGGCACAAGAGAAGATAGTGGTAGTAGTAGGCACAGCACAATCTCGTGGACAACCGCTGAACCGCCTATTGAATGAGGTTCACAGCGAATCGCAACCCGTGGACGGGCTGTGGAGAACCGTCCACGGCTTGTGGACAGCACCTGAGGAAATCGCTGCAAAAGCTTGTCCACAGCATACCTCCCCAGCGAGGGGGACGCTTTCCCCAGGAAGATCACAGTGGGATCCACAGCGGGCAGGAGCTCAGCGTAGGGTCGAATACCGGGCGGTGAGGTTCTCCTGGATTTCGCTGATCTCGGCGTGGAGGAGCGGGGTCTCCTCGAGCAGTGATTTGACCTTCACGTAGGAATGCATGATCGTAGAATGGTCCCGATCTCCGAAGGCGCGGCCGATTGCCGGGAAGGAGTGGTCGGTCATCTCGCGCGCTAGGTAGATGGCGATATGGCGGGCCTGGGTGATTTCCTTCTTGCGGCTGGCCCCCTCGATCTCGCTACGTTTCACCCGGTAGCGCGACGCCACCTCGTCCTTGATGTGCTCGATCGTCAACCGCGCCCGCTGGCCCTCCTTGGGCAGCATCCCTTCCAGCAGCTTGGGAGTCAGCGGGGTGCCTCCCAGCTCCGCGAACGCGAGTACCTTGACCAACGCCCCCTCCAGGGCGCGGACGTTGGAGGAGATGCGCGTGGCGATCAGTTCCAGCACGCTGACGTCGATGTCCAAACCGCGGCTGGCGGCCTTCTGGCGGAGGATCGCGATGCGGGTCTCCAGATCCGGTGCCTGGATATCGGCGACCAGACCCCAGCGGAACCGCGACACGAGTCGCTCCTGCAACCCCGACAGGTCCTCGGGGGCTCGATCGCTCGACAGCACGATTTGCTTCTCGTTGCCGTGCAGCTCGTTGAACGTATGGAACAGCTCCTCCTGGGTTGCCTCCTTCCCCTCGAGGAAGTGGACATCGTCGATCAGCAACAGATCGATCTGGCGATACTTGTTACGGAAGCTGGCGGTGGTGTTGTTCCGAATCGAGTTGATGAGCTCGATGGCGAACCGCTCGGACGAGCTGTACACCACCGAGCTGTCCGGGGTGCGCTCGCGGACGCGGTTGCCGATCGCCTGGAGAAGATGGGTCTTTCCCAGGCCGACATTGCCGTAGATGAACAACGGGTTGTAGGCCGTGCCCGGCTTCTCGGCCACCGCCTCCGAAGCGAAGTACGCCAGATCGCAGTTCTTGCCGCGCACGAAGGAAGAGAACCGATATTCCGGATTGAGGGGGAGCGTTCCACCCTGCGCTGCGGCGCGTGACGGCGGATGTGGCTCGTCACGGGTGGAGCCCTCGTCGAGGATTTCGACGACCAAGGCGACAGGATGCTCACACGATTGGGACGCGATCTCCTCGATCATCTCCCGGTATCGCCGTTCGATTCCGCCCTTGGTGAAAGGATCCGGGACCGAGATCGTCAGCGCTCCGTTGTTGAGCCGGATCGGCTGGGCGTCCTGGAACCATGTCTCAAAGCTCGAGTAGGAGATCTCCGACTTGAGCGTCGATAAGATGGAGTCCCACACGGTAGTTACGGTTGTGGTCATACGAAATCCCTTCCCGCCCGATCAGCGGGGTGAAGAGTAGCGCAACGGCTTCGCAGCGGTCAAGCGGTCCACCGCCTCGACAGTGTCAGGCACCGGTCGCGCAACCCATCATCCAAAGGCGACTACGGAAAGCGTAGCCAGGTGGCCTGTTCTGCGTGGAGGCATGCGTCCCCCACGGTCGGTGAACGCTGGCCGCTGTGTAGGGGACGGATGGCAGAGGGGAAGTGCGGGATCGGTTGTGGAAAACCACGAAACCCCCGGAAGCAACGGCATCGAGGTTGTGGAAAGGGCTGGGGAGAACCTCAAACCGTCCATCCTTCTGGGATCGGCGAGTAAGGCGGAGGATCGGCGGGCGGACTTATCCACAACGAAGTCCCCAAAACGTCCCCTTTCGGGGCACTTCTCCACAAGGTTTTCCCCAGCTTCAACCACGACCGTGATACTGGGAAGTGTGTTGTGAAGGGACATTGGGTGATCGAGTGGCCGAGAACGTCGGGCCCTCGGCTGGAAGGCGGGGTCGTTGGCCTGTCGATCGGATCGGTGGATGCCCCCCGCCGCACCGCATGGATGGTGCCGAGGCCCAGACTCGAACTGGGGACACCGGCCTTTTCAGGGCCGTGCTCTACCAACTGAGCTACCTC
>CAZLER010000052.1:0-10340 GCA_964558595.1 uncultured Thermotogae bacterium
AATCCCATCTTCCCTCCCGATCGGTACTATAGGCTGCCCCTACGCCGTACACAAGGTGACGGAGATCCCCAAATCGGCTAGACTCGACGTTCGAAACGACCATGGAAGAACAACGGATCGATATTCACCTCCCCGATCTCGGCGATGTCGAGGAGGTACGCGTGATCCGGTGGCTGCTGCCGGTCGGGACGAGGGTCGACGTCGATGACGACCTCCTCGAGGTCGAGACCGAGAAGACGACGTTCGTCGTGCCGGCCCCGGAAGCGGGAAGGCTGGCGGAGATCGTCGCTGTCGAGGGAGCCTCCGTCCCGCGAGGGGGGATCGTTGGGCGGATCGACCGGAGCCCGTAGCCGCGCGCTCCACCTCCCTTTGGGCCGGGCAGCGTATCGACCGACCCTCGATGTGCAGCGCAAGCTGCATGCCCTCCGGTGTGCCGGTGAGATCCCGGACCTGTTGATCACCGTCGAACACGATCCGGTCATCACCGTCGGACGTACGGGCTCGTACGCCGACCTCCTTGTCGGGACCGATGCGCTCCAAGACGAGGGGATTGAGCTATGCGAGGTCGAGCGAGGCGGGGGGATCACCTACCATGGACCGGGACAGGTCGTCGTCTATCCGATCGTCGATCTCCGCGCCCACGGCCGGGACATCCGGCGGTTCGTGCGGGGAGTGGAGACTGCGGTGGTCGAGATGATGGACAGCTACGGCATCAGCGCGCTGCCCCGCGCCGGATATCCGGGGGTGTGGGTCGACGAGCGCAAGGTCGCTTCGATCGGTGTGTACGTGAAAGGATGGGTGACACGCCACGGTGTAGCGGTCAACGTCGCGGTCGATCCTTCGCACTTCGCGATGATCCGGCCATGCGGACTGCCGGTGGAGGCGATCTCGATGACGGACCTGACCGGGGATATTGTGGAGATCAGGGAGGTCCGAGACCGGTTGCTCGAGCGATTCGCCGCTGCGTTTGGCTGGCGGGTGGAGACGACGAACCGCGAGGCGGTGTTGGCTGATGGCTAGGCATCCCGAGTGGATCCGTGTGCGTGTTCCGGCGCCTTCGGACGCGGACGGCATCCGGGAGATCCGGCGCCTGCTGGAACGCCACCGTCTGACCACCGTCTGTCAAGGAGCGGCATGCCCCAACGCGGTGGACTGCTGGAAGGCGCGGACGGCCACCTTCATGCTGCTCGGCGACGTATGCACCCGGAGTTGCAGGTTCTGCGCCGTGGCGAGCGGAGATCCCGGAGGTGCCGTTGATGATGACGAGCCCCGGCGGCTGGCGGCGGCGATCGGCGAGCTTGGGCTCGGCTACGCGGTGTTGACGTCGGTAGATCGGGACGATCTTCCCGACGGCGGGGTCGGCATCTTTGCCGCGGCCGTCGAGGCCGCCAAGCGGCGGGTTCCCGCCCTGCGGGTCGAGGCGCTGATCCCGGACTTCGGCGGGGATCGGAAGGCCCTGGATCATCTCGCGGCGACGGATCTCGAGGTATTCGGTCACAACGTGGAGACGGTGCGGCGTCTCACTCCACAGCTGCGCGATCGCCGAGCCAGCTACGAACGTTCGCTCGACGTGCTGGCCGATCTGAGATCAAGCATCGGACGGCGGGCCCTCAAGAGCGGCCTCATGGTCGGGCTGGGGGAGACCGATCGGGAGCTTGTGGATACGCTTCGCGATCTGCGGGACGTGGGCGTCGACATCGTGACGATCGGGCAGTACCTGCGGCCGAGCGAAACGGCGGTGCCGGTGGCGCGGTACGTTTCTCCGGCCGCGTTTGGACGGATCGCCGAACACGCCGAAGCGATGGGGTTCCGCTCCGTCGTTGCTGCCCCCCTGGCACGCAGCTCATACCGGGCTGCCGAAACGTACGCGGCATCATGCGGTTGCTGATCGATCTGTCGTCCGACGACCCGCACCTCGGGCTGGCGATCGACGAAGCATTGTTCGAATCGGTCCGAGCGGGCGGACAGGAGGCGGTCCGGTGTTGGATCGACGACTGTGCGGTGATTGTGGGTCGATCGCAGGTGGTGGCCGATGAAGTCGACGAAGAGGTGGCCGAAAGGGAGGGAATCCCGGTGTTGCGCAGAATCTCGGGGGGAGGGACGGTCGTTCACTATCCGGGCAACCTGAACCTGTCGATCGTGCTGCGCGATGGCCGTCGCCTCGGATCGGTCGGCGAGACCTTCACTCGGTGCGGTGGCGCGATCGCGACCGGTGTCGCCGGGCTAGGTCCGACGATCATCTCGAAGGGGAACGACCTGATGATCGGATCGCGCAAGGTCGGCGGGGCCGCGCAGGCTCGCCGGGGCGATGCGCTGCTCTACCACACGACCCTGATGGTGCGGAAACCGACCCTTCTGATGGATCGGCTGCTATGCGCGATGCAACCGGACTACCGCCCGCGGGCGGTGGCGTCGCGACCGCGACGGACCGCGGCGCTCGAGGAGGCCGTCGAGGAGCGGATATCCGTCGAGCGGGTGGTGGAGGCGGTGGTGCCGATGCTGAGCGGCCTGCTGGACGAGAGGCTGGTGCCGGATCGCCTCGATTCGGCGGAGGCGCGCCGCGCGAGGACGCTGGCGCGAACGAAGTACAAGGATCCTGCATGGAATCGATCGATGTAGCCGACCTCGAGGCCATCGGGCGGCAGCTCGGGCGCCGTCCCCGCGGTGTGACGGGGATCCCGGTGCGCTGCTCGTACGGATTCCCCCAGGTGATCCGGGTACACCCGATCGTGGAGGGGAGACCGTTTCCGACGCTCTACTGGCTGACCTGCCCGCATCTCGTCAAGGCGATCGACCGGCTGGAAGCCGAGGGATGGATCTCGCGGCTGGAGCAGAAGCTCGCCGTGGACGATGCGCTTTGCGGTAAGCTGGTGCGAGCGCACGACCGCTACGTCGACGATCGGATGCGGCAAACGGCCGACCGCGATGTGAAGACGCCGGGGCGACCGGAGTTCGCCGCGAGTCTTCGAGACCGAGGGATCGGGGGAATCGCCGATCGGCGATGGCTGAAGTGTCTTCATCTGCATGTCGCGCATGCCCTCGCCGACGACAATCCGATCGGCCGGATCGTCTTGGGGAGGATCGGTCCCAAGGAGTGCGCCGCCGCCGGACCGTGCACCACGCGCGACAGTACGCAGTGAGAGCGTCGGAGGCACGATGCCCGGGGGGTGGGAGCCCGCGGGCGTGTCGGGTACCCTACTACGATCGGTTCGGTTGTCAACGGCAGAGAAAGGGGAAGCATGACGGTGCATGAGGAGCGGCTCGATGCCGTGCGAAGGGCGCTGGCGGAGGCGGGACTGGATGCCGGGGCGCTGCTTCCGGGGGCCAGCACGTACTACATAACGGGAGTCCACAGCTTTGTCGATCGGCTGACCACCGTACTGCTGATCCCAGCGGCCGGCGCCCGTTTCGCGGAACGCCCGATGGTGGTGCTGCCGGACTTCGAGAAGGACACGTTGGCGATGCAGATGCCGTTCGACGTCGACTATCTTCCGTATGCGCGCAACGCCGAAGGTTACGCCGCGGCGTTTGCCGAAGCAGCCGAACGGTGGGGACTGGGAGGTAGGCGGGTCGGCGTGGAGGGGATCGGCTTTCGCTACCGTGAGGTTCGCGAACTGACCGTCGCCGCTCCCGATGTCGTGATCGAGCCGGCCGACGACCTGTTCATGTCGTTTCGCCTGCACAAGTCACCGGAGGAGATCGCGTGCCTTCGCGAGGCGGCCCGGCTGACGGAGGTTGCGCTCGAGGCGATGCCCTCGTACCTCACCCCGGGGACGACCGAGCAGGAGTTGCGGAATCGATTTCACATCGAGGTCCTGGAGGCGGGTGCCGAGGGCTTGGGGTTTGATTCGCTCGTCGTCTCAGGGCCGCGTGCCGCGCTCCAACACGCGGCTCCGTCCGAACGTGCGATCGAGCGCGGTGATGTGGTGCTGTTCGATGTCGGGGCGCGGTACCGCCGGTACACGGCCGACATCACGCGAACGTTCGTGGTTGGGGAGGCGTCCGAGGAGATCCGTACCCTCTATGAGATCGTGCGCGAGGCCAACGAGGCGGCGTTCCAGAGCGCCGGTCCCGGCGTACCGGCCCGCGACGTCGACGCGGCTGCGCGGGACATCATCACCGCGGCCGGCTACGGCGACACCTTTCAGCATGGAACCGGGCACGGGTTGGGACTGGACGTCCACGAGCCGCCGCGGCTGGCGGTGGGAAGCGATGCCGTGCTCGAACCGGGGATGGTGTTCACCATCGAGCCGGGGATCTACCTGCTCGGGAAGCTAGGGATCCGGATCGAGGACGATGTCGTGATCACCGAGGATGGTGCCGAACGGTTGACTGCGTTCGATCACGCCCTCCCTGTCGCCTAGGCGAACGGCTCGATCCCGTTGACGACCACCGGACGGCCCCGCACGACCACCGCTCGGACGGCCCCCAGCGCGTTCACCGAGGACAACGGATCGCCCTCCACGATCAGCAGGTCGGCGTCCGCTCCCGGCCGGAGAGATCCGATGGTGCCGTGCAGTCCGAGCGCCGCTGCCGCCTCCACGGTGGCCGTTCGCAAGGCGTCTCGCTCCGAGAGCCCCTGTTCGATGAGGAGGCGGAGCCCAAGCCGGAGCTCATCGAAGCGGGTGATGAGGAAGCCGGCGTCCGAGCCGGCGATGAGCCGGAGGCGCTCCCGGATGAACCAGCGAGCGTTGTCGAGGACATCTCGATACAGGCGCGCGCGCACGGCTCGTCGGGGATCGTGGGCGGACGATCGATCGTGAAGGATACGATAGGCCGTCTGGAGGGTGGGGCCGACGAACACCTTCTGGCGCGCGATCCGCCGCAGCAGCCCCGTGGTAGGTCGATTGGTGTAGGCCTCATCGACCCATAGGTTGAGGTGTTCGAGGTCGTCGACGCCGGCATCGAGGCAGCGTTCCGCCGCCTCCGGGCAGCTCACATGGGCGGCGACGGGCAGTCCGAGACGGTGGGCCGACGCCACGGCGGCGCGCAGCTCCTCCACGGAGAAGGCAGCACGCCACGTCGACGTGCCCGGGGTCGATCCTCCCGAGGCCATGACCTTGATGGTGTTCGCACCGCGCCCGGCGAGATCGTGCACGGCAGCGGTGATTGCCGCCGGGCCGCGGACCGGGATGCCGAAAGTCCAGCCGTGTCCTCGAGGCGGCGTCAGCACCGGACCGCTCACGAGGAGTCGCGGCATCGGCTCGGACGAGCGTTCGAGTCGGCGGACCAGCTTGAAGCCAGAATCGCCGCGGGCTCCCAGATCACGTAGCGTCGTCACTCCGCCGCGAACGGCGCGGCGTGCGTTCTGCTCGCCGACGTCGAGCAACGCCTCGTCTGCGGCTTCGAGAAGATAGCGGTCAACGTCCCGTCCATCGCCCGGGAGTGTGAGATGGCAATGGGTGTCGATCAGCCCGGGCATCACAGTGCAATGGCGGCAATCCATGAGCGGTACCTGCGGAGGCGCCGCTTCGTCGGGGTCGAGCAGCCGATCGATCTTCCCGTCGACGACCGAAAGCCGAGCATCATGTACGGGATGGAGTTCGTCGCTCCAGAGCACCCGGGCCGCGAGGACAAACGTTCGACCGGCGGCGTGCACCTACAGCTTCCCTCGGAGCTTGGGATCGAGGATATCGCGCAGACCGTCACCGAGAACGTTGATCGACAGCACCGAGATCATGATCGCCAGCCCGGAGAAGGTGGAGATCCACCACGCGGCGCGGAGTTGATGGCGCGCCGAGCTGACCAACACGCCCCATTCCGGCGTCGGCGGACGGGCGCCAAATCCAAGGAAGCTGAGCGACGATGCGGCGAAAATCGCGTTGGCGAGCCCCAGCGTCGCCATCGTCAACGCCGGAGCGAATACCTCCGGAAGGATATGCCGGATGATCAGCCGACGGCGAGGTACACCGATCGCACGGGCCGCTTCGATGAACGTCATCTCCTTGATCACCAGCACCGAGCCGCGCACGATGCGGATGAACGGTGGGGTGGAGGAAACGCCGATCGCGATGACGATGCTCGCCAGGCCCGGCCCGATGACGCTGATGACGAGCAGTGCGAGCAGCACCGATGGGAAGGCCAGGCCCACATCGACTACGCGCATGATGACGGCATCGGTCTTCCCGCCGGCATAGCCGGCGATCAGCCCGAGAATCACCCCGAGGCCGCCGGAGATGGCGATTGCCAGCAGGCCGAGGGCCAGCGAATACCGCGTTCCGTACAACACGCGGCTGAACACGTCACGGCCGAGATTGTCCGTGCCGAACAGATGCTTGGCGCTGGGGGGCTGCAACGTCTCGGCGGGGTAGATTTCGAGCGGATCGTAGGGAACCAAACGTCCGGCGAAGATCGCCACGACGCAGAGCAAGATCAGAAACGAGACACCAAAGACGATTCGAGTCTCGCGAAGCAGACGCCTGAAGGTCTTCATCTAGTACTTCACCCGTGGATCGATGTAGGCGTAGCTCAGGTCGACGAGGAGGTTGACGAGGCTGAACACGGCGACGATAAAGATCAGAATGCCCTGGACCAGCGGAAAATCCTTCTGGCTGATCGCGCTGACCAGAACGTGGCCGAGTCCAGGGCGGCCGAATACGGTCTCCACGATCACCGCACCGCCGAGCATGTAGCCAGCGAGCAGTCCCGACATCGTGACGATCGGGATCAACGCATTGCGCAGGATGTGGGCGACGTTCACCCGCATCTCGGAGATCCCCTTCGAGCGTGCGGTGGTGACGAAGTCCTGGTGCTTGACCTCGAGGACGCTGGACCGGGCAAAGCGGGCCAGGTAGCCGGCGCCGTACAGGCCAAGCGTCAGCGACGGCAGGACGAGTCGCTCGATTCCGCCGATGCCGCTGGTGGGAAACCAACCCAGCGCGAGACTGAAGATGAGGATGAGGAGGATCCCCAGCCAGAAGCTGGGGGTGGAGACCCCGATCAACGCGATGATCATCACCGTATGGTCGACCCATCGCCGCGTCACGATCGCCGAGAGGACGCCGAGAGGAATGCCGACGAACACGGAAACCAGAATCCCGCCGAAAGCCAGTGCGCTGGTCGCTCCGAGGTTCTGTACGATCACGTCGCGCACCGGTCGCATGCGTTTGAACGACTCTCCGAGGTCGCCGTGGAGGATCAGCCGTCCCATGTAGTTGAAGTACTGAATGAAGAACGGCTTGTCCAATCCAAGCTCCCGCTCCAGATCCGCATAGACCTGTTCGGAGGGGATCCGCGGGAAGAACATGGCAAGGATGGGATCGCCAGGGACGAGCTGCATCGCTCCATAGATGATGAACGTGGCGATGAACAGCGTCAGGAGCAGCAGCAGCAATCGTCGGATGGTGTACGTGATCAAGGCAATGAACCCTTTTCTTGACGCTCGCCCGGGGGAGGTTCCCGAGCGTCCAAAGGGCAGGGGTGCCCGGTGGCACCCCTGCCCCTATTGCGGACTGTCCTTGGCTAGAGGCTAGCGTCGTAGAACACCGGCGTCCCGTCCGGCGTGAAGAACACGTCGGTCAGGTCGGACGCCGAACCCCACACCATCGTGGCGCAGACCGTCGGGGTGCACAGGGCCTGCTCCATCCAGATCTTCTGGACTTCCTTGCAGTTGGCCTCCTTCACCGCAACGTCGGTCGTCGCGAGCGCTTCGTCGATCAGCGCGTCGATTTCGGGGGTTGCATAGTGCGCGAAATTGTAGACGCCGAGCATGTCGGAGTGGCAGAAGTAGTACAACTCCATCGCCGTATCCACCGACGAGTCGCCGCATACGCAGCTGTTGAACTTGCTGTCCACCATTCCCGCCTGCTCCATCATCGCTCCGCCGGTCAGCACCGTGATGTTCATCTGGATGCCGACCTTGCGCAGCATCGCCTGGGCCATCTCGGCCGGCGCCTCGGCGACGAATCCGGGGTAGGTCACGAAGTCGACAACGCACAGCTCGCCGTCCTTCATCCGGGTGCCGGTGCCGCCACCGGTCGGGTCCTCCCATCCGGCTGCCTCGAGGACCTCGATCGCCTTGTCGGGATCGTACGCGTACATATCCTCGATGTCTTCGTTGTAGTACGGGCTCGCCGGCATCAGGAGACCGTACGCCGGGGGGCGAGCCCCCTGGAAGATCGCTTGCGAGATCGTCGCCTGGTCAATCGCGTAGTTCATCGCCTGCCGGACGGCGAGATCGTCGGTTGGCGGGAGTTGCGCGTTGAGGTGGTAGACCTGCGCCACGCCGGGCTTGTTGAAGAACAGGATCTCGAAGCCCGGATCGGTCCTCAGGGTGTCCATCTCGGCCGATGGCACCTCGGCGATGACGTCGACTTCCCCGGTGAGGAGGGCAGCCAACCGCGTCTCGTCCTCGGGGATGAACCGCCAGATCAGCGTGTCGAGCATCGGAGGACCCTGGTGCCCCATGTACTCGGGCGCCCAGTTGTACTCCGGATTCTTCACCATCGTCACACGCTGCTGATAGATCTCTTCGGTGAGGACAAACGGTCCGGTGCCCACGTACTTGTCGGCCGCTTCGGTGTTGGCGGGATCCTGAAAGGCCGTAGGCGAGATGAATCCGGTGCCCGGCTGGGAGATCGTGACCAAAAACCCCGGCTTCGGTGCATCAAATACGAGGCGGACCGTCATGTCATCGACTGCTTCCATCGTCTCGATGGCGCGGATCTTGTCGACGAACCACAGCGATTTCGTCGCCGGAGTACGCACCCGCTCGAAGTTGGCCAGCAGCGCCTCCGCGTTCCACGGTGTACCGTCGTGGAAGGTGATCCCCTCGGCTAGATGGAAGATCCATACCTTGCCGTCTTCGAGCGCTTCCCAGCTGGAGGCGAGCAACGGGTAGAAGTTGCCGTCCGGCCCCATGGATACCAGCGTGTCCGTGAAGCAGTTGATCATCCACCAGGACTGGGTGAACGCCGACACATGGGGATCGATCGTGTCGTAGTCCCAGTTGCGGATGGCCACCGTCACCGTGTCTTCGGCGATGGCGGCGCCGCCGAGGGCGACGACAACCAGGGCTGCGACCAAGAGTAACCGTGCTGCATTCCGACCTGCCATCTTTGTGTACCTCCTTGACCCAATTCCGACGATGAACGGCAAGAGACGGGATCACAGCAGCGTCCACGGTAGTTCCCCGCTCATCGCACCCGACTCCGTGACTGCAGCATAGGCGAACCGCGAGGGCATGTCAATATGCGGCCAGGGCGTTGCGCTATGTGGAACCTAGGGTGGTAGAGTCGGACGGACTCATCGAGACTGGGAAGAGCGATGAGCTACTAGGAAGACCCGGGCAAGCGCGGACCGTATGTCCGGTTGTATTGGGCGGGGGCAGCTCGTTACCATGCGGTCCTCGAAGTCCGCTTTGTGGAACGGAGGAGATGTGAACCGATTGCAGTCCACCGCGGAAGGGATGGCGGCATCGTCGGCACGCTACGTGCTCGACTCGATTCTGTGCCTGTCCGGATCGGAGAGCCTGTTGGTGTTGGGGGAGCGCTCGACGCTCGCCACGGCCGAGCTGTTCGTCGCACCTGATGTCGTGGGCTCGATCGACGTCTTGCTGGCGATCCTACCGGACGGCCCGAGGGGGCTGCTGCCCGTGCCCGCTGACGTGGCAGGATTGCTGAAGCAACGCACCGCGTTTCTGGCGGTGACGGCGCGGGGATTCACCCACACGAGGGCACGGCGGGAGGCCTGCGAGGCCGGAGCCCGCGGGTTGTCGATGCCGAGGGGAACGATCGACCTGCTGGCCTCCGATGCCGTCCGGGCAGACTATCGCCTCATCGCCGCCGCCGGGGAAGCGCTGGTCGGGGAACTCGACGGCACCGAGCGGTTCACCGTTCGTACGCCCCTGGGCACGGATCTCGAGTTCGACGTGTCGGGAGGCCGATGGTTTGCCGAACGCGGCTTGTGCGACCGTCCCGGGGATTTCGGAAACCTGCCGGGAGGAGAGGTGTCGATCGCGCCGGTCGATGCCCGCGGGAAGCTCGTCGTCGACGGCAGCATCAACCCGTTGGGTTGGCTCGACGACCCGCTGACACTGACGATTGAGGATCGCACCGTGGTCGATATCCAGGGCCCTCGTGCCGACGAACTCCGGGCGTTCTTGGAACCGTTCGGTGCCGGGGCGTTCAACGTCGCGGAGATCGGGATTGGGATCAACCCCGGCGCGGACGTGAGCGGGATCATCGTCAAGGACGAGAAGGCCCTCGGGACCGTGCACGTCGGATTGGGGAACAACAGCAACATGGGCGGATTCAGCCGCGCGACCAAGGTGGAGGTGCCGGTGCATATCGACGGTGTCCTGGTCGAGGGGGTATCGATCACCGCTGATGGCCGACCCGTCC
>CAZLER010000053.1:0-8333 GCA_964558595.1 uncultured Thermotogae bacterium
CGCGACGCGCGCGCCGGGCGCTGAGCCGGGCCGTTTTTCGCCCGGTCGGCTAGACGGCTACCCGAGGGGGGGCGCGTACGCAGCGATGGCGTCGCCCTCCGTCGACGTGTAGCCGCGCATGCAGCACACCGTGAGACAGGAGTGCACCGGAAGGATGCCGAGACGATCGCCGCGGCGGAACCGGGCACAAGCGGACGAAGGAAGCCTCACCACGCCGACCTCCTGGGACAGCCGCACCACCCGCGCGCCGTTGAGGGTCGGCCCCCATCCCCGTTGCTCGGTCAGCGGAACAACCCATCCATAGTGATAGTGATGTCCCCCCGCTTCCTGCAGGGCGTCCAGCGACAGCTGCGCTGCCCCCGCCCCGATGAGAAGTTCGCTGCGCGTCGGATTCGCACCGATCACCGAACACGCCAACGCGACCGCGACATCCTCCTCATCGCATGATCCGAGCGCCAGTTGGGTCACGTCGTAGAACACGAAGTTGCCAGGGCGGATCTCATCGACAGCCGACAGATCCTCGACCACGCTGCATGTCGGGGTATCGCCCACCGAGATTCGCAGTCGCCCATAGCCCCGTCTGGCGAGTTCGTCACGGGCGGCTGCCGCCTTGGTCGACGTATCCAACCACACCGCATGGATGCCGCTTGGGTCCGCTGCCCGGTAGGCATGGCCGGCGTGGGTCAACAACCCCGCGAGCTGCACGCCGTGCCCCTCCACCGCCGTCCGGGCGATCTCCGCCAACCGTTCGGCATCGTCCCAGGCGACCCCCGAGCGGTGGTAGCCGGTATCGACGTCGATCCACAGTTCGACCGACCCATCGAATCGATCGGCCAGCGCCGAGGCCACCTGGGAGGACTCCACCACCAGCCCCAAGTGAATCCGCCGCGATAGCGCCGCCACGCGCTCAAGGTCGTTCACATCGACCGGATGGCTCACCACGATATCGTCCCAACCGTGCCCGGCGAAGTACTCGGCCATCGACACCGACGAAACGGTGATCGCAGTGACCCCGTACGGTCGGAACCACTCCCCGATCGTCGCCGATTGGTGCGTCTTGAAGTGAGGTCGGAACCTCACCCCATTGCGCCGCGCCTTGATCGCCATCCGCTCGATGTTGCGCACCGCCCGCCCCGGGTTGACCAGCAGTGCGGGTTGCCCGTCGTGTCCCACCACGTCCTCCCCTTTCCCTGCGTCGACATATTCAGATCTCTACCCCTCCGCACGGCTCGCCAACAGCTCGATCGCACCCGACACGGCGATGCGCACCCCGGCCCCATTGGACAGCCGGTTGACGTCCTCGGCGGGCACCGCGATCACCGGGACGGTCTTGCCGTACAGCTCCTCCCCGACAATCGCTCCGAGCGTCAAGATCGGCGCGGGGCGAACGACCAGGATCGCCGCCGGCGCCGTGTTTCTTCTCAGCATCTCCAGCAGCACAGCGCTCCCGGTGCTCGACCCCCGTTCACTTCCAACGACGAACACCCGTCCAGCGATCGACATCCCATGGGCATCGTGACGACGATCGATGATCCGCCCGGTCGCCGGGTCGACGCTCCCCCACAGGCTGATCGGGCGTCGGCTCACCAACAGGGAGCCCTCGGCCTTCCCGGGAACGACCGGCGTTCCCTGAATCATGGCTACCACGGCCGGATCCCCCTCCGGTACGCTCCAGAGATCGCCGTCTCCACACACCCCTCGAGGTCGGCGAACCCGACGTCGACGTCGAGCTCGGCCGGTGCGTAGTAGGCGCACTTCCCGGAGTTCGTCACCACCCGCTCCACGGACGGGCGTATCACCGGAGCATAGAACGGGCAACTGTCACGCACCACCGTGACGCCGAACGCAGCGAGCGGCTCGAGCAGGTCTCCGCGGCGTGCCAACTCGATGGTCGGCGAAGAGGCGAACACCAAACATCGGACGGTATCGTGGATCCGACGGCGCTGATCGGCCACACAACGCGCCAGCGCCTCGAACTCGGCGTAGCTGAAATGCGGGCAGCCGAGGATCACCACCTTCACCGGATCGCCTTCCTCGAGTCCACCCAGCTCCTCCCAGGACGCCGCCAGCTGCTCGGCCGCGATCCGACACGATCGCTTCGGATCGCGACCGTGGCATGCCGCGATCACGCTATCGGCCTCCGGCGTGACCCCCGGCAAGTGGAATAACCCGACCGCGCCCGACGAGGCCGCTGCCGCGCCCAGCGCCTTGAGCATGTCGTTGCTCGGCCTGATCCCGGCAAGACCATCGATCACCGGCACCTCGTCCTCGGCGATCCTCCCGACCGATGCCCCCAGCGCCGCCCAAGCCGCGGGGGTCCGCCAAGCGGACGGATCGTCGACGTCCACCGTGATGGCCACCGTGGCACGGCGGTTCTCGACGCGATGGAGGCCCGTATCCGGAACCCGTCCCATGATCGCTGCACAGATGTCGAGGTAGTCCGGATAGCGGTTCGTGCGGGCTCCCAAGACCGAATTCGCGTACGCGACTGCGTTCGACTCGCCCCATGCGATCTGTTGTCCGAATCGCGGCGTCAAGTAGCCCTGATAGGGAGCGCAGGTCCAGGTCGGGATACCTCCCAACCGACGGTAAGCGAGGGCAATCTCGGTCGCCATCTCCGCGTACTTCCGGTCGATCGCCAACCGCTCCCAGTGCTCGAGATCGACCGAGATCATGCTCAAGGTCGTCGGCACGGCGACCCGACCACCGTGGTCGGCGAGATGGCTCACGAGATCAAGGCTCGATCGGCTCATCAGCGCACAGGCATCGATGTGCGCCTGCTCCACCGACAACAATCCCTCGGCGCCGGTCGCTTCGGCCATACGGACGACCACGGTCGCCGCGAACCGCGCCGCCTCTCCGCAGCCGCCGTCAAGCATCCGTTGATCCTCCGTGGTCAGCCGCATCGGTTCCTCCGCTTCGGGCTCGCAAGCCCCTGGAAGCCTGTCGAATCCTAGACGATCCCGCTTCACGTTTCGAACCGCCGGGTACCGCGCGACCACGAGGGGATGGGCTTCTTGCTATCGATCACGTACCCTATACACCGAGAAGGGAGGATCGAATGTCCAAAGGAACCCCGCTGGCCGCGCTGATCGCCGGCCTCGTGCTGCTGGCGATCGGAATCCTGATCCAGCGGCTGATGCCGCTGTTCGGACGGATGGCGTTCCAGATCGCTGCTGCCGGCAGCTATGATCCCACGAACTACCACGTCGGATTGGCGGGCTACTACGCCATTGCCGCGCTCCTCATCGCGTTCGGTGCGATCCTTACGTTCCGAGCCTGGCGCGCCTAACGAGCAGGGAGAACCCGCCCAACCTTTGGCTCATCCGCAGGCAGGTGCACACATCGATCGTCTGGCGGCTACCGAGTCTACAGCTCCGCCAAGGCAAACCGTCCCCCCGCAAGATATCCGAACGTCATCGCAGTGGGATAGTGGGTCGCGGTCAAGTAGACCTCTCCGGATGTCCCTCCGACCACCTCTCCGGCACCGTAGAGGCCTGGGATCGGCCTTCCAGACACATGCAGGATCTGCAACCTTTCGTTCGCACGCAGTCCACCGCTGTTATGGAGAACGATTAACCAGTTCTGGTGGGCGACGAACGGCGGCGTGTCAATCGGCTGCAGGTATTCACTCGGACGGCCGAAATCGTCGTCCCATCCGCGCTGCGCAAACCGATTGTACCGATCCACCGTCGCCTGGAGACCGGCCGCGTCGATGCCCGCCGCCTCCGCCAGTTCCCGTAGCGTCGGCGCTTCCCACAGGTACCCTTTCCCCTGGGCGATCACTTCTGCTTCCGCCTCGCCCTGGCTGATCGTCTGCCAGAATCGGTTGTCACACACCTTGAAAAGGGTCCGATTCGGCTGTTCCAGCATTCTCTCGCCCACTTCACAGGGAGGGCTCTTCGTCTCCTCGATGAACCTTTCCCCCCGAAGATTCACGGCAATCGATCCCTCCTGATAGCTAGGTATCCACGGACGCCGCGATCGATTGGAGAATCCCACCATGTCCGGGTGTGGAATTCCTGTATACGTCGACACCGAGTACATGTGCGTAGTATCCGCGCCCACGGCCATTGCCATACGGTAGCCGTCGCCAAGGCCAATGGGGCGCTCCTCCCCGCGTTCTCCCACTGCGGCACACAGAGCCAGCGCCTGCACGCGGGGTACGTAGCGCTCCAACATCTCTGGACTCCCGCACATCCCTCCTGTTGCCAGAATGGTAGCCTTGGCTCCGATCATCACAGTCTCCCCCGACGGCATATGTGTTGCAGCGAAACCTGTGACGCGACCGTGCTGCCGTGCGACCACGAAGGTCACGGCGCGTGTCTCGAACATCGTGCGGATCCCCCGTTGGCGTATCTGATCGTACAGGGATGCTTGGATCTGCATTGGATTGTGTTGGTGCTCTCGAAAGACACTATGTCCCCCGATGTAGTCGAGCTTCGCGCATTCGCCTCCCAACTGTCTCAAACGAGTGTACGCATCGCAGACATGGTCCGTGAAAAGGCGCACAAGCTCCCTTCGATTCGAGCCTCGCCCCGCCCGAAGGATGTCCTCGTACAGGCTGGCTGGAGAATCCTCGATCCCGTGTCGCGATTGGATGTCGGTTCCTGGAATGGCCATGCCGCCCCCGCACACGGCGGACTCCCCGCAGAACGGCGACTCGGCCATCTCCACCAACAGCACGTTCGCGCCACGATCGTGCGCTTCGATACTCGCCATGAGGCCGGCAATCCCCGCCCCGATGACCACAACATCGGCCTGTTGGTCCCAGCTCACGGGATCCACGATGGGGCGGCATCCTGCAACTAGTTTTCGCACATCACGTGGACTCATGATTCACGCCACCTCGAAGCCTCGGACACTGAAAGCGCTTGGAACCACCGCGCATCGCCCTACTCGCACACGATGTTGCCATGGTCCATCACGACCTTTCCGTCCGCAGTGATGGTCGGAGCATACATGACCAGATCTCCGTGAATCCGGCTCCAAATCTCGCATTCCCAATCCCCCGTCTTATTGCTGCGCCCGAATGCCAGATGCATGGTCCCTAACCGCTTCTTCTCCTCGGAGTAGACGCCGTTCTTCCTTGCCATCGGATTGGTCCCGATGCCGAACTCCGCGACATTGCGCGCGTTGTCTATCGTTTCCAGGTAGTGGCGCAGCTTGTCCGCTTCCGGGGAATCCCCGACAACGTCGACCCACTTGCCCTCCTTCGCCACCATGCGAAGCGGAGTGGACAGTGGTCCCACGTAGCCAATCGGCCCGTCGATCACCGCAACACCGTGGGTCGAGCCGACGACCGGCGCGGTGCAGACCTCGCCACTCGGGATTCCCCCTTCCTCCCCCGCCTTTCGGGCAAATGACGCCAGGCTATCGAACTGCCTTCCCTCGATGCTCAACTCGAGATCGGTGCCCAGATCCGTGGTAACATGCACGGCCTTGGCCCCCTCAAGCGCATCGATCAGCCTCTTGTTGGTGCGCTCTACCTGATGGTAGTCCGCCGTGGCGGCCCCCTCGGTGAGCTCCTCGATCGACCGCTCGCTCAACGTGAAAACGCGGGCCTTCTTGGCGGCCAACAAAGGCCAGATCGTCGACGCGGCGGCATACTGCGAAACTCCGCATGATCCGGTGGCCGGGACGATCACATCCGCTCCCTGGTACGCGTTCAGAGCCGATCGCGTCAGCTTATGGATCTCGTCGGGTCGAGTTCGTGCCGGTTGCGTCACAATGGTATACTCGCCTCCCACCCCGGCGATGGCCCCGGCCAACGCGTCCAACATCAGGCGATCGGTATAACTGTCAGCGATGATGACCACTTCTTCGCCCGGCTGCAGTTCGAGGTGCTCTCGGACAATCTTCACGCCAAACCGAATCGCATCGATGATCGAGGGTCCGTTCATATGACTACCTCCTCACTACGCGGCCAACGACGCCACTTTGGCTACGATCTCTCCCTGGTTGATCCACCCCTGGTAGAACAACTGGACCACATCGCCATCCACCGGAGATTGAACGCGCTCCACCGGATCTCCATGCGCATCACGGATCTCGCCCAACGCCTGTCCTTGACTGACCGATTCGCCGATCGTCACATGCAACGTGCTCAATCCCGAGGTTTCCGCCAATACGGCAGTACGCCCGACCATCTCCCGCTGATCGCTCGGCACCGGCTCCGGCGCGCCGGGCAACATGTTCAGAAGCTTCAACACGTTGATTAGACCGGACACATTGCGCTGTCTCCGTTCCTCCGACAGCGCTCCCGCATCGCCCACCTCCGTGACAATGGCCGGAATGCCGCGCAGCTGCATCGCCATGCGGGCAGCGGGCCCTGTCTCGTGTCCCCCTTCGACGAGAGAGGATCTCCGGATATACGGCGCGCCGAAGTGACGGGCCATCTGCTCCGAGAGTCGATCCGCTTCGTCGTTCCCGGTCTCGAAGCAGATCGCGTAATCGGCCTGATACTCCGGGAAATCCCCACCGTGGAGGTCCACCAAGTAGTCGGCTTGCATCACCAACGCGTTCCATACCCCGTGTACGGTCCGCATACTGACCGTGCCACCGTAGGAGCCGGGCCACTGGCGGTTCATGTTCAGCCCGTCGAACGGGCATACATAGGGCTCCTTCTTCCGAACCCCAGCCGGATTCAGGATGGGCATCGCCACAATGCATCCCTCCAACGCGTCCAGATCCACGGATCGAACGATGTCGATCGCGGCGTTCATGCCCACGTATTCACCGGGATGCTGTCCCGCGATCAGCGCGAGGATTGGTCCCTCGTTTCCTCCATTCGCTAGCAGTACGGGCACCCGAATCTGACCACGGGCAAATCCAAGCTGATCCAGTTCCCCCACGACGAGCCAGCCTGCTGCCCGCTCTCCCGCTTGGGCCGCCGCTGACCCCACTGCAATCGTTCTTGTCATTTCAGCTCCTCTCTCCGCCAATACGATCGCCGTCGAAGCCCCGTACAACAGCCGTTGCCTACTCAAGCACACGACAAGAGGCGTCGCCCACGCGCTTCACATCCTCCTCTGTCAAGTCCTGATGGACAGGAACGCATAGCAATCTTGCCACCGATCGCTCAGCCGCTTCGGAAGGGTGGGGGGGCCACAAGCCGTCCAAACCCCATAGCCTGCTGGTCTCGATTCCTCGTCGGGCGAGCCGTTCCTGCGATGCCTTCGCCGCGTGAACGAGCAAGGGGAAGTAGTACGGTGCTGCGGCTTTCGGTACGGCCTGACGGGCCGCCACATCATGTAATCGCTCGGTCAGTCTCTTCGCATGCTGCCGCCTCCGTTGGCCGGCTGCCGCCATATCGATTCCCGCCGCGAGGCGAATGGATAGCGCAGATGGTCGCTGTCCGCGCACCGACGATGCCTTCAACAGCTGCCGCGTGACACGCGCTCCAGGAAGACGGAACAAGGTCGGCTTGCGAAGGCACCAAGCCTCCCAGTGCACGTAGAGTGATCTTCGCACCGTTGGAGGATGGCTTTGCGGAGGGCTCTCCCACGCGCCGATGCCGGCGTCGCTCGTGGCCGTGGAGCCCTCCGCCGTCTCCCACAGCCATGCGCCGTCGGGCATCGGAAGGGGCTTCCGCAAGGAGAACAACACCCACCCACCCCGCTGCCCCGTCGTGGGCTCCATCTCCGCCTCCGGAAGCCCCTGAGCTATGTCGCGAAGGATCCACCGAAAGGAGCTTTGTACGGTCGGTTTCATCTCCGCCGGAGGAGAACAGGGATAGCCGAACAGATCCACGAGGATCAGCAGATCCTGCGGGGTCCCGTTTGCCCCCTCGATCAGTCGCTCCCATGCAACGGTGAGATTTTCCGTCAAAGGGTACGCATGCATGGCCCACCCCGTTGCTCGGAACACGTCCACGACCTGGGGGCAGCAGTACTCCGGGAGCCAGACGGTTTCCGCCCCTTGTGCTCGCAATCGCTGTGCCAGCCACCATAGGGCATCTCTACCCAAGGAGAACGCACCGACATGGCGCATACCCTCCGGCATGGTGGGCGTGCATCCCCCCCTGGCGCTATCCCGCTCCAACGGATGAAGCCGGGGACGCAGCCGGATCACCGTTTCACTCGTCATCGCCGTCATGGCACCATCCCAGTTGTCAACGTACTGAGTCTACGAAAGCCTCCATGCGATCGAGCGCCGTTTCCAGGACATCCAGAGGCACAGCGCCAAAGGCGATCCGCACGTGGCCGCGCCCACATTCTCCGAACGCCGATCCCGGCGTCAGAGCGACGTCGTATTCATCGAGCAGTCTGCGCGCGAACTCCTCGTCGGAGAGTCCCAGCGGTTCGATGATCGGAAACGCGTAAATCGTGCCC
>CAZLER010000053.1:8343-9712 GCA_964558595.1 uncultured Thermotogae bacterium
CCGGAGGGCAATCGATCCCCATTGCATCGAGCCGCAGCAACGTGAGGTCACGGGCCTTCCGATCCTCCTCGATTGTCCCGCCGACGCCCCGCAAACCGGAGCCTACAGCCTCGACCGCACCAAACTGCGCGAAGGTATTGGCGCCCGCGGTATCGAGCTGAACGACCTTCGTCATCCCAGCAATCACAGCTGCTGGCGCGACGGCGTACCCAATCCTCCAGCCGTCCATCGCGTAGCTCTTGGTCAACGCGAACGTCGAAACAGTCCGTTGCGCCATGCCCTTGAACGAACCGATCGACAGATGCTCGGCGCTGTCGTACGCGAAGTACTCATACGTTTCATCCGTAATGACCGCCAGGTCGCTATCGACCGCGCAGTCGACCACGGCTTGCAGCTCCTCGCGGGTGAAGACCCGCCCTGAAGGATTGTGGGGTGTGTTGATGAGGATCGCCTTGGTACGCCGCCCGACGAGGGAGCGCAGCGACGCCGCGTCGATTCTCCAGCCATCGGTCGGAGACAGCCGCAACGGCTTGGGGACGGCGCCGACGAACAGCGCCTCCTTGAAGTGGGGTCCGTAGTGGGGATCGGTCAGGATGATCTCGTCCCCCTCATTGAGGAGAGCGTTCATGGCTAGGAATGTGGCCTGCTTGTTTCCGCAGGTAACGAGAATATCGCTAGCTGGATCGGCCGTGATGTCGTTTTCTCTCGCTAGCTTGGCCGAGATCGCCGTGCGGAGCTCGACAATGCCACGATTCGGCGAGTAATGCACTTCTCCACGGGCGAGCGCTCCCGAGGCCGCGTCCTTGATGAAAGCTGGGGTGTCCGACCATGGTCGACCGATCTCCAGGTGTATGACCTCCCGCCCATCTCGCTCTAGTGCGCTTCCGCGCTCGAAGATCTCGCGGACCTTCGAGCCAGGCAGCCGTTGGACCCGTCTGCTCAATTCCATGGCTTACTCACCTCTATCGTTTCTTTCGTACGAGCTGTCTTCGCCGTCTTGGTCCGAACGTTTCCTAGCCCCCCCGCTTGGCAATCCGTGGATCCAGAATGTCGCGCAAGCCATCGCCCAGTAGGTTCAATCCAAGCACGAGGAGGAAAATCGCTGCACCCGGGAACAATGTGATCCATGGAGCGGCCAGCAAGTAGTCACGGCCGTTCGACAACGTATTCCCCCAGCTTGCCGTGCTCGCGGGAAGCCCGACGCCGATGAAGCTCAGACCGGCCTCTGCGATTACCGCATAGGCAAGGATGAATGTCGCTTGAACAATGATCGGGCCGATCGTGTTCGGCAGAATGTGACGCAGCATGGTCCTGATTCTGCCGCAGCCTTGGGCAACCGCCGCCAGTACGTACTCCTGTTCTCGGATCT
>CAZLER010000054.1:0-9251 GCA_964558595.1 uncultured Thermotogae bacterium
CCGGTCCCGGCCACGTCGGTGGCGACGACGGTTCCGAGCGCGATCGGAGCGTCGACCACGACCTTGCGCAGGGCGTCCCGGGCCTCGCGCAGGGCGTCGCGCGGGATCGGGGCGGCCGTGCGGACACTCGTTTGGGGCTGATCTCCGCCTCGAACCGCTACCGTGGTGGTCAATGTGCGGTGGGGATCGGTCAGCTCCTCCAACGCGTAGCGCTCCCCCTTCGGGCAGAGGTTGCCCTCGACGCGGATCGAGACCACAGTCGGTTGCCCCCCGACCTCGACATCGAGTTCGCAGCCGTTCGGGCAGAGGATGCAGGTCATCCGTTTGGTGGTCATGCCGTGCGCACCTCCCATCGCTTCGTATCGTCTTGGGCCGACCGGGGCACTTCCATCTGTACCATGGTGGCCGGGTGGGCGTGTCGGAGCTTCCGGACGGCGAGCACTCGGCCCTCCTCGGCGACCACCTGTGCCGTCCGATCGTCGGCCGGCGTGTCGACCCGGAAGGATACGAGCAGCGGATCGGACGACCGATGTGCCGTCTGGGGGACGACGTAGCGGACGCCGGAGCCGGCATCGATGCGAATCCGGTGTTCGGCACTCCGATCCGTTTCGCCGAGGGCGTAGGTGGCGGCGGCCTTCCCGGCGCGCTCGCCCTCCTCGGCGGCCCAGTCGGCGAGATCGTGAATGTGCAGGACGTTCCCGCACGAGAACACACCGTCGATGCTCGTCATGTACCGATCGTCCACTTCGGCCCCCCCGGTCACCGGGTCGAGGACGACGTCGCCGCGACGGGAGAGCTCGTTCTCGGGAATCAAACCGACGGACAGTAGCAGCGTGTCGCACGCGATGTCGAACGAGCTTCCTTCGACCGGGCGGCGATCGGCGTCGAATCGTGTCACGGTGACCGCCTCCAGGCGGCCGCCGCCGTGGAGGCAGGTCACCGAATGGGACAGATGGAGGGGAATCCCGTAATCGTTGAGGCACTGCGTGATGTTGCGCGGGAGCCCGGAGGGGAACGGCAGCAGCTCCACCACACCGAGCACCTCGGCCCCCTCCCACGTCAAGCGGCGGGCCATGATCAGGCCGATGTCGCCGGATCCGAGGATCACGACGCGCTGTCCGACTCGGACATTGGCCATATTCGTCAGCCATTGTGCTGTGCCGGCGGTGTAGACCCCGGCGGGCCGGCTGCCCGGAATGCGGAGCATCCCGCGGGTGCGCTCTCGGCATCCCATGGCCAGGACCACGGCCCCGGCCCGCAGCTCGCTGCGCGCGCCCCGCGTACTCCAGATGAGCCTCCTCTCGGGGGAGAGGTCGACGACCGAGGCATCGGGATGCGTGTCGACATTGGCGGCGAGGGCACGATGCACGCAGCGCTGGGCAAACTCGGGCCCGGTGAGCAGCTCTCCGAACGCGTGAAGTCCGAAGCCGTCATGGATGCATTGGTTCAGAATACCGCCGAGCTGCCGGTTGCGATCGATCAGGACGACGCGCGCGCCCGCCTCGGCGGCCGCCGCGGCGGCGGTGAGTCCCGCGGGTCCTCCGCCGATGACGGCGACATCGGTGCTACGGCTTGTCATGATCCACCTCGAGCACGCGCCCGGCGAACGCGGGCGACGCGGGCCCGCGGAGCACGAAGTCGCGCGGTGTCCACCCCCGTTCGCGCTGCAGCGTTTCCACGATTCGCGGTAGGCAGTAGCCACCGCTGCAACGGCCCATGGACGCTCGCGTGCGAAACTTGATTCCCGACAGGGTCGATACCCCGAGGGGGTTGTCCAGGGCGTCGAGAAGCTCCCGCTTCGTGACCCCCTCGCACCGGCACACGATATCGCCGTGGTCCGGATCCTCGGCCACCCGACGTCGTTTCTCCTCCTCGGGAAGGTCGTCGAACCGGTCCGGCCACCGGCGCAGGCACAATTGACCGGCCGGCTTCGCGGAGAGAGGTACTCGGGCGGAGACGTGATCGTCGATGACATGGCGGGCAATCGCGGGGGCCGCGGTGAGACCGGGCGATTCGAACCCGAGAAGGTGCAACACGTCGGGCTGTTTCTCGGTGCGTCGGAACAAGTAGTCGGCGAAGCCGCCGACCTCAGGCGGGGTGAGCTTCGCCCGAACCCCGGCGTAGGCGCCGATGACGAGCTGCGATGGCAGCATCGGCCACAGCGCGCGTGCCTCCTCGACGAGCCGATCGGTGGTCGATTTCGTGCAGCACGACGTCTCCGGGTCGGTGACGTATTCATTGGACGGCCCCAACAGCACGTTCCCCTCGGTTGTCGGGGTGATATGGACCCCGAGACCGGCGTTGTCGGCACGCGGAGCCGGATACACCGACATCCTCATTCGTTCCCCAACCTGCTTATCCAGGATGAGATACTCGCCGACGCACGGGTGAAGCACCGGGGCGTCGGGGTCGATCGTGCCGGCGAGGCGCCCAGCGTGGATCCCGGCGGCGTTGATCACGAACCGTGCCCGGAGCGGGCCGGATGGGGTAGCGACCGACAAGCCCTCGCCATCCGCCTCGATGCTCGTCGCCTCGCAGCCGAGGAAGAACCGGACGCCGTTGGTCGCCGCGTCCTCGGCGACGGCGATCGTCAGCGCGTACGGAGAGACGATCCCGCTCGACGGCACGTGGAGCGCGGCGGCGGAGCGAATCCCGGGTTGAAGGCGGGCCGCCTCCCGACCGCCCACGATCCGAAGGCCGGGAACTCCGTTGGCCTCGCCGTGTTCGCGCAGCGTTTCCAGCCCGGAGAGCTCCGCCTCCGAGCGAGCCATCACCAGCTTGCCGCAGATCGAGAAAGGCACGTTGAGCTCCCGGCACCAGGCTTGTAGCAGCGCCCTTCCGTCCCTACAGAAACGGGCCCGTAGCGTGTCCGGAAGGTAGTTGATCCCGGCGTGAATGACACCGGAGTTGCGCGCGCTCGCCGCCATCCCCACGTCGTGTCGCTTCTCCACCACCGCAAACGAGCCGACGTAGCGGCTGAGCGTCCGGGCGATCGATGCCCCGATCACGCCGGCGCCGATGACGATTACATCGAACCGTTTGTCCATGAGACCTTTTCGTTCGCAGTTCGGTACGGAGGGAGATACCACGCCATGCACCCAACGATACCCGCAGAACACCTCCCAACACCAGGCCGGGTTCGGACAAAGCGCCTCGGTCAGCGTTCGAGCAACCGGCGGCCCAAGGCGAGCGCGCCCCGCTCGGTCACCCGCTCGCCGAGGGGCGTGATGACGACCGTTGGCGCGGCGACGTTGAGATGGCGGTGCATTTCCTCCCGGATCGGGTCGAGCAGGTCGGGATGGGCCAAGGCGATCGCCCCGCCGACAGAGATCGTCTCGGGATCGTAGGCGTTGGCGATCGCCGAGAACCCGATCCCAGCGGCGAGGATCGCGTCTTGGAGTACCGCGACGGCGATTGGATCCTGCTCGTCGGCGGCGCGGAACACGTGCACCGGACGCACCCGCTCGAGTGAGCGATCGTCCGGACAGCCCTCCTCCTCCGCGGCCAGGCGAAGCAATGCCGAGGCGTTCCGCGTGGCATCGCCGAGCGCGGTCAGCCGAGCGCGGGCGTTGCGGACGATCCCCGAACCGGAGGCGTACGCCTCGACGCACCCGAGGTTGCCGCACCCGCAGCGCAGCCCTCCCGGTCGGGCGACGATGTGCCCGATCTCCCCCGCGTTGCCGTGTTTGCCGAGGACGAGACGTCCTCCATCCCAGGCGCCAACGCCGAATCCGGTGCTGATGGTGGCATACGCTAGGTGCAGGGAGCTCTTGTCGCGGGTCTCCGCCCCCACGCCGTAGTACGCCTCTCCCAGGGCGGCGCCGTTGCCGTCGTTCAGCAGCGCCGTAGGGCAGGAGAAGGCCTTCTCCATCGGCTCGACCAGTGGCATGATCCGAGGAAGGTCGCGACGGGAATCGTCGATCCGGGCGGGAACGATGTTCGGCGAGTCGTGCAGTCCGCCGTCACGGATCGGTCCCGCGGAGACGATGCCGATCGCCTGGAGCGACGGATCCCCAAGGTCGTCGAGGGCGGCGCGCAGCAACCGCTGCAGCTGCTGCCACAGACCGTGGTAGACGATCCTTTCGTCGGTGGTCTCGAGCGCCTCGGATGCCGTGTCCGTCGGCTGGGTCGTGCGGTACAGCTCCCTCTCCGAGCTGTCGACGATCACCAGCGAGATCTTGGTGCCTCCGATGTCGAATCCCGCCGTCACTTGGCCCATGGCGCGATCGTATCGGATCGATGATCGACGGACAACGCGGCCGATCGGCTGAGCCTCCGTTGCGCAGCGGTACGGGGGGGCGTATCGTACTCGGCCGAGATGAGCGCGTGGCAGCAGGAACGGCGTCCGGCGGCTGGCCCGGTGTCCGGTTGGACCGAAGAGCGGGGGACGCTGTTCGACATCAAACGGTTCGCGATCCACGATGGCCCGGGGATCCGGACGACGGCGTTCCTCAAGGGGTGCCCGTTATCGTGTCGCTGGTGCCACAATCCGGAGAGCCGCAGCGGCGCGCCCGAGCTGATGATGTGGATGGAGCGGTGCGTCGGTTGCGGGACATGTCTCCCATCGTGTCCGTGCGGGGCGATTACGCTGCACGATGGGCAAGCGGTCACCGACCGGGCTCGATGCACCGCGTGCGGCGCCTGCGTGGAGGCTTGTCCTCAGGGAGCACGCGCGATCGCCGGCGAGCTGTGGACGGTCGATCGGCTGGTGCGTGAGATCGAGCGCGATGTCCCGTTCTACGAGCAGTCGGGGGGAGGAGCCACCTTGTCCGGCGGCGAGCCCCTAGCTCAGGCGGCGTTCGCGGTGGCGGTGCTCGCCGCGTGCCGGGCGCGACGGATCCACACCGTCGTGGACACGTGCGGCTATGCCGATCCCGCCGATCTCATGGCGGTGGCCGCGGTGACCGATCTGTTCCTCTACGACCTGAAACACGTCGACGATGATCGGCATCGCGTGCTGACAGGTGTGTCGGTGCGGCCGATCCTGGAGAACCTCGAACGGCTCGAGGAGGGGGGGCATCGGATCTGGATCCGGGTTCCGCTCATTCCCGGACGGAACGACGACCCGGAGGCGCTGACGGCGCTGGGAAAGGTGGTTCGCCGGCTGCGCTGTGCCGAACGGATCCATCTGCTCCCCTACCACCGAGGCGGGGAGGTGAAGGTCGAGCGGCTGGGGCGGTTCTCGTCGGGGGTGACGGGAAGAGGAGGCGATCCGCAACGGGCGGCCGAGTCCGCGCGCGACCTATTGTATGCTACTCTCGACATTCCGATTCGGATCGGAGGGTGACCGCGATGAATGCGAGGATCGAACGGCTGCGACAGGAATGCCTGACCACCGAGCCGTGGGTGAGTGGCGAACGGGCTCGACTGCTGACCGCGTTCTACGCGGCGACCGACGGCGACGATCACCCGGTTCCGGTGCGGCGGGCGCTGGCGTTGCGCCATCTCCTCGAGCATCTGCCGATTCACATCGGGAACGATGAGCTGATTGTCGGCGAGCGGGGAGAGTATCCCAAGGCCACCCCCACCTATCCGGAGCTGTGCTGCCACTCACTCGACGATCTGGAGGTTCTGCCGACCCGGGGCAAGACGCCGTTCCGGGTGGATGAGGGCGTGCGCCGCCTGTACGAGGAGACGGTGATCCCGTTCTGGCGCGGCCGGAGCATGCGGGAGCGCGTCTTCGCGGCGATGTCGCCGGAATGGATGGACGCGTTCGACGCCGGTGTGCTGACCGAATTCATGGAGCAGCGCTCTCCCGGCCACGCCGTGCTCGACGACAAGATCTACCGGCTGGGAATCGAGGGACTGACGGACTGGATCGAGCGGTCGCGGGAGCGGATCGACGCGTCGGACGACCCGAGGAAGCGCGCGAAGATGGATGAGCTACGCGCCATGGGGATCGCCTGTGCGGCGATCGTGCGGTTTGCGGAGCGGCATGCCGAACAGGTCGACAGGCTAGCCAAGATCGCCAAAGACCCGGTTCGCCGCGACGAGCTGCGACGGATCGCCGACGTCTGTCGGCGGGTGCCGCGTTGTGCGCCCACCACCTTTCACGAAGCGCTACAGGCGTACTGGTTCGTCCATCTGGGGGTGGTCATCGAGCTCAACGAGTGGGACTCGTTGAATCCCGGCCGGATCGACCAGTACCTCTACCCGTTCTATCGGTCCGATCTCGAGGCGGGCCGGCTGACCCGGGAGGAGGCGCTGGAGCTTCTGGAATGCTTCTGGATCAAGTTCTCCAATCAGCCGGCACCGCCCAAGGTCGGCGTCACCGAGGAGCAGAGCGCCACGTACAACGACTTCACCTTGATCAACGCCGGCGGCGTGGATTCCGATGGGAACGACGCCGTCAACGAGCTCTCCTATCTGCTCCTGGATGTGATCGAGGCGATGCGGCTGCCCCACACCGGCTCGTGTATCCAGCTGTCGAAGGCGAACCCGGATCGCTTCCTGTTGCGGGCGCTCGAGGTGGTCCGGCAGGGGTTCGGACAGCCGTCGGTGTTCAACACGGATGCGATCTGCCAGGAGTTCCTCCGGGCCGGGAAATCGTTGGAGGACGCCCGCGCTGGCGGACCGAGCGGCTGCGTGACGGTGAGCGCATTCGGCAAGGAAAGCTGCGTGCTCACCGGGTACATGAACTGGCCGAAGATCCTGGAGATCGCATTGCACGACGGCGTCGATCCGCGCACCGGATGTCGCGTTGGTCCGTCCACCGGCGATCCGCGTTCGTTCGCGACGTTCGAGGAGCTGCTCGAGGCGTATGACGTGCAGCTGCAGTATTTTGTCGATGTGAAGGTCGAGGGGAACCACCGCATCGAGCGGCTGTTCGCCGAGAGGATGCCGGCACCGTTTCTGTCCGTGTTCGTCGAGGACTGCATCGAGCGTGGCGAGGACTACAACGGCAGTGGACCACGGTATCCGACGACGTACATTCAGGGGGTGGGGCTGGGCACGGCCACCGATGCGCTGGCGGCGATCCGGGAGCAGGTGTTCGACCGCCGGGAGATCGGAATGGGCGAGCTGCTCGACGCGCTGGACGTCGACTTCCGCGGCCACGAGCGGTTGCGAGGGCGGCTGCTTCACGCTTCCCCGAAGTTCGGCAACGACGACGACCGCGCCGACGGAATCGCGCGTGTGCTGTTCGATGTCTACTACCGCGCCGTCGACGGTCGCCCGAACACCAAGGGCGGGCGGTATCGGGTGAACCTGCTGCCGACCACCGTCCACGTGTTCTTCGGCGAGAGGGTCGGGGCGACGGCCGATGGTCGTTACGCTGGCCTCCCGCTATCCGACGGGATCTCGCCGGTGCAGGGCGCCGATCGGCGGGGCCCGACCGCGGTCATCCGATCGGTTGGAAAACTCGATCACGTACGGACCGGTGGGACGCTGCTCAACCAGCGGTTTCTCCCCGACGTGCTCCGCGACGAGGAAGGGCTGCGCAAGCTGGCGGCGCTGGTGCGCACCTACTTCCGCTTCGACGGTCACCATATTCAGTTCAACGTGGTCGATTCCGACGCCTTGCGGAGGGCCCAACAAGTGCCGTCCGAGCATCGCGACCTCATCGTCCGCGTTGCCGGCTACAGCGACTACTTCAACAACCTCGACCGGGCGTTGCAGGACGAGATCATCGCCCGCACCGCCCACGATGGGGTTTAGCGTCTAGCGGACGAGGAACCCCCGCGCGAGATCGTCGGTGGGATCGATGAAGAAGCGGTGGGTCCCGGTGAGGTGGGCGGTGCCCGCGATCTCGGGGAGGACGGCGTCGAATCCGGCGAACGTCACCGACTCGACGGCCCTGCCGGCAAATCGGCTGCCGACGATGCTTTCCACGATGTGTGATGACCCGATGTCGAGCTCGCCGCGGGCGTGATGGATCGCCACCCGGCCGCTGACGCCGGTGCCCGTGGGGCTGCGATCGAGCTCGCCGTCGGCGAAGATGCACACGTTGCGGCTGTCGGCACCGGTCCCCAGCGGGGCGCCGACGAAGATCGTCCCGTATAGGAAGCCCAGCGAGCGGTCGAGCGGGTGGACGATGTCGACCTGCGCGGCGACGGCCCGCTGGATCCTCGCGCCGACGTCGATCAGCCGGACAGCCTCGTCGGGGACGCAGCGGAACCCGAACCGGGCGGCGTCGACGTAGGCGTAGTAGGCGCCGCCGAAGGCGAGATCGTAGCGAACCGAGCCGATCCCCGGGATCTCGACGGTAGCGTCGAGGTCGACGACGTAGGCGGGAACGTTGACGAAGCGCACCTCGTGCACCCGGTCACCGTCAATCGACGCGGTCGCGGTCACCGGACCGACCGGCGTGTCGATCCGCAGCACCGTCTCCGGCTGCACCGGTTCGATCGCCCCTGTTTCCAGGAGGACGGTCGTTACGGCGAGGATTCCGTGACCGCACATCGTGCTCCATCCCTTGTTGTGCAGGAACAGGACGCCGAACTCGTTCTCCGGTGTCGTCGGCTCGGTGATCAGACAACCGTACATATCGGCGTGCCCGCGCGGCTCCCACATCAGCGTCGTCCGCAGTCCGTCGTAGTGGGCCTGGGCAAACCGGCGCTTCTCGGCCATCGTGGTTCCGGGCATGTCGAGGTGGTCGACGACGATCCGCAGCGGTTCGCCACCGGCGTGCGCGTCGATCGTTCGGATCGCTCGCCCGTTGGCGGGCGGCCTCCAGTCGGCAAGGTGGTCGCGGTTCATCGATTTCCTTCCGGTCGGCCGTGCGGTCGCGTCGATCGGGCGGTTTCCCTCCTCCTCCAACCCATTGTCGAGCGCCACGTGAAGCGGGACAAGCCGGATGTGTGATCGAGGTTGCGACGGGGCCTGCCGGCCGGGAGAATCGGCGTAGCGAAGCGGGTGACGTCGGAAGGAGACGGCATGATCGTGCGGTTCCCGGGAGGCCAGCGGGTGACGGCGGAGGTCGACGGATTCCGCATCGAAACGGACCAGCCGACGGCGTCCGGCGGTGCGGGAAGCGCACCGAGCCCGTTCGATCTGTTTCTGGCGTCGCTGGTGACCTGCTCTGGCTACTACGTGTTGACGTTCTGTCAACGGCGGAAGATCGCCACCGACGGGGTGACCCTCATCTTGTCCGTGTCCCGTGACGAGGAGCGACGGATGCTCGATCGCATCGACATCGAGCTGCAGCTCCCGCCGGGGTTCCCGGAGAAGTACGTCGATGCCTGCCTCAAGGCGGCGTCGCAGTGCACCGTGAAGAAGCACCTCGCCGATCCTCCGGACGTCGTCCTGACGGT
>CAZLER010000055.1:0-1322 GCA_964558595.1 uncultured Thermotogae bacterium
CCAGCTGACCGCCGGTGCGGCCGTTATCGGGGTAGACGAGGTTCACACGTCCATCCCTGCCAATCGCCAAGAGGTACACCCATGCCGACTGGTTGAGGGTGATCGTAGCCACCCGCGAGCCCGCGTTGTAGGCGAGAGTGGCCTGGAGATCACCGGCGGCTCCCGCCGCGACGACCTCGAACGACAGGGAATCGAACGCCCGGTCGCTCTCCGCGAACTGCGACTGCATTGTGGCCAGTGTGGCGTCGCGGAACGGGTTCGGCCTGTTGCTCAGCCTCACGAACGTGTCGTCAAACGTCGTCGGGAAGCCGGGGATCGGTCCGGTGGCGGCGAACAGGAACAGCTGTTCCGTCCCCGTCGGCTCGCCGATCCGGAACCGGTACGGCGCCCCCTGGACCGGGATCCGATGCTCGCCGGCGGGCAGCTGGCTGCCGGTGTGGACGCCGTTGGGATACAGCAGCAGCACCGTCCCGTCCGGCGACACATCGCACAGGTACACGGTGGCGGCGCGGTTCAGCGTGATCGTGACCTCGATCGTCTCGCCGACCTGATACGTGTCCTTCGGCAGCGACAGCTCGGCGTTCAGACCGGGCTGGGCCGCCGGCGACACGTTCACCTGAGCCGAATCCGTCGACTGGCCGCCGGGTCCGGTGACGGTGAGCCGGGCGGTGTACGTCCCCGGGTTGTTGTAGGTGTGGCTTGGCGTCGCGCCTCCGGCGCTGCCGCCGTCGCCGAACGTCCACGAGTAGCTGCTGATCGAGCCGCTCGAACCGGTCCCGTTGAACCCGATCGGGGTGCCCGCCTGTCCGGAGTACGGACCGCCGGCCTCCGCCACCGGCGGACTCGGAGCGGCGGCGTGCACGGTGACCGAGGCGGTGTTGTTGCCCTCGTTGGTCTCGCTGACCTGGCCGAGGTCATCGGCGGTCAACGTGAACGTCTCGGGGCTGGTCGCCAGCGGCAGGGTGAGCGAGACATTCTGGCTGGCTCCGGCACCCAACTGTGTCACGAACGTGTGGGTCGACGACGACGCGCCCTGAAGGCGGACACGGAACATCCCCGCTGATGCCGCCCCGATATTGCGGATCGTCGCCGAGATGGTGACCGGCGCCCCGAGGCTGGGAGACGACGGAGACGACGAGATCCCCTGAACGGTCAGATCGGGGCGGGCGGCCACCTGGACGGTGAGCTGCCTCGTGGTGCTGTCGGAGGCGCCCCGGTTGTCGGTGACGGTGAGCCGGACGGTGTACGTCCCCGCGGACCCGTAGCTGTGCTGCGCGGTGACACCCGAACCGGTCGCTCCGTCGCCGAACTGCCAGCTGTAG
>CAZLER010000055.1:1422-4620 GCA_964558595.1 uncultured Thermotogae bacterium
CGACGGTGACGGTCCGCGACGCGGTGTCGGAGGCGCCCCGGTTGTCGGTGACGGTCAACCGGACCGTATAGCTGCCCGGACTCGAGTACGCATGGCTGGCGGTGGATCCGCTCGCCGTGCGGCCGTCACCGAAGCTCCACGAATAGGAGGTGAGGCTGCCGTCGGGATCGAACGAGGAGCGCCCGTCGAACGTGACCGAAACGCCGACCGAAGGTTGGGCATTCGACACGCTGAACTGCGCCTGGGGCGGCTGGTTCGGTGTGGAGGGAGGTTGCAGGGACAGCCGTCCCGCCCCGTACTGGTTGGCGCTTCCCATGGCGATCGTGTGGGTCAGCAGCCGACTCCGCAGCGCCGAGCCGCTCAGCGACGGCTCCTGCGACAGGAGGAGGGCGGCGGCGGCGGCGGCGTGAGGAGCTGCGGCCGACGTCCCCGGGAACGGGGAGTACGGGGAGGTCCCCGTCGCCACGTCGTCGGGGGCGCACAGGTCCGGCTTGGTCAAGCCGGTGTTCGTCGGCCCGCGAGAGCTGTGGGGCTGCACCGGGCCTGTGGTGTAGTTGGCATGATCGATCGCCCCCACGGTCACGACGTCCCGGAGGTTGGCCGGAGCGAGAATCGAGCTGGAGGCAACGGCGGGGGAAACCTCCTGGTAGAGGCTGAACAGCTCGAACTGCCGCGTGCCCCCCGAGCCGCGAAGGCGGATCCGGTAGGTTCCGGAACGGGACGCGGTGACCCGCACCGATTCGGTCGGCTCCTCGGTCCCCGTCTGGTGCTTCGTCGACGAGGCGGCGAGCTGGTCGTCCGGATCGTACAGGTACAGATCGTAGTCCGTCGACGCCTGTGGCCAATCGTTCCAGGTGAGATACAGGATGATCTGCGCGCCGCCCGTGGCGTACAAGGTGACCGTCTGGTCGTGCCACTGGTCGCCGTTCCCGTCGGAGAACATCCCCTCGTAGTGGCTCTCGGCCTCGTTGCCGGCAGCGTTGACCCACAGGATGCCGCTGTCGATCGCGCGTTGGGCGATCTCGGCGATCGCCCCGGTGCCATCGTAGAAGTTGGTGTTGTACCAGCCGAGAGAGTGGTTGATGATGTCGATGCCTCGATCGAGGCAGTACGTCACGGCCTGGTCGAGCTCCACCTCGTCGGAGATCTTGATCAGGTAGAGCTGGGCCTGGGGGGCGATATCGTAGACGATCTCGGCGACGGCCGTGCCGTGGGTGATCCCCGTGGTCAGCCCGGTGCCGGTGAGATCGTTCTGGACCACCGAGCCGGGCAGATCGCCCCGTGCCTGCGCTTGGCTCAATCCGGCGAAGCCCATGTCGATGACCGCGACCTTGGTCCCGCTGCCGCGAATCCCGGCGCTGTGGTACGCATCGGCGCCGATGGCTGCCGTGCCCTGGGTCGGCGTCCCCAACGGGTACGGGGTGTAGGGCGGGCGGATGAACCCGATCCCGCCGAGCTGGGCCGCCAGGGACCCTAGCTGTGTCAGCTCCACGTTGACCTTGATCAGCCCCGAAGAAGCCTCGATGTTGGCGCGGGAGATCCCGAGCGCCGAGAGCGCCGAGACGTTGGAGGAGGTGCTGCTTCCCGGCCGCGACTCGAGCACGACCGTGACCGTCGACGTCGAAGCGGAGAAGGGAACACCAAGCGTCTGCGCCACCCGGTCGACCGCGGCGCGCGCCGCGGACGGCAGCGCGGCCGTAGCGCGCTGCATGAGGGTGCCGACGACGCTCTCCGCGGCGTCAAACAGCGCCTCGAGGGCACCGTCGAGCTTGGGGTTGTGCTCGGCGGCCGAGGACTTCTGCGCCGCGGCGCTCGAGATCACCCCCATCGGCGCGGCGGTGCTCGGCGCGGCGGCGGAGCCTCCACGACCGGCAACGGCGATCAGCAGCTGCACGCCGAGATCCGCGTTCGACGGCCAGGAGATCACGCCGAGGAAGCTGTCGTCGGTGAACGGAATCGGCACGCCGATCGGGCGACCGCCCGCGGTGACGGGCTCGATGCCCTCTTCCTGCAGCGTTCGCTGGATGTCACTCAGGTCGACCAGATAGCTGGCCAACACCGATCCCCACTCGTCGGGCACCATGATGAAGTTCGCGCTGGAGCGTCGCGTGATGCCGCTCAGCGCCAGTTGCTGCGCGAGGCTGCTGCGGGCGACCTCGCGGAAGGCGAGCCGCGCGCCGGTCGATGCCGCGAACGAGGAGGCCACGGCATCCCAATTCGGTCTCGTCGCTTCGTCGATGACCACCTCGATCGACGTCTGGGTGGCGGCCGGTAGGGAACAGGCAAGCAGTACAATCAGGGCCAGTGCGAACCGTCTCATGGTGTCACCTTCCTTACTGCGGTTACGGTACGGCGGGCCGATGCGGCGGCCGGACGTACGCGATCTCTTCCGCTCGCGCCAGCGCGACGAGCTGCTCGATGGGCATCAGCAGTTTCAGCGTCTCTTCCGCTTGTTGGACGACGTAGACGGAGAAGGCCGCGGGCACGCTTCCACCGGGTCCGAGCTCGGCGACGACCTCCACGCGAAGCCCGACGAGCGTCAGCCCCAGCTTGGTGGCTTCGGAGAACCAGTTCTCGGCCACAACCAGGCCATAGAGGGCGGAGTCGATCGGCGTGTCCGTCGGGGGAGCCGGACCTTTGAGGCCGGTGCGAGGGTACGTGCGCAGCTCCAGACTGAGTTCCGTGCCGACAATCCCGAGGTTGCACAGCGAGGCCACGATGGACTCCAGCGTGCTCGACACGGGCACGGCGAGGGTCGGGATGATGACGAGATCGTACCCGGAGCTTGCTGGACGGACGGTGTAGGTGACCTCGTCCGATACCATCCGAAGTCGGAATCGGTCGCCGTCGACGACGAGTGTCTCGGGCTGTTGGAGAAACGTGGGGAAGTCGGGGTCCGTCCCGCTCTCGGGATCCTGGATCTCGTAGTCGAGGCCGGTGGTTTGGGCCACGGCGACCGAAGCCCCGAGCGCCGTCTCGACGAGGGTATCGATATCGACGGATACCGGACCAAGGGACAGGATGTAGTACGCGTTGGGTTTGAAGTCGTCGGTCTCCCCCCACGTACCGAACGGGAGGAGCGCTACGGCGAGGATCAGCATCGAGATGCCCGCGAGTTTCATGGAAGCCTCCTTCGTGTTGAACATACAATACCGTAGCCGGTTGGTTCCATGCGAAGCGTGGCGCCGTGTCGTGGTG
>CAZLER010000055.1:4720-9005 GCA_964558595.1 uncultured Thermotogae bacterium
ACCCTGGGTCGTGCGACACGCCGGGGCCCACGGCGCTGTAGGAGGATGGCAGGTTGCGGCGAGGACGAAAGGAGATCAGCGGATGATGCGCGGAATGCGATGGGCGGTTCTGTTGGTGATGGTGGGATGCGGCACGATCGCTGCCGCGGAGGAGATCCGGATCCCCGCGGACGGCGCGCTGCGAGGCAACGTCCTGATCGCTGAGCGGTTCGAGGAATGGGACGGCGATGCGTGGGTACCGCTGGAGTTTCCGGCGTGGCCCGGCGACCACGGACTGCGACCCTCCGATTGGTTCGATGTCCGGATCGAGGCGCATCCCGGTGACACGATGGTCCTCGAGGCGCGTGCGTACACCGCGCAGCTCTGGATCTTCACCCCGGGGATCACCCTCCTGACCGAGCCGGACGCGGAGGAGCTCGCGACGATCCTCGGCACGATCGAGGTCGATGCCGACGGCGTGACCCTCGAACGGATCAGCGTGACCGACTCCCCCGATCCGCGCGACAGCGGGCACGGCATCGAGATCAACCGCGACCTCGTCACCACGGTCACCGTGCGCGGCTGCCGGTCGTCCGGCAACCGCTGGACCGGGATCCACACCATCGGCGTGCGAGGGAGGATCCGCCAGTTCAGGGTGGAGGACTGCGAGCTCAACGACAACGGGATGGACGGCATGGATGCCGCCTCGGTGGACCATCTGGTGATCGCCGGGTGCACGATCACGGGCAACGGTCAGGAGCTGTCCAGCGGCGTCGGCGTTCGGGTGCTCCGTCGCGTGGGGCGCGTCGAGATGACCGACAACACGATCGAGAACAACCGTTACGCCGACGTCGTCGGGATCGAGTGACGCGGTCCCGCCTCGGTCGATGGGGCGCGTGCGCTGAGGGGGAACGAGTGACCGACGAGGTTCGGCCAGTGGGCGATGGGGCAGAGAGCGCCTCCCGTGCGCTTCGTCCGCCCGTCGTCCTCGAGGGCATCGTACTTCACGACCGGACGTCGCTGCGGGTCGGCGGCCCCGCCCACCGCTTCGCCGAGCCGGGAACGGTGGGCGGGGCCGTCGGGGTCCTGGCCTGGGCCGTGCGGGAAGCGCTGCCGATCGCCGTGCTCGGCGGCGGCACGAACACCGTCTTCTCCGATCGGGGGCACGACGGACTGGTGCTCAGCACGCGCCGTCTTCTCGGCGTGGACGTCGAAGGAACCCGCGTCGCGGTGTCGGCCGGCGAACCGCTGGCACGGCTGGCTTGGCGCGCTTGCAGCCGGGGGCTTTCCGGTCTCGAATGGGCGTGCGGGATTCCGGGAACGGTCGGTGGCGCGGTCGCGATGAACGCCGGGGCCTACGGAGGGGAGCTCGCCGATTCCCTGACCTCCGCCGATCTCGTGTCGGGCGAGGGGATCTGTTCGATGTCGGCACGGACGCTGGGGCTTCGCTACCGGACCAGCGCGATCCTCGAGGGGAAGATCGGTGGGATGGTCGCGCGTGTGATCCTGGATCTGGGGCGTGACGATCCCGAGGCGTGCATCGCACGGGCGCGGACGCTGATCGCCGAGCGGGTGGCGAGGCTGCCGGTGGGGGCGTCGGCCGGGTGCGTGTTCCGCAATCCCGCGGTCGGTCCCCCAGCCGGCCAGCTGCTCGATCGCGCCGGCTGCAAGGGGATGCGCGTCGGGCGGGCGGTGGTGTCCGCACGCCACGCGAACGTCGTGGTCAACGAAGGCGCGGACAACGCGGCGGAGGTGCTCGACCTGATCGACAGGATGAAGGCGCGTGTCCTCGAGGCGTTCGGGGTGGAGCTTCAGGAAGAGATCGTGGTCCACCGCTGAGAGGCGGGTCGCTCCCCCGGCTGCCTTCGTACGGCATCGTCGCGGGACCGGGGCGAGGACAGAACGGAGGGGCCTGCCGGCGGTGCGCCAGGCCCCTTCTCCGCGCTGCGAGGCAACGGGCTACCAGTCGAAGCGTCCGCCCACGCGAATCCAGTTCACGCCCGAGGTCTTCACGCTCAGAGCAAACGACGCGGTGAACTGCGAGCCGATGCCGAGGCGCATCGAAGCACGTGTCTCCGCCCAGTCGAACAGCCCCGAGCTTCCGGCGTGTGTGCCCCCTTGCCCCGTGTTGAACCACGCAAACAGCGAGGCATCGTACTTCCCCCCGCAGCATGCGTCCCCGTCGATGATCAGGCCGAAGTACTCGTTGTAGGGGGTCCTCTCCCCGTAGCTGGCCAAGCAGTCCCACATCGTCGTGAGCTCACCGTTCCATCCGAAGCCCAGCACGCGGGTGCTCTCGCTCGAGTAGTTCAGGTACTGGTACCAGCCATCGAGGTCGAGCAGCTCACCGGCCTTGAACGTGATCCCGTTCCAGCTGTACTGCATCTTCAGCGCCTTCAAGGAGAGTCCCTCGATGGAGGTGCCGAGCCCTTCCAGCGCCAGATACGGGGTGATGCAGACCATCTCGTCCAACGTGACATCGAACACGGTGGCCACGCTCTTCGAGTCGACCGTGAACACGATGTCCATCCAGGCGATATTGATGACGGGCAGTCCCAGATCGATGTTCTGGAACTCGAACAGGATCTGATCGAACCCGCCGCTGCACGAGAAGCTGAGCTGCGCCAGGACGTCGGCGCAGCCGAACGGCATCTCGATCTGGATGTCGGCACCGGTCCACGCCAACGTACAACCGCCGGTCTGTACATCGATGTATCCCGAAGGCTTGTACCACTGGTCGCAGGCGGTGAAGATGAAGTGATCCAGCAACCAGTTGTAGCCGTACTTGTACACCAACGTCGAGGTGTCCGTCATGCCGAAGCGCGTCTGGGCGTAGATCGTGACGGGACCTGCGTGCCCCCATCCACCCAGCGTCCATCCGGCGCCGGTGGCGGGATGGCATTCCGTGGCCACATCGCGCAGCCGGTCCACCATCAGCATCCCGTAGAGATTCACGCCGCCGATCGCCGTCCTTGCCGAGGCCAGCCAAGCGCGGAACGCCGCGTTGGCAGCGTCGAAGTCGATGATCGACCGAACGCCGAACGCCCCCAACGGGCCGTGCGCATCGATGAACATGTTGTCCAGTCCGTCGTTTCCGACAAGTACCGTGGATTCCCACGTCCACGTGCTGAACGTGTAGTCGATCTCCAGCACCGACTCCACCTCGAGCATCGCGTCAAGCGAGGATGCTTCCGGATCCACCTCGATCGCAAACGTCCATGAACCGGCCAGCGGTGAGGCCCAAGCCGCGAACCCCACCGTGATTCCCACCAGACAAGCCAACAACCACACCTTCCGCATGCTGCCCCCTTGCTGCAGCCCAACCATCCTACGCCTCCTGGACGTCGACCGTCAGCGTCACCGCTTGACCATCATCCGACTGGATGATGAGCTCGTACGCGCCAGGCGCCAGCCCACTCGTATCTACGTTGAACACATATTCCCCAGCACTCTCATCGTAGGTAGCACATCCCCAGAATACAAGATTGCCCTCGGCATCGAGGAGGCTGATCGTCACCGCTGCGTTCGTGATCGGCTCTCCGGTGTCCGGGTCCGTCAGCGTGAACCCTTCGGTGATCGGATCCCCCACGACGTAGGTGCCAAGCGACAAGCCCTCAATGGCACCACCCCCACCGGCGACATCACCGAGGTTGATCTGTGCCATGGGAGGCGCGACCTTGAACGCTCCCGATCCGGCAACCCCCAGGTATGCGGCGTACGATGCCGGATCCTGTCCGAGCTGATCCATGGCGAACAGGTGCCCGATCGCGAGATCCATCGAACTGGCCAGGCCGGCCGCCAAGATCGCGACGGCCTCCGTGTACGCGTCGTCCGCGTTCTTGGGGAGGTACGGGGCGTAGTCGATCAGCCCTGTGGTGCGGCCGTCGATCACCGCGGGCTCCTTCGTTCCCCAGTAGTTGTAGGTGGCGTCCATCGTGCCCGTACCGCTGTTGGTGACCGAACCGTACAGGTCGCACCAGTTCACGTGTACCGTGGACGCATCGACGCCGTTCTGGACCGTGATGTCGCCGTTCAGCCGGAATCCCTGCATCGGCAGGCCGATGATCACGCCGCCGCTGCCGATCGGCACCGGGCCGTTCACCGTCGTGTGCGACGCCGAGCCGAGCTCGCTCCTCATGTTGACGGGATCGGTGATCGCGGTGCCGGCGTCGTAGGTGCCATGGCGCACCTCGATCGTGTCGGTGCCCGCCAGGGCGTTCGACGCCCCGATCGCCGTGCCCAGGTAGCCATCGTCCGGCGCTGGACCCACATCGTCGACGATGAACAGCATCGGCGACACCAGCTG
>CAZLER010000056.1:0-8687 GCA_964558595.1 uncultured Thermotogae bacterium
GGCATCAAGGAGTATCCGTGGAGGATGCAGCGCTCCTGCGCCTGGAAATCTCCTCCTTCGCCGCCCCCAGGGCGTCCATCAACTCGTCGTACATCTCCACGGGAACCGCAATCCCCTTCCGTGTCGGCTTCCACTCGCCATCGTCGGTCTCATAGAAATTGCGTATATCCAGATAGTCCCGGTCCCGGAACCGCGACAGCCGCACGTGAACTCGGTTGCCAAGTCCCTTGTCAATCGCTCGCACGAGCAGCTCGTCCGCACTGGCGTTCTGTTCCGTCATTTCTCCCCCTTTGGAATGTGTTTGCTGATAAGTATACACCGCCCGGAGTGTCGAGCAACCTCTCCCCGTCGTCGCGGTGCGGCCAAGCTTGAACCAAACGTCCATGCACCGCAACCGCCGGAGCGCCGTACTGTCGGGCACGGATCCGCTTGATCCACGCCTCGCCTCACACCAGAAACCTCGGCCGCCAGAAGCTGTATCATGATTCGCATGAGCACAGTGCAAAGATGTGCGTGGTGGATCCTGCTGGTATGCGGACTGCTGACGGTCTGCACAGCAGCCGCGCCGACCGCTCCGATGGGGTACGAACCCCTTCTCGAGACCGAGCCCCACCCCAAACTGGAGACGGGACTGCAGGCCCTAGCCGTCCGTTATCGCGAAGCCCCGATGGCCGCTCGCTCGCTGGCGGCTGACCAAGGTATCGATCTCGTGGATGGGGCGGTCCAGGTGATCATCGAGCCGGAGGGAGGACACCCCGACGACGTCGACCGCGAGGCGCTTAAGCGTCTTGGCGGGACGATCACGCGGAGCTCCGATCGGCTCCTGCAAGCCGTGCTTCCGCTGGAGACGCTGTTGGAGATCGTCGATTCCCTCCCCAGCATCGCCTACGTTCGCTTTCCATACCAGCCGCGCGCGCTCGTGGTCAGCGAGGGCGTCGCCGTGTTCGGCGCCGAGGACTACCACGACGAAGGCTACTATGGACAGGGGGCCGACGTGGCCGTGATCGATCTCGGCTTCTCCGGACTCAACAGCGCGCAATCGAACGGCGAGCTGTCGAACGTCGAGAATACCGTAGACTACACGGGTACCGGTCTCCAGACGGGGATCAGCCACGGAACGGCGGTCGCCGAGATCGTCGAGGACGTCGCACCGCAGTCCGATTTGCATCTGCTCAAAGTCTCCGACGAGGTCGAGCTCGACAACGCCGTTGACTACTGCATCAACAACGGCATCGAGGTCATCGTTCACTCCGTCGGCTGGTACAACACCTGCTTCTACGACGGCACCGGCGTCATCGCCGATATCGCCAACAACGCCCGGGATCAGGGGATCTTCTGGGTCAACGCCGCCGGCAACCAGGCGGACGACGGTCATTGGCAGGGGGCTTTCGTCGACACCGACAACGACGGCAACCACGATTTCGGTTCCGGCTCCGACTACCTCGACGGCGACAACCACGACGAGGGGGCCAACGTAAGCCTCGCTGGTGGCGACACCCTGACCGTGGTATTGACCTGGAACGATTGGGACTACACTCCGGGCCAGGGCTCGGACCAGGACTACCATCTGTTCCTCATCGACAACACCGGATCCGTCGTCGCGTTCTCCGACGATGCCCAGTCGGGAACGCAGGATCCCACCGAGCGACTGACGTTTAGCGTACCCTCCGGCGGCGGCACCTACGAAGTGGCCATCGTCGAGTGGGACGCTCCCGCCGAGCCCGACCTGGAGCTGTTTCTCTACGTCAGCAGCACCGCCAGCACGTCGATGCAGTATCACCAGGCGGCGAGCTCGATCGTCACCCCCGCCAACTCGGCCAACGCATTCGCCGTCGGTTCGATCGACTACGATGACTGGGAGACCGGGCCGATCGACGATCGCAGCTCCCGGGGGCCGTCCAACAACAGCATCTACAGCACAAGCATCGTCCGCCCCGACATCGTCGGGCCCGATGGGGTGTCGACCTCCACCTACGGCTCGACAGCGTTCCACGGCACCTCGGCCGCGGCGCCCCACGTCGGCGGCGCAGCCGCCCTCCTGCTGTCGCAGGATCCGTCGAGAACGGCCGATCAGCTCCAGGCCTACCTCGAGAACAGCGCCGTGGACATGGGCTCGAGCGGCAAGGACAACAGCTACGGGTCGGGTCGGATTCGGCTGCAGATCGCACCGCCCGCCACCGCCGCCACCTTCCGCGTCACCCACGAAGGCGACACACTCGCTGACGGCACCGTCTATGCTTCCAGCTTTGCCACCGGTCACGCCGACGTCGCCGAGTGGGTGGCGATCTCCCAGGCCGTCTCGCCGGGGGACGTGCTGGCGCTCGACCCCCTTCACCCCGGAGCGTATCGTCTTGCCAGCGGTGCCTGTTCACAACGGGTGGCCGGCGTCGTGTCGACCGCTCCCGGCGTCGTTCTCGGCCACCGGTTTGCGGGGGAGCGGGCGCTGCTCGCGCTCGTCGGCATCGTTCCCGTGAAGGTCGTCGACGAGGGAGGGGCCATCGCCCCCGGCGATCTGCTCGTCACCTCGTCAGTTCCGGGGATGGCAATGCGTTGGCCCGCCCCCGAACCGTGTCCGTGCGCCCTCGTCGGCAAGGCACTCGAGCCGATGACCGAACCGGAAGGCGTGATCCTCGTCCTGTTGACAGCACACTGATCACCAGGCGGAAGCGCAGGGGACCGTCAGCTTGGTGCCCCTGGGTGAGCTTCCGGCACCTCACCCTCCTACACTTCCCTTCCTGCTTCCTTCCTGAAGATACTCAAACAGTCCCGGACAGCAACACGCCAGAAGCACTTCTTCCCCCACGATGAAGCCGTTGCCGAAAGGATCTCGAGGTGACGGAAGGCGATCGTGACGGTGCCACCGCACCGAACTGGAGGGTGGCCAGCCAGGCAAGCATGGGCGGAGACGCAGCATGCTCTTCGGACGAAGCGCCCCACGGCTCGTAGAAGGCGGTCGCGACCAAACGCGCACTCCGTGCGGGGGACCTGCTTCCCATCCTCCGGAGAAGGCGGTGGTTTGCACTCCAGCGTGTAGCAAGATAATCGCGATGGGACCAACCATCACGGAGGAGTCATGAACCGCACGCTTGCCCTTGGGTCCATCGCGCTGCTTGCGCTGTTGCCCACCAGCCTGGACGCACGCTGGGATGGGCATGCCGATCCCGACGAGGAGGTCATTGCGTCGACTGCCTTCGACATGGATGGGGACGGTAGCCTGGAGGCCCTTGAGATTCTCCTCACCAACGGAAGGCGATACGTGGATGAGATGCTTTGGTGTGGCATGGGGGACAAGTGGGAAGGACAGTTCGCTGTACGGGTCCGCCGTAACGAGCACGTCCTTTCCATCACGTCTCTCAACGCACTCATGGGGCATGAGCGTCTGTTCTTCCATGCTCCCGCCTTCCGAGTCGTACTCCAGGATCTGAACGGGGATGGATCCATCGATTTCAACCTTGGCCAGTACGCGGGCTGCAACGGTTCCTACTACTTCCTGTTCTCGATCGCACCGAGCGGGGAAGTGCACAGGCTCAGCCGTCATGGCTACTACATGGCGGACCATCGGAACTCGACACCCGTCATCCGCTTCCATGGACCTCTGGTTGGGTTCACATTCTACTCACAGAGCTCAGGCCTGTTCGAGACGGCGTGGTACACGTGGACCGGGGAGGACTTCGAGCGGGTCAGGACGACTCCTCGACGCGGTCCCTTCCATGTTCCACAACTTTCTCGCCAAGAAGCGAGCCCGAGAGCGCTTCTGATGCGACCCGGAGCGCCGCTTCTCACACCGTGACTGGACATAAAGCGGGACAAGGCAAAGGACAACTCGGCATCTCGTACGGAACGGACTGCGAACCCACCCATCCCGAGCGCGTTCGCCCCCTTGAACGCAGGCGGATAGCCCGGATCCAGCTGGAGTCTTTCCTGAGCACGTAGAGGCTCCGCTTTGGGCGACCACGAGATCCCCATCGATAGACAGAGCTGTGGGCCTGCCTGGATTCGAACCAGGGACCTCCCGCTTATCAGGCGAGCGCTCTAACCGACTGAGCTACAGACCCAGAGTGCGTGTCCGGCAATGGTAGCCCCGTCACTCAGGGCTGTCAAGGACAGGACATGGCGGAAATCGTGACGTGAACGCGACTTCATTCCTCTTCCTCCAGCTCGGTTGCGGCCGATTGCAGGGCGTCGATCATCGGGCTGAGGTTCCCCTCGAGAACGCCGGTGAGATCGTACAGGCTGAACCCGATCCGGTGATCGGTCACGCGGTTCTGGGAGAAGTTGTAGGTGCGGATCTTCTCGCTGCGATCGCCCGAGCCGATGTGGCTGCGCCGCGTTGCCGACAGCTCGGCCTGCCTCTCCTGCTCGTGCCGATCCTGCAGCCGGGCCCGCAGCACCCGCAGTGCCGACGCCTTGTTCTTGTGCTGCGATTTCTCGTCCTGACAGGTGACGACGATCCCCGATGGGACGTGGGTGATCCGCACTGCGGAGTCGGTGGTGTTGACGCTCTGCCCCCCCGGTCCCGACGAACGGAACACATCGATCCGCAGGTCATTCGGGTCGATGTCGATCTCCACGTCCTCCGCCTCCGGCAGCACGACGACGCTAGCGGTGGAGGTGTGGATCCGCCCCTGCGACTCCGTCTCGGGGACACGCTGCACCCGATGGACGCCGGACTCGTACCGCAGCAACCCGTAGGCCCCGTCGCCCTCGACGGCGAACGTCAACTGCTTGAATCCACCCAGCGGGGTTGGGTGGCTGTCCATGAGGGTCGTCTTCATCCGCTGGTGTTCGGCGAAACGGGCGTACATCCGGAAAAGGTCGGCGGCGAACAGCGCCGACTCGTCCCCCCCAGTGCCGGCACGAATCTCCACGATCGCCGTCTTCCGATCGTTGGGATCGGGGGGAACGAGCAGCCGCCGGATCCGCCCTTCCAGCGCTTCGGCCTGCTTGCGATCCTCTTCCAGCGCCTCCTCGAGCTCGTCGCGAAGCTCCTCCTCCGTCTCGAGCATCTCCTCTTCTTCCGCGATCGAACCCCGAAGCCCTTCCCATTGCTCGCCCAACGCAATCAGATCGCGCAGGTGCGCGTACCGCTGGGTCAAGTCGCGATACTCCGGCCCAGCGATCACCGCCGGATCGGTGAGACGGCGCTCCAGCTCGGAGCGCTCGCTACGGGCCTCATCGAGCTTCTCGCGGATGGAAAGGGGACACATGACGCAGTAAACGTACGGAAACGGGTTGTGGGTTTCAACCGGAGGAGGTCATCACCTGCTGACGGAGGAACCCGATCTCCTCACGGAGATCCTCGATCTGCCGATCCTTCTCCTCCAGCCGCTCGTACAGCTGGTGGATGACGTCGTGCGCACCGACAACGGCTTCCTGCCGCAGGTCGCGGAGGGTGCCACGCAGAAACAGCACCTGCTCGGCCAGGATCCGCTCGACGTCGCTGGCGAGATCGATCGCCTCGAGAGAGGACTCGCCGAGCAGCTTCTCCACGAATTCACTGGGTTCCATGCCGCCAGGGTACGACACCACTCGGCTCGCCCCCCGGACAGACGACCCGCCATCGCGGGACGTTATGCACATCACCTTCGCCGAACCTCTCCGGAATCCGGCCGGTGTTCACCCCCCGGGGGTCCGCTGCCGAAGGGCGCAATGTCCATTCCACGTCTGACCTGTTGTGCGGCGCTATCCTCGATCATCCGGCAGGATCGTTGAAATGGCTGCCATTCAGGTGGATCCCAAAGCCTGCATTCGATGCGGTGGGTGCGTCGACGTGTGCTGCATCGCCAACGTGTTCGAGCTGACCGACCAAGGGTCTTCGGCCGTGCGACCCGAGGCGTGCTGGTTCTGCGGCCACTGCGTCGCAGTGTGCCCGACCGATGCGATCGACCATGATACCTTCCCCCTCGAGGAGTGTTCGCTGATCGACGAAAGCGAGCTGCCCCCCGTCGCGGCGCTGATCGCGGCGTTCCGCGCCCGGCGGTCCTGCCGCGCGTTCGCCGAAAAACCGGTCCCGCGGGAGCTGGTCCGCGAGCTGGTGACCCTCGGCCGGTGGGCGCCCACCGCGAGCAACAGCCAAGCGCTCGACTGGGTCGCCTACGACGACCCCCCTAAGATCGCCGAGCTCCGAGACACCGTGCTCTCGGAATTCCGCCGGTTGTCCAGGCTCGCCAGTCATCCGCTGCTGCGCCCCTTCCTTCAGCCGGTGCTCGGACGGCACGTCGTCAACCGTGCGCGACGGGCCCGCCCGATGATCGAGCGACTGCTCGCCGAGCGCGATGCCGGCGGCGACCCGATCTTCTACCATGCCCCCGTCGTCCTCATCGCGCACGCTCCTTCCGGCAACAGCTTCGGGCGCGATGACGCCGTCTACGCAGCGTACAACCTGATGCTCGTCGCCGAGCGTCACGGGTTGGGTAGCTGTCAGATCGGCTTCTTCCAGTTGGCGTTCGATCACAGCGCCCGCCTTCGCCGCAAGGTCGCGCTTCCCGAGGGCCGTACCGCCCAGGTGGCCATCGCTCTGGGATATGCCCGTCACAGCTTCCGCCGCGTCGTGCCGCGCCGGTCGCCGAACCTCACCTGGAACCCACGCTAGCTGAGCTTTGTCCCATCGCGATCGATCCTCTATGCTGGTCGCATCCGGTGGCATGGAGGTCCGCGATGAACGACACGAAACAGACGATCCTGGGGGCGCTGCAGGGAGGCACGGGGTTTCTCTGCTCGCTGGCCACGGTGACCCCGGAGGGTGCACCGTGGGTTCGCTACATGATGGGCACCATCGACAACGACATGACAATCCGGTTCGCCACCCGCCTCGACTCGCGCAAGGTCGCCCACATCCGGAATCGGCCCAACGTGCACGTCTTGTGCGGCAACAGCGACCCTTCGGTCGACGCACCGTACTTCCAGATCGAGGGGACCGCCGCCATCAACACGGACCTCGAGGCCAAGCGGGCCGCATGGAGCGACGCCTTGGCCGCCTACTTCCAGTCGCCGGAGAGTCCCGAATGGTGCGTGCTCGAGGTCCATCCCTCCCGGATCGCCATCCACTCGATGACCAGCATGGACACCAAGGTGTGGACCCCTTAGTACGATTGCGCCGCGCTGCTGCGCACCGGCATGAGCGACAAGGAGCCGCATGAGACGCCGCGTCTACAGCTACGAGTCGGACGGAGTTGCCGTCCACTGGGACTACCACCGCTGCATTCACGTCGAGGCGTGTATCCACAGCCTGCCAGAGGTGTTCGACTTCCATCGGCGGCCGTGGATCGACCCCACCCAAGCAGCGCCCGATCAAGTGGCGTGGGCGTGTGAGCAATGCCCGACCGGGGCCCTGCACTACGAGCGACGTGACGGCGGTCCCCCCGAGAGCACTCCGCCGAAGAACGAGATCGTCATCTCTTCCGACGGCCCGCTGTTCGTCCAAGGCGACCTACGGATCGTCGACGCGGACGGCGAGGTGCTGCTCGAGGACACGCGCGTTGCGCTCTGCCGATGCGGGCGTACCCGCAACAAGCCGCTGTGTGACGGGGGTCACGACCGGATCGGCTTCGAGGCCGAGGGCGCTCTTGCCGAAGCCCACGCCGAACCCGCCGAGGAACTGGCGTCCGAGGGTGGCGAGTTGCTGATCCGGGCAGCCGATCCCGGACCGCTGACGATCCGGGGGGCCGCCGAAATCCGGGGCGATCAGTCGCCTCACTGCGCCCATGTCCGTATCGGCGCACTCTGTTGTTGCGGGAAGTCGAAGAACAAACCGTTCTGCGACGGCAGCCACGCCGAGGACTGATCGTGCCGTCCAACCTGCGGCGCCGGCTTGTGTCGACCCTCGGCCGGCCGATCGATCCGAGCGTCCCAACCAACCTCGCCGTCCTCCTGCTGACGCTCGCCGCGCTGGTGGCCGGCCTTGCGGTCGCCCTGGTCCGCAATGCGACCGTTGGGGCGGCGTTGCTCGAGGGACTGTCGTGGGCGGGATCGCTGTTCCTGGCCTGGGCGCTCGCTCGGGAGACCGATCCGGATCGATCCGGCTCGGCGTTCTTCGCCGGCGCTGGCGGATTTGCCGGCGCCGTCCTCCTCGGTCCCCCGGGATTCCTGCTCTTGTTCTGGTTGCTGATCGGTCTTCGCTACATCAACCAGAGCACCGGCCTCCCACCGGGGGCGCTCGACTTCGCCGCCCTGTATGGGATCAAGCTCTGGCTGGGAATCTCCGCCCACTGGACGATTCCGCTCCTCACCTTCCCCACCGTGTTGTTCGCCGACTTGAAGAGGTTCCCCGTGCCGCTTCGGATTGGGTTGCCGCTCGTGCTCCCGGTGGTCGGGGTGACGCTGGGCTTCGTGCGCGGTTGGCGGGTGGAAGCCCCGGCGTGGGGGACGGTGGAGTTCGTCGTCCTTGCCGCGATCGCCGTCGCCATCCTCCCCGTGATCGCGGGCTACCGTCGGGTGCGGAGCGTGGGCGATCGCACCGGAGAGCCGCTGTCCCCCCATCGGGTGCGGTGGGCCCTCGCGTGGAGCGTCGGTACGGCAATCATCCTCACCGCCACGGGTACATCGTCCGTTCAGGAGCTTGCCCCGCTGTGGGCAGCGCTCGCCGGAACAGCGATCGGCGGGTGCACTGAGATCCTGATCTGCCGGCTGCGCAGCTAGCCCGGTGCAGGACATCCGCTCCGGCAGCTGGCGACTCCGACGCAGACCCA
>CAZLER010000057.1:0-8633 GCA_964558595.1 uncultured Thermotogae bacterium
GCCCGAGCCAACCGCCAGCCGTGCACCGAAGACAGGCAAGTCTAGAATTCAAGCAGCATGTGAATATCGTCCGGCTCCTCCTCGAGAAGTCGCGGGTCGGGATCGCCGGTCGGGAGGAACCCCTTGCTGAGGTAGAAACCGACCGCGGATTCGCTCGGGGTGGCCGAGACGTACAGCGAGGTCGCGCCATCGGCTCGTGCCCGCCGCACCACCCGATCGAACAACCGGGACGCGATCCCCAACCGCCGGTGACTGCAGCTGACATGGAGAAACGCCAACTGCCCGGTCGCCGGACGGAGCCGCGGGCGGTACACGGCAAGGGCAACGAGGCGGTCGTCCTCGAACGCCGCGATCGCCGTGCCCCCGGCGGCGAGATCCTCGAGCGTTCCCGCCGTCACCCGCCCGACGCCGTGAGCGCCGTCCCCTTCGAACCAGTCGGGAATATCCCAAACAACCGGCATCGGGATCAGCACCTCGGCCTCCTGGCGGTACCCGATCCGGACACGCTCGGAGCGATCGATCTCCCCGATCCTTGGGAGCTCGTCCGCCGCCAACCGGCGGATCTCGATCATCGCTCTATCTCCGGATCCTGGAGCTCGAGCGGTTCTCGATCGACGTCGCGGTTCGGCCGGCACAGGGTCGGTTCCCCGCTCCGGTCGACGATGCTCTCGGTGAGAACGCGGAGCGTCCCCTGGACACGTACCGTCGTCAACGTTCCGGAAGCGATCCGCCGATGGATCGCCTCCGCGGTGAGGCCAAGCACGTCGGCCGCCTCGTCAATCGTCAGGAGCGTCGGGAGTTCGACGCCGTCATGGATCACGAAACGACCGCATGGTAGCCGGCGTCCACGTGGTGGGTTTCGCCCGTCACGGCGGAAGCGAGGTCGCTCAGAAGGTACACCGCCGCCTTCCCCACCTCGTCGGTCTCGATGTTGCGGCGCAACGGTGCCACAGCCCCCATGCGGTCGAGCATCGTATCCAAGCCTCCCACCGCCATCGCCGACAGGGTTCGACATGGACCTGCCGACAAGCAGTTGACGCGAATACCGTCGCCACCCAGCTCCGCCGCCAGGTAGCGGGCCGCCGACTCCAGGGCCGACTTCGCCACGCCCATGACGTTGTAGCCGGGGGCCGCCTTCTCCGCGCCATAGTACGACAGCGCAAGGATCGACCCGCCGTCCGCTATCAACCCGCGGGCACGGCGAGCCACCGCGATCAGGGAGTAGACGCTGATGTCGAGCGCCTGGGCGAACACTTCCCGCGGCGTCTCCACGAATCGCCCGGGCACCAGGTAGTCCCGATCGGCGTACGCCACCGAATGGACAACGAAGTCGAGTCCGCCGAACTCCCGCTGGATCGCGACGAACAACGCATCCAGGTCTCCGTCGCTTGCCACATCACACGGATGAAGCCACGGCTCAGCCAGTCCTTCGCCCTCCAGCGCCCTACGGACCCGGCGCTCCATCTTGTCGCCAGGAAGATGCGCGAACGCGCAGGTCGCCCCCTGCGCCCGGGCATGACGGGCGATGTGCCACGCGATGCTGCGGTCGTTGGCGACCCCGAAGACCAGCCCCGTCTTTCCATCGAGTATCCCCATCGGCTTCCTCCCTCGCCGGATGCCCGCTCGCGGAATCCGGTGCCCCGCTACGGTACCGGCGGCTCGGCTCGACTGCAACGCCCTCGATGGCTCGTGATCACGGGACGCGGTATCCTTCGTGCAGCGAGCGTCACGGACAAGGGAGGTTGTCATGTTCAGACTCCTGATGGGAGTGATCGGCGTGGTGGGGTTGGTCGTCGCAACGTCGCTGCTGTTCGGCGGGGGCAGCTTGCTGGTGTTGGAGACAACGCTCGCCGACGAGGAGGGGTTCATCCACAGCAGCCCGTTGGACATCGAAGTCGACGGGTACGCGGTGGTCGCCGGCCCGACCGAGATCGATCTCACGCCGGATGTGCCGGTCGAGTTGGGCGAGATCGCCACGTTCCGGGTCCAGGCGTTCAGCGACGATCCAACGCGCGGAATCTTCATCGGCGTCGCCGAAGCCGAGGCGGTCGAGGCCTACCTCGGTGGGGTGCCGTACGCGATCGTCGAGGAGCTCGACGAAACGTCCTTCTCTCTGAGCTATCGGGTCGACGCATCGGGGGAGCTTCCGGGGCCTCCCGGCGAACAGCCGTTCTGGATCAACGCAACGTCGGGAGCGGGGCAACAGACGCTCGAATGGGAGCTCGAGCCCGGCAACGTCTCGTTCGTGGTGATGAACGAGGACGCCGGAGACGGCCTGTCGTTCGAAGCGGTCGTCGGAGCTCGCGTGCCGTTGATCCGTCCGGTGGCCACCGGGTTGCTGATCGGAGGAGGGGTGACGCTCGCCGTCGGAGTATTGCTACTCGCCCTGGCACTGTAGCGAGGATCGGCCGCGCGCTACTCCTCGAGATGGAGCGACGGATCGATCCGCTGGAACTCGGAGCGGTCGTAGCCCTGGGCTTCGAGACGCCCGAAGATCGCATCGAGCGTCGCCTCGGGTAGCGTCGGCGATCGGCTGAGGATCCACCCGTACCGACGTCGTGGGTGCCCGACGGCCGCGGTTCGGTAGTCCGGCGCCAGATCGAGGATCCAGTAGTCGCCGGGGAACCACCATCGCCCCAACAGCTGCACGAAGCTGACCTTCAGCTTCGCCGGCTCGGAGGGATCGGGGACCCATGCTCGTCCGACGACCCGCATCAGCTCTCCGTTCGCACGGTAGCAGCTGTTGATGACCTCGATCTGCCCGTCGGCGAGCAGTCGGTATTCCGCCGTCGTTCCCTGCGCGCAGGCTCGCTCGAACGTGGTGGGGATGCTGGCCACCGCGTACCAGAGCCCCATATACCGTTCGACGTCGACCTCCTCCACCACCTCGGGACGCTCGTCCAGCCGTCCCAAGAATCCCATAGCCCCGATCGCGAAGATCGCCAGCAGGCCCGCCACAATCCGCATCGTTGTGCCCTCCTTGTCCCCGAGAGCCGGGATTCCAGCCTACGCCACACAGGCGGTGCAAGCCAAGGAATCTCTCATGTCCATTCTTGCGTGAGGCAAGACGGAGATCGGCGCCGCTACGGCCCTCCGCCTACGAGACTTCCGTCAAGCAGCTCGAGCAGCGGCGCGACCCGGTCGCGGATCATCGTGCAATCCCAGCCTGCGTCGATCCGACGCATCGCGAACCGGTGCACCGTCGGATCCGGATGCATTTCCTCGGTGAACGGCGTCATCAGCAAGGCGTCGCTGGCCCAGACGATCTCCTGCTCCGAGGACCATTCGACGTATCCGACGATGGTGTCCTCATCGACGAGCTTCCCCTCCAGGCGGTAGCGGAACCGCTGCACCGCGTACGTGTCCCCGCCGAACAACCCGACGAGCTCCGCCGAGAGGGTGATGCCGGGCTGACCGTCGCCGTCCGTGTCGACGATCCGCGGATCGCTTCGGCTGGTCGGCAACGGGTCGTGGACGGGATCGTCGAGCACCGCGCCGCGGACCTCGGTGTGCCAGTCGTGCATCAGCCAGGTGGCGTCGGCTTCTCTTCGCAGCTCGGCGCGCCGCGGACCGGACCGGATCGCCCGCATCGTCGCGTCCGGGATATCGGTGGCGAACAGATCGGTCGAAACCTCGATATCGGTGAAGCAATAGGCATCCTGGAGGATCAACCCAGCTCCGGTCTGCACCCCCTCGGAGAACAGCCCGAGGACGGTCACGAAGGTGACCTCGCCCACGAACGGCAGCTCGGCGACGGCCACCAGTCGCTGCACTGTCATCCATCGACCGGTCAGATCGGGGAGCTCCGCATCGGACGCCGTCGAGGACAGTCCGAAGCCGACCCCCACCGCCGCGATACCCCCCACCAACAGCCACTTCATCCGGCGAGCAAGCTGCACGATGACCTCCTTGCTTGCCCCATCGTAGCCCGGCATTCACGCCGCGCAAAACCCCTTCCGAGCGCGACACCGTCCGCATCGAAGCCCCGATCCGGATCTCCTAGGCCATGGCACAGCAGGGGAATGGGCGGTGTCGCACGGGATTCGCAGGAGCAAAAAGCGCTCACCGCGATCGCGCGAGCGACCATGCACGCGTCGGGGGGGAGTCGAGTCGGACCGATCGATCGTGTAGGCTGTAGCGTCCACACGTCCGGCAGGAGGCATCATGGCCTACAAACTGCTGATGGAAACGTCGAATCCGGCCGATATCGCCCTGATCCGCTCCCTGCTCGACGCCGAGGGGATCCTCTTCTTCGTCCAGGGAGAGGGGTTCCACGCCGTCCGGCCGCTGCTTCAGCCGGTGCGGTTCCTGGTCGCCGAGGATCGATTCGACGACGCCGAGGAGATGATCCGCGGGCTGCGGCTATCGTATGGTCCCTTTTCCTCCGGCGCGTCGGAGGGCGGAGACGGTACGCCCGATGATCGGTGAACGGGAGGCCGTACGAAGCTCCAGCGAACCATTGACCGTTCGCTCGCTCGCTCGCAGCTTTCGGGGACTGGGCATCGCAGACGGGATGACACTCCTGGTCCACGCGTCGCTTCGTTCGCTCGGATGGGTGTGCGGCGGAGCGGTCGCCGCGATCCTCGCGCTGGAGGAGGCGCTCGGCGAGCAGGGTACCCTCATGATGCCGACGATGACCGGAGAACTGACCGATCCGCACAACTGGAGGAATCCACCGGTTCCCGAGCCCTGGAAGGACACGATCCGCGCTGAGATGCCGGCGTACGATCCCCACCTGACGCCGACCCGTGCGATGGGCGCGATCGCCGAGGCGTTTCGCAGCCAGCCGGGCACCCTGCGCAGCCGACATCCGCACTACTCGTTCGCGGCCCGAGGTCCGGAAGCCGAGCGTCTCACCTTCGATCACACCCTCGATTTCGGGATGGGCGAAGGATCTCCGCTGGCGCGACTGTATGAGCTGGACGGCTCGGTGTTGTTGCTCGGCGTCGGCCACGATCGCAATGCGTCGATCCATCTCGCGGAGTACCGCGCCGAGTACCCCGAGAAGCGGACGGTCGCGAGCACCGCGCCGATGATCACAGCCAATGGGCGGCAACGCGTGACGTTCCAGGATCTCGCCGTGGACGAGACCGACTTTCCCCGCATCGGCGACGCCTTCGCCCGCGAGTCCGGCCAGCTCCACGCGGGGTTCGTAGGCAACGCCCGCACGCTGCTCATGCCGCAGCGTGCCCTGGTCGACTTCGCCACGGCGTGGATGGCGTCCCATCGCGGGCCGGATCGCGCAGCGAAGGCCGTCTCGATTCGGCCGCTGCATCCGTCCGATCGCTCCGAATGGATGTGCCTTCGCCAAGCGCTGTGGCCCCAACACGGTCCGGCAGCGCTGGACCGTGCCGCAAGCACGGCGTGCCCCGACGCAACCGTGTTCGTCGCCGAGCGTCCCGGCGGCCGGCTGTGCGGTCTGATCGTCGTGTCGACCCGAGACCGGGCCATCGGGTGCACCGCGGATCGGATCGGCTACATCGAAGGATGGTACGTCGAGCCCGGATGGCGGCGGCGGGGGATCGGCCGCCGGTTGGTGGACCGAGGGGAAGCCTGGGCGCGAACACGCGGATGCACCGAGATGGCCTCTGACACGACGCCACGGTACCCGCTCAGTCCTCCGGCACACCAGGCACTCGGCTATCGGGTGGCTAAGCGCTCAATCCACTTCCGTAAGCGGCTGTAGAGCGAACGGTCACCACACCGTTTCCGCGAGCCGCTCGAGGTCCGGTCGGTCGGCGATATCGGCCCGCACAGCAGCCCAACGGTCCGGCAGATCGCCAAGGACCACGGCACCCCGGGCCCGCACGAACAGGGGAATCCCGTGCAGCGGCACGGCGATCGACAGCTCGGTCGGTCCGTCGATCGCCGTTTTGGACCACGCGTCAATCCACCGCCCCTCCGGCAGGTGGACGTCGACGGTGCTCACTCCCGACTCCCATACCGGCCGAACGAGGAGGTCCGGACCGTACATGGATTACGACCACAGGTCTCCGTAGTCCGGCTGGTCCGGATAGGCGAACACCATCGGCCGCACGATCAGCGTACCGTCACGATGGGCCGCTTCGGCATACCGGTAGGTGACGTCGATCAGATCGCGATGGATCCGCGCGTACAACACCCACACCGTGAGCAGCTCGTCGTCATGCATCGTGTCGAACGTGTATCCGACCTCGCGGACGGCATCGTCCACCCCGTCGGGAAGCCACGACCAGGGGGCAAGGTTCGCCGTCGGCCCCACCTCCATCACCGGGCAGAATGCCGAGAACGCAAGCCATCTCGCCAGGACCTCGCGTGGCGGGCGGGTGTTGTAACCTCCCGTGTCCGAGCCCCAGATCGGCACGTTGAGCACCGCGGCCCGCTGCAGGGCGATGATCGCCGAACGGAGCCCCCACGCCGACGGGTCGGTATCACCGCCCCAGGTGACGGGAACAGCTGCCCATCCGGCGGCTTCTCCTCGCCCCGATCGAGCTTGAACCCCGCGATTCCCGTCGCCAGCAACGGCGTCAGTTGGGACTCCCACCAGGCCACCGCCTCGGGGGGGTAATCGATCAGGGCAGCGCCCGGCAGGTAGGGGAGTGTCAGCGGCACGTAATGGCCTCGCTCCACCGCCACGTCACGGTGCGCGTCCATCACCCAGGGCCCGATCCAAAGCGGCGAAGCGAATCGCCGGGGGGACGATCTCGACCGACGGAAACGGGAGCTGCTCGGCCCCCAGTCCGGTTGACAGCACCAGAACGACCAAGCCCCCGATGACCGTCCACCCGCCGCCATGTTCCCTGGGTCGTGTTCTCACCCCTGCCTCCCTTGTGTCCATCCATCGTAGGCGGGCGAAGGACAGGTCAACCGGCGGTCCTGCCTAGTCCTTAGGTATTCTGAGTCTCGCGTAGTAGCTTGGATACGACGCAAGCCTTCAGTATCCTGACAGGCGAGGTGATCTCTATGGCCCCTCCGCTGTTCGACCGACCGGCATTCATCGCCGAGGTGCGTCCATGGTTCCAACCGCTGGAAGCCCTTCTTCCGGAGGGAGACGCCTTCCACTACCAGGAAGCGATGATCTTCAGCGGCGTTATCAACGGAGCACAAGAGCACCTCATCTCGGTCCCGTTGACGCGGGATTCCGTCTCATTCCACGCCGCAAGGCATCTCGGAGAGCAGGCGGCATGGCCGCAGGTCGGGAAGCTACCCCTGTTCGCGTTCACCATGATGCCGCCGACCGACTGCATCCACACCCTGCAGCCGGACGTCCCGTATCTGGTGCGTGGGATCTCCTGGGACCAGGCCGAGGTGGTCGACGCGGACGAGCAGCTCGCCCGCCACTTCACCACCTGGTGGCATCGTGGCAAGCCGAAACCGGCGTACTACCGGTTCTCCGGCAACTACGAGATCCACCTCGAGACCTGCACCACCGCGTCCTCGAATCAAGTGTAGCCAGGGCGTCATGAATGGGGCAGAGAGCGCACGGGATGCTTACGTCGCGTCGCTCACCGAGGGGGGTACCTTGCGATCCGAGCCGGTACAGCGCGCCTTCGGCGCCGTCCGCCGGCACCGGTTCCTCGATGGCTGGTACGAGATGGAAGTCGTCGAGGACCAGCTCCGCTACCGACCGGTGGTGTTCGATCGCGATCATCCCGATCCCGAGATGGTCGATGCCGTCTACTCGAACCAGGCGTTGGTGACGGCGATCACCGACTCGATACCGACCAGTTCCACATCGCAACCGTCGCTGGTGGCCGAGATGCTCGAGCTGCTCGGCTTGCGGCCGGGGATGCGCGTGCTCGAGATCGGAACCGGAACAGGCTACAACGCGGCGTTGATGGCGGAGATCGTCGGCCCGCGGGGACGGGTAGCGTCGGTCGAACTCCAGGAGGGTATCGCCGATCGAGCCCGGCAGGCTCTCCGCGCTGAGGGATACCCCAATGTCCAGGTGTACGTTCGCGACGGCCGGCAAGGTGTGCCGGAGGACGCTCCGTTCGACCGTATCGTCGCCACCGTCGGCTGCTCGGACCTGTCTCCGCGATGGACTGCCCAGCTGGCGCCCAAGGGAAGGCTGCTCGTTCCCCTCCAGCACGGCCACGTCGATCCCCTGGTCTCCGCGACACGTGATCCCCAGGGCGGTCCCGGCGTGGTGGGCCGGATCGTGGGATGGTCCGCCTTCATGCCGATCCAGGGCGCGATGGCCTGGCACAACCCGTGGCGCTCCTGCATCCTCCCCGGCCTGCCGGCGGTTCCGCGGTGGGAGCGACCTCTACCAGAACCGCTGCGAGCCGACGCCGCGAAGTCCGGGACAAACCGCGAAACCCAACGTTCCTTCCAGTACTACCTGGCGTTGACTTCGCACAATCTGTGGTTCAGCAACCGCGGATACGGCCTGGCCGACTGTCATGCCGGTGCGACGGTGACCGCGACCTCATCGTCGATCGAGGGCCACTGCATCCATCCCGACGGCACCGGTTTGGAACCGCTGTACGGTCGACTGCTCGCGTCGATCGAGCGTTGGGACCGTCTCGGTCGCCCGGCCCCGGACGCGTACGCGCTGCGATTCCTCCCCAAGCCAACCCTGCCACCCGACGATGACAGCCGCCACCGCTGGACGATCGAACGGCCATTCACCTGGCAGGTGGTTCGGATTC
>CAZLER010000058.1:0-8269 GCA_964558595.1 uncultured Thermotogae bacterium
GATCCCGAGGAAGTACCGGTGAACGCTGATATGATCGAGCAGGACGCGGTAGCCGACGGGGCGGGTGCACGTGATTCGCTGATCCGGTCGGAGACGGTCGAGCCCGGTGCGCTTCAAGAAGGCGCGGTGCTCGGCCTTGAGCACCAGATCGCGAGCATCCTGGGGCGTTCCTACCGGGGCATCGGGCACGAATTGGATCACCCGCGCTTCGATCTTGTCGTGCCCCAATCGACGGGCGACCGACACGCGGTGGTTGCCGTCGACGACGTAGTACGCTCCCCCGATGTCGTACACGTCGATCGGAGGGAAGCGATCCATCGAGTAGAGCGCGTCGCGTACGCGTTCCCATCGCTCCGCCGTCTGCCAGCGCACCGGCAGGAACTCACGATCGAACTCCCGGTAGCGGCTGACGCTCCCGACGATCTTGTCCAGCTCAATCCACTTGACGACGCCCGAGCCGTGCTGGCGAGCCCCCAGCCGTTCCCGAACCGCGTCGAACGGGAGCAACAGAGTGGGCCGTCGGGTGATCAGCGAAAACAGCCGCTTCCACATCGCCTTTCGGTGAGCACGCTCGAACTCAAGATCGGGCATGATCCACCTCCAGCACGATCGCACCGTAGATGTTGAGGATTCGCGTCGGCCCGAGCGCCGTCGGCCGGACGTCCACCCCATAGGAGGGATGGATGTGCCCGTGCAGCGCCAGCCGCGGTCGGAACCATCGGATCATCCACCGGAGGGTGCGAAACCCCCGGTGGCACGGGTCCTCCCCCTCATGGATCCGGGCCGGGGGGGCGTGGCTGATCAGCACGTCGAGGTAGCGACCGTAGCGCAGACGGTTCCAGAGCAGCCGGGGAACCATCCGGGCGGCCCGGCCGAGCATCGCCAGTTCGTTGACGCCGCCGTTCTCCAGGCTGCAGCGCCGTGTCCCCTGGAGACCGGCGATCACCAGCGCCTGGTGGTCGACGCGCACCGCTCGTACCTTGCCGCCGATGTTGATGCCCCCTTCCGGCTCGGCGGTGATGGCGCCCGACGCGCGGAGCATCGGGCGATCGTGGTTGCCCAGGACGTAGAAGAACGGCGCGCCGATGAGCGTCACGACATACTCGAGATAGTCGTAGGGCAGATCGCCGCAGGCGAGGATCAGCCCCACATCGGGGACCCGCTCGATCCCGCTCTCGGACCACAGCGCACGATCCACGCGATCGCTCAACGCCAGGATCTTCATCCGTGCCACCTCTTCCTCGACCCACGACAGCATAGCGCGCGCCGGGCCACCGATCGATCCCTTCCCCTGACAGGTCCATTCGCAGCCGTTCCGCGCCGGCTCGGCGTCCCCCGGTTTGCCGAGCAGGATGGGCGGCGGGTAGGCTGGGCACGACCATTCCGCGAGAGGAGAAACAACGTGCGCCCCGTGGAGTTGATTCCCCGTAGCGTCCTGTTCGGCAACCCGGATCGAGTCTTCGTCACCCTGAGCCCCGACGGGGAGCGGCTGGCATACCTCGCCCCGCTCGACGGCGTCCTCAACGTGTGGGTCGCGTCCGTCGATGGACCCGAGGATGCACGGCCGGTGACCCGAGACCACGGCCGGGGAATCCAGACCTACGCCTGGGCCTACACCGACGATCACATCCTCTACCTCCAGGACGTCGACGGCGACGAGAACTGGAGGGCGATCTGCGTCACGCTGTCCACCGGCGAGGTCGTCGACCTGACGCCGCAAGGCGTCCGAGCCCGCTTGCAGCTGCTGAGTCCGCTGTCTCCGGACGAGGTGTTGATCGAACTGAACGATCGGGATCCGCGGTACTCCGACCTGTATCGGGTGCGGATTCCGGACGGCCGCCGGCAGATGATCCAACGCAACGACGGGTTCATGGGCTTCCTGGCAGACGACCGGTTCGGGGTAAGACTCGGGGTGCGGACGACCGCAGCGGGAGCCCTCGAGCTGATGGCCCCCCATGCCGATGGATGGAGACGGGTCGACGGAATCCCTGCCGAGGACGCGATGAGCACCCATCCCCTCGGGCTCGACACGTCCGGACGGATCCTGTACCTGTTCGACAGCCGTGGACGGGACACGGCCGCGCTGGTGGCATGGGATCTCGCCTCCGGCGAGCGGATGACGCTGGCCGAGGATCCCCGCTCCGACGCCAGCGGCGTATGGATCCATCCGCGCACGCGCCGCATCCAGGCGGTGGCGTTCACCTACGAGAGGCAGCGATGGGAGATCGTCGACGAAGCCGTGGCTCCCGATCTCGAGCGGCTGCAGGGGGTCATCGAAGGCGAGCTGAAGGTGGTCAGCCGCTGCCTCGATGACCGCCGGTGGATCGCCTGCGACCGGCGCGCCCAAGGGGCCACCCGCTACTACCTGTACGACCGGACCGCCGAGGAGGTGCGTTTCCTGTTCGTCGATCGCGACGGGATCGAGCGGGCGACGCTGGCATCGGTGCATCCTCGCGTGATCGCCGCTCGGGACGGGCTCCCGCTGGTCAGCTACCTCACCCTTCCCCCGGACCGTGACGTGGACGGCGATGGGGTTCCGGATGCCCCGCTGCCGATGGTGCTGTGGGTGCACGGCGGACCGTGGGGCCGCGACATCTGGATATACCATCCCGATCACCAATGGCTGGCCAACCGCGGCTATGCCGTGCTCGCGGCCAACTTCCGGGGCTCGACCGGCTTCGGCAAGCGCTTCGTCAACGCCGGGGACCGCCAGTGGGCAGCGGACATGCATCGCGATCTCCTCGACGCCGTCGATTGGGCGGTCGACCGTGGGATCGCCGATCCCGAGCGGGTGGCGATCGGCGGCGGCAGCTACGGCGGTTACGCCACCCTGGTGGGGATGACGGACACACCCGACGTCTTTGCCTGCGGCGTGGACATCGTCGGCCCGTCGAACCTGATCACCTTGCTGAAGAACATCCCGCCGTACTGGACGCCGATGCTGCCGCTGCTCGCCCAGCGGATCGGCGACCCGTCGACCGACGAGGGCCAGGCGCTGCTGCGCGAGCGCTCGCCGCTGTTTCGGGTCGACCGCATCCGGAAGCCGCTGCTGATCGGTCAGGGAGCGAACGACCCCCGGGTGAAGCGGTCGGAGTCCGACCACATCGTCGACGCGATGCGGCAGCGCGGGATCCCGGTGACCTACGTGGTGTACCAGAATGAAGGGCACGGGTTCGTGCGGCCCGAAAACCGGCTGTCGTTCATGGCAATCGCCGAGGCGTTTCTGGCTCCGGTGCTGGGCGGACGCGCCGAGCCGTTCGGCGACGACACCGCCGGGGCCAGCGCCGAGGTGGTGACCGGCGCCGAGTTCGTGCCGGGGCTGGAAACGTGGATGAATAGCGCATAGCGGCGCGGTAAGCGGTGCTGGGTCGCCGGATCCCTCCGATTCGAGCGGTATAATCGCCGTCCATGGGTGGCTTACGTGGCTACGGCTCTCAGCTTCGGCGGTTTCAGTCCAACGCCCGGCTGTACCTGCTGCACAGTTTCGTCAGCGGGCTTTCGCTGGGGATCCTGCGGCTCCTGTTCAACTTCTATGTGCTGTCGTTGGGCTATGACCGGGCATTCCTTGGACTGCTGGTGGCGCTTCCCCCGATCGTGATTACCGTCGCCGCGATCCCTTCGGGAATGCTCGGCCATCGGATCGGCTACCGCTCGACGCTGATCGGCGGTGCGGCGTTGATGGCCGTCTCGCTCCTGGGGATCTCGTTGTCCGCCGGCGTCATCGGACTGGCGTTGTTCTCGATATCCCGGGGGGTCAGCATGACGCTGCTTCAGGTGAGCAGCGCCCCGTTCATGGCCGAGAACAGCGGCACGTCGGAGCGAACCCATCTGTTCAGCGTGCAGTTCGCCACCCGGATGCTGGCGAGCTTCTTCGGCTTCCTCATCGCCGGGATCCTCCCGACGGCGTTCGCCGTGATGACGGCCGTCGGAGCGGAGGATCCGCTCGCTTACCGTGGCTCGCTGTGGGTCGCCGCCGGTCTGTTTGCGCTGGCCCTGGTACCGCTGGTGCGAATGCGCCGGCTCCCGCCTCCGGCGGAGGCGGCGCGGCGGCCAAGCCTGAGAGAGATGTTCCGCCCACCCGGGCAGTTGATCCGACTGTTCCTGCCCCAGGTGATCATCGGTTTCGGCGCCGGTGCGCTCGTGCCGTTCCTCAACGTCTTCCTCAAGGCCACGTTCGACCTATCCGACGCGTTCGTCGGCATGCTGTTCGCCTTCCAATCGGTTCTGATGGCGGCGGCCACCCTCGTCGGACCGATGCTCGCCGAGCGGCTGCGGCGGGTGCGCGCGGTGGTCGTCGTGCAGATGATGTCGATCCCGTTTCTCATCCTGCTCGGCTACGCGCCGTTTCTCGCCCTATCGAGCATCGGCTTCCTCGCCCGCGCAAGCCTGATGAACATGGCCCATCCGCTGTACACGGCGTTCGCCATGGACGCGGTCCGTCCGGAGCGCCGGCCAACGGCCAGCGCTTTGATGCAGATGAGCTGGCAGGGAACCCGCGGCGCCAGCGCCCTGGTCAGCGGCCAGATCCAGGAGGGTCCCGGCTTCTCGGCGCTGTTCCCGATCACCATCGGCTGCTATCTGTTCGCCTCGGCGTTGATCTACACCTTCTTCGTCCGGGGTACCGAGCGGGCGGGCGAGCGCGGCGACGGCTGATCCAACTTGGCGAGGGCTCCGCATCCAGCTACCCTGGAGCCGGTGATCGACGTGTTGAACCTAGGGTATCGGGCACCGGAGTTCACGCTGATGGATGCGGGCGAGCCGGTAGGCCTCGGGGATTTCGCCGGGCGGCGCGTGCGGCTCACCTTCCATCCGAAAGCCGATACACCGGGGTGTACGAAGCAGCTCTGCGCGTTGCATGATATCCATCCGGACGTGGAGGAGAAGACGATCGTCGTCATCGGAATCGGCCCTGATGGGCCGGAGAAGCTGGCGGCGTTCCGGGCGAAGTACGACCTCCCGTTCTCGGATCCGGGCCACACCGCCGCCGAGACGTACGGTGCCCGGGGCGAGAAATCGCTATACGGACGGACGATCACCGCGATCCTGCGCCCCCACGTCGCCATCGACACCGGCGGACGGGTGATGAAGTACCGGCTGAGGGCGAAGCCGCTGGCGACCGCCGGGTCGCTCGCCGTGAGCGCAGGATGATCGTCCTCGATACGCTCACCTTGGTCATCGGCGCGTTGGGTGCCGCGATCATCACCTGGGGCGTCGCCGTTACCTTGGTTCGGTGGTCGTTGTTCGAGCTGCGCCATCTGCGCACGCTCGGACCATGCCGGCGTCGCGAGTCGATCCGCCACCAGCTGGGAAGCTACCTGCTGCTCGGCCTGGAGTTCCTTATCGCCGCCGATGTCATCGCGACGATCCGCGACCCAACGCTCGAGGAGGTTGCGATTCTGGCGAGCATCGTATTGATCCGGACGGTGATCAGCTTCTTCCTCAACCGGGAGCTATCGGACCTGGAGGTGTGACGCCGACGCCGCGGTCTCCGGTGCACGGCAGCGGGACCCCCTGAGGGGTCCCGCTGCCGTGTACCCTTCCGAGGTCTATCCGCCCGGCCCCACAAGCGAAGCGCCTCTTCATTCCCCTACCAGGTCACCACAAACCCGAACTCCAGCAACGTTGTTGGCGTGGCCAGCTCGAAGTCCGCTCCCATGATGAATTCCATGCTGGGGGTGAACTCGATCGACATGTCAAAGGTGAATCTGCCGACATCGAACAGCTGAGCGCTGTCTTCGTCGAAGAAGACCGCCGCTTCGAAGTCGAACGGTCCGCAACACGCCTCCTCGTCAGCCTCGATCTTGTACATCTCCCAGTAGTCACCGAGCACCGACGGCTTGCTCGCGAAATCGCCCCAGAAGGAGATAGCGGTGAACTCGACATCGCCTACATCGCACTCGAGCTTGAACCCATCGAAATGAAGCGCCTCGAAGGTCAGATTCCCGGTCGTCTCCACGTCCACGTACATCTCAATACACAGCGCCGAGAACTCGACTTCCGGTGTCAAGGTCAAGGATTTCGACTGGACGGTGAATTCGAGCGTGGCATCGAAGGTTACCCAAGGCAACTCGAGCAACCCGATGTCCTCGACTTCGAAGACCACATTCTCGAATCCGCTGCAGTCAAACGCGATGGTCGCTTCGACGTCGGCGCAGCAGAAGGGGAACTCCACGCCGATCGTGAATTCCGCGAAATCGAGATCACAATCCCCAACCGGATCATCGTCGTCACCCAGCTTCAAGGTGGCATTGATCATCACCGACCCTGAGCTTCCCCTGGCATTCAGCGTCATGAAGACATCCTCATCGTATAGCTCGAAGGTGTTGCTGAAGGTCACACCCCCCAGCGCAACGGTCGTTGTCGTGGTCCACTTCTCGAACTCCGGTACGGATGGATCGAACGCCAGTGCCGTGGAAATCGTAAATCCCCCCAACACCCCGAGCGCCGAGAAATCCTGGTCGTTCCATCCGAGTTCCTCGAACTTGCTCAGCGAGCTGAACGACCAATCCCCAATCGTGTACTTGACCAACAGCTCCGTGGAGTAGCGGAACGCATCGACGAACGATGGCGTTTGGGGATGGATCCCCAGATCGATTCGCCAATGCCCGGTCAGCGCCTGGGCCGAGCCGACCACCGCAACGCCCACCACGAGCACCGCACACAGTATCCAAACACGTCGCATCGCCCTACCTCCTCCTTGCGGCCTCTGGCGCTGTGGAAACCGAAGGGCGACGCACAACGCAATCAGCATAGATCGGAGTCCATCGTCGAGATCTGTCTCGTGTCGGTCCGTCCGCTGTCTGGCGCGTAACGTTGGCTAGCATCGTCGGTCCCCCCTGTTCCGGAAACCAGCGGCTAGCAGACACCCGGTTGCGTTCAAGGCTACCGTGACTCGAGCAAGCCAGCCGTGGGACCTGCACCGTTGCGAGCGGACATTCGTCCCCAGCAAGCTACCCGCGGCGCACCGGCGCTCGACCTCGACGAAGGAGGGGACAGTTTGTCGTATCGCGTGTTTACAGATAGGATCATCGCATTACGGATGGAGGAGATGGAAGCGTGTATACGACCCGTCTAGAGGAACCGATCCATCGTTGGGATCCAACTCGACAGCGCAGGATCCAGGATCTGCCACGGGCCGACCGCCCCCGCGAGCGTCTGTTGCAGCGAGGACCGGCCGCGCTGTCCGATGTCGAGCTGCTGGCGGTCGTGCTCGGGAGCGGCAGCCGCCGCGCCGGCGTTCTCGAGCTAGCAACCCGGGTACTACGAGCGGTCGGCGGACAGCTGGATCCGGGCCAGATGGAGGCGATCCAGGCGCTCCCGGGCATCGGCGCGGCCAAGGCCTGCCAGATCGTCGCTGCGCTCGAGCTGGCGCGTCGCCACACTGCCCGCGGGCGGCACGCCATCCGCGAAGCGGCCGATGCCCTTCCCTATCTCCAGGCGATCCGGGACAAGAAGCAAGAGCACTTCGTGTGCATCTCGCTGAACGGCGCCCATGAGACGATCGCGTCCCGCGTGGTCACCGTCGGCCTCCTCGATACCAATCAGGTGCATCCGCGGGAGGTATTTTCCGATCCGATTGGCGATCGAGCCGCCGCCATCCTCGTCGCCCACAACCATCCCTCGGGGACGCTCGAACCGAGCAGCGAGGACCTGGCGTTGACCCGCCGACTGGTCAAGGCCGGCGAGTTGCTCGGCATCCGGCTACTCGACCACCTCATCGTCACCGCCGACGGTTACCTCTCCCTCCAGGCGGAGGGCCGGTTGTAGCCATCGACCCTGGGCCGGCGGGAACACAAGGAGTCGCACTGCTTGACTCGGCCTCCAGGCAGCGGGATCTCGCTGCGTGACGCAGCCCAACCACGGGCAGAGTCCACCGAGGTCGTTTCCTCCCGTCGCGCGAAACGGCATACGACCAACGGCCGACGTAGAGCCGCTGGCACGCCCGGCAGGGATGGCACCGTGACGTTGGCAACCGTCGGCATCCCGCGGTGGCGGCCGCAACCGAGGCTCCTCGCCGTCCACCGATCCGGGATCCACGTCCATGACGCGATCAGCTCGGAATCGATCCGTCGGTCCACCCTCCCGCCGCAGGCGGGGCAGCGTCCTGCCCCCGCTTCACGCGGTCGAACCATCCGCACCGCTTCCCATGGATGCTCCCCGTCTCCGCCACCGCCAGCCACGTCCCACCTGGCAACGACAAGCAAGGGTGAGATGTCAGGTCGGAGGACCCCGTGCTTGACTTCCGTGGAGGAGGACCCACCCTGTCCGC
>CAZLER010000059.1:0-3271 GCA_964558595.1 uncultured Thermotogae bacterium
GCTTCATCCGCGCGGCCGCAGGCTGGCGATGGCGTCGGCCAGTGCCTGCACCCGTTCGGTGTCCACCGGCGCGCCGAGCACGCCGTCCCGCTTCAGGAGGGTCCCGACGATGAACCCGTCCGCGTCGCGATAGGTCGACACGTTGTCAATCCGCACGCCACTGCCGACGAACACCGGCAGGGAGGCCACCGTCTTCACGGCCTGCAGCTCCTCGGGTGGGGTGCGCCGGCCGGTGGCCATTCCGGAGACGATCAGCGCGTCCGGATCGTTCCGTTCGGTGTCGATCGCTGCCTCTTCGAGACCGGTCGGATGGGCAGCGTGCTTCACATGGACATCGGCGAGGATCCGCGTGTCGGTTCCCACATCCCGGCGAAGTCGATGGAGCGCGCGGGCTTGTCCTTCGATCAGTCCCTGATCGGCGAACGCGACCCCGCAGAAGACATTCACCCGGACGAACGTCGCGCCGGTGGCGGCGGCGATGGCGATCGACGCCAGCCCGTCGTTGCGCAACACGTTGATCCCCACCGGGATTCGGGCCTGCTGGACGAGGCGATCGACCACCACGGCCATCATCGCCACCGTCTCCCGCGGTGCTTGTGCGGCGGCGTAGGGGCGATCCCCAAAGTTCTCCACGATCGCCCCGTCGGCACCACCGCTCTCCAGGGCCAACAGGTCGCGGAGCGCAGCGTCGACGATGGTCTCCTGGCTCCCGGGGCGGTAGCGTACGCTGCCGGCGAGCGGCGGCAAGTGGATCATCCCGATCAGCGGCTTGTCGACGGCAAACGGTTCCATGGTTCGCCGACTATACGGAGTCGGCGTCTGGGACACCAGGCGGAGCGGCGGGGATCAGCGCTGGCTAGACACGACCACCGGGCGCAGCGACAGCACGGTCGGATCGGATCGGTAGTACGGTGGGATCTCCCCGATCCCCCACCCGACGCTGGTCGTCTCGACGAAGTAGTAGCTACTACCATTCCAAGCGTACGGAGGTCGATCCACCGCGGCGGGCGGCGCGGTCGCGATCCCCAGCGCCATGTGCTTCTCGTCGAGGAAGGCGAGGAGGACGACGTCGAACCGCATCCGCTGCAGCAGTGCGGCGGCGAGGATGGCCGAGTCCTCGCAATCGCCGTGCTTCTCGACCAGCGTCTCCAGCGGGTACCGCGGGTACTCGCACGGCTCCCCGGCGTAGGGGATCGCCTGGACGAACGCGATGACCAGATGGAGCGTCTCCCGGGGGCAGAGGCCGGCGCTCGCCGCCAGTCGGTGAAGGGCAGCGAGTAGACCGTCGAGCTGCTGGTCATCGCGAGGGTCCTCGATGTACTCGGTGTATCGTGTGTAGTCCAGGGTTCGCGGAAGGGTGCGAAAGAACTGGTAGTGCTCGGTGGAGAACCGGTAGGTCAGGGCCCAGCTACGCCCTCCGTAGGTCCAGGTGTATTCCTGCTCGATGGTCGCCCCCTGACCGAGAAGGACCGAAGGAAACCACAGGAGCAACACAAACCCCAGTACGAACGCCGACCCTCGCATGGCACCACCCGTTGACCGATCACCTGGGTCACTGCCTTGGAGATCGGGAAGTTGCGGACCTCATCCGCATGACGCCACGATATCCGCCGGCTGTCAATCGGTCGTGGTGGGGTGGTGGAGATCCTGTGGAAGCCGATGTGACCTAGAGCCAGCGCTCGATCGTCTCGCCCTCAAGGTAGCTTGGGTGGCCGTTGTACCGGATGACGCCGGTGCGATCGATGAGGAAGGCGTGCGGCACGCGAGCGACGTTGTACGCGGCCATCGTCGGTCTGCCCCTAGGATCCGCCTCGCGCAAGGGCACGAAACCCGTGTACCCGGCATCGTCGAGAAGCGCCTCCGCCTGCTGATGGTTGCTGTTGATCGCCACTGTGATCACCACCAATCCGCGCTCTTCATAGGTCTGGCGGAGTGCCTCCAGTCGTGCCATCGCGGAGATGCACGCGGGGCAGTTGCTCGACCAGAACTCGAGGAGCACGACGTTGTCGAGGCTGTCCGAAAGCCGCACGATGTCGCCATCGAAGCTCGGCAAAGCGAACGCCGGCGCACGATGGCCAACCCGCGTACCGACCGGAACGTTCGCCGGTCGAACGGCCACCGACCGTTCGGTGGGCGGTTCGCCGCCCGCTGCAGGAGGGGACTGCGGAAGCGGCTTGGTTAGGTCGATGGATCGCGTGATCAGATGGCTGGCGCCTTCGTCGTCGGTCACAACGAGGGTCACCGTGTAGGTCGAAACGCTGTCGTAGCGGTGCCGTTTCGCAGCACCGGATCCGGTGGTCCCGTCGCCGAACAGCCACTGATAGCTGGTAATCGACCCATCGGCATCACGGGATGCCATCGCGTCGAACACGACGGCGTACGGAGCATCGTCCTCATCGGCATGGACTGTGAAGTCGGCGACCGGCGGCGTGTTGGCAGCCGTCGCCACCGCCAACGCTGCCAACAGCCATGCCGCAACCAGTGCGATCCGGGCTTCTCGTCGGTCCTTCACAGCATCTCCTCCGTTCGTATTCCCTCCGACAACCCGTCCCTGCGCTGTCGATTGTACACGACGGCTGGCCGGGGGAAACGTCGCTGTGCGGATCGGCCACGATGGCGCGATGATCCGCGAAATCCGAGCCAAATCCCTCGTGTTCCGTGCGACCGGCGTCGATACGCCGTCCGGCCTCGACTACGCGATGAACCGGTATCAGGGATGGTAGCATCGCCCTATCTGCGGCGATGCTCGCGGCGCGTGCCGTGGGATCGAACGGTTCGACCGCGAGGTCCTGGTCGAGGTCAACGCCATCGAACGGCCGCGCAACGAGCTGCCACGCAAGCGGCACCGCGGGGTCATCGATACCGGATCGAGACACGATCCGTGCCTACCGATCGAGCAGGCACGCGGGCTGACCCGGCGTGCGCTCGAAGTGATGGCCAAGTGCAGGTTCGGGGTCCATGGGCTGATCAAGAGCGCTCTCGTGCTGCGTGGTGCCGACCTGCTCGGACCCATGCGGCGCACAGGAACCGCCGTTTCGTTTGCCTTGACCACGATCGACGACGATCTGGCGGCCAAGGTGGAACCGTTCTCCCCGCCACCGTCGGCTCGGCTGCGAGCGCTGGGGCCCTCGCTCGCCGGATGCCATCTTTCGGCGCCTCGTGACCCCGGGAGATCTCGTGACCGTTGATGTAGACCGCGTGGGAGATCGGGTAGCGCAGCAGCGCCTGCCGGTCGCCAGCTGGATCGGGACGGAGCACCACGCGGTCGCCG
>CAZLER010000059.1:3371-6279 GCA_964558595.1 uncultured Thermotogae bacterium
TCGATTCGAAGGACGCCGCGGGCATGAACCAGGGTGCGCCGGGAAGCTCCCGGTAGGCCGTGCCCGTCGCGCCGGCATAGCCAACGTCGGGGGCATCCCGCTCGATCGCACCGATCCGCGCCGTGCCGTGCCGGCTCCCCGGTCGTTGCCGGCGCGAACGACCTACAAGCAAAGGTCGTCATCAGCTCTCGTACCAGCGCGCCCCGCGGCGTTCTTGATCGGCGGGCCGTGGGTGATCCGATCGGGCGCCCGTCGAGGAGGGCGCCGTTGGCCAGCGCGCCGCAGGCGGCCCGTCCGCGCAGCAGCGGGCGGCGGTACGCGGCGCATGCGTCGCTCTCCGTGGACTCGGCGACATGAGAGCAGGTCGAGACGAGCGGTTCGGCCTCGATTCGCAGGGTGTGGATCATCAGCGTGCCCATGAACCCCTCCCCCAACATGCGCAGATCGGACCGCCGGGATGGCGAAACCGGCCCTTCCCCGCTCGCCTCGGATCGGGTACGCTGAGGAAACGAGGCGAAGGAGGAAGCCATGAGAAGGGGCATCGCATTGGGTGCGATGGTGCTTGCAGTGGGGCTGGTGGCGACGGGACAGTCGATGTACGCGTTCTACTACGATCTGTCCGGGGGACAGGATTTGGAGATCAACCTGATCAACACCATGCCCTGGCCCACCGACGTTCAGATCGTCGTCTACGACGCCTACGGCGGGATGATCTGGTCGACGGAGGCCGAGCTGATTGGCTACGGTCCGGGCTACGTTCGGTTGGGTGAGGCGCTTCCCGCCGATCCCCACCACTGGGGGGTGGTCACGGTGGAGAGCTCCGACCGGCTGATCGTCGGGCTCGAGTACTACCGGGACGGCCTGCTGGTGTCCGTCGACACCGTGTACAACGAACTCCCCCTGCTCGACGAAGGGGAGACGTTCTGGCTGGGGACCTACTACACGCAGGTGGGTAGCGCCGACACCGCGTACATCGTCATGAACCCGTGGCCACGCACGGCGCGCTGTACGGTGTCCGTCTACGACGGCAACGGGGACCGTCTGACGGCGCGCGACTTCGTCCTGAGCCCCCACGAAGCGGAATACGTCGCCCTCGCCAACGAGGTCGGCTCGGGAAGCACCGTATGGGGATTCCTCGACGTGTCGATGGAGGAGGTCTCCGTCATCGTCGCGTTGGAGTACAGCGGGAGAGGCTGTAGCGGTCTGGAGATCGACAACGTCACGGAGTTCTACTTCTAGCGACCGGATGGTTGTCGGGTGAAGAACGGGTAGACTGGTCCCCACGAAGGAGGGCTCATGCAACCCGTTCAGATCGAAGACCTGCTGTCGTATCGCTTCCTATCGGCCGTCGAGTTTGCGCCCGACGGGCGGGCCGCCGCGTTCGTGGTGAAGCAGCCGGACGCGGAGGCCAATGCGTACCGTTCGGAGATCCACTGGGTCGACGTCGAAACCCGGAAGGTGCGTCGGCTGACCGCCTCCGGCCAGGACGGACCGTTCGCATGGGGCGCGGACGGAACGGAGCTGTTCTTCCTTTCCGGTCGTGAGGAAGAGGAGGGCAAGGCCTTCCTCTACCGGATCGCAACCGACGGCGGTGAGGCGGAACGGGTGGCGATCCTGCCGGACCCAGCGGACGGACTCCGCCGACTCGACGACGGCCGGTTCCTGTACACGGCCCGGATTGCCCAGACGAACGAGGGCGACTGCGACGATGCCGCGGACTACGAGGTGCTCGACGAGATCCCCTTCTGGATGAACGGCGAGGGGTTCACCAACCAGCGCCGCAAGCAGCTGGTGCTGTTCGATCCAGGCTCCGAACAACGTACCGATCTCCTCGATCCGCAGCTGGAGGTGACCGGTTTCGACGTGCGAGGCGCCCGGTGCGCCGTGATCGGTCGTCGGTTTGCGGGCAAGGCTCCGGTGGTGCGGGAGCTGTGGATGATCGACCTCGCCGGCCGTGCTCCGCAACGGCTGCCGATCGGCGAACGGGTGATCGACGAGGTGAGGTTTCTCGACGACACAACACTGCTCGCGTTGACCACCGACATGGAGCCGTACGGCATCGGCCAGAACCGAGAACTGGTAGCGATCGACCTCGAATCCGGGCAGGTGACCTCTTGGACGCCGGGATGGGATCGATCGGTCGGTAACTCGATCGCGGCCGACTGCCGCTACGGCGGCGGACCGGCGTTGCGCGTTGTCGACGGCGCGGCGCTGGTGTCGGTGACCGAGCGGACCACCGGGCGCCTGTTGCGGGTGTTGCCCAATGGCGAGGTCCAGGGGGTGGTCGAGGCCCCGGGCTCGCTCGACGCTTACGACATTCATGACGGGAGAGCCTTGTGCATCGAGCTGCGTCCGTCCGCGTTGCAGGAGCTCTACCTCTACGATGGGGAGGGGGAGACGAAGCTCACATCGTGCAACGATGCTGCGCTCGGCGATCGTGCGCTATCGCGTCCGGAGCGGTTTGCCGTGCCCTCCCCGGCGGGCGACGAGATCGACGCGTGGCTGATTCGACCGGTCGGGCAGGATCCGAACGCCAATCACCCCGTGATCCTCGCCGTCCACGGCGGCCCGCGAGGAGCCTACGGCGATCTGTTCTTCCATCAGATGCAGGTGCTTGCCGGTCGCGGCTACGCGGTGCTCATCTCCAACCCGCACGGTTCCTCAGGCCGTGGCAACGCGTTTGCCGACATCCGCGGTCGCTACGGGACGATCGACTATGACGATCTGATGGCGGTGGTCGATACGGCGCTCGAGCGGTTTCCGTTCCTCGATTCCGACCGGATGGGGGTGATGGGGGGCTCCTACGGAGGCTTCATGACCAATTGGATCATCGGGCACACCGACCGATTCCGGGCGGCCGTGTCGCAGCGCTCGATCGCCAACTGGATTCACAAGTTCTGCACCACGG
>CAZLER010000060.1:0-5994 GCA_964558595.1 uncultured Thermotogae bacterium
ATGGCCCTCGGCATTCGTCGCGCCGTAGATGAACCGGTCAATGCCATGGAAGTCGGCGCTCGGTTTGTAGTCGAACGTTCCGTCGGCGCGAAGCGAGACCGACCCATGCGATGCCGCCTGAACGACGTCCACGGTCAGCGTCCCGCCATGCAGGTTGGCATCATTGGCGAGGAGGGAGGGGCGGGGATCGATCATGGCCGTATCCTCGTTCGTCGCGTACAGATTGTCGAACAGGAGCGGGCTGCTCGAGCCGGGACTCTGCATCCGGAACGAGTGCGTCGCGCTGTGGATGCCGTCGATCCAAAGCTCCACGGAGTACTCCCCGTGCTGCCCGAACATGTTCGATAGCGTCCTCCATCCCGCATCTTGATAGCTTTCACCACAGAGGTCTTCGGAAGCCGGACGGGCCACGGTCACGGTCTCGGTCGTTGCCAGACTGCCGTCCGGAGCACGATACCGCCACTCGAGATCGATCGGATCGCACGGGCGTTTGATCTGATACCAAGGGCGAATGATGTCCGTGGTTTGCAGCGGATGGTCTGGATCCACAGGGCTGACCTTCGGACCTCCTTCTGCTTCCCAATCCAGACCCGAGTCCTCGTAGCTGCTGTGCGGCGAGCTTGGTGTCTGCGAGCGGAAGCGGAGGGCGGATTCGTCGCCGAAGGTGTAGGTCGCATCGTGCGCCGAAGGGAGGGACGCCTCGAACGGCGTGAAATGTGGCCCGTAGCTTGTGGGAACAGCCCGCGGTTCGCGGTGCTCCGTTCGCCGTTCGCCGTTCGCCGTTCGCCGTCCAACCCCACGAACTCCACGAACCCCACGAACTCCACGAGCCTATGAACCGCACGAACAGCGTTTCCCAGACCTTGGACTCGTCTCCACACGCTGCGCGGCGTGCCCGCGGTTCGCGGTGCTCCGTTCGCCGTTCGCGGTTCGCCGTTCGCCGTTCGCCGTCCAACCCCACGAACCCCAAGAACTCCACGAGCCCCACGAACCCCCAGAACTCTCTACAGGCCACATGCTACATGCCACAGGCTGCGCGGCGTGCCCGCGATTTCGCCGTGCTCCTTTCGCCGTTCCCCGTCCAACCCCAAGAACCCCAAGAACCCTATGAACCCCACGAACCCTATGCCTTTCTCCAGAGCTCGGCGCCCCGGTCTGCCGAGTTCTTGGCGCACTCTGCGGGCTCCGCGAGAGGCGCGGTTCGCTTCTCGCCGAGATCGCCAAGAGCGCAGAGCGCACGGGGGAGTTGGCGGGGAGCGTGGAGTCCGCGGTTCGAGGTCGGGAAGCCAGTGGGGAGGGTTCCTAGGGTTTGTGGTGTTCGGTCCGTTCGCGACATCGCGCCACAGACGGACCGGCGGGCGGAGGGATCTGCGCCCGTCGTGAACGCGGACCTCCGCCCACCCCTTACTTCGTCCTCTCTCTAGTCCTCCGACGGCTCGACCAGGATCCGCTGCCGCAGGTTCCGACCATCCGCCAGGCCCAACCACAGATCGTACAGTCCCGGCTCGAGCAGGATGCCCGTCTCCTCGCAGAGTCTCTGCGCGAAGCAGCCAGCCTCCTCCGAAAAGCTGACGGCGATCACATGGAGGATCTCGTAGGCCTCCGAGTCCCCCTGCGTGCGAACGCGCACGACCGACAGCGCGATCTGGGCGTCGCGCACCGGTTCGCCGGCGATGTCAAGGAGCGAACAGCCGATCTGAATGGGAAGGCCGTAGTCGAGCGTGAGGATCTCGCTTGGGGGCGTGTCCTCCTCCCCTTCATTGACGAGCACGAACTCCAGGACGCCGGTGGTCGGGTCGATCAGCAACTGGTACCGCACCGAATACGTCACCGAAGCCGACGTGGTGTTGCCCGTTGCGTCTGTGGCGGTGACCGTGAACACATGACGTCCGCAGGTTGAGGTGTCGATCGGCGCGCCGTCGTCGGCGCTCGCCTGAACGGCTCCTCCCTCCGCGCCGGTCACACTCCAGTCGGCTCGGACGATCTCGTGCAAGAGGTAGACGGCAAGATCCGATGGCGTGCGAATCTCCACCGTCGGCGGGGTGGTATCGAGGACGTGCACGGTGCGCTCTTCGTGGCCCGCGTTGCCGTGGCAATCGACGATGTCATAGGTGACGGAGTACGTGCCCGGCGTGGAGGCGTCCACCGCGCTCGAGTCGATGATGAGGTCGCCCGCATCGACACAGCCCGGGCACGCGTCGCTGACGGTGGCTCCGGCTTCCGTGTATGTTCCGCCTTCGAGGATGGATACCGGATCATCGCCCAGCAGTGTGATCGTCGGCGACGTGGTATCCGCGACGATCACCGTGCGCGTCACCTGCTGTGCCGCGTTTTGCGCGCAATCTTCCATGTCGTAGGTCACGGTGTAGCTGCCGACCAGCGACGTATTGACCGAGCTTGAATCGATCACGAGATCGCCGGCATCCACACAGCAGTTGTCGTCCACCGACGCGCCCGGCTCGTGGTACGAGCTGCCGCACTCCACCGTCATCGGCGAGTCGCCGTTCAGCGTAATCGTTGGTGCCACGGTATCGTCCACGGTGATCGTCTGCGTGCATTCCTCCCAGTTGCCGGCGCAATCCGTCGAGCGATAGGTTCGCGTGATGGTGTAGGCTCCCGGTCCCGTCTGCTGGGTATCGTCCCCCTCATGCGTCACCGTCGGCGAGGCATCGTTGCTGTCCGAGGTGGACACGGCCGATGGATTGGCAACCGGCACGTCGGCCAAGCACTGCACGGTGACGTCGGCCGGGCAGGTGATCGACGGCGCCGTCGTGTCGACGACGTAGATCATCTGGTCACACGTCGAGCTGTTGCCGCACTCGTCTTCCGCCGTCCACGTGCGGGTGATGGTGCGCGCGCTGCCGCAGCCCGTGAACACGAACGACTCCGTCCATGAAACGTCTGCCGTGCCGCATCCATCCACCGCGGTGGCCGTACCCGTATTGGCAGGCGTCGTGGATTGCCCCACCTCGACGGTTGTATCAGCCGGGCAGGTGAGGACGGGGCCGGTGTTGTCGACCACCGTGATCGTCTGGACACAGCTGTCCGAGTTGCCCGCATCGTCGGTCGCCGTCCAGGTGCGCTCGATCGTGCCCGTGTTCCCGCAGCCCGACGGTGTGAAATGGTCCACATAGGTGATCGTCGGTGAGTCGCAATTGTCCGTTGCGGTCGCCTCGCCCGTATCCGCGGGATCGCAGCCCGAGTCGCATTCCCCACTCGCATCGGCGGGGCAAGTGATCACCGGCGCCTCGGCATCGCTCACGGTGACCGTGAATGTGCACGAGCTCTCGTTTCCGCTGGGGTCAGTGGCCACGGCGGTGACCGTGGTCTCGTCCATCGGGAAGTCGTACGGTGAGGTGATTGGCGTGCCGCTGATGTGGTAGCTGACTTCAGCTGACACGTTGTCGGTCGCCGTGGCCTCGAACGCCACGTTGGCTGTGCAGAGGCCCGGGTCGGCATCGGCAGTGATCGAACCTGGACAGGTGATCTGTGGTGACTCCGTGTCAGACAGCACGGTCACCTGGAACGTGTCCGTGCTCTCTCCATGCCAGGGCGTGCTGCCGCTGGGCTCGTACGTCGCCCGGATCGTGTGGATCGATTCGGTCGGATGCTTGAGCAAGTCTGTCGTCACCAGCTGCACGGTCTCGTTCCCATACGGCGGTGCCGTCTCCCAGATCGACTCGGTCCCGAGATCGACGCCGGCGGTCACGTCGCGGAAGGCAACCGTGCCGATCAGTTGGCGTGGCGAGTTGCAGTCATCGTCTCTGCCCGATCCGATCAGGCAGGGATTGGACACACAGGAGGTGACCACGGCCGTGATGGTGAAAGATTGTCCGGACAGGATTGTACCCGCCGATCCGGACGCAGCCGTGGTCGTCGGACCGTCCTCGACGATGAGCGTGCGCGTCGCGTGCGTTCCAACGTCCCCGGTGCTGCAGTCGGTCCCTTCGAACGGAATGAACTCCAGCGTGTATGTCCCCGGTGTGTTGGGCGCATTCATGCACATGCCCGAGAGCCGGCCGCTGTACTCCGGGACCGGAGGAGAGAAGACGTCGCATGCGGACTTCACGTAGCCGCCCCCCGAATCCCAGATCACGACCTGGATGGAGCCAATCGTGTCCCCCGCCAGCGGCGCGCTCGCGACGTACTCGAGATCCATGCCCTGGCCGGTGTACACGGTCACCGAGCTCGTGGTCTTCGTATTCACCTTCACGCTCGTGACCGCGATGGTCGCCGAGGCGGTTGCGCTCGAAAGCAGGGTGCCGAGCAGGATCAAGAAGCCAACCAGCCACACGCGATCATGACGAAGTGGGAGAGGAGAAAACCGTTTGGTGCACCCCATTTGACCCTCCTTCTGGAACAGAAAGCCATCCACGCATCGGGAACAACCCAACGGGAGGCCCGCGCCGATGCGACCCAAGCTGGAGCACTCTAGATCAAGGGAGGATGGAAGGCAAGCGGGTCCACGTGATGTGCCGCGGTCGGCGCTCCGGCCCAAGGGTCGGTGGCCGAGGCAGGCGTTCTCGGTGCGACCCGGGCCTGTGGCGCGTGGCCGAGTCCATGCGTCGTGATGTCTCACGATCGCTGTTCGTCGCGATTGAAATGTTATTGAGAACTCACGATCGTGGAGATACACTACCCACACGATGAGTCGGCGATCATCCGAAGGGGCATTCAAGGTCGGCGGGCGGATCCTCGCTCCCTACTTCGTCGACCGCCCAGAGATTCAGGCGGCTCTCCTGCGCGACGCTCGCACGGGGGCGCAGAGCAATGTGCTGATGGCGCCGAGACGGTTCGGGAAGACGGCCCTCCTGCGCAAGGTGTGCTCCGAGCTTTCGGACGAGCGGCTCTCGGCATACCTCAACTGCCTTCCGCTTCGCCGCGCAGACGCGTTCCACGATCGATTGGTCGAAGCCGTCCTCAGCGCGTACGAGGCGCAACGGGGGCGTGCCCGGCGGCTCCTGGCGCGTTGGAAGGACGTCCTCAGCCGGCCCGTGATCAGCGCTTTCGAGCACCTCGAGGAGATCGGCGGGAGCCTCCAATCGGTCGGGGGGATTCGACTCAAGTTCCGGACCCAGGAGGCGGATGCCGAAGACCTCATCCGAGCGGCGTTGGCCTTCCCCGAGCGCTTTGCCGAAGAGCAGGATCTCGATGTGCTCCTGGCCTTGGACGAGTTCCAAGCCCTCGCCTCGTTGGGAGAGGGCTTCTTCTCGAACGTCAAGGCATCGATGGACGCCCAGCGTCGCGTCGTCTACCTCTTCAGCGGGAGCAGCCTTTCCGTCCTTCGCGAGGTGTTCGGGCGGGAGGGGAAGAGCCCGCTCTATGGGATGGCGGGGCGCGTCTTTCTCGATGAACTCGACGAGAAGAGGGTCGCGCGGTTCGTCAAGCGCCGCCTTCGAACGGTCCATGACGTCAGGATCTCGGAAGACGCCCTCGCTCAGTTCCTCGAACGGGTTGGGGGCATTCCCTACTACGTGCAGAAGCTGGGGATCGCCCTCGAACAGCGACTCCAGCTTCAGGGCGTCGAGTCGATCGGGATCGGGGACGTCGAGGCGGCCTTCGGGAGGCTCCTCGACGAGATCGATCTCGACTTCCAGGAACGGTGGACCACGCGCTTCAGCGAGCAGCAGCGGGCGATCCTGCTCGCGTTGGCCGAAGGACCCGCCACGTCCAGTCAGATCGCGGCACGGGCCCGGACCGCGCCCGAAAACCTGACCTACAATCTGAAGCACCTCGTGGGGACGATGATCCTCTCGAAAGGGGATCACGTGTATCGGATCACCGATCGGGTCTTCGCCGCCTGGCTCGCACGTCTCTAGGCGGCCCCCGTTCGCCGCGAACGGCCCACAGAGCGATCCACGTCGAGGCAGGGACGAACGTCGAAGCGTGTGGCGTGTGGGAACAGGCCGCGGTGCTCCGTTCGCCGTTCGCCGTTCGCCGTTCGCCGTCCAACCCCACGAACCCCACGAACCCCACGAACTCTACGAACAGCGT
>CAZLER010000061.1:0-5350 GCA_964558595.1 uncultured Thermotogae bacterium
CAAGCCGCCCAGCACGCAAAGCAGAGGAGGAGGAAGGCACTGCAGACAGGCCCTGGATCGTTCTCTCGCGGGGACGGGGAGATCACGGAGAACTGCATGTCCTGGAGTCCGTGGCGGGAAAGGCAAAGCTGACGGGCATCCGATGGTGTGGTTTCTACTCCCCCCCACGCCATGCGGTTGCTCCTCGATCGGGTCACAGCATCCCCTCCGCGGTTGAAGAGGCTGTGCACCGGAGATCCCTGCACTCACCGCAGAGGTCGTCGGCGAGCGCGCGGGATCCCGTGGGCAAGAGCAGCAACAAGCCCCTTGGCACGCAGCGCCCTTTGTGCCCCCGTCTCGGACCATCCTGGGCGATGCAGCGAGCGAGGGAGTGCCATACACTCGACCCATCGATCCAAAGGTTCCCCTCACCTTTTTCCGGCGCCCTTTGCGCCTTGGCGTGGGCAAGGTCCAAGCTCAGGCCCCCGACCGTGGCTTCCCTGAACCGTCGGAGAGCTTGTGGACCAGAAACCAACGTATCTCAGCATAGAGGTCGCGGAGTGCACACGATTCGACAGCAACAAAGAAGCAGGTGCCCTGGTCACCTGATCGCCCTCCACGCCTCGGCACGACAGGGGGCCGTCCCCCAGGAATCGCTTCGGCCATCGGTAGGGCCTTTGCTCTCCGCCCCGCCCTTGTGGCGCCCTTTGCGTCTTGGCGTGAGATGGCCGTTCAGCTTCCCCGGCCTCCAAGCTTCCTCCGCGTGCTCTGCGGTTCTGCTCGCGGAACGGTATCCATCACGTTTCCCGGCCATGTCATGGCCTCTTCGCCTCTTCCCGTTCCCTCGCCTTGACGCCTTGGCGAGAGCCAGGTGCTGTCGTGGAGCTCATGTCCCCAACCATGGTTCCCCTCCGCGTCCCTCTGCGGTTGAAGAGCTCGTGCACCAGAGATCACCGTATCTCACCGCACCTCTTGTCTGCGTTCCTCGGGTAGCCCTATCGGCTACTCCGGCGCAGCGCACCGGGCCACGGCGTGGAGCCCCGCGCGAATTGCACGTTGCAATCCTTCCGCGTGCGGCCTAGGATGAAGCTGCGGTCGATTCTCATCAGCTCGTTCTTCTCACGCTCACCGCATTTGCGGAGTGAAGTCGACGTCAAACCCAGCATCGGGTCGCGACGATCGCAGGAGGGAGGACCGTATGGTCGAACACGAGAACGCCCACGAATTGAAGAAGCTGATCCTCGCGCTGCATGACGACGAGCCGTTCGAGAAGGTCAAAGCGCGGTTTGATGCGCTGATCGGCGATATCTCGCCCGAGCGGCTGGCTGCGATCGAGCAGCAGCTGATAGAGGAAGGGATGCCGGTCGAGGAGGTGCAGCGGCTGTGCGACCTGCACGTCGGGGTAATCCGTCAAGGACTACGCCAAGGCGGGAAGCTCGACGTGCCGCCGGGCCATCCGGTGCACACGTACATGACGGAGAACCGCGAGTTCGAGAAACTCGCCAACCAAGCCCTCGAAGCGACCCGCATCGACCCGTCCGAGCTGCATCCGGCGACACTGGCATCGCGACTGGAAGCGCTCTCCGTGCTCGATACGCACTACCTGCGCAAGGAGAACCAGCTGTTTCCCTACCTCGAGCGCCACGGCGTCACCGGTCCGCCCCAGGTGATGTGGGGGATCCACGACGACATCCGCGGCAAGCTGCGCGCACTACGCGAGAGGCTGATGGCCGGCGAAACCGGCGAGATCGCCGACGATCTCGCCGCCCTCGCGCAGGCGATCACCGAGATGATCTACAAGGAGGAGGCCATCCTCTTTCCCCTGGCGATGGAAACCCTGTCCTCCGACGAGTGGGTTGAGATGCGGCGCGGCGAGGACGCCATCGGCTATGCGTTCGGCACCCCCCCGGCTTGGCCGGAAGAGGGGGGGGCGACCCCCTCGTCCAGAGAGGCCCGAGGGCGGACGATCCCGCTGTCGACCGGCGGACTCACCATCGAACAGCTCGACCGCATGCTCGTCAACCTACCGGTCGATCTCACCTTCGTCGATGCCGACGATCGGGTCGCGTTCTACTCCGACGCCCCCGATCGGATCTTCCCGCGTACCCCGGCCGTCGTCGGTCGTCAGGTCGCCCACTGCCACCCGCCGAGCAGTGTCGACAAGGTGCTGGCGATTCTCGACGCCTTCAAGGCGGGGACCCAGCACCATGCCCGGTTCTGGATCGAGATGGGGGGTCGGTTCATCCTCATCGAGTACTTCGCGGTCCGCAACGGGGCAGGGGACTACCTCGGCTGTCTGGAGGCGAGCCAGGACATCACCGAGCTCCGTAAGCTGGAGGGGGAAAGACGGCTACTGGACTGGGGCGACTGACCAGCGGGGGCGACCGACCACCGCAGGTCGCGCTCTCGTTGCCGGTTGTTCCCGCATCGACGGCACGCGGCCGGCGATTGACACGGCGGGGGTGGTTACGGGTAGGCTGGTCGGAGGTGATCGCGATGATCGCAATCGTTCTTCGAGCCGTGCTGATCGTGCTGCTGATGGCTGGAGCCGCCGTTGCGGAGGGAACCGGACCGTCGAGCTCGAGCGCTTCCTCGAGCAGCTCGTCGGCCGACGGTCGGATCGACGCTCGTATCGGTGGGCTCGCCTTGGCATCCGGGGCGAGGATCGCGTTCGAGTTCGTGCAGGACCGATCGATCGACTGCTTTGCGTCGCCGTCGACCGTCCACACGCTGCAGTTGCTCAACGACGACGGCGCGCTGATCCGCGAGACCGCCGTCGAGCCCGCTGCGCCGGTCGCCAACTGGTGGGGGAAGCTCCAGCTCGTCGGCGGCGAGGATGCCCCGCTTCCGACCGGGTCGTACGCCCTTAGCGTGGGGACCAGCGTCGGGACGTTCACCGTCGAGTTCGACATCGTTCCCGTGTCCGCGTTCGCCGGCCTTGGCCGCTCGACCGCCAGCGCCTCGGTTTGCGGACTGTCTCTGCGCGTCTACCGGTTGCTCACCGAGGACGATCCCGGCGCCGAAGCGGTGCTCCGCATCGGCGATCGACTGATGGTCGCCCTGACCGGTAATCCGACAACCGGGTACACGTGGGAGAACACGGCGACGGACGGCGCCGCCGTGCTCCGCCCGATCGGCGAGACGACGTTCCGTCCCGAGAGCGATCTTCCCGGTGCCGGCGGGGTGGTCGTGTTCCGCTACGAGGCGATCGCCCGCGGGGTGCAACCGTTCCGATTCGTCTATCACCGACCGTGGGAGTCGGTGGAGCCGCTCGAGGTGATCGAGTACATGGTGACGGTGTTCTAGCCAAGCCCCCACCGGCTCGACGCGAGAATGTCCCTCGCCGAGCCGACATCGGGCATAGCGCCTCCGCGTTGGCTCGGCGATGATCACGGCACGTCGCTTCGCGGGAGGTGCGCGTGCGGATCACGAAGAAGGTCTTCCACGACCTGGCGCTGTGGATGGTGTCGTTCGGCCTGCTGATCGGCGTCGTCTTCCCGTTCTTCGTCCTCACGCTGGGGGTGCCGCGGGAGACGGCCCTCACCGCTCCGTTCTTCCTCGCATGCCTGGGCGCGGGAGCGCTCGCCGGGGGGATCAATTTCACCCTCGCCCGGTGGGTGGTCGGCGCCCGAATGCGGTTGCTCGCCCACCGTATGACCCACGTCGAGGAGACGCTTCTCAGCCTCGCCGAGGCCCACGACATGACCCGGTGCTCGCCGGACGACTGCCTGATCACTGTGGACTCCGAGGACGAGATCGGCGAGAGCGCCATCGCGTTCAATCGCCTCGTAGAGGCGCTCTCCGCATCGATTGAGACTCAGACCGCCGTACGCTCCTTCGCCAGCGCCCTGACCAGTCAGCTCGAGTTGGACAGCGTCGCCCGCCAGGCGCTGGAGCAGTTCATCGAGCACACGGGGGCAGCCGGCGGGGCCCTGCTCGTCGAATCCTCCGGGGAACTCGTGCTCGCGGCGGCGCACGGCATCCGCGATCCCGAGCGCCTGGCCGACAACGACCACGTCCGGTTGGCCGTTCGCACCGGCGATCTTCAGACGGTCCGAATCCCCGACGCGATCCGCGTCGACGGGGTCGTCACCGAGTTCCGCCCTGCCGAAGTGCTCGTTCTCCCCGCCGAGTACAAGGGCGTGCCGCTCGGCGTCGTGGTGCTGGCAAGCACCCGACCGTTCGGCAGCGAGGCCCATGCCCGCATCGAGCTGTTCCGGCACACCCTCGGGCTGGCGTTAAACAACGCCGTTGCCCACGATCGACTGCAACGACTCGCCGCACTCGATCCGCTGACCGGCGTGTACAACCGTCGGTTCGGTCTCCATCGGCTCCACGAGGAGTTCGATCGCGCCGTTCGGATGTCCTCCCCGCTGGCCGTACTGATGTTCGACATCGACCACTTCAAGGCGGTGAACGACACGTACGGACACATGGTCGGCGATCGGGTGCTGATCTCGATCAGCCGGCTGGCCCGCACCGTGCTTCGGGAGGGGGACGTGCTGATCCGCTATGGCGGCGAGGAATTCCTCGCGGTGCTTCCCGCCGCGTCAGCGGAGGACGTCAAACAGGTCGGCGATCGACTGCGTCGCACCGTCGAGGACAGCACGGTCACCGACGGTTCGCAGACGATCCGGGTGACGGTCAGCCTCGGGGCCGCCGCCTACCCCAGCCGGGCGGTGGACAGCGAGGAGGAGCTGGTCGGACTCGCCGACGAGGCACTGTACCGGGCGAAGACCTCGGGAAGGAATCGCCTGATGCTGGCCCCGTAGGGGAAGCCCTGTCGTTTACGGACTTCGAGAACCGAGATGCGTGCGCCGCGTGGTGGAGGCAGAGGCGGGCCGAAACCCGCCCCATCATCGCTTCCACAGGCGCGTTGATCCGGTGACTAGTCAGTCGTCGCCGTGTACTGAACCACCAGGTTGTAGTCGCCTTCCGGCAGATACCCCATGTCGTTCTCGCCGAGCGTGAACAGGTAGGAGGCGTTCACGGTGTGAATCCCCCACGTTCCCTCGTCCGTGTAGTTCAGACGGAGAGCACCGTCGATCACCGACTGGCTGGCGCCGAACGGAATCGTCGAGCTATCCCACAGAATCTGGTCGCTCAGACTCCAGCTCGTCGTCGACACCACACGCAGCTGCGTCTCGTTCGCGCCCGCGTAGTCCCCGGACCCCCGTGATGTCCGCGAAGCTCACGTCGCCGTTGCCGACGACGTACAGAGCGATCCACGAAGGAATCGAGAACGACGCATTCACGGTCGCCGTATCCTCAGCGCCCGGATTGACCACACCGAAAGCCGCGGCGCCGCCGACCACTGCCACCAACATCGCCACACCAAGTACCTTGAGCATCCTCATGGAAAGCACCTCCT
>CAZLER010000062.1:0-4189 GCA_964558595.1 uncultured Thermotogae bacterium
ATATCAGTCCAGACCTTGTCGCGCACATCGCAGTCGATGTTCTCGTCATTATCGACGACGACGATGAACACCTCGTCGCCTTCCTGTACGTTCGTCACCCGGTTCTGTCCGTTCTTGTCGGACGAGAAATACATCTGTGCGTCCGACGCCAAGGCAGACAGGGTGAAGAGCGCCGCAACCAACATCGTCACGACACTCGCTACACCAAGTTTCTTTTTCAACGTCGTACCTCCTTTTGGGACCGTAGCTTTCGCTTGCCTGCTATTGCACCGAGGGGAGTACGATCCCCTGTAACCTCCATGGTTGCTCGCAGGAATCTGATGCATGGCTTCACAGATCCTACCACCTCCCGATCGAACGCCTCCTACGGGTATGGACCAAATGGTATCGACCTTTTCGCGCTCTGTGGTCATCGCCCCGTTCCCGAACGCCGCATCGCGCTCGGGGGGCAGCCCTACCTCCAATCCACCAACACCTCCGGCTCTCTCCAATGCCCATACGATATGCAGAAAGCCCCCCCACGTCGAAGTTCCGAGGATCTTATCATAGCCCTGCAATCCCTGTCAAGCCCAATCGCTATGGGGCTCGTTGACGGTTCCGCCACCCGTCGATCCCGCCCCCGCGGGGGCGATGCGGCGCCGCCGATCCGACCGCTGTTCGTCCGCTCCACGTGCGTGCACCCCCTTCGGGCGACGTCCCCGGACATCCCGGCATCCTGCGACAGGACGAGCCGGGCGATCCACTTCGCCCCGAGCATACGCCGGCCGCCGGCGAATGCAGCGCCGTCTCGTCCGCCCCGGGAGAGACAGCTGTCCGTAATCTGTGACACCACGGGCGCCGCCCTTGGATCGGGTATCCTACTTGACACGGCAGGCTTCCTCGGACTACGGTGCGATCGCCGGGTTCCGGCGATCGCAGGAGGTGACACGACGTGACCATGGAGAAGCGTGCGAAGAGAGCACTCGGGCTTGCTCTCCTCTTGGGGGGGGTCGCAGCCGCCTCGATCGGCATCGGTGCGGTGCCGGCTGGCCTGTTGACCCATCTCGGCGAGTATGTGGAGGGGACGCTGACCGGCCTCGGTCCCACGCTCCGCCTGATGGAGACCGATGGGGTGCGGTCGATCGGAGCGGGGCCGCACGGCGAGATTCCGTTGTCCTCCATTCGGCAGATCACCGTCGACTTCCCGCGCGTCGTCGTCGAGACGGTGTCCCGCACGTGGATCGGACCGTACTCCGCGTTTCGGGGGCTCCCGGAGGAGGTGCAGCTGCGCCGTGCCGGAGCGTCGACGGTGACCTTCCCGATCGCCGGCCTGCGGGCGATCACCCTCCACGGGGATGCGTTGCGCCCGGTGCCCCGCGTGTGGCTGGGGGGCGGACATCTGTCCATGCCCGAGATCGCCGCTGCGTCGACGGTGGACGCCGACGGATGCGAGGATTGCGCCATCACGCGGCCTCGCGCCTCGACCGTCGCCCCCTCACCCGAGGATCGCGACGAAACGCCCCTATGGGACGCACTTACCCCCCAAGTGGCACCCCAGGAATCCGAGGAGCTGCCGTGGTGGGTGGGGCTTCTGGGCGTCGCGGGTCTGATCGCGGTGGCGTTCCTCCTCACGTCCACGGGGGGAGGCTCCTCGTAGGGGCGGCAGCCGTAGGGGCACGCCGGACCGCTTGCGCAGTACACCGCTTCCTTCTACCATTTGCCGTGGAGGGATGACCGAACGGCAAGGAGCCGGTCTCGAAAACCGGTACGCCCGAAAGGGCTTCGGGGTTCGAATCCCCGTCCCTCCGCCAGCGCCCGTAGCTCAGCGGATCAGAGCGTCGCACTGCGGCTGCGAAGGTCAGAGGTTCGAGTCCTCTCGGGCGTACAGTGAACTCAGGGCAGGGGAAAACGCCCCTGCCCTGAGTTCTTTCTTCGTGCCCGAGAGGCGAGAACCTCTGCAACCAAGGATACGAGTTTGCATCCGACACTCGCGCAAACTCGCAAGGCATCCACATCCCCACCAGTGGATGCCGTGGCCACCCACGGCGACTGTAGGACCCTCCCGTCCGTCATCCCAAGGGAGAGGGTCAAGACTACGCACCTATTCGGGGTCCTTCGCCGCAGTCCTCGTTCGAGGGATGGCCCTCGAAGACCCTCGTCGGCCCTGGCAGCGATAAGCGAGCCAGCGCACAGCGCGCGTCGAACAGCGGAAGGCACGTTGCGCGGCAAGGAATGATGCCGCAAGCTTGACCATAAGCCGCTTGGGGCATTCATCGCCCGGCGTCGCATCCGGCAAGGATCCCGGAGGACCATCGCATGAAGAACCACCAGCGGTATACCCCGCTAATCACGCATCGGGTACCGCAGTATCTCGCCACGCTCGCTCTGCTCGCCGTCATCGCGCTGACCGTGTCGGCCGCGGCGCTCGCGGAGCCGGTGGCTCCCGATCGAGCGCGTGCGGTGGTCTCCGCGTTCCTGGAACACGATCCCGATCTGCCGATGATCTCCCCCCAGGCGGAGCCCCGCGGGGTAAGGCTGATCGATCCGGTCACCGGACGGCTGCTGGCGTACGTCTACGAGCCGACCCCGACAGGGTACGTCGTCGTCGCCGCCGACACCCGGATCGAGCCGGTGATCGCGTACTCGACCACCGGTCCGTTTCCGTGGCATCCCTCCCCGTGCAACGCCCTGCTGACGCTGCTGTACTCCGACCTTCCGCTGCGCCTGGCCGCCGTGACGGCCGGTGCCGTCGACGCCGAGCATGTCGCGGCCAACGAGCAGACCTGGCGGACGATGGCCGGCGACACCTCACCCAAGGACGAGACCGTGTGGGGTCCGTGGATCACGTTTCCCACATGGAACCAGGACGTCCCCTACTGGAATGATTGCCCGATCGATCCCGTGACCGGGGAACGCTGCTACACCGGATGCGGGCCGACGGCCTTGGCCCAGATCCTCACCTACTGGCGGTATCCGTCCTCGGTGACGTTCACCGCCGACGACGACTACGTCACCGACACGCGCGGGATCGCCATCGACGCCGCCGGCGCGTCGCTCGCCGCAATCGACTACCGGGGAGGCACCCCCGGCGACGAGACCAAGGCGGCGCTGTCATACGCCGCCGGCGTCGCCGTCGAGGTCGACTACACCTCGGAGGGTTCCGGATCATCCGCCGCCAACCTCGCTGCGTCGCTCGCCGGGGATCTCCCCGCCTGGAGCTGGGTCGTCGATGAGCGCTGGGGCTACGCGTCGGCCGACTTCCGGACGACCGACCCCGACTGGCAACCGTGGCCGCCGTACTTCGTGACCGAGGCGGAGCTCTACGATCTACTGGAAGTGGACCTCCAAGCCGGACAACCCGCGATCCTCAGTATCTCCAGCGATACGAGCGGCCACATGATCGTCGCCGACGGTCTTAAGGCGACCGGCGAAGTACACCTCAACTACGGATGGGGCGGCACCGGCGACGGCTGGTATTTCCTCCCTGACGGGATGCCGTACGGCTACAACGCCGTCGAAAGAGGGGTGTTCGACATCTCGCCGCCGCTACCCGACCCGTCGACCGCGGTGTTTCGCGTCGATCGCTCCGGGCATGTGATGGCCGACCGCACCGTACACGCCGCGAGCCTGGCGTTCGGCCAAGCCGATGTGGCCGAATGGGTGCCGATTCGGGGCCCGGCCGAGGCCGGCGATGTCCTCGCGTTGGACCCGACGCAGCCGGGAGCGTATCGCGTATCCGCGACCGCCTGTTCCTTCCGGATCGCCGGCGTCGTGTCGACCGTTCCCGGCGTGACGCTGGGCGCCGATCGATCGCCGGCCCGCAGGTGCTGCTCGCCTTGGTGGGGATCGTGCCCACCAAGGTCACCGCCGAGGGCGGCCCGATCGCACCCGGCGACCTGCTCGTCGCTGCATCCACCACTGGCCACGCGATGCGCCGTCCCGAGGGCGCACCCGCGGACTGCGCCCTCGTCGGCAAGGCACTCGAGCCGATGACCGACGACCGCGGCATCATCTGGGTCCTGCTGACGGCGCACTGAGGGCGAAGCACGCCAGGGTAGCCACCCCTCGATTCGTCGGGAGATGTCGGGATTCGAAGCTTGCCGTGGATCGGGAGCGGAAGCCGACCAGCACGCCGTTTGAGGATTGCGGCTTGGACTACTGCATCGGATAGCCGGCGGTCCAGGCGACCAAGGGACGGAGTTCCAGCTCC
>CAZLER010000063.1:0-3784 GCA_964558595.1 uncultured Thermotogae bacterium
GAGGGGAAACACCCGTTCCCATACCGAACACGGAAGTTAAGCCCTCCTGCGCCGATGGTACTGGTCTGGAGACGGACTGGGAGAGTAGGTCGCCGCCTGGTTTTTCTTTTCCCCCTGAAGAGCGCGCCAGCGTACACTCCTCTACTATGCGAATCTTCAAGCGGCTCGTGGCGGATGCAGGCGATCGGGTCACCCTGATCGGCATCATCGTCAACGTCGCCCTGTTCACCATCAAGCTGGGGGCCGGGTTGTTGGCCGGTTCGGCCGGGTTGGTGGCTGACGGCATCCACTCGGCCTCCGACACCGCCACGGATCTGGCGGTGCTCGGCGGGATGAACCTGGCGCGTCGACAGGCCGATGCTGCCCACCCCTACGGTCATGGGAGGTTCGAGACGCTGGCCGGCGGGGCGGTGGCTGGGGCACTGATCGTCGTCGGTGGATTCCTCGCCTGGGAGGGGATCGAGGCACTCTACCGGGGGGTGCCGAGTTTTCCAGGGCCGTGGATCGTCGCTGTGGCCAGCGTATCGATCGTCGTCAAGGAAGCGATGTACCGACGGACCGTCCGCGTCGCTCGCCTGGTCGGCAGCGCAGCGCTACAGGCCAACGCATGGCATCATCGCTCGGATGCCTTGTCATCGGTGGCGGTGCTGGCCGGGGGGATCGGGGGGTTGCTCGGGTTCAGCTACGGCGACCGGCTTGCCGGGGCCATCGTCGGGATGATGGTGGTGGCCGCCGGCGCGCGCACGCTGGTGCACGTTCTCCACGAGCTGACCGAAGGGGGTCTGGCCCGTCAGGAGCTGCGGACGGTCGAACGAGCGATCGCCCGTGTTCCCGGCGTTCGGGAGTGGCACCACCTGAGGACCCGGCTGGTCGGTCGGGAGACGTTCCTCGAGGTGCACGTGCTGGTCGACCCGGGGCTGTCGATCGTCGAGGCCCATCGGATCTCCGCGGTGGTCGAAACGTCGATCCGGCGAAGCTGCAGGCGGCCGGTGAACGTGACGGTGCATGTGGAGCCCGACATCGAGACCCAGCGGCGTGCCGACAGGACCGTGGACGGAGACCGCCCCCCCGCCTCGCATGCTTCAACAAGGTAGCGCCGCCTCGACTCCCGAGGAACGGGATGTCGTGGCAGTGGGGCTCACAGGTTCAGGCTGCCGCGCTCGAGGTTGAGCAGTCGCTCCTTCAGTGGTAGGCCTCCCCCGAAGCCGACCAGCCGTCCGCCCTTGCCAACGACCCGGTGGCATGGGATGACGATGGGAACAGGGTTGGCGCCCACCGCTTGACCGACGGCGCGAAGGGCACGAGGACGACCGATCTGATCGGCCACCTCGCTGTAGGTGATCGTCCTACCGTAGGGAATGTCCTGAAGCTCATCCCAGACGCGTTGCTGGAAGGCCGTCCCCCGCAGGTCGAGCGGGATCTCGATGTCGCGCCGCTCACCGCGAAGGTAGTCGTGAAGCTGGTGGAGGACCCGCTCGTTCGGCGCGTCGTCGGGGAGGATCCGGGCACCGAGCCTCGAACCGAGTTCGTTGAACGGCGTCGGATGCAACTCGATCCAACGCAGGCCATGGGGGGACGACAGCACCTGGAACGTCCATCCCTCCCAGCTGACGGTGCTGCCGTACAGCTTCTCCGGCAGCGGCTTCGGGCGTCGGGGCACGGCGACTCACCTTTCGCGATACGGTCCGCTCAGCGTAGTCCGGCGGGCACTCGAAGTCAATTGCTGTCCCGGGTCGCGGAGGATTCCCCCTCGTCGAATCGAAACACCTGATACGTTTCGACCGTCGGGTAGGGCGCTTGGCGCCAGCGCTCTGCCGGCAGGCCCGCCTTCTCGCATAGGCGGGAAAGGAACTCCTCGGGAGCGGGGAACGTTTCCCATACCTCCGGCAGGTACGTGGCCCGTGCCCCCTCGGCGGTCAGGATGACCCCGTCGATGCCCGGCTCCAGGCGATCGAGCAAGTCGTCGGGATCCTCGTACTCCATCGGTTGAGGGCGCGAGATCACCGAGATGGCGATTCGGACATGCTCGACCTCCTCGGGGCGGAGAGGAGCGAACCGCTCGTCGGCCGTCGCGGCCAGTACGGTGTTGCGAAGGACGCTGTGGAACAGCGGCTCGTGCGGCTCGAAGGCGTCGATCATGCAGCCGCGCAATCGATCATCGATCGACAGCGAAACGAACGCGCTCGCCTGGTGCCGCAGCCCAGACGGAAGCTCCGTCGCGTCCACCTCGATGAGGCCCTCCCCGGCGGCTGATGCCGTCAGCTGGCGGCGAGCGAGGTCGAGCAATACAACTCTCTCCTTGGCGTCGAGTGACTCATCCGGCGAATCGATGAACCACCAGGCGGCAAACAACACGATCACGACGAGCACGAAACGCCAATCCAACGCCCGTTTGCGCGGCTCCATGCGGCGACCATACGGTACGTACGCTGGTCGTTCAACCCACGGTGCCTCGTGATCGTGCCCGAATCGGCTCGTATACTCCCAGGACACGATAGTCAAGGGGGCGTCATGGGAGATCGTCTGGTTGAACGGTTCTGCGCGATGGTCCGGATCGATAGCGAGTCAGGGGAGGAAGCGCGGTTCATCGAGGGGGTGAAAGGGCAACTCGAGGAGGAGTTGGCCGCCCGCTGCACCATGGACGCGCACGGCAACCTCATCGCCAAGATCCCGGCCCTCGAGGCGGAGGGCGCCGAGCCGCTGTTTCTCGCCGCCCACGCTGATACCGTCAAGCCCGGGATCGGGATCGAACCGGTGATCGCGGAGGGGATCATCCGGTCGAAAGGGGAGACGATCCTCGGCGCCGACGACAAGGCCGGTCTCGCGGCGATCATCGAAGGGGTGCTCACGGCCCGTCGCCGTCCGCCGGTGGAGATCGTGGTCACGCGTGGCGAGGAAGTTGGGCTGGTCGGGGCACGCAACCTCGATCTGTCGCTGCTTGAGGCCAAGCGCGGGGTGATCGCCGATTCCGAGGCGCTGAACGAGGTGATCGTCGGCGGCCCGACCCATGCTTCCCTCGACATCGAGGTCGTGGGCAAGGCGGCCCACGCCGCCTCCCCGGAACACGGGATCTCGGCGATCCGCGTGGCCGCCGATGCCATCCGTCGATTCGAGGAAGGCAAGCTGGATGACGAAACGGTGGCCAACGTCGGAACGATCCAGGGAGGGATGATTCGCAACGGCGTTCCCGAGCGGGTCGTCCTGCAGGCTGAGTGCCGCAGCCTCGATCATGCCAAGTGCCTGCGCCAGGCCGAGACGATGAAGACCGCCTTCGAGGAAGCTGCCTCCGACGCTGGTGCCACGGCGAACGTGGAGCTACGGATCGAATACGAGGCGTCGCGAACGCCGGACGATGCCCCGATCGTTCGCCTGTTGAAGAAGGCCATCACAGCGGCCGGTCTGGAGCCGTCTACGCGGGTCATCCTCGGAGGTACCGACGCGTTGATTCTGGCAGGCAGAGGCATGGAAACGGCTGTCATCGGTGCCGGCATGCAGGCGGCCCACTCCACCGACGAGCGGATCCGGGTGGAGGATCTGGAAAAGGCGGCCGACATCGTTCGCCATCTGGTGGAGATCGCCGCCGAGCAATAGCGGCTGCCCGGCGGGCACGCTGTGTGTTCGCGGAACCCTCGGGGGGCAAGCAAGTCGGTATCGCGGGCTTCCTGGTTCCCTAGAGGATCTCCGCAGGGCCGGCGGGCGGCCGGCTTCCGGTTGACGCCCCCTCTGCGGCACCGTAGAATCGCAGCACATTCCTCGGTAGCTCAATTGGCAGAGCGCTCGGCTG
>CAZLER010000064.1:0-3034 GCA_964558595.1 uncultured Thermotogae bacterium
AGGTGCTCGTTGGCGCCGAACTCGACGGTGGACTCCAGACCTGCCGAGGCGATCAGCACCGCCGGACGATCCAGCGCGATGATCCGGCCCTGATCCATGATCGCCACGCGATGACAGAGCGCTTCGGCTTCTTCCATGGAATGGGTGGTCAGAACCACGGTCTTGCCCTGGTCTCGGAGGCCACGGATGGTCTCCCACAGGTTCCGCCTGGCTTGCGGATCGAGTCCCGTGGTGGGCTCGTCGAGGAAGACCAGCTTTGGATCGTTGACCACCGCCAGCGCCAGGGCCAGCCGTTGCCTCTGTCCTCCGGAGAGACGGCTCACGAATGCATGCTGCTTCTCTTTCAGTGCGAACGATTGGAGCAACAACTCCACAGGAAGCGCCCGCCGGTAGTAGCCTCCGAACAGGTCCAACGCCTCACGGACGCGGATGCGATCGTACAGGGTGGTGGACTGAAGCTGAACCCCTATGATCTCTCGGATCTGCTTCCGGTCTCTCGAGGCGTCGAGCCCGAGGAGCGTGATGCTCCCGCGGTCCGGTTGACGCAGCCCTTCGATCAACTCCACCAGGGTGGTCTTCCCCGCGCCGTTTGGCCCGAGAATGCCCAGGATCTCTCCTTCCTCGACACAGAGGGAGACATCGTCCACGGCGATCAACGATCCGTATCGCTTCGACAGATGAGCGACTTCGACAGCTGTTTTCATGAGTGTCTAATCACGGCGACAGTATCCAACGCACAATCCCGGGTCAAGCAGCCACTTCGCGTTGGACGCTCATGAATCCTTCGGGTTTTTTCCTTTTTTCGGGGGACACATACCCTATTTCCTTGCCCGTACCAGACGTCAGCGGATGGCCCCAGCCCGCAGCGCACAGTCTCCGGATCAAGAGCGCAGGTCACGCGCTCGCCATCGAAGACCGAGCGTAAGGCGAGAGTTCGATCCGTCGCTCCATCCTATCAGTATGCCCCCACCCGACGCATTCCGCACAGGAGAACGCATCCTCCACTCCGGCGGGAGAGGCCAAGAGGCCAGGAGATCCGGTGTTGCGCCGCGGCACGCGATCGGGGCATCGGACCGGTGAACGGGCAAGAGACGTTCCTGTGGACAGCCAACTCGCCCGATACGCATTGACCCGCGGCACAAGTTGCCCTTGGCCACTGTCCCATTGGTGAACCTCTCGCCAAGGCGCGATCTTCACGACGGGTGCCGCCTACCTGCCATCCTGAACGGGGTAGAGGAATCGGTGCGGCCGCTCCGGAAGCGGCACATATCTCGTCCCGAGAGCTTCGTGGAGCCAACGGGGCGAGGCTCTTCGGCCAACGTGCAGACCCGTCGAACGGCCCTCTACCTTTCCCCTCTTCGAGCCATCGACTTCGAGATCCCTGTAGCGCGAAGGGCTTGATGAGAAGGTCGCATCTTGCCACATTCGCGCCGCTCCTTGACCACCTCCTCCAACGAAAGGTTGGGCTGCGTCGCCCTCTGATCGAATGCGAACAGATCCTGCGCGTCCTCGGCCAGTGCGAGCCGGATCGGCTCATTGAGAAGACCGGAAACCGTCCGATCGCTCTTCGCTACCTTTACGCGCGCAGCACGATCAAGCACCGGATCGAGGTAGACTGTGGCGCGTTTCTGCGTTGTACGGATCGTGGCCCGTGGGTTCCTGGACGCTTCGACGTCAACAGGCAACCTCCGCTGAGGGCAGGCTTGCCGCGAGAGCGCATCTCGAACCACAGGACGCCATGAACGAATGACCGCCACCCGGAGTTTGCGCTCCCGTGGAAGCGGGACTACCATCTCCCGATATCATGTCAGTTGCTGCGGGCGGTTCGGGCTCCTCGCCGTGGAAGCGCACGGCGCTTCTGTTTGTCGGACATCTGCTCAACGACGGCTTCTCTCACTTCTTCGCCCCGCTGCTGCCGCTGCTGATTGATCGGCTCGACCTGTCGCTGGCGCTGGCGGGGTCGCTGGGGACAATCCGCATCGTTACCAACTCGCTGCTCCAGCCAGGGCTGGGCCACCTCGCCGACCGGGTACAACGGCCGTGGCTGGTGGTCATCGGGCCGCTGCTGACGGTGCTGGCGATGTCGCTCGTCGGATGGGCCGAAGGGTTTGTGCACCTGCTGGTCATCATGGTGATCTCCGGCGTTGGAACGGCGCTGTTCCACCCGGCCGCCGCGGCGCTGGTGGCGGCGGAGAAGCCGAAGCGGCACGGCTTGCTGATGGCGTTCTTCTCGTCGGGGGGGACGCTGGGCGGAGCGATCGCCCCGGTGGTCATCGTGGCGTTTGTCGAGCGGCTCGGGATGGTCCAGACGCCGTGGCTGATCGTCCCTGGGCTTCTGATCTTGGCGGCGTTTGCCCTGCCGCTACGTCACGCCCTGCCGTCGATGGGGCGACGCGACGTGACCCGGGCCCGGATGCGCGAGCTGCCCGGGCGGCTGGTTCTACTGTGGGGAGTCATCGTCCTCTCCTCGGCCTGCTCGACCGCATTCGCCACCTTCTTGGCCGTGCTGGTGACCGAGCGGGGCGGCTCGGCATTCATCGGCGGCGCGGCAATCAGTGTGTTCCTCCTGACCGGGGCGCTCACGGGGTTTGTCGCCGGCAACCTGTCCGACCGGTTCGGCCGCAAGCGGGTGATCCTGACGTCGATGGTGTTGGCGACGCCGTTCTACCTGCTGTTCCTGCACGGACCGATCTCGGCGGCGCTCGTGTTCATCGCCGCCGCGGGGGTGTTCGGCCTGTCGTCGATCCCGGTCGGCGTGGTTGCCGCGCAGGAGACGCTACCGGGTCGAACCGGGCTCGTCTCCGGCCTGGTGATGGGGCTCGCCTGGGGGGTCGGCGGACTTACGCTGATCCCGATCGGCTGGCTGGCCGACCGATTCGGGCTGATCACGGTGATGTCGGTGGTATCGTTCCTTCCGCTCGCTGCCGCGGCCCTGATGGCAACCTACCGTGACCCTCTGCCCGCCCCGCCCGAAGCGACCTAGCGGTTCACCTCGGTCTTTCTATCCTCTCGCCCCGAGCCGTGCTATGCTGTG
>CAZLER010000065.1:0-2615 GCA_964558595.1 uncultured Thermotogae bacterium
ATCGACGGTGTCCTGGTCGAGGGGGTATCGATCACCGCTGATGGCCGACCCGTCCATCCGGCGGAGTGTTTCCCCGCTGTATCGGCGGATGAAGCGTGATGAAGGGGAGACAGTCTCGAGGAGGTGGGCATGACGGTCATCCGAGAAGGTCGCTCATCGTGGACACCAACGGGCTGGCGATTGTCCGTTCAATGATTGAGGTCGGCGGAATCGGGCGGACGGTTGAGATTCGATCCAGGTGGGGTGCCGCGAAGCATGCGGATAGGGGGTCCGTTGACGCATGGGAGGTCGCCCTGTATCCAAACCTGATCATCGCGCATCCGCCCTGCCTCTGATACCGGCACTGAGGCTGGGGGTCATGGGGAGCGGGAGGCGGGTCGACCGGCGGGATGTCGAATTCGCGGCGAGCCGCGACGGAACGGGAGGTCACCGGGGGACTCCTGGGAAGGAGGTGGGGGACGTTGCGTGTGGGGCTGATCGGCTACGGCGCGATCGGACGGCAGATCGCCGACCGGATCGTGCGGGGCGATGTGGCGGGGGTTTCGCTGACCGGTGTGGCGACCCGGCACCCGCGGGGCCCACACAAACGGGTGGACGGCTCGATTCCGTCACGCTCGATCGCCGATTGTGCTCGGTACGCCGATGTGCTCGTCGAGGCGGCCTCTCCGGAGGCGGTGCCGCAGATCGTGGCCGCAGCCGAGCGACACGGCACGTCGTTGATCCTGCTCAGCGGTTGCGCGCTCATCGTGGATCCCGAGGTGCAGCGACGGATCGAGATGGCAGGGATTCGCTGTGTCCTCCCTTCGGCCGCCGTTGCCGGGCTTGATGGGATCGCCGCGGCGGCACAGGGAACGATCGATCGGGCCATGTTGACGATCCGTCGCCCGTGTCACGGCATTGAGGACGCACCGTATGTGTGTGACCAAGGGATCGACCTGTCTGAATGGTCGGAAGAGCGACTGCTGTTTGAGGGATCGCCGCGGGAAGCATGCCTGGGCTTTCCCGGCCGGACGAACATTGCCGCGTCGGTGGCGCTTTCCGGCGCCGGTCCGGAACGGACGCACGTGCGGATCTACGCCGGTCCGGCGCGAGCGGCGCATCGACACGAGATCCGCGTCGAGGCACCGTTCGGTGTCGTGGAGTCCGCGGTGACGTTCGATGCCGAACCTCCCGAAGGCGTCGCCTCGATCATGTCGCTGTCCGTGCTCGCGGCGCTGCACGATCTGGTCTCCCACGTGCGGCATCGCAGCTGAGCTCTCTCCGGTTCCTTATTCCGGATCATGGTGCAGGGGAGGCGGCGCCGCCGAAGCCCCACCTCGTGAGGCCGAGAGGCCGTTGGTGACGGCATCGTGTCGTGGCGAGCACCCGTCCAATGCGTCGGTCACTCTTCCACGATGCAAAACGATGTGGCTTGCATGCGGTACGGCCTAGGTAGTACCCTCCAGTGCCTTTCCACGAAGCAGGGGGTGATCGATAGCCGAGCGGACACCGTAGGCTTCAAAAGGAGACGAGCGGAGAAGAATCGACATCCACATCATCAGTCATGGAGGTACACATGCTTCAAAGGGTTGGAATCATCGCTCTCGTGATGATCGGATTGTTTGCCGGTTTGGCCTATGCGGCGGACGATGACACGCTGCGCGTGACGTTCCGCGCTTGGGACTACGATACGCTGGATCCCCACGTGACCAACTTCACCCAGGTCTGGTGGATTCTCAATATCTGGACGGACACGCTCGTGCGGCAGGCGGATGACGGCAGCTTCCATCCGGGTCTGGCTGCGTCTTGGGAAGCCCAGGAAGACGGTAAGGTCTGGCTGTTCCATCTGCGCGAAGGGGTCACCTTCCATGATGGAACGCCGTGGAATGCGGACGCGATGATCGCCAACATCGACCGCGTGTTGGACCCAGAGACGAAATCGAAGCAGTTCGCCGACGTCTTCGCCGACATCGTGTCGTACGAGCTGGTGGGGCCGATGACGGTGAAGCTCACCTACACGGAGCCGAAGGCGACGCTGCTGCAGATGATGGCCGCGTCGGTGGCTGCCTGGATCTCCCCGACGGCCTTCTCCAACCCCGACAACGACGAGACGCATGAGAAGCTCGTTGGAACGGGACCGTGGGTGCTGGCGCGAGAGATCCGCGGTCAGCGGATCGAGTTCGAGGCCAACCCGGACTACGCCTGGGGCCCGGACTTCGCTGAGCATCAGGACGCACCCTACATCGAGAACATCGTCTTCTCGTTCGTCATCGAGGACGAGACGCGGCTGACGGCGCTCCTCGCCGGGGAGACGGACTTCATCGTCGAGGTCCCGACCACGCAGGTCGAGTCGGTGGACGCCAATCCGGATTTCTACATCATCAAGAAGTCGCGCCCCGGCGCCGCGCAGCAGCACCACTTCAACGTCCAGAAGGCTCCGACCGATGAGCTGGCCGTCCGCCAAGCCTGCATCTACGCGACCGATCAGGAAGCGATCGTGCAGGCGGTCTTCCAGGGGGTCCATCCTCCGGCGTACGGACTGCTGATGCCGGCGGCGCCGTACTACAACGAGGAGATCGACGACATGTACCCCTACGATCCGGACAAGGCGCGCGAGCTGCTCGAGGGTGCCGGCT
>CAZLER010000066.1:0-2378 GCA_964558595.1 uncultured Thermotogae bacterium
CGAACCCTACGAACCCTACGAACCCTACGAACCCTACGAACCCTACGAACGGATTTCCACTCCTCGAACCCCTTTCCACATGCCACAAGCCACACGCTACGGGCCATACGCCATTCGCTCTTTGGCTAGTCACCGAAGGGGAGCACGGGCAGGAAGAACTCCTGGACAATGTGAAAGCACCCGGGGCAACAGTCCATCGGGCGCAGCGATCGCCAGGTGTGCCCGGGCGTATCCCGCTCGTTGTCGAGGTCGAGCTCGACCGTGCCGAAACAGACCTCCTGATCGTCGGTCGGCCGGAAGGCCATGTACAGCGTCTCGCCCACGACGGCCAGGTCGGGCGTGTTCTGGGTCGTTGGCCCGCGGATGGATCCGAGGCGTTGCCAGTTCACTCCGTCGGTCGAACGCCGCAGCCAGATGGAGTCGTTGTTGTGGCCGACGTAGGCCACGACCAGGGCCCCGTCGTAGACGACGGCCGCCGCGGCGCGGTCGGTCGAGGAGGGGCGGGTGAAGGCGCGGGGCAGTCCTGAGATGGACCAACGCGAGTCGAGCGCGGTGTTCGTCTCCTTCCGAGCCACGTAGAGGACCGAGTCCGATCCGTGACCGCGGGCGAAGACGTACAGCGTGTCCCGGAAGGAGATGATCTCGGGGCCGGTCGTCGTTCGCGCGGGACTGGGCATCGTGTACTCGGCGCTCCATCGCGTGCCCTGCTGCACGCGGTAGTGGATCTGGGAGGTGTCCGGGTCGACGTACGCCACCGTCAGTTGCGGCCCGCTGGGGCCCGCCCAGTTGTGGGCGGTCGCCGCCGGCGCTCGATCCGTCGACGCGTCGGGGATCGTCGCCGGCGTCTCCCAGGACCAATGCATGCCGTCGGGACACGACTTGCGAACCTGCCAGATCGCCGAGCTGAAGGGATCGCGGTAGACGAGCTGGAGATACTCGGATCCGAGAAGCAGGCCGGTGTGCGCGTATCCGTAGGCGACCGGTTGCTTGGTCGATTGGGCGAACGATCGCATGACGTTCTCGTCGTGAACGGCCCCCAGCACCTCGAGTTCCCCGTCGCGATGGACGGTCTCCCAGAGATTCTGGTCCTCATCGGGGAGGGCGTGGAATAGGTAGGCCTCGCCCCGGTGACGCGCGACGGAGGGACCGACATCGGATCGAAGCGTGCCCAGCCGCCAAACCTGCGCTCCGTCCGGCGCGTCGCCGAGGGCAGTCCCCACGTAGAGGAACTCGCCGATGCCGACGAGGGCGTTGACCAGATACGAGTCCTGCGGGTTCTCGCTCATCGGGTCGGGCGTGATCTGCTCCCACGAGGCGCCGTCGACGCTGCGGTAGACCCGGCCATGAGCGCGGTCGGCCCCCGGGCCCCCGCCGGTGCCGGCATACAGCGCGTTCCCGTGGGCACAGAGGGAATCGAGGTGAAGGGAGTTCTGGACAAACCGTCCCTCGGTCGGGATCTTCTCCCACGTGTGTCCGTCGAATCGCCAGAGCTCGGGGACCGACGTCTCCTCCAGGACTCCGAAGTGGTTCTTCGTGCCGACGTACAGGTGCCCGTCGAAGACCTCCATCGACTCGACCTCGGACACCGTGCGGGATGATAGCTCGCCGGCAAGCGACCAGGACAGGCCGTCCCGGCTCCGCCAGACCTCGGCGATGTGATCGCCGGGCGCGGACTCGTTGTGCCCCGAGGCGCCGGCGTAGAGGAATCCATCGAAGACCTCGAGGTCCTCGATCCAATGGTCGCCCGGTCCGAAGGCAAGCTGGGACGGAGGGATCGTCTCCCAATCCCGGCCGTTGGCCGTGCGGTGCAGCCGCATCTTGGAGACATCGCTCCCTCGGATATCGGCCACCGAGACGTAGAGCCGGTCGTCGAAGACACAGAGTTCGACCGCCTCGCCATCGGCCGAGGCGTCCCAGACCGCGCTGCCGAGCGACCAGGTGACGCCGTTCTGCGTGCGAACGAGAAAGCTCAGATCTCCCCACGTGACGGCGGCGTAGAGCCAGGGGAAGCGTTCCGCAGGCGGGGAGAAGACAGCCAACGCCCAGATCGCGCTCGACCCCGGATCCGCGGCGGCGTCGGGGACGATCCCGGTGACGGGGATGTCCAGCTCGGTCCACCAGAAGAAGGACTCCTCCGTCAGATCGCCCAGACGGAACAACCCGGCCGGAGCCCGGGTACTCGCAACCAGGTTTCCGTTGAACTCCACGAGTTCCGTCACGACCTGACAGTTCAGGCCGAACCCATCCTCGTTGATCTGCTCCCACTGCCCGCTGGCGGACACGAAGAAGAGAGCCAGGACCATCGCCGAAACGGCCACCGCGCGGTTCGATCGGACCATACCCACCTCCGCCGACAGCATGTCCCGAATGCCCGCATC
>CAZLER010000067.1:0-2057 GCA_964558595.1 uncultured Thermotogae bacterium
CTGAGATAAACTCCCTTCCCGCCCTGCAAAGTGGTGCCTCCCGGATGCGCGGATGCCGATAAAGGATCGGTGCTGCGTGCACCGAGTCGAGGGCACCCATGGGAGCTCTCGGTGCGTGGTCGAGCGACGTTGTTCGATCGCGCCGTCAGCTTTTCCGCCCTGTCCTCGGGTGCAGCAGCTTCTCGCCCATCGAGTCGATGAGTCCGGCAGCCTTCATGACACAGTCGAGACTGATGTTTGGCACTTTCTCATCTGCCTGCAGGTAGCCCGAAAGGTATTCGTTAGACCTCGGATCAATCCCGCGCCGGCGACAGACGAGATAGGCAACCGATTCCGCCTCGAACTCGCGGACCTCGATCGGCAGAGTTCGCCTGTCCGGCCACCATCGCCTGTCCGGAGATTCCACATGGCCGCAGTAGAGATGTGCCAGCTCGTGGACGAGGGTTGCGTACTGCGATTCGCGCGAGTGCTTGCCGTTCAGCAGCAACTCATGCCGTATCGGGACTTCTATGTACGGTGGTTCAACAGCCCGTTGAAAAACTCACGCGACGACCGGCCATGATATCGGTATCATGGGTGAGATCCCGGGATGAGCACGGAGGATGGAAGGCATGGCACTGGGCAAGCGCAAGGGTGAAGAGCAGAACACGATCTGGATCACGAGGACAACGATCGTGTCGGGGCCGGGCAGCCCGTTCTATCAGCGGCTGAACGAGATCTTCGCCGAAGCGGACTTCGATGGACACGTCGAGTCGCTCTGCGCGAAGTTCTACACGACGAAGACCGGCCGACCGGGCATTCCGCCCGGCGTCTACTTCCGCATGCTCATGATCGGCTACCTCGAAGGCATCGCCAGCGAACGCGGCATCGCCTGGCGCTGCGCAGACTCGCTGACCCTGCGGGAGTTCCTCGGCTACGACCTGACCGAACCGACGCCGGATCACTCCTCACTGTCCAGGATCCGTCAGCGCATCGACGTCGAGACACACGAGGAGGTCTTTGCCTGGATCCTCAGGCAACTGGCATCAGCGGGACTGATCGCGGGCAAGACGATCGGCATCGATGCGACGATGCTCGAAGCCAACGCGGCCATGCGTTCGATCGTGCGACGTGATGATGGTCGAAGTTATGAAGCCTACCTGACGGACCTGGCCAAGGCATCCGGGATCGAAACGCCGACGCGGAAGGACCTGGCGACACTCGATCGCAAGCGGAAGAACAAGAAGACCTCGAATGATGACTGGATGAATCCGCACGATCCGGATGCGAAGATCACGAAGATGAAGGATGGCCGGACGCATCTGGGGCACAAGGCGGAGCACGCGGTCGATCTGGACACGGGAGCGACGCTGGCGGTGACGATCCAGCCGGCGGATCGGGGTGATACGACCTCGATCGGCGAGACGCTGTGCGAGGTGATGGAGAATCTCAGTGAAGTGGCGGCCGATCACGATGCCGTCCCGGCGTGTCCGAAGGAAGTCGTCGCGGACCGGGGGTATCACTCGAACGATGTGCTGCATGACCTGGCGGAGGCGGAGCTCAGAAGTTATATTGCTGAGCCGGATCGCGGGAAGCGCAACTGGAAGGGGAAAGACGAAGAGCGGGATGCGGTGTACGCGAACCGTCGCCGGATGCGGGGTGAGCGTGCGAAGCGATTGATGCGAAGTCGATGTGAGGTTGTCGAGCGGTCGTTTGCGCACCACTACGAGACGGGCGGGATGCGCCGGGTGCATCTGCGTGAGCACTCGAACATTCGGAAACGTGCGCTCATTCACTCGGCCGCGAGCAATCTCGGGCTGCTGATGCGGAAACTGGTCGGGGCGGGGACGCCGCGGGCCCTCGCGGCGCTCGCAGCGGCGGTGGCGCGTGAAGCGGTGAGGGTCGCCCTGCGTACCGGCGCGACGATCCACGGCAAATGGCGCCTCCGCGTCGACATTTCACCGATCACCTCGACCCACGCGCCGTGCGCCGCGGCGTAGGAGGTGTGGTTGTTCAACGGGCTGTTAACCCGGAGCGCGATAGGCGACAGTCCGGGTCCGTTCATCCAATTCGTGGAG
>CAZLER010000068.1:0-1889 GCA_964558595.1 uncultured Thermotogae bacterium
TACGGCTCGAAGTCGAGCGTCGTCGAGAACGAGAACGCGCCGAGCACGCCGTCCGCGCCGAACGACTGGGTCACGAAGCCGTCCGCGGAGAAGCCGGACGTGCTGCTGAACACCCAATCGGAAACGGTAAACGACACGTCGAGCGTGGAACTAAACGGACCGAAGAAGTCCTCCAAGTCGGTCGCGCCGGGGTTGATCTTGATCGACGTCGACCACTCGCCGGCAAGTTCACCCTGCGCAAACGCAAACACGCCCAGGGTCAACAACCCGATGAGCGTCAGTACGAGAGCCCTTTTCATTATTGACTAACCTCCTTACGCAGTCTTCCGTAATCGCTTGGTGACAAGAAGCGTGCTCTCCAAGAAGAGAGTATGTGCGCGTCGGGCAACCACCTCCTTCGCCAAAAGATTCGCCTCTCCACTAGATCTTGGTGTCCATCATAGTACGCAAAACTCCCGAAGTCAAGTGACCAACGTCACATTCACAGTCCCAGCGTGGCCAACGCGACCCCGATGATGCCGATCAGAAGGCCGGTCAACGAGATGATGAAGTTGGCCTGCACACGTTTGGTTAGGGTGCTTGCATCCGAAGTACTCATATTCTGCACCTGGCTGTTGAGTTGCGCAATGGACTGTTCGTTTCTGGCTACCCGGGATTCGAGCGCCGGGTCGACCCCGGTTCCCGTCCCCTGGAGCGCCGCCACCTCGTCGGAGACCTGGAAGATCAGGTCCTTGAGGACATCGAGGTCCTCGGGCGTGACGGACTCGGGGTTGTTCTGCATGTACTTGATCGCTCGCGCGATCATCGCCGCCGCCGAGTAGCGGTCGAGCGGCTCGTCGCCGTTGTAGCGGCCTCCCGGCAGCCCCGTGATGATGCCGCGCGCCGCCAGGTATTCCAGATCCTCGTACGCCCAGTGATCGCGAGGTACGTCGGTGAACAGACCGCCGGTATCCGGCGGCTCCGCGTGTCCGTTTCCTGTCTGACCGACCGTGGCGAGGCCGATCGAAGCGACGATCACCGCCCCTAGAAGTAGGATCCCTCTCATCCTTCGCATCGGTGAACCCCCTCTGCACTGCGGAATACGCCGAGTATAGGGATCGTGCGAAAAACTGTCAACAGGACTGACTCTCCGGCGTTTCGATCCGTCGACAGAAGCTTCGGCGATGGATCCTCGACGGCCCGAGCTGCCGGAGGGCGTCGCAGTGCCTGCCGGTGGCGTACCCCTTGTGGGCCGCGAGACCGTAACCGGGAACCCGCGCATCGAGCTTCACCATGACGGCATCGCGCGCCACCTTGGCCAGCACCGATGCCGCGGCGATGTGGAGCGAGCGGGTGTCGCCGTGGGTGAGCTGCAGCTGCGGCAGCCGGAATCCCAGCGCGGCTTCGTCGAGCGACAGCCCGCGATCGAGCAGGGCGAAGTCGGTCTTCTTCAACAGCCGCTTGCAGGCCCGGCGGGCGGCAAGCCGGCACGCCGCCACCACGCCGACGCGATCGATCTCGGCCGGCGACGCGTGCCCCACGCCCCAGTCGAAGTCGTGGACGATCGCCTCACGCAGGCTCGTCCGGAGGTCGGCCGGAACCAGCTTGGAATCGTCGAGGCCGGCCAGCGCCACGGCCAACCGTTTGCGCACGGGATTGCGGGCTCCCTCCCCGTCCCCGAGATCGACCGACACACAGGCGACGGTCACCGGGCCGGCGAGCGCCCCCCGCCCCGCCTCGTCGAAGCCCACGAAACGGATCGCCCGGTCGGGAGCGCGGAACGGCAACAGGAGATCGCCCAACGGCTCGAGATCGAGATCCGGCTCGACGGCGCGGATCGACGCGGTGAGCGCCATGTCGTGATCGAACAGCCGGCGCACCTGGTTGCGCATCGCGCGCGTATCCACGCG
>CAZLER010000069.1:0-1846 GCA_964558595.1 uncultured Thermotogae bacterium
CGAGGAGTCCTCGGAGAGTGGGGTCGTCACGCTGGAGCGCAGTGGCGATCGCCTGGTCGAGGTAGGCCGGGTCGGCAACCTCGGCCGCGGCGAGAGGATCTTCGCGGTGCGTTTCCTCGGCGAGACAGGCTACGTGGTCACCTTCCGGCAGGTCGACCCGCTCTACGTCCTCGACCTTCGTGACCCTGACGATCCTGTCATCTCCGGTGAACTGAAGATCCCCGGATATTCCGCCTACCTCCATCCGATCGGAGACGGGCTGCTGCTGGGCGTTGGTCAGGACGCTACCGACGACGGGCGCACCACCGGGGCGAAGGTGTCGTTGTTCGATGTCTCAGATCCCGCCGACCCGCGGGAAGTCGATGCCTGGACTCTGGAAGGGGGCTTCACCGAAGCCGAGTGGGATCATCATGCGTTCCTGTACTGGGCGCCGCTGGGGATCGCCGTGCTCCCGGTCGAGAGCTGGGAATCCGACTTCTACGGCGCCGTGATCCTTGGGACGGAGGGCGGCTTGAGCGAACTCGGCAGGATCAGTCACGACTTCGCCGCCCGGCAGGAACCGGACTGCCGTCTGGTGGATCTTCCTCTCGAGTACCAGGCCGAGGGAGTGATCGTCCAGGTGTGCGCCGACGACGAGATCGGCGGATATGAGGGGTACTGGTGTGAGCGAGTCCCCACGGAGGATCTCGAGTCCTACGCGGGAGAACTCCCGATCGACGTCGCAGTGGCCGCAGACGAGCGCCTCGAGGTGTGCTGGCCCGAGTACGGGCCGACGGCGCCGCCGATCCAGCGCTCGCTGGTCGTCGGCGACACCCTCTGGACGCTGTCGTGGCGGGCGCTCCAGGGCAACGATCTGGGAACGCTGGAGATCCTCCATCAGATCCCGATCGACTGACGGTCCGACGGTGTGCCCACAACGACGAGGACCGGGCCGCTGGGCCCGGTCCTCGTTCATGGCTGTCGGTCGCACGTCAGCGATAGCGCCAGACGATCCGTCCTTTGGTGGGGTCGTAGAGCGATACCTCGACGTCGACCGTGTCGCCGGGGAGGATTCGGATCTTGCGGCCTCGGCGCATCCTGCCTGATGCGCGTGCCATGACCTCGTGGCCCTCCTCGGTCTTCACTCGAAACACTGCGTCTCGCAGCACCTCGGCGACGACGCCCCGGGTTCGGTAGACCTGTGTGTCGTCGGTCGTCACCGGATCAGTAACGGTCGCGCCCGCCGCCGTAGCCGCCACCGTCGCGGCGTCCGCCGCCGCCGTAGCCGCCACCGTCGCGGCGTGGGCCGCCGCCGCCGCCGCCGCCACCGCCGCCGCGACGCTCGGTGCGAGGCCGGGCCTCGTTCACCGTCAGCCTGCGTCCGCCCATGTCCTGGTTGTCGAGCGCCTCGATCGCGGCGCGGCCTTCTTCATCGTTCGACATTTCGACGAATCCGAAGCCGCGCGAGCGGCCGGTGGCCCGGTCCATGATGACCTGAGCCGAATCGACGGTGCCGTGAGGGGAGAACATGGTCTCCAACTCTGCGGACGTCGTGTTGTAGGGAAGGTTCCCAACGTAGATGTTCATCGGGCTGCTGCCTCTCTCGATCTCGTCCGCTCCGCCGATCGGTGCGGACCGCCGGGTCCATCCGCATCCGTTCAGCCTGGCGTGTTCAACCGGAAGTGCAGCCCGTGAACCGACCAACCCGGCAATCCGCAATGCGTCTGTCCGACCTGTGGATATCCACGATAGCGGGCTTCGCAGGGCAGCATCGGCACAGAGCCGATCGCGGCGGGCGCGAAGGGTCGTGCGTCATGGATCGTCGCCGACTGCCGGGTCACGGGAGAGCGGAATCCAGCCGAGGTGT
>CAZLER010000070.1:0-1657 GCA_964558595.1 uncultured Thermotogae bacterium
TCTACGGCGAGACGATCATCGACGTCGAGGACCTCGACTTCCACTACTCGAAGAACAAGGTGCTCCGCGACATCTCGATGCGGATTCCGCGTGATGGCGTCACGGCGATCATGGGGCCTTCCGGCTGCGGCAAGAGCACGTTGCTCCGCACCCTGAACCGGATGTACGAGGTCGTGCCCGGCGCCCGGGCGACCGGGCGGATCCTGTTCGAAGGGGAGAATCTCCTGAAGACGGATCCGGTGGTGCTGCGTCACAAGATCGGGATGGTGTTCCAGCGGCCGAATCCCTTTCCCAAGTCGATCTTCGACAACGTCGCCTACGGGCCGCGGATCCACGGCTTGCGCAATCGGCGGAAGCTTGCCGATCTCGTTGAGGATGCGCTGCAGCGGGCGGCGCTGTGGGACGAGGTCAAGGACCGGTTGAAGGACAGCGCCTTCTCCCTGTCGGGCGGGCAGCAGCAGCGACTGTGCATCGCCCGTGCCCTGGCGGTGTGTCCCAAGATCTTGCTGATGGACGAACCGTGCTCGGCGCTCGATCCCAAGGCGAGCGACCGGATCGAGCACACCACGCGCGAGCTCGCCGAGGAGCTCACCGTGATCATCGTGACCCACAACCTGCAACAGGCGGGACGGGTGAGCGACAGCGTCGCCGTCCTCCTTGCGGGGGGAGAGTTGGCCGAGTTCGGGCCGACCAAGTCGGTGTTCGAGAACCCGCACGATGAACGGGTCGGCGACTACCTGCAGGGTCGCTTCGGCTAGTCCCGGCCGGCGTGGCGCGGCGGAAGGGCGAGCATCCGCTCGACCGCCAGGCGGGCCCACCGGGACGTGCTCTCCTCGATCATGATTCGACGACGGTCTACCCTCCCTTGTGCGATGTCGGCCAACGTCGCTTCCAGATCGGACAGCGTGATCTCCGACATCGTATCGCAGACGGCGGGAACGTCGGAGAGATCGAGGATGCGCTTGTCCGGATAGCGCTGGCGAAGTCGGTGGACGAACCTCGCTTCGGTACCGATAGCCAGCGTGCTGCCGGGCGGGGCGGCGTCCACCGCGGCGAGGAGCTGTCCCGTCGATCCGCTGCGGTCGGCCCGGGCGACGGTCGCCGGCGGGCACTCGGGGTGGACGAGGATGATCGCTTCCGGGTGGTGCTGCCGGACCCGATCGATCTGCTCCGGCCGGAATCGCTGGTGGACGTTGCAGATGCCGGGCCACACGACGACGCGAGCCCCCTCCAGCTGGGGGTTGCTCAGCTCCTTCGACCAGAGGACGATCTCGTCGTCCGGGACGCCGAATCGCCGTGCGGCGTGGGTGCCCAGCTGCCGATCGGGGAAGAACAGGGCGCGTGGCGATCGCCCGAGCGCCCACCGCAACGCATCCTCGGCGTTGGACGAGGTGCAGGCGATACCCCCGTGGCGGCCGCAGAACGCCTTGAGCTCGATCGACGAGTTGACGTAGGTGACCGGAGTCATCTGCCCACGGCCACAGTGCACTTCCAGCCTCTCCCACGCCGCTTCGATCGAGGGGAGATCGGCGCAGTCGGCGAGGTAGCAGCCGGCGCCGGGGACGGGTAGGAGCACCTGCTGCTCTGGACGGCACAACACGGCGGCTGTCTCCCCCATGAAGCGAACGCCGCAGAAGACGATCCACTGCGCGTCCTG
>CAZLER010000071.1:0-1629 GCA_964558595.1 uncultured Thermotogae bacterium
GATCAGCTCGCTGGCGACGCGCGGTCGCCACCGGCGACCAGCCCGACGAACGCCAGCGGGCGATCGAAGGCGAGCGCGTCGAGTACAAGGCGGGCTGGAACCCCGAGAGCGCCCTTCACACGATCTGCGCCTTCGCGAACGACTTCCACAACCTCGGCGGCGGCTACCTCGTGATCGGGGTCGAGGAGGCGAACGGCCGGCCGGTGCTGCCGCCGAAGGGCATCGACCCGGACCAGATCGATGCGATCCAGAAGGAGCTTCTGAACCTGGGGAACGGGGCGATCCAGCCGCCGGTGCATCCCCGTACGGCTCCCTACGCCGTGGATGGCAAGACCGTACTCGTCATCTGGGTGCCCGGCGGCGACGCACGCCCCTACAAGGCGAAGGTCTCCCTAGCGAAGGGCGCGCGCGACTGGGCGAACTACGTGCGCATCAACTCCAGCACGCTGCGCGCCAAGGGCGACATCGAACGGGAACTGCTCGCGCTCGGCGGTAGGATTCCATTCGACGACCGAGCCAATCCCGAGGCGTCTCTCGACGATCTCTCCCGCCGCCTGATCGGCGAGTTCCTGGACGAGATCGGCAGCGAACTCCGACGCGAGGCTCACACGCTCTCCGTCGAGGCTCTCGGCCGCCAGATGAACATCATCGGCGGCCCGTTGGAAGCGCCGTTCCCCAAGAACGTCGGCCTCCTCTTCTTCAACGATGCTCCGCACCGCTTCTTTCCCGTCACGCAGATCGATGTCGTGTACTTCCCCGACGGTCCGGGCGGCGACCAGTTCGAGGAGAAGGAGTTCCGCGGGCCGCTCGCGCGCATTACGCGAGACGCCATCGAGTACGTCTCCAGCCGGTATCTGAAGGAGACGGTCATCAAGCATGCGGAGCGGCCGGAAGCCGAGCGGTTCTGGAACTTCCCGCGTGTGGCGATCGAAGAGGCCATCGTGAACGCCGTCTACCATCGTGATTACCAGCTTCGTGAACCGATCGAGGTGCGCATCACGCCCGAGGATCTGGTCGTGCTCAGTTTTCCCGGTCCGGACCGGTCCATCCGAATGGTGGACTTCCAAACTGGCAAGGCCGTCAGCCGTCGCTATCGCAACCGCCGCATCGGCGAGTTCCTGAAGGAGCTGGATCTCACCGAGGGGCGCTCGACGGGTGTTCCCAAGATTCTGCGGGCGATGAAGCGCAACGGCTCGCCGCCGCCCGAGTTCGAGAGCGACGAGGATCGGACGTACTTCCTGGTCCGGCTGCCGGTCCACGAGCGGGCAGAGCTGGGTGCCAGGTATATGCCCCCCGCTGTCACCCCGGAAGTCGCCCCGGAAGTCACCCCGGAAGTGCGGCTGGCGCAGACCCTCGTCGGGGAGATGGCGCGCCAGCAGCTCCAGGAGGCGCTGGGCCTGAAGGACGACGAGCACTTCCGGACGGCCTACCTTCGGCCGGCCCTCGCGGCAGGCCTGATCGAAAGGACCATCCCGGACAAGCCCCGTAGCAGCAAGCAGCGGTACAGGCTCACGGACCTCGGTCGCCGCGTGCAGGCCGAGCTTCTCGCGCGTCGGGCAGGCACTAAGGAGACCGATCCCGAATGAGCGACACCGCCCACCGCATCGTCCAGAAGCTCTGGTCCTACTG